>JALCUE010000003.1 GCA_022655215.1 Atopobiaceae bacterium | reverse complement strand
CGGCTACCGGGTGACCGACGACCCGCGCTGCAGCTACATCGACGGCATCTGGAACAAGAAGGACCCCGCCGACTGGCTCACCGAGGTGCAGATCCCCGTGGCCAAGGCCTAGCGGACAAGGGCGGACACGAGGGAGCGCGCATATGCCACAGCTGAACAAGGGCGGGAAGTACGTTTTCGGAATCTCCCTCATCGGGGATGACGGCTCGCTCGTCATCCCCCCGGAGGCCGCAGACGAGTATCACATCGAGCTCGACGACACCGTCATCATCTTCTCGGGCAGCCGCTCCACAGGCGGGTTCTGCGTGACCAGACCGGGGCTTCTCCGCCCCTCGGCCCTGGGGCACATCCTCGACGAGCTCCCTGGGGTCGAGGGACGAACGGTTCCGGCGGGGGAGCTCGTGCGCTACAAGGGACGGCGCTACGCCTGGCTTCCCGTGGGCGGACAAGCGACGCTGGCGATCCCCGCACGCACGATGGCCGACCTCGAGATTGCCCCAGGCACACGTCTGCTCTGCATTCGCAGCTCTGACATCGCCTTCACCATGGGAGCGAAGGGGCCGTTGTGGGAGCGCGCACGTTCCTATGCCGGCGAGATCCCATCGTTCTGAGGGGATCCGACATCCACCAAACGGCGCTTGGCCCGCGGGGACGAGAGGGACATCGACCATCCCCTCGCCCCCACGGGCCAAGACGCTCCAAGACACCAAAGGGTGTAGCTAGATCCTACCTCTCGTTCCTCCTCATACGGCTACCGCTGCAGATCGCAATGCCTGCGACTGCGAGCAGCGCGATGAGGAAGCCGGCCCCCGTCGTGCCATCGCCGGTCTGGGGGATGACCACGGAGCTGGAATCCGTGTAGACGTTGTTCCACGTCGGCGCGCCGTCGGGATAGCTGACCTCGGCCGTGAGCTTGCCGTTGCCGTCATCGCTGACCGTGACGCGGACCTTGAACGACGCGGTGTCGTAGGTGAACTTGGCATCGGTGCCGGCGACCTCGGTGGCCACGTAGTCATACGTGCCGGCTTCGGTGTACGTGACGTCGGAGAAGGTCACGCTGCCGTCGGCCTTGTTCGTGGCCGTGGCCGCCTGCCCGCCCGCGGAGTCGGTGAGGACGAAGGAGAACTCGCCCTCGGTCAGCGCGGCCCCCGTGAGGGTCTTGGTGCCCTTGATGACACCGGACACGGTGACGGGCGACGGAACGTAGGAGTTGTTGAAGACCGGCGTGCCGTCGGGATAGCTGACCGCAGCGACGAGGTGTCCGACACCGTCATCGGTCACCGAGACATGGACGCGATAGGTGGTCCCGTCATAGGTGACGCCGGCGATGCTCCCCTGGTCCTCGGAGATCGTGTAGTCGTACTCGCCCTTCGCCTCATATTCGATCGCCCCGAAGGACACCGAGCCGTCGGCGCCGTTGGAGACGTTCGTGACCTCAGGCATGGGCGTGCCGTCGGAGGACGAGAGCGTGAAGCCGAACTCGCCCTCGTTGAGCGTACGGCCGCTGAGCACCTTGGTCGCGCCGAAGCTGGCGGAGGTGGGGGTCGTCTCGTAGGAGTTGTTGAAGCTGGGCGTGGAGACCTCGTTGCCGTCGGCATCGGTGATCACGTTGCTCGCCGTGAGGGCACCCTTGCCATCGTCGATGACGTTCACGGTAACGGTATAGGTCGTGCCGTCATAGGTGACGCCCTTCGAGGTGTCTCCCGCGACTTCCTTGAGCGTGTAGCTGTAGCTTCCGATGCTGTCGAAGGAGAGGCCGTCGATGGTGACATTGCCGTTCGCATCGTTGGTACCACTCGCCACGACCTCATCGTTCGCGTCGACCAGCTGGAAGGTGAACTCGCCATCCTTGAGGTCTCGCCCGTCGATGGACTTGGTGGCCTTGATGGTGTCGGAGGCGGGCGACGCGGAGTACTTGTTGGTTATCGAGAAGTACGGGGACTGGGCCGGATCGATCGTGTACGACAGGTTGCCCTTGCCGTCATCGGTCACGGTGATGGCGATGTTCTGGGGCGTGGTGTCATACGAGATGCCACCCTGGTGTCCCTCCACCTCGGTCACGGTGTAGTCGAAGGTCTTCTGCTTCGCGCCGCCGAGGCTCTGCAGGGTGAATTTGACCTTGCCGAAGTCGACGGTGCCGTTTTGGTCCGTGGTCGCGGTGGTCTTCTCGGGCGAGACCCCGTCATCGGTGGCTATCTTGAAGGTAAACATGCCGGTGATGTCGCCAGGGCCGCTGAACGCCGAGGTGTGATCGACGGTCTTCTTCCCTGCCAGGTCGATCTCGATGTTGTTCGTGCTGTAGGTGTTCACGAACTGCAGGGAGCTCGTACCCACGGGATAGGCGACGGTCGGGAGCAGGTGACCTGCGCCGTCATCGACCAGGGTGACCGTGATCTGGAACGAGGACGTCGTCGCCGTCACACCGGCGGGGAGGTTGGTCGTGTCCTCGGACACGGTGTAGACATAGGTGTAGACGTCCTTGTCATCGACCTTGCCCTGGGTTGCGGTTTTGGCCGCCACGTCAGCCTTGACGGAGTCGGTCGTGTAGTTGATGTCGGAGAACGTGATCGCGCCCGAGGCAGCGTTCGTCGCGGTGGCGACCTTCGTGCCGGCGGAGTTAGCCACGTAGAAGGAGAACTCATCCTTGCTGAGATCGTGGTTAACAAGCTGCTTCCTGGCGTCGATGGAGACCGTCCCGTTGCTGCCCAGGGTGCCCGAGGCGCTGTAGCCGTTCTTGAAGGCCACGGTGGCCGGGCTGTTGGTATAGGTCACATCGGTCTTGCCAGGCTCACTCACGGTCGTCACGATCTTGAGATTTCCGCCGCCTGCGTCCTGGACCTTCATCGAGACGGTGTAGACGGTGCCGTCATTGCTATAGCCGTCGCCGCCGCCCTTCGTCTCGGAAACGGCGTAGGTGAAGGTCTGGCCGATATCCTTCTCGTTGAAGGCGATCTGGCCGAGGGGGTCCATCGTCACGGTCTGGCCGTCGCTCGCCGCGGTATTGGAGACGGTCTTGCCATCGAGGTCGATGTCGGCCTTCGTGGCGGATGCCTGGTCCTGAGGCTTGACCGTGAACTGGAAGTCCCCGGCGGCCATGTCATGACCCGACAGCGTCTTGGTGATCCTGAGCGCGTCGACCGTCTTGCTCGCGCCGTACTTGTTGGTGAAGGTCAAGCCACTTGTCGTGATGCTGGCGTGGAGGTACCCCATGGCGTCATCGGAGACCTTCACGGTGACTGTCGCCGTGTGGTCGTCGTAGGTGATGCCACCGAGCGAGCCTGCGTCCTCCTTGATGTTGTAGGTGTACTCACCGGGGACGGTATAGGTGACCTTGCCGAAGCTACCCTTGGCGCTGCCGCCGGAGAGATTACTCTTAGTCAGGCTGAGCGTCGTGCTGGAAGGCATGGGCGCGCTCGTGGTCGCGGCCGTGAGCTTGAAGGTGAAGGAATCCGTGTCCGACCAGTCGCGTCCGGTCAGGATCTTCTCGACCGTGGCGAGGATGTCGACGTCCACGGGCTTCGCGGTGTACGTGTTGGTGTAGGAGCAGGCCGCAGTCGACCCCACGGGGATGGAGCCCTTATCATTCGACTTGGAGGTGTTCTCAAAGCCACCGGGGTTGTTCTGCTCGGTGACGGTATACCTCACACCAGCAGGGATGCCCGTGATCTCGACATGCTGGGTGGCCAGGAGCTGGACGGTCCCACCACTGCTGATGGTGCCCGTCTTGATCGTGCTGCCATCGCTGTCATAGATGGTGTACTTGTAACTCCCGCCAAGTTTGTTGTTCCCGCTCTTCAGATCGACCTTGAAGGTGAACGTGGCATTGCTGGCCGCGGTGGTGCCTTCGGAGGAGATCACGCTCTTCTCGATGCTGAGCGCGCCAGTCTTGAGCGTGTTGGTGATGGTGGAGCCACTCGTGGTCGCGGTATAGCTGCTGGGCACGTTGGTCTCACGGAAGCTATAGGTGATGTCATGACCGGACTCGGAGACCGGCAGCTTGTCGATGGTCCCCGTCCATCCGCTATTGGCGGTCAGCGTGAGGGTCTTGCCCTGGACGTCGGAGGTCTGCCCGTTGACGGTCTTCTGAAGCTGCATGGTGACGGATGAGGGACGCAGACCCGCGTTGTTGTTGGAGTCGTCCCAATTCTTGGAGACGCTCGCGCTGGTCAGGCTGCACTGGATGACGGGACGCGCGTAGCTCGTCGTCGCGGGATCATCGGGCTGATCTTTACCATTGATCGTCTTGACCGACGTGTAGTTGAGCTTTGCCGATTCGTCGGCATTCGAATAGAAGCCAGGCTTCCCGGCCGAGGACGCGCCTGTGCCCTCGTCACCCGTGGAAGGATAGCTTCCATCCGTGGCGTACTTCTGGTAGGCGGCGTCGGACGGGGTGATCTTGAAGGTAAGCGTGTATGTGGTCCCGGACTCGAGCTTGCCGTTGTTCCCGAGCTTGGAGAGGTCCCATGTGACGCTCTTCCCGTCGACGGTGACGTCCGGGTTGGCGATGGTCTCCGTCTTGCCCTTGGAGGTCTTGGTGGCCGTGAACGTGGGGGATGCCTCCGCGAACGAGGCGTAGTCGGAGAGCGTGTCATCCACCGAGACGTTCTTGTACGTGCTCACGCTCTTGATGCTATTGATGATCGTCTTGACTGCAGCGTCGAGGTCTGTGGAGCTCGTCCCATTAAGATACGTGCTGGTGCTGGTCTTGGTGGTGGTGTCGGTGGCGAAGTTGTTCATCTTGCCTGCGGCATCGGTCGACACCGCGACGGAGAAGAGGGTGGTACCTGCCGGACGGGCGTTGGCCGCATTCTTGGCGCTGTTATAGTTCCAATTATGGGGATCGGAATTCCCACTACCGTGTATGCCCCAGGGCGTTGACCACCTGTCGTCGTTGTTGTCTCCACAGGAGCTGTCCCTGAACGTGGGGTCACCATCCGACAGGAAGATGATGTACTTCTTGACGCCCTCACGTCCACTATTTACCTGGGTATTTGCCTTGAGCAGGCTATCCTCCCAGTTGGTTCCCCCAGTAGGCGTATAATCATCACTGAACACTCCCGCGTTCATTATGTCGCTGGCGTTGGTGGTGTACCCAACGTCGACGCTCGCGGTATCGCCGAAGGTGACAAGCGAGATACGTGCCTGCTGGCTCGCGTCAAGCTTGGCGTTGTCCTCGGTGAGGATGGAGTCGGCGATCTGACTGATGGCTGACTTCGCCACCTTCCAACGCGACCCGCTGGCGCCGTGCATTTTCTTTGTCATGCTGCCAGAGTGGTCGAGCACGATCACGATATCGGCGGGGTCTGTCGTCTGCGACGACTCCGAGTCTCCCGTGACCGAGAGGCTCAGGTCATACGTACCGTCGGAGTTTGCCGTGACGGTCTTGGTATGGGTGGGCTCGCTCAGCGCGAAGGCCGACGTCGTTCCCATGACACACAGCATGAAGACGGTCACGAGCGCCACAAGGACGCGCGCGACCCCTCCGGAACCCCGCAGCTTGCAGGTATCAAATCTCTTCATGGCATCTTCGCTTACGACCGTCACCGTCTGGTTACTCGCTTGGCTCGGTCCCAAGAACATGGACCTAGCTTGAAAACGAGTTAAGCAACGGTGCGTCTCAGCAAGTGGCCAGCTACGTTCCCCCTGCGTTCCTTCTCTTGAATTATCTATGTAAGGTATGCATGATGCATGCCATCAGGAGGCGTACTAGTTATGTAAAGCGCACACGGTGTTCGACCAAGGGACCTACCTGTCCGTCTTGCGTTCCTCATCGGTATTGCTGCCGAGCTCGAGATCGAAGGGGATGCGGTTCTCGCGGACGACGGTCCGCAGATAGATGCTCACCCCCGTGTTGAACGACATGCCCAGCTGGCTGAAGACCTTTGCCGCGTCCTGCTTGATGTTGCTGTCGATACGAAGGCTCATCGTCGTGGCGTCCATATGGTGTCTCCTCTGTCGCGTTCTGTGTCTTGACGTACGTTTCCTCCCTGCCTGCATCGCTCCCTTCCCTAGGGCTCGCTCTTCCTTCCGTAGCTGAGATCAGACAACGTCGCCTCAGCCCATGAGTAGTTCGAGAGGTACGAGCCGCGGAACAGATCCACGTAGCGGGGATCGCCGGACAGGTAGTCGTAGTAGTCGCACGAGAACCTCTCGGGAACGACTCGGCGCATGCCGCCGCTCGTCTCGATGATGTCGTCGATGCCATATCCACGTAGCGTGTTCCGGAGATGCATGGCCACCTTGCGACAACGGGCGAGGGTCTTCTTGGTCTTCGCCTCGTCCTCCCAGAGCGCCGCTATGATGTCGCCCGAGTCCACGAAGCCGCCACGGTGGTCCACGAGCAAGGCCAGGAGCTCCTTGGTCTTGGCATGGGTGAAGACGATCGCCTCGCCGCCCACGAAGACGTCGAAGTATCCGAACGTCCTCACATATATGTCCTTGGAGTTGATGACGTCTCCCTGCGAGATGGCGACGGACTTGCTCGGCAGGTCCCGGGCCGTAGCCTCATGTGCCGCCGGCACGTGTTGGTCGGCCATCGCCTTCTCGGCGCGGAGGAGCAACGCACCGGGCACGTCACCAGGCTGCATGAAGGCGAGGCCAGACCTCAAGGAGAGATACGGGTCATCTCGCAGGCAGTCGGTGACCGCCGCGCACAGGCGGTCGGCCCCCGTCTTCACCTCGTCATGCCCCTCTCCGCACAGCCATACGCACAGGGCATGGTGGCCCAGGTTACCCAGGAACTCATGCGGCCCAAGCACATCGGCGACCCTTGCGGCGACGCTGCGTAGCGACTCGTCGGCGGCGATGCAACCGAGTCGGAGCGCGATATCGGAGAGCCCTTCCAGGCCGAGGCACATCACCGCGCAACAGGAGGCGCCGCGTGCCGCACGTATCGTCCGGCCCAGAAGCGACATGAAGGACGAAGGGGTATACCCACCGGTCAGAGCATCGATGGGAAGAGGACGCACGTCCGAGTTCTCCCACGGCGAGCATGCCACCAGGGAGGCGAACGCGACCAGACGGCCATCCGCCACATCGCGCGTGACCCGATAGGCGACCTTGACCCCGCTGTTCCCCTCATCCGCCATCCGAACCCTCATGAAGCTCGACGCGGAGCCCGATTCACAGACCTCCGCGATCTTGCGGGCGGAGAAGAACTCCCTCATGCAGGCATCGTCATCGAGACATATGGCCTCGTTCGGGGCAGCAAGCGCGCCGGCAGGCGGCGTGGCCTCGGCAGGGAGGGGCAGCTCGATCCCATCCGTGAGGTCGTACTCAATCCGCACGACCCTGCCGGCACGCACCGCGTCCGACATCCTGCATCTGCACAGCTCCTCGAACCCCTGCGACGCCGCGGCACAGAAGCCACTCACGGGAACGGACTCGTTGGCGCTCGGGGACACGAACGAGAACGTCCACATCCCGTCGTCGCCATCACGCACCGAAGCGACCTCCTCGGACATCGGGATCGGCATGCCATCGGTTCTCTTGATGTGATAGCTCACATGACGGGTCTGCTCGACACTGCGGATGTCCGACATCACGTCATGGAAGTTGGTGCGGTCCTCATCACTGACCAGGGACTCATAGTCACCGTTCTTGCGGTTCTCGAATTCGTCACGCGTGCATCCGGCCGCATCACATAGCCATGAATTGATGAGGCTTCGCGAAAGGCCGTCGGATGACAGCTCGATGCGAAGCCCCATGCCCATCCTGCCAAAGAGGATCCCCAGGCTGTCGAGGAGCCCATACTGCCTCTTCCTGAGCGAGGAGTTCTCATCGGACAAAGCCTTCTCGTGGGACATGTCCTCGAAGATCAGCACCGGAAGTCCTGAATCCTCGCGGGAGACGGTCAGGAGCATGCACCTGAACCAGGCGTACGAGCCGTCGCCACGACGCATGCGCACGCCGATGGGCTCGCTTCGCGAGGATGAAGGATGGCCGACATACCTTCCGAGCAGCACGGCATCATCAGGATGCACGAACATCTCCGCAGGGCCAGCCTCATGACCAGAATCATATGAGAGCATGTCATCCTTGTAGCCAAGGGACTCGAGGAGGATCGGATCTGGCGCGAGGACCCCCGTGCCGTTGGTCGACGTCGCCCAACGGGCGAGCCCGCCGCGCAGCGAACGTTCGACGGCGGCCAACGGCTCCCATCCTGTGGATGAGGATC
This sequence comes from Atopobiaceae bacterium, assembly GCA_022655215.1. GTDB lineage: Bacteria > Actinomycetota > Coriobacteriia > Coriobacteriales > Atopobiaceae > JALCUE01. The sequence goes on along the minus strand of JALCUE010000003.1, from coordinate 181,126 downwards.
CCCTCCCAGACATGTAGCACCCCCTTGAGCATGCCTAGCTTTGACTTCTATATAGCTTCTTAATCCATGCATCTTAATGTGAGCGGTCCGTATTCCAGACATGTGCCAATTGCGTTCTAGAGCGGTGACCGCTTCAAAGAAATCCCCCTTAGCGGTAGCGAAGACCATAATATGCCATCTTCTTGATGTCATAATTGCGATTACTTCGACAATTTGTTCACGTAGGTCCACTCAAGGCATGCTTGCCTTTGACATCAATTAACAGTTGGTAGTTCTATATGGGATCAGGCCAATCCTTTGGTCGCATAAAAAGATGGCTGGCATTCGGCATCACCGAACCCGCCCATGCGCCCTCGCCTATTACGACAGGCCGCCAGTCGCGATACCCAGGAACGAGAGCCGAGCGGTTGGAACCTGATGGATGCTCTCCCGACCCGCCGTTCGGGGCCCGCCTCATCCGCAGTGCCTTCGCAGTGCCCTCGCAGTGTCAAAAGCAAAACAGGCCAGCCGCATAAGCGACTGGCCTGCATGTTTTTGGTCGCGGGGACCGGATTTGAACCGATGACCTCCGGGTTATGAGCCCGGCGAGCTACCAGACTGCTCCACCCCGCAATGTTGGAGCGCCCTTAAGCGCAAGAGAGAACTATACGCAGGCAAAGCCGATCTGTCAACAGCCACGATGCACGAGGCCGCATCCATTCCCGTCAGGCGGACGCGCTATGGTCTGAACCGTCGAACCTTATCTCTCTCTGAAAGGACATCCATGCTCAACCCCAGCGGACTCCCCAAGAAACCCCTCGTGGCAGGCATCGCCTCGGTCATCATCGCAAGTTCCCTGCTCATAGGTGGATGTGCCACGTCCAACTCCGGCGACACCACAAGCGCGAGCGACACGAACAGCGCCGTCGAGGACAGCACCCTCACCACGCGCACGGTCACGTTCCCCAAGATCTACTTCCAGAACGAGGACGCCGACAAGGTGACCTCCGAGCTTGAGAACGCCGGCTGCACCGACATCACCGCCAACGAGGACGGTTCCTACACGGTGACCATGTCCATCGACAGGTATAACCAGCTCGTCGACACCACCCATGACAAGGTCGCCGAGCAGATCGACGCCATGCCCGGCTCCGAGTCCTACCCGAACGTCACCTCGATCACCTACGACGACCAGTACGCCAACATCACCATGAACCTCAGCGTGACCACGCTGGGCTACCAGGACATGTTCGACGCCTACGGCCCAGGCCTTGTCGCCTGCATGTATCAGCAGATCGCCGGCCAGCCCGTGGCCTGCAACGTCACCCTGCTCGACCCGGACGGGAACTCGCTGGGAAGCGTGACGCTGCCCACGTCCACCGACGAGGCTGCCACCACCACCGAGTAGGCAGGAGGCTAGCCCTCGCGGGACAGCCTCACCACGAGGTCGTAGGCCTCCCCGCGGTCCATGTCGAACCTGCGGGCGACCTGCCTGGCGAGCGCGCTCTTCGGCGCTCCCTGGGCGAGTCGCTCGCGAACGAGGGTCTCGGGGGTCGTATCCCCGTCCTCCTCCGCAGGACCCGTTGCCTGCCTCTCCATCGCATCGAGCTCCGAGGACGAGGGGGCCTCCACCACGATGACGCACTCGCCGCGAAGTGGCTCGTCGGCGACACGCCGTGCCACACGCGAGGCGAGTTCCTCGGCGGAGTCGCGCATGACCTCCTCGTGCATCTTGGTGAGCTCGCGGATGAGGGCGACGCGACGCGACGGCATGACGTCGGCGATGGCCGCGAGCGTGAGCGCCACGCGACGCGGGGACTCGTAGATCACGAGGGCGGCCGGAACTCGCGCGAGCAGATGCAGACGCCTGTCCTTCTCGCCAGGCTTCCTCGGGAGGAATCCCTCGAATAGGAAGTGCTCGCACGGGATTCCGCTTGCCGCGACAGCGCAGGTGACGGCGCTGGGACCAGGCACGACCTCGGTTGGCAGGCCTGCCTCGAGGACGGCGTCCATGAGGACGGAGCCTGGATCGGACACGCCGGGCATACCGGCATCCGAGACGAACGCCACGCGCTCGCCAGCCTCCACGCGCGACACCACGGCCCCCACGCGGTCACGGATCACGTTCTCGTCGCACCTCTCGAGAGGCACGTGGATGTCCAGGAACGACATGAGCTTGCCCGTGACGCGCGTGTCCTCGCATAGGACCACGTCAGCAGCGGAGAGGGTCGCGCTCACGCGAGGGCTCACATCGGAGAGGTTGCCTATGGGCGTGCCCACCAACGAGAGGATGCCCTCGCCGTTCTCGGCAGGAAGGTTCGAGACTCCTTCGGGGTCCGGAATCGTGACGTCGACGTCCTCGCCCATCTAATCAAACATCCCGTGCTCGAAGCTGGCCAGCGCGATGCGCGCGTCCCAGCTGGAGAGATGCCCCTCCGTCTTCCACGTGCGGAAGAACCAGCCCGCGGTGCCGGCGAAGGCGGAGATCTGGCCGGAAGTATAGACGCGCTCGAGCGCCATCCTGCCCTCGGGCGTCATGGCCGAGTCAGCCAGAGGCAGCGCCGCGCTCCACTCCCCCACCATGATGGGAAGACCGCTCGAGTCGGCCTGCTTGAGGGAGCGAGCGCTCTGCGCGACGAGGGTGCGGACACCAGAGGGACCGGCCGCCCCCATCGACTCCGCATAGTGATAGAGGTGGCTGTCGAGCCAGACGTTCTCGTAGCGGTCCTGCGCCATGAAGCGGCGCCAGTCGCCGGGGACGCCGCCATCGGAGAGGACCACGATGGGACGTGGACCCGCGATGCCGCGGACCACCTCGTAGACGTCACGATAGAAGTTGCGAAGGCGATGCGGTGGCACCCCGTCGGTGAGACCGAGGCCCAGACGGTGCTGCATGACGGGCGCGTTCAGGGGCTCGATGCCCAGGAAGGACGTGCGGTCGGCGTAGCGCTTGGCAAGTGCCGCCACCACGTCGAGGAGACAGGAGCGGTTCTTCTCGGTGTCCTCCACGAGGGTGCCACGCTCGCCCACGGAGGAACCGGGGATGGCGGCGAGGTCGAGCAGCAACTGGAGACCGGCCGCCTCGGCCCAGTCGAAGGCCTGGTCGAGGTACGACAGGCAGCCGACGTACGCGCCCGGCATGGGACCCTGTTCCCCGAAGACGTACCAGGGAATGGGCAGGCGGACGGCATCGAGGCCGCGCGCCGCGATGCGCTGGAAGTCCCTCTCGGTCACGAAGGTGTCGCGATGACGCCTGACGACCTCCGCGTAGCGATCGTGGCCCATCGCCTCGACGAGGGAGGCCTCGTCGAACACGCCCGTGGCCGAGAAGATCGACGGCGTCACCCATGACTCGAGAACGAGCCATCCGGAGAGGTTCACTCCATGCAACGTCCTATCCGCCATGAGACGCCTTCCGAGCAGAGACCGATGGGAGGTCCTGGTACACGTCGGGGACGACGACGGATGTCGACGCCGCGGGCGGCCAGGCTCTGACTGCAGTATAGCCACGAAGCCTGACGCGAAAGCCCGACCCGTACCAACGAGTTCGGGATGGTCCCGAACAGCACCTTTGGGGCGCTAGTCGGCGTCCGTGTAGTAGTGGCCCATCGCGTCCGCACCGAGGATGGCCTCGCACACCATGTCCGGGGTGACCTCGAACGGCATGTTGCCCATGGTGTCGCCAGGCGCGCACGCGGCCTCGGCCACGATCATGGCCTTCCGGCGCTCGTCCTCGTGGATGCCGAGCTCGCCCAGCGTGACCGGGAGACCGACCTCGATGCAGAAGCCGAGGACCTCCTCGATCTTCTCGATGGGGGCGTCAGCCAGGACCAGCTGGCAGAGGGTACCGAAGGCGACCTTCTCGCCGTGATAGTACGAGTGGGTCTCGGGGATCTGGGTGAGGCCGTTGTGGATGGCATGCGCCGCGGCGAGGCCGCAGCTCTCGAAGCCGATGCCTGACAGGAGCGTGTTCGCCTCGATGACGTGCTCGACGGCGGTCGTGCGGCAGCCCGCCTCGAGGGCGACCTTGGCCTTCACGCCGTCGGCCATGAGGGTCTCGTAGCAGAGCTTGGCCAGGGCGAGGGCCGCCGCGGTGGCGTGCCCGCCGGCGCAGGTGTCACCGCAGGAGTCGACCGAGGCCTGCGCCTCGAAGTACGTGGCGAGGGCATCGCCCATGCCCGAGACGGTGAGGCGAGCGGGACTCGCGGCGATGACGGTGGTGTCCATGAGGACGACGTCGGGGTTGGAGCGCAGGAAGAGGTACTTGTCGAAGGCTCCCTCATCGGTGTAGATGACGGACAGCGCGCTGCAGGGGGCGTCCGAGCTGGCGATGGTGGGGCAGATCACGACGGGGACCTTGAGGTCATACGCGACCGCCTTGGCGGTGTCCAACGCCTTGCCGCCGCCGATGCCGCAGATGACGTCGCAGCCCGCGGACTTCGCGACCTCGCTCAGACGGTCGATCTCGGAGTGGCAGCACTCGCCGGCGAACTCGTCGAAGACGACGTCGGCGGAGGAGGCGGAGAAGCCCTCGCGCACCTTGTCGCCGATGCGCCTCACGCCGGAGGCGGTGGCGATGGCCAGGGCCTTCGTGCCGAGAGGCTCGACATAGGAAGCCAGGTTGGATAGCTCGTCGGGACCTTGGACGTACTTGCTGGGACTGTTGAACACGTTCGCCATGGGAAAGCCTCCGATGCCGTTGTCTTGAGCCTATGGAATACGGCTCCCATGGTACATGAGGGCAGGAAGGCCCAATCGGCAACACACGGCACATCCATGGCGCCATCTGTGACACCGACGTGTGGATAACAAAAGAGGTCGAACGACTTATGCCGTCCGACCTCGTACGATGCATGGTGGCTGGGAAGGGAGTTGAACCCCTGACACGGGGATTTTCAGTCCCCTGCTCTACCAACTGAGCTACCCAGCCGTTGCCGCTAAAAAGCAAGCTTGACTACTATAACAGAGCCGACAGCCCGGTCAAGCAAGATGCCATGGATACGAGCATGTTACCCCCGCGATCGAAGCCAGGGCTCACTCACCATCGAAGTAGAAGAGATCCTCGAACCTCACGTCGAGGGCGGTGCAGAGCACGAGTGCGAGCTTGGCCGTGGGGCTGAACTGGCCGGTCTCTATGGAGCTGATGGTCTGCCTGCTCACACCCACCATGGAGGCGAGCTCCCCCTGCGACAGTCCCTTCCTGGCACGTTCGACCTTGAGGTTGTTGCGCAGGACGAGCGTCTCCGATCTACCTCTCATGCGTGGATACCCAGCACCCGTATCACATAGCAGGCGAGGAAGCCCACCGATGCGATGAGTGTGAGAATCGTGTTGGCACGATGCCCCTTATCACCTGACGCCCGGTACTTCCCATACTCCTGCGCGCCCAAGAAGGCGAAGAAGAGCGCCATGGGGAGATAGTTGTCCTGGCCTGTGACCCAGTTGAAGATCATGACGATGATGTACATGGCACCGAAGCCGATGGCCCCGTACTCATAGCCCTTGCCCTCGACCCACTTCTCTCCCTCATCGGATCCCTCCGCGCGTGCGCGGTCGAGGACCTCCTTCTTATCCATTCCCATAGCGCGACCTCCCGTTGACGAATCACCCATCGATATGACAAGTTTTCTTGACACGACGAGTATCGTTCTGCCAAGTTAACTTGTCAACCCGTCTCTCGCTGCGGACGAGGGACGGATGACGAGACGGATGGCTCCAGGAGAGGAACGACCGAGGCCTTTCCCGAAACACCGCGCGGGAGACCCCGTATCGCCACATCCACGCTCGTTTCTTTTGAATTCAAAGCAAAGGCACGAGCATGAGACGGGTCCCGCACACGTCGATGGGCTCGCCCGCGCCGAGCATCTGCGTCTCGAGGAGGGGCTCCCCCCAAAGGGTCGCCATGCCCCCTGCGTCGAGAGGGCTGACCACCACGCAGTCCTCGTCCCTCCTTATGAGGAGCTCGAACCTGTTCACCGAGCCATCGTGGAGCATGACGTCGCACTCGCCGCTCCTCCCCACCGTGAGCCCGTCGGCAGGGATGTGGCAGGTCACGTCAGCATCCCCCGTCACCACCCTCACCCCCATCTCACGTGTCCAAGCATGCCGGCCCCACGAGAAGGACGGGGCCATGCAGTCATCGCTGGCGAGAGGATCGGGCGAGTCGGATGGGAGGCTCTCGTCGGGCATGTAGCCACCGTCCCATTCCACGGCGGGACCGGCGAGGTCCTCTCCGAAGGGAGGGTCCTCGTACATGGCCGCACGGGGGAGCCTCGTCGGAGTCGGGTGTGAGCATGGCTCCGGGACTGCGTTCACCTCGGATGGGAGGTCGCGATCCTCGACCTCCCCGAAGCCGAACGCATCGAGCTCGGGCATCCCCGGCACCCGCGCCGTGCGGTCCTTCGAGAAGTCATAGAGGCACGCGTAACACACGTTCATGTCCTCGAAGAGCCTGGACCCGCATCTCGGACAGACCTTCATCCCGTCACCTGCGCGCCTCTCGGCCCCTGCCTTCGTCATGATCGGACCTTCCCTTCCTCTTGATTCCACCAACCGACGGCCCTGTTCGGGCCCTCCGTCCGAAACGTCACCCTCTGACCCTCCGTGGGCCAGGGAGAAAGCGCGCTCGGTCTCTCGAGCGCCAGGCTCGCCCCCCTCGCGCCCACCACCCGCCCGGGCGGGACGCCTCGCCTCGACTTGACCACGCTGCCATCTGCTCCGAGCAGGGCCACGTCTATCTCGTAGGCCATCCCCAGCGTATGGACGGACCCACAGTCCACGAGGACCACCGGCTCCGCGAGCGGGCCGTCACGTCTCGTGCCGAGAAGGCCTCTCAGTCTCTCGAGCCATCCGGTGAGGACCCTCATCCTCAGGATGTGGCCATCACCCCTCTCGACCACTCACACCACCACCCCTGGCTTGTATCTGTCCACCACGAGTTGTCTTTCATGCACGAGGGAGAGGGGCGCACCCATCGATACCCCGGCGATCGAGACCTCCCGCGGCCAGGGATGGAACCTCAGCGTGCAGGTGAAGCGGACGAGACCCGTCGCGAGCGAGAACACCGCCCCCTCCGAGGGGGTGCCATCCTCGGCCGCCGCCACCGAGACCTCGAGATCCAGCCTCTCGTCGTCACCCATGGCGCGCACGATCGCCGACCTGACGTCAGCCACCGCCGTGAGCGAGTCCTGGTCTCCCGCGGCCGAGACCCCCTGCGAGACGACCGCATCCAACGCCACGCGGTCGAACCTCGCGCATGCCACCACGAACTGCATGAGGTTCATCACGATGAGCCCGCAGACCAAGGTCACAGGCAGCAGGGCCGCCAGCTCCACCGTCATCTGCCCTGACCGCCATCTGCTCATGCCGCACCTCCCAGACTCGAGAGGTCGATGGTGAGCGGCACCGACATGCCCGTCCCCGGGATGGGGATCTCGGCGATGGTGATGGTCGTCTCGCCATACTCGTCCAACACCTCGTGACCCAGCGCACGTGCGACCTCGGCGGGGGTGCCCCCGGCGGGAATCGACTCGATGAGGGACCTCACGGAGGCGAGGCCTCCCGCACCCGCCTTGCCGAGGACGTCCTGGGTATTGCACAGGACCGGCTTCCTGAGCCTCATGTCGGCCGGCTCGAATCCCATCGCCGACACCGCATCGGAGAGTCGCGCGCGCAGCCACGAGCCCACCTTCGTCCCGAAGACGCCGTCGATGCCCGAGAGGAGGTCGTCGGCCACGCCGGAGACGCTCTCGTACGCCGAGCCGTATGAGACGAGCAGCCTCCCCCAGACAGACGTCACCGTGTCGAGCGCCCCGGGGATTCCACCACTTTGGCCACCCCTCTCCACGAGCCCGTCGAAGAGGCGCGACAGGACGTCGTTCTCGGCGGCCGTGGGATCGGGGGCGAGGGTCGCCGCGCTGACCGCCACCCCTCCCGGGAGGTCTGACGGGGTGAGGAACGCGTCCGTGAGCTCGGCGGGGACGCTCGCACCCTCACCCCTCCCCACCACGGCGACGCACCCCCACGCACCTGGGGGACAGAGCTTTGGCCTCGGGACCGAGAGGGCCTCGATGGCACGGTCGAAGGCGTCGCCGACCTCCTCGGCGACCTGGGCGAGGACCCGCTCCGCCTCGGCCTGCTCGTCGCGTGCCCTCTCGTAGTCCTTCGACGCCTCGACCACGCGCCTCCAGAAGTGCTCGAACCCGTTGTCTATGCTCGTGGAAGCCGCCGCGACCTTGCCCATGTCGCCCACGTCCATCCGACACACGGGGCAGTGCGACACCCCACCCGCCTCCAGGGTCGCGAGGGAGGCCGAGCCCACCGCCTCACCGGTCGCCCCGGGGCAGGACAGCGTGGAGTGAAGCGTCGCCGAGCCGTCCTCGACGGTGCAGGGCCAGCTCGCATCCGTGAAGAGCGCCGTGGCCCTCACGCTCGTGGAATCATGGGGAAGCGAGGGGAGGTCGACGTCCACCGACCCATCCTCGTGCTCGACATAGCTGCCGGCCCGTACCTCCCCGAGGGCGTACGAGTAGAAGGCGCCGCGGCATGCCGAGTCGGTCAGGGCCTCCACGCCGGAACCCTCCGCCGACTCGCCCGCGAGGCGCGCCGCGTAGTACGCCCGGGCACGGCTGAGCGCCACGCCGAAGTTCCACCCGTCCACGCTCGCGTAGTCGGGATTCTCCCCCGCCCCGAGTCCCGCCAGTGTGGACGCACGCTCCTGGAGGCTACGCGGCTCGTCGCCGCAGTCGGCGAGCCAGCCCGCGAGCCTGGCGGCGTCCGCGGCATCGGTTGCCCTCTTGACCCGGTCGGATGCCTCTTGGAGCCTCTCGGCCGACGCGTCCATGTCGGAGGAGTCGATCTCGTCGGCCAGGCTCGACCAATCGGACTCGCTCTCGAGGGGGAAGGGTATCGCCACGCCGGTCAGGCCCGCCTCGCCCGTCGAGTTCGTCGCGACGCAGCGCGCGGAGTTCACCACCACGGCATAGGGGAGCCCGGACTCGAGCCTCCTCAGACCGGCCATGGCGGAGGTGGCGAACCTCTGCCGCGAGTCGAGCACGTCGCCACCCAGTTCCATGGCCGAGGCCCCCACCGCCGACAGGCCCGGGATGGCCGAGACCACGAGCCCCACGCCCATGATGAGGACGCCCGCCAGTCCGAGGCTGAGAACGCAGGCGTCGAGCACCGTCGCGACCGTGGCGTAGGCGCTCACGACGTTCGCACCGGCCAGCGCGGTGGCATCGGCCACGGTCTGGACGTCGGCCGAGCGCGACTGGGTCCACTCGACGCTCGCCAGGGCGAACACGAGGCATATCGAGACGAGCAGGGCGAGGGCCACGGCGACCGTGGTGTATCCGCCCTCGTCGTCGAGGAACAGCCGGAACGCCGACCGCTCGCCAAAGCGGCCCATCTCATGCATCCCAGATCGAGACCCAGTCACCGTAGCTCCCCTCCAACCATGTCGGACGCGCGCTCTGCTCGACCCTCACCCTCATCACCACGCACCCACCGTCCGTCTCGCCCATCGCCTGAGCGGCCACGCCCAGGAGAGGCAGTGGCCTCACCCTCCCCACGACCTCGACGCTGACCGTGGAGGAGCCCTCCTCGCCATCGAGGGTCACCTCCCAGGCATCGGGTCCTCCCTCGTGGAAGAGGGAGACGTCAGGGACGGCCGCGAGCCTCCTCAGGCAGAAGCGTCTCACCGCGTCATCCGTGCCGCCTGCCCCCTCGACCCTCGTCACGAGCACGCGCGCCGTCTCGGCCGCCGCGGCGGACATGGACGCGCGCGTGTAGAGGATGCAGGCCGGCTGCAGGAGGATCGCGAGGACGAGCATGAGCGACGGCAACAGGAGGGCCGCCTCCACCGAGGACTGGCCGGACACGCCACGCCGACACCGACCGAGCGACACGGCATGTGCAGCCGCCTCAGAAGAGGGCGACGTCCTGGACGAGCTCGAGGGTGATCCCGTTCGCGAGGGAGTGCGAGGCGGCATCTGCGGCGAGCCGTCCCAGCCCTCCCCCCTCCGCGGCATGCCAGACGAACGCCATAGCCGCCAGCATTGCCATGAACGCCAACAGGACGAGCGCATACTCGACCGTCGACTGGCCGCTCTGGCCACGCGCCGCACCCTCACCCTCAGCCCTCGAGCCACGCATCCGCCCATCTCCCCTCCTCGAACCTCATCACGCTGACCTTGCTCGAGACCGCCCCCTCGGTCGAGGCGGACGAGACCGTGACCGCACCCGCGCCGGAGGCCGGACTTCCCTGCACCACGCACGTGTCCACCCATCCGTCGCCGCGGACGGTACACGACCACACGCGACCGAGAAGATCGACATAGCCAGCTCGCACGAGCGTGGTCACCTCGTCGCCATCCCGGTAGCCCCTGAGCAGGCCCGCGGCGACCTGCTCCACGTCTCCCGTCTCCACCCACCGCGTGGTCCTCGCGAGGTCCGTGAACGTCGTCTCCGCGCCCGACCGCGTCATCCCCGCCGAGTCGCCGGCGGAGAGGTCAGGGGTGGCGTCTCCCTGGTCGACATCCGAAGGCACGGACGCGACGTCGTCGTGGGATAGGACCGGTGAGGCCCCTTGCGAGGAGGGGCCCGCCCCTCTCGCCACCACGCCCACGAGTGCGGCGGCGCAGACCAGCGCGCCCCCCACGAGCCACGCCCTCGTCCGGAACCTGCTTGGCCTCCCCTCCCGTCCCATGACGGCCTACAGGGAGTTGATGCCGCTGGCGATGGCATCCCACATCTCGGATATCTTGTCCCTGAACGAGAGGATCGCCACGATGGCGATGAGCACGAGCACGCCCACCAGGATCGCGTACTCGGTCGTGCCCTGGCCGGCCTCCCCTCCAAGCACCTCCCCCGCCCTGTTTACGAGGTCTCTGATGCGACCGCGGACCCCCATCGTCCCTTCTGCGAACCGCCGCGCGAGCCTGCCTGGTCCCTTTGGTCCCCTCATGCGAACATCCCCTCTCCCATCTCGCGTTCCTTGTCGGTCGAACGAAACGTCGTGGTCCCACGACGCGCGACCCTCCTCATCCCGCCCTCAGCGCCGAAGACAGCAGCGGTCCCAGGATCGCCAGGAGCATCGCCGGCACGATGAGGGCGCCCAAGGGCACGAGCATCTTGACCGGGACCTTCTCGATCCTCTCCTCCATCTGCATCCGCTGCTCCTCCCGGATGACATCCGCCTGCCTCGTGAGCATGTCCGCCAGGGGGATGCCGAACTCGAGGGCCTCGGCCACCGCGCCCGAGAACCTCCTGAGCGCTGACGAACCGAGCTCGTCGGCGAGCTCGTCAAGCGTCTCGGCACGCCCCCGTATCCCCAGCTGCCACGTGCGCATGGCCAGGACGAACCTGCGGGCGAGCGCCGTGTCGCAGTTCGCGCAGTACATCTCGAGCGACGCGTCGAACGAGAGCCCTGCCGTGAGCCCCAGGGTCACGACGTCGAGGAGCTCGGGCATCTCCCTGAGGCAGCGGGCCGAGGCCTCCTTCCGGGACGCGTCGGACCGGATGCGCCCGACGAGACCGATCGACCGGACACGGTCGAGGGCCTCCGCGAGCACATGCGGCAGGACGTCCTCGGCGACAGGTCGCGCGCGCCGTCGTCCCATGTGCCCGGATGGCATGAGGCAGCACACGAGCAGGGCGGTGGCCAGGAAGCAACCCGCGAGCATCACCATCACGCCACCTCCCTCATGAGACGTCGGATGATGGCGAGCGCGACGATGTCGAGCAGGGCGGCGACGCAGACGGACGCGATCCCCACGGGTGAGGAGAGCCCACGCTGGAAGTCGGGCGACATCATCGCGAGCAGGGCCACCATGACGGCAGGCATCGCGCTCACGATCCGTGCCGAGAGCCTCACCTGGGCCGTCTTCACAACGAGGACCTGCTCGGCCTCGCCCTGCCTCTCCACCAGTCTCGCTGCGCGGTCGAACAGCGACCCCAGGGGGCTGCCCGTGCGCTGCGAGACCTTGAGGGCCACGCCCATGAGGCCCATGCCCGGGGCGTCGAGCCTCTCCGTGAGCTCGGAGACCACCTCGGTCGTCGACGACCCGCACCTGAGACGCATGGCGGCACGTCGGAACTCCTCACCCGTCACTCCCTCGCCACGCGAACCCACATAGCCGATCGCCTGGGAGAGGGTCTGCCCCGCGCCCAACGCCGAGGCAAGCGAGCGGAACACCCCGGGCATCTCGCGCGCGAGCGACGTCTGCCGCCTCTTCCTCCTCATGGCGACCCAGGAGGGGATCGCGACGGACGCCGCGACGGCGCCCACCACGACGCCCAGAGGCGACGCCGCCAGGATGCCCGCGACGAGGCAGAGACCTGCGAGGGACAGCACGAGGAGCACGGCCACCTGTCGACGCGTGACCACCCTGCCCTGCCTCGAGCCCTCCTCCACGAGGATCGAGCAGGCCTCGTCCCATGAGGGAAGCGAGAGGAGCATGTCGGCCACGGTCGTCCTCGAGACGGCGTCGACCACGGCCAGGGCCCTCGCCATGCGCGCATGTGCCCTCACCCCGCGAGCGACCTCGGAGGTCTCGGACGGGAGGACGAGCAGGACCGAGACGGCCGCGGCAGCCGCGCTCACGAGCAGCATGACCTCCATCCCGACACCTCCTCCTCGTCCAGGAGGCCCGCCTCGAGGGCGGCGCGGACGAACCCCGGCTCGCGGACCAGCCGCCACTCACGCGTCGCCGCGTCGAACGAGACGACCTCCTCCAAGGCCACGCCGCCGTCGACACCACGGCTCACGACCGACGTCGGCCCGATCGCGCGCGAGCCGTCGGGCATGCGCCTCGACATGACGATGAGGTCGATCGCGGTGGAGACCTGCTCCTCGATGATGTCGGTGGGCAGGTCCATGCCGAAGCGGGCCATGAGCACGAGGCGCAACACTGCCTCGTCCGCCGTCCCGGCATGGAGCGTGGTCAGGGAACCGTCATGTCCCGTGTTCATGGCCTGGAGCATGTCGATGCACTCCTCGCCGCGGACCTCGCCCACCACGATGCGGTCGGGCCGCATGCGCAGCGCGTTCGTGACGAGGTCGCGGATGGTGACCCTGCCCGTCCCCTCGATGGAGGCGGAGCGGGCCTCGAGCCGGATGACATGCGGATGCGTCTCGAACCTCAGCTCCGCGGAGTCCTCGACCGTCACGATCCTCTCGCCATGCCCGATCTCGCAGGAGAGGGCGTTCAGGAGCGTCGTCTTGCCCGAGCCGGTCCCTCCCGCGACCGCGATGTCGCAGCGTGCGCGGACGGCCCAGCTGAGCAGGCGCGCGTACCAACTGGGGATGCTCCCCAGCTCGACGAGCCTGTCGAGCGAGCTGATCCTGCCGGAGAACTTGCGGATGGTCACGACCGGCCCGTCGATCGCGACGGGCGCGATGACGGCGTTCACGCGGTAGCCGGATTCCAGGCGCGCGTTCACGATGGGGCTGCTCTCGTCGAGCCTGCGGCCGAGAGGGGCGAGGATGCGATCGACCACGACCATGATCTGCTCGGCCGAGTCGAACACCCTCTCGGCTCGCGAGATGACACCGTCACGCTCGTAGTACAGGGCCTCGCATCCGTTCACCATGACCTCGGTGACCGTGTCGTCCTCGAGGAGGGGCTGGAGCGGGCCGAGGCCCACCACCTCGTCCAGCACCTCGCGCACGAGCTGGTCCCTCTCGGAGGCCATGACCTCCCCGTAGTCGGACGTGTTCAGGATCGCGTGACAGGCGACCCCCAGCTCCTCGCGGGCCTCCGGCGCATCGGCATCGGCGACCATGGACGCCATCTCGGACAGACCCACCCTCTCCACGAGGTCGCGCTTGAGCCGAGCCCTGAGGTCCGGCCGGGAGGCGAGACCCGAGACCAGCGGCACCTCCTCCTGTTGTGCGCGGACGCGTTCGAGGAGGGACATCTACCCCGCCTCCCTCGAGAGGAGCCGACGGCGACGCGGCCTGCGGGACCCGTCCAGACACGCCTTCGCGTCCTCAGTGTCGGGAAGGCAGCCCAGTTCGGAGAGGACCTTGGCGAGCATGGCGGCCACGGACGTCGGGAACTCGCCCGTGGATGCGGCCAGCTCGTCCGCATGCCCCGCCGAGAGGAGCTCCGCGACCTCGTCGCCACCGTCCATGACGCGGACCGTGCGCGCCGTCTCCAGGCCGAGGTCGGCACGAGCGAGGAAGCCCTCGTCACGATGCTTCGGGTCGCACCTGTTCATGAGTCGCACGATGCGCGTCCGCGCCACGCCCAGACGCACCGAGAGCGCCGCCGCACGAGCGACGGAGGCGATGGCGCCGGCACGCTCGTCGGCACACACGAGCAGCCGGTCACATACTTGGACGGCCTGGGCGCAGGAGTCGCCCCAGGCGGATGACGTGTCCACGATGACCAGACCGTGGGTCCTCGAGAGCTCGAACAGCATCTCCGCCACGTAGGGCTGGACCGTCTCCGCGAGCTCGGGAAGCGCGCATGGACCCCAGAGGGCGAGCGAGTCGGCGACCCTCCTGCCGCAGCTCGCCACCACGGCGCTCGAGACATCCCCGCCGCAGGAGGCGACAGAGGCGAGGTCGGCGGGATTGCCCACGCCGAGGTATCCGGCGACGTTGCCGAACGAGAGGTCGAGGTCGACCAGGGCCACGCTCATCCCCCAGCCGGATGCGACGTATGCGGCGACGGCCGCGATGGCCGTCCTGCCGACGCCTCCCCTTCCGGACACGAGCGTGACGATGGGACCATGCTCGCCTTTGAGCGGGCAGAGCGCCGGCGCGGCGCGTGGGACATCGGCACGACAGGCAAGTCCATCGGGCTCGTCGAGGTCGTCCGCGCATGCGTCCGACCCCTCCGCCGCCCGAGCCGACGCATTCCCGGCCAGGGCCCCTCGCCCACATCGGGATTCGCCGGCACGGACGGCCTTGGTCGACTCGTCCCTGTCCCACACGCTCGCTATCCCCGCCCGTCTCGCCCTCGAGCGCAGCGAGCCGGAAGGCGCGTGGACGGCGAGGACGACCCTCTCGGCATGTCCGTCGCTCACCAGCGCGGCGGCTATGTTGACGGCTGAGGGGAGGTCGTCTCCCATGTCACACACCACGGCCGACGCCGCGCCCGGCATGGTGTCGAGAAGCGACCTCCTGAGCGTGAACGGGTCGGTGAAGCACCTGACCTCGGCGTCTGGGTCCGACTCGAGCACGGTACGCTCGATGTCAGACACATCCCCCGTGGCGCATGCCAGCCAGATGTGATCGGTCATGACGCGTCCCCCTCTCGGGTCGTCGGGCGGTCGGTGGCGTTCGTGGTGGTGGCCGCGTCCAGGTCCGCGGCTGCGGTCTCGGGTCCCACGGAGGCAGGGGCCTGCGTGGCTTCCGAGCTCACGAGGGCGGTCACGTCATCTGCGGGCACGACGAGCCTGAGGGTGGCCGCGGCCGACGCCGCGAGCAGGGCCGGCACGTCCTCGGGCATGACGGCGAGCGTGAGCGAGGAGGACGAGCCCACCGTGGAGCCCTGCCCGGACACGGCCAGCACCTCGAGTCCCGAGGCGATGAGCCGGGCGCCCCCATCCTCGGCCTCGTAGGCGGCCACGTTAGAGCCCACGCCCACGTCACGGGATATAGCGAGCTTGTCGGAGAGCGGGACGGTGAGGGCCACGTGGCCCGAAGGTGGCTCGAGCGCGACCCGGCTCTCGCGGAAGTTGAGCGACGTCAGCGGGGAGCCTTGGGCGGCGGCCACCGAGACGGTACGTCCCACGACGTCGTCGAGCGAGGTCAGGGCGTCGGCCGGCGCGAGGTCGGCGAGCCACTCCCTCTCGACCACGTCGGCCTCGGTGACGACGCGTCCCTCCTCCAGCGGACCCTTGGCCACGACGAGCGTGACCACCTCCCCACCGTAGCGGGCGATGGCGGCGGAGCGGACCTCCTCGGCCTCGGCCCTGACGCCGTCCGCGTAGGCGAGGCAGCACAGCACCGCGAGCGTCGCGCATGCGCAGGCGAGCACGGCTCTGAACCTTCGTGACATCGGGCCTCCCTCGGTCGCGGACATGCGTCCGTCGTGCGTAGGGAGATTCTCGGCCACGAGGAGGACCGGACGGGGATGCGTGCGAGCCGAACTTCCGCACGCCATCAGGAATCAGACGCGGATCAGACGAGGAAGTGTCAGACCGCAGCGAGGCATGGCCATATGGGATGCCCGGGGCGTGCGCCGCGGCGGCTCGAGGGGCCACCCGTCAGGATTCCTCCACAGGCGAACGGCGTCACGGGAAGGCTCGGCGGCAGGGGCCGGTCAGAGGACGACGTCGGGGTCGAGGGTCTTGGCGCTCCTGCGCATCTCGGATGCCAGCGCCAGATAGACGTCGAGCCTCTCGGGAGGGAACTCCCCCTCGTCCAGCGCGGCCCTCACGCCGCATCCCGGCTCGCCCGTATGCGTGCAGTCACGGAACCGGCAGGTGCGCGCGGCATCCGATATCTCAGGGAACGCCCGCATGAGCCCACGTTCGTGGCCCACCAGGGGTAGGCTCCTCAGGCCCGGGGCGTCCACGATGGTGCCGCGTCCGCTCAGATGGACCATGCGCCTCGCCACGGTGGTGTGACGCCCCGCGTCATCGTGCGCGCGGACCTCGCCCACCTCGAGCGCCTCATGGCCGAGAAGACCGTTCAGCAGCGTCGATTTGCCCGCACCGGACTCGCCCAGCACGATGCCCACGCGGCCGGTCCCCACCAGCGCTCCGATGGCGTCGAGGCCCCATCCGGCACCGGCCGAGGCCGCGGCATGCTCGAGCTCCGCGAGCAGGGCGTCGTCGTCGGTGGCGGCACAGGCCACCACGTCCACGTCGTCGCCCATGACGAGACGCACGCGGGAGACGTCGCGCACGAGCCCGGGGACGCCGGCACGGTCCGCCTTGGTGAGCACCACCGCCGCCTTCGCGCGGCCGTCCAGGGCCACCACCACCGACCTCGCTATGTGGTCGCAGTCGAGTGGCGCGTCCGCGAGCTGCTGGGCCACGAGGACCACGTCCACGTTGGCCGCGAGGGTCTGCCGCTCACCCCGCGCCCCACCACGCCAGCGGGCGAGCTCGCTGCGACGCGGCAGGACCCCCTCGATGACACCCATGTCATGCCCGGCGGGACGTCTCACCGCCACCCAATCGCCCACGGCCGGGCGCGTCTCGTCACCCTTGGCGAGCCGCACCGAATGCTCCGCCCGGATGAGGTCGCCCTCCACGGCCACCGCGGGGAACCCTCGGTCGAGGCGGACCACGCAGCCCAGGCAGGCCTCGCCGGCGTCGACGCCCTCGCGGGCGAGCCTGTCCACCACCTGGCACAGCGCGGCGGTCTGCTCGGCAGTGGGGGTGAGGTCCTCCAGGGTCGGGACGTCGGACAAGGACGAGAGCGCCGGCAGGGAGGAGACCTCCCCGTCAGCGCCCTCGCGAGCGACCCTCCTGTCAGCCTTGCGGCTCACGCGGCCAGCCTCATGCTTGCTTCCTCTCGACGGACCTCATGATGGCCTTGTAGACCTCGTTGAGCGGGATCACCAGGAAGGCGAGGGCCATCGCGATGCCATAGGCCGAGGGGTCGAGCTGCGCGAAGCCGAAGACGGAGGCGACGGGGTCGACCTCCACCACGAGCCATGTGAGCAGGAGCGACAGGCCGAACGATCCCCAGAGCCACACGTTCTGGCGGCCCAGCTTGAAGACGGACTGGCGACGCGAGCGCATGTTGAACGAGTGGAACATCTCGACCATGGAGAGTGTCAGGAACGCCATGGTCATGCCCTCCATGCCGGCCGTGGGGTCGGCGATGACGTTGGAGATGTCCATGGTGCCGTATTCGATCGAGTGACCGATGAAGTAGCTCACCAGGGTGAGGATGGAGATCACGATGCCCTGGAAGGCACAGTCCACGCCCATGCCGCCGGCGAAGACGCCGTCCTTGGAGTCACGCGGCTTCCTGCGCATGATGCCCGGCTCGGCGTGCTCCATGCCCAGGGCGAGCGCCGGGAAGCAGTCGGTGATGAGGTTGATCCAGAGGAGGTGCACCGGCTCCAGGATGGTGAAGCCGACCATGGTGGCCACGAACACGCAGATGACCTCGGCGAGGTTGGACGACAGGAGGAACTGGATGGCCTTCCTGATGTTGTCGTAGATCTTGCGTCCCTCCTCCACGGCCTTGATGATCGTGGCGAAGTTGTCGTCGGCGAGCACCATGTCGGCCACGTTCTTGGTGACGTCGGTGCCGGTGATGCCCATGCCGATGCCGATGTCGGCGCGCTTGATGGACGGGGCGTCGTTCACGCCGTCGCCGGTCATGGCGACGATCTTGTCCTTCTTCTTCCACGCCTCGACGATGCGGACCTTGTGCTCCGGCTGGACGCGGGCGTAGACGCCGTAGCGCTCGATCTCGCTCTCGAGCTCCTCGTCGGAGATGCGGTCGAGCTGGGCGCCGGTGATGGCCTGGGAGGCGTCGGTGATGATGCCGAGCTCCTTGGCGATGGCCACGGCGGTGTCGATGTGGTCGCCGGTGATCATGACCACGCGGATGCCGGCCTCGTGGGCCTCCTGGATGGCGGGGGCGACCTCGGGACGGACCGGGTCGATCATGCCGCACAGACCCAGGTAGGTGAGGTCGTGCTCGAGGTTGGCGGCCGAGAAGTCCTCGGGCGCCTCGTCCCACTCGCGCCTCGCGGCGGCGAGCACGCGCAGCGCCTGGTCGGCCATCCCCTTGTTGGCCGCGAGGATGTCGGCGCGCATCTCGTCGGTGAGGGGGGCGACCTTGTCCTGCAGCTGGATGGTGGTGCAGCGCTTCAGGACCTCGTCCGGGGCACCCTTGGTGTGCTGGAGGATGCGGCCGTCGAGACCCTTCGTGACCACCGACATCATCTTGCGGCCCGAGTCGAACGGTGCCTCGCCGATGCGATGGCGCTCGGCCTCGAGGTCACCCTTGGCGAAGCCCTCCTTGGCGGCGTCGGCCACGAGCGCGGCCTCGGTGGGCTCGCCCTTGGCGACGCCCTCGGCGGAGTCCCACTCCGCGTCGGAGGCGAGCGCCATGGCGCACACGAGGCTGGCGATGTTCTCGGTGGCGTGCTTGGTCACGGTCATCCTGTTCTGGGTGAGCGTGCCGGTCTTGTCGGAGCAGACGAGCTGCGTGCAGCCCAGCGTCTCGACGGCGGTGAGCTTCCTGATGATGGCGTTGTGGTGGCTCATCTTGGTGACGCCGATGGAGAGCACGATGGTGACCACGGCCACCAGGCCCTCGGGGATGGCCGCCACGGCAAGCGACACGGCCACCATGAAGGTGTTGAGGATGAGCTCGGGGTTGGCGAGGAACTCGGAGCCGTGCTTGATGAAGCCGACGCCGAAGATCACCGCGCAGATGATCACCACGAGGATGGTGAGGATCTTCGAGAGCTCGGCGAGCTTCACCTGCAGGGGCGTCATCTCGTCCTTGGCCTCGGTGATGGCATCGGCGATCTTGCCCATCTCGGTGTCCATGCCGCAGGCGACCACGACGGCGCGGCCGCGGCCGTAGACCACGGTGGAGCCCATGTAGCACATGTTGATGCGGTCACCCAGGGCGACGTCCTCGTCGCCATCGGCGATCGCGAGGGCGTCGACGTGCTTCTCGACCGGCACGGACTCGCCGGTGAGGGCGGCCTCCTCGATCTTCATGCTGGCGCTCTCGAGCACGCGGCAGTCGGCCGGGACGGCGTCACCGGCCTCGAGCAGGATGATGTCCCCCACCACGAGGTCCTGGCTCTTGACCTCGACCGTCCTGCCGTCGCGCACGGCCTTCGAGGTGGACGCGGCCATCTCCTGGAGGGCCTCGAGGGCCTCCTCGGCCTTGGACTCCTGGACCACGCCGAGCACGGCGTTCACCACGACCACGAACAGGATGATGACGACGTCGGCGAAGTCACCGTCGCCCTGGGCCATGCCGGTGAGCGCGGAGATGACGGCCGCCACGAGCAGCATGATGATCATGGGGTCGGCCATCTGCGCGAGGAGGCGCTTCCAGACCGGGTCCTTCGCGGCCTCGTCGAGCTTGTTGGGGCCGTCCTTGGCGAGGCGCGCCTCGGCCTCGGCGGACGTGAGGCCCGAGGCCTCGTCGGTGTCGCACGAGGACAGGACCTCGACGGCGTCGGACAGGTACTCTCTCATGGAACCCTCCTGGGAACACGCCCGGCAGATTGATGCCCGATCATAATTCCCCAGGGGGGCAAGGGCTCACCAAGGCTGCCATGCCGGGCCTTGGTGGAAACGACTTCTCACATGATACCCGCCCCGACCGCCTCCATGCCACCCTTGGTTGCCGTTCCATATCCGCCCCGCTTGGTTGCACACGCATCAGTGGTCAACTTCTTAACCTAAAACTGCCTTATGACCTCGATGTTCTTTCTTGTGACAATCGTCTTTCACATAGCGCCGGAGACCCTGTTTGCGGTAGACTACGGGTGCAAGGTAGAAGGCGGCTGGCATCGGCCAGCGGCAGCGAACGTCGGTCTATGGTGCCCGGACCTACCACGCGGAGGCGCCACTACATGGGAGCGTGCAATGAAGATTCTGTTCTATGGTGCCGAGAGCTATGACAGGGACTCGTTCGACGCCGAGCTGACCGACTACCCAGACCTCAAGATCGATTACACCGAGACCGGCCTCAACCCCATGACGGCGGCCCTGGCTCGCGGCTATGATGCCGTATGCGCCTTCGTCAACCACGACGTCTCCGCCATGACCCTCGAGATCCTCAAGGGCTTCGGCATCGACCTCGTCCTCATGCGCTGCGCCGGCTTCGACGCCGTGAACGTGGGCGTCGCCAAGGACCTCGAGATCCACGTCACCCGCGTCCCCGCCTACAGCCCCGAGGCCATCGCCGAGCACGCCATGGCGCTGGGCCAGTGCGCCAACCGCCGCATCCACAAGGGCTACATCCGCGTCCGCGAGAACGACTTCGCCCTGAACGGCCTCGTGGGCGAGACGCTCCACGGCAAGACCGCGGGCATCGTGGGCACCGGTCGCATCGGCGCCGCCCTCTGCCGCATCTGCAAGGGCTACGGCATGACCGTGCTGGGCAGCGACCTCTACCCCAACCAGAAGCTCGTCGACGAGGAGCACGTGGTGGACGAGTACGTCGACTACGACGAGCTCTATCGCAGGAGTGACTTCATCTCGCTCCACGCCTTCCTCAACAAGGACAGCTATCACATGATCGACGACGACGCCATCGACAAGATGAAGAAGGGCGTCATCTTCGTGAACACCGGCCGCGGCGGCCTCGTGGACACGCAGGCCCTCATCCGCGGCATCATCTCCGGCAAGATCGGGGCCGCCGGCCTCGACGTGTACGAGGAGGAGACGGCCAACGTCTACCAGAACCGCTCCGGCGAGATCGTCGACTCGGTCACGGCACGTCTGTGCTCCTTCCCCAACGTCGTCATGACCAGCCACCAGGCCTTCTTCACCCGCGAGGCGCTCTCGCAGATCGCCCGCGTCACGCTGGACAACGCGGAGGCCTACTCCAAGGGAACCGACTTCGTCGAGAAGAGCGTCGTCTGCTGACGCGATCGACGTCTATATAGGTAGTCCGAAGACGCAGTTCATCCATGGCTCACGACGAGCCTAGGGAAAAGAGAGGAATAACATGCAGCAAGCCAAGAAGACCAAGATCGTGTGCACGATGGGACCGTCCACGGAGGACGAGGGCGTCCTGCGCCAGCTCATCCAGAGCGGCATGAACGTCGCACGCTTCAACTTCTCTCACGGCAGCCATGAGTACCACAAGGCCGGCATCGCCCGCGTCCGCAAGGTCGCCGCGGAGCTCGGCGCCAACGTCGCGATCCTCCTCGACACCAAGGGACCTGAGGTCCGCACCGGCGTCCTCAAGGACGGCAAGAAGGTCAACCTCACCACCGGCCAGTCCGTCGTGGTGACCACCGATGACGACGTCATCGGCGACGACAAGCGCTTCTCGCTCGACTACAAGAACCTCCCCAACGAGGTCGAGAAGGGCTCCGTCATCCTGATCGACGACGGCCTCATCGGTCTCGAGGTCCAGTCCGTCGAGGGCACCAACATGAACTGCACCGTCACCAACGGCGGCGAGCTCGGTGAGAAGAAGGGCGTCAACGTCCCCAACGTCAACATCGGCCTTCCCGCCGTCACCGAGCAGGACATCGACGACATCAAGTTCGGCTGCACCCAGGGCATCGACGCCATCTCCGCGTCGTTCATCCGTGACGCCGCCGCCGTGCAGGAGATCCGTCAGCTCTGCGCCGACCAGGGCTGCCCCCGCGTCTCCGTCTACCCCAAGATCGAGTGCGCCCTCGGCGTCACCAACTTCGACGAGATCCTCGAGGTCTCCTCGGGCATCATGGTCGCCCGTGGCGACCTGGGCGTCGAGGTCCCTGCCGAGAAGGTCCCCCACATCCAGAAGTCCATCATCCGCAAGTGCAACGAGGCCTACAAGCCCGTCATCACCGCCACGCAGATGCTCGACTCGATGATCCGCAACCCTCGCCCGACGCGCGCCGAGGTGGGCGACGTCGCCAACGCCATCTATGACGGCACCGACTGCGTCATGCTCTCCGGCGAGACCGCTGCCGGCAAGTACCCCGTCGAGGCCGTCCAGACCATGGCCTCCATCTGCATCGAGTCCGAGAAGTACCTCTCCGAGCGCAGCGAGTACCACGACCGCGGCGGCCAGATCAGGAACGTGAACGGCGCCATCGGCTTCGCGGCCGTGACCACCGCCGAGCGCGTCGATGCCAAGTGCATCATCGCCCCCACCACCACCGGTCGCACCGCTCGCCTCATCTCGAACTTCCGTCCTGACATCCCCGTCATCGCGGTCTCCGAGAGCGACATCACCGTGCGCAAGAGCAGCTTCTACTGGGGCGTCACCTGCCTCAAGGCCGACACGCGCGGCACCCTGTCCGACGTCATCTACGGCTCGCTGAAGCTTGCCAAGGACAACGGCCTGGCCAACGCCGGCGACATGGTCGTCGTCACCGCCGGTGATCCCCAGACCAGCCCCAAGCAGGGCGACTACGTCACGTCCACCAACATGGTCATGGTGGCCCAGGTCCAGTAGGACGACCTGAGAGCACGCGCAAGACGAAGGCCCGGCTCCCCCTTGGGGACGCCGGGCCTTCGTCTTGCCTATGGACGCATGGTCGATCCCAGTGCGATCAATCTCAGTGACGCGTCGGGGCGGCGCTCGCATAGAGGTCGTCGAACTGCTGTTTGTAGGTGTTATGGCCACTCGAGTCGTTGTCACGCTTCAGCGGCGCGCAGATCTCATCGGAGTGGCCCGTGGGATCCGCATACGACAGGCTTATGGTCCACGCGTCGCAGATGACGCTTATGCGCTTGTCCAGGCATGCGATCAGGGTGTTGAGGTTCTCGGAATCGGCGTAGTAGGGCGAGCTGGAGGGAATCGCCAGGTTCTGGAGCGAGACGGAGGTGTCGTCGATGTCCTTCTTCAGGGACTGGGCGACCCTGCTCGCATCCTGGCGCGTGCTCATGCTGGTGCTCAGGTATGACTGGTTGAACGTGTCCGCGCATGCCGCGATCCGAGAGTCGTAGCCGCTGAGCTTCGAATAGATGGACTCGAGCGAGTCGTAGTAGTCGACCTGGGCGGACGTCTGTGCGGTGGAGCTCTGGGCGGCGGGCGCGGCGGAGGTGGCCGAGAGCGTCGCCGCACCCGACGCGGCCTCGGTGGTGGTCACGTCCTCCGTCGAGGCATCGGTCGCGGCGACGTCCGTGGCGGGCGTCGGGGACCAGGGATGCGTCACGACGAGGACCACGGCGAGGGAGGCCACGATCACGCAGCCGGCCACCATGGAGACGATCACGCTGGGATCGAGACGACGATGCGGCGCGGCCTCGGACTGGGCGGGTTGGCCGGCAGGCCGGGCGGGGGTGGTCGCCGCGGGCACGGCCTGGGTGGGTTGGGTGGCGGTGGGTTGGGTGGGTTGGGTGGCGGTGGGTTGGGTGGTCTGGTTGTCGGCGGTCCTCTCGGCAGGCTCGACCTTCGCGCCGCACTCGACGCAGAATCCCGCGCCGTCCGGGATGGGTGCCCCGCACCTCGTGCAGAACCGTTTGCTCATCGCCATCATCCTTCCGTCCTCGTGTCGAAGTAGGCGTCGGTGGCGTCGCAGATGGCGTCGGCCAACTTGTCTTGGTAGCCGTCGGAGACGAGGAGGGCCTCCTCGCTCGGGTTGGAGAGGAATCCCATCTCGAACAGCACGGTGGGCACCTCGGAGAAGTTGAAGCCAGCGAGGTCCGTGCGTTCAACGATGCCCGCGTCACGGCAGCCCAGCTCGTCGACGATGATGGGGTGCATGACGTCGGCGGCCTCCCTGCTCGAGGCCACGATCCCGCTCGTCCAGCGGTTCTCGCCGGGCACGAGCGTGGAGAATCCGGAGGAACTCGAATCGTCCGTGCCGTCGCAGTGGAGCCTGATGAAGAGGTCCGCGCCCGCCTGGTTGGCGATGTCGGCCCGCTCCTCGGAGGATATGACGACGTCATTGGTGGTGCGGACCATGACCACGTCGTAGCCGGCTGCCTCGAGACGCGTCTGGAGCTTGAGCGCCACGTCGAGGTTGACCTCGTACTCCGGCGTCCCCGTCCTCACGCCCGACGCCCCTCCGGGCTCGACGTACTGGGTGGTGCTGGAGCCGGGTCCCACGGGGGTCCTGGTGAGGTCCGCCTTGTCGCCATGGCCGGCGTCGATGCAGACGATGCCGCGCGAGGCGACGGGCTCCGCGGCGGGGTCGGTGGTGGCCTCGGCGGTAGCGGAGTCGGTGGTAGCGGAGTCGGTGGTGGCGGAGTCGGTGGTGGCTTCGGTGGTGGCGGAGTCGGAGGTGGCCGCCGCGGCATCGGTAGAGGAGCCGGTCGCGCAGCCGGACAGGGCCAGGAGGCAGGAGATGACGAGGAGCGACACCACGAGCATGGAGAGGAACGACGGATGCTGGACACGTGTGGCGGTATCCGGACGCATCGTCTCCCCCTCTCGCATCTCGCGGAAATCGTTGCAGAAATCATTCAA
This sequence comes from Atopobiaceae bacterium, assembly GCA_022655215.1. GTDB lineage: Bacteria > Actinomycetota > Coriobacteriia > Coriobacteriales > Atopobiaceae > JALCUE01. Next base: position 156,114 of record JALCUE010000003.1, on the reverse strand, counting down.
GTGGATGATAGACCAAACGCCTCCGTGCGCGGTTCCCGGGGCCGTGACAGGGCTAGACTGTCACGAGGAAGAAGACGGACGAGGAGACCCATGGCCGACCTATACCTCATGCGACATGGACAGACGCTCTTCAACGCGCGCCACCGGATCCAGGGATGGTGCGACTCGCCGCTCACGCCGCTCGGACGCGAGCAGGCCCGACGCGCGGCCCGTCTGCTCGAGGGGATCGAGTTCGACCACGCGTACTGCTCCACGGCCGAGCGCTGCTGCGACACGCTCGAGATCGTGCGTCCGTCAATGCCCTACGAGCGCATGCGCGGACTGAAGGAACGCGGGTTCGGCCTGTTCGAGGGCGAGCCCGAGGACCTCAACCCCAAGTGGGAGGACGCCTACGCGCGCGTCTGCCCTCCCGTCGACGGCACCAGGCCCGACCCCTCGACATGGGACGGCTACGAGGTGGTCTTCCCCCACTTCGGAGGGGAGACCCGCATGCAGGTGGTCGACCGGATGCGCGTCACGTGCCTGAAGATCATGGCACGCCCCGGCCATGAGCGCGTCCTGGCCGTCTCGAGTGCCGGCGCCTGCCGCTCGTTCATGATGAACTGGCTCACGACGACCGAGTGCGAGGACATCCTCTTCGAGGGCAGGGTTCCCAACTGCGCCGTCATGCGATTCTCCTACATCCCGCCCGTCGCGGGCGATGACGGGCGGGAAGGCCGCTTCGAGTTCGCCGAGATCCTGCGCCCCGACATGAGCGGGCTGCCCACGGACTGACGGGCCTCGAGGCAGGCGCGTCAGCGCTCGCACCTCCAGTAGGCGCACGAGAAGGGCGGCAGGTCGGATCCGCCGCCGAAGTCGTGGATGTCACCTGAGACGAGGTCCACCGCCTGGCCGCAGCCCGCGTCGAAGTCGAGGTGCGCCGTCGAGTCCGCGGCGTTCATGGCCACGAGCACGCGTTCGCCGTCCACGGCGCGCTCGAACACGAGCTGGAGCGGCTGACACGCCACCTCTCGATACGACCCGTCGCACAGGGCCTCGCTCCTGGCACGCGCCGCCGCGAACGCAGCGATCGCACGCGTGAGGTCGGTCTGCTCGGGAGCCTCCACCTCGGGACGGATCTCGTGCTCGTAGGGGCGCTGCTCGCCCTCCATCCCCCACTCGCTGCCGTAGTAGACGCAGGGCACGCCGGGCATCCCGAAGAGGAGCCCGTAGAGCGGCGTGAGCCGGCGCTTGTCGTCCAGCTGGGTCGCGATGCGCGTGACGTCGTGGTTGTCGAGGAAGTCGAGCAGATGGCGGCCCGTGTACAGGCACCACGGGTCGGACCCGCTCTGACGGTTCATGGCATAGGCGACCTCGTGCATGTTGGCCGAGTTCATGGACGACCACAAGCCCTTGTAGCACTCGTAGTTCGTGACCGAGTGGCACGTGTCGTCGCCCATCCACTGGTTGTAGTCGCCGAACATGGTCTCGCCCATGAGGGTGAAGGTGCGGTCATCCGAGAAGGGCGCGACCAAGAGGGGCGCCCGCGCGGGGTCGGCCGTGAGCTCGTCCGCCAGATGGCGCAGATCGCGCAGGAACCGCTGGTCCAGGCAGTACGCGACGTCGAGGCGCAGGCCATCGATGTCGAAGTCACGCACCCACCCGCGCACGACGTCCAGCAGGTATCCCCTCACCTCGGGGTTCTCCAGGTTGAGGCGGACGAGGTTCTCGCAACCCTGCCAGGAGTCGTACCAGAGGCCGTCATGGTAGCCCGTGTCCCCGTCCCAGGAGATGCGGAACCAGTCCTGGTAGCGGCTCTGCCGGCGGTTCTCGAGCACGTCGGCGAAGGCCCAGAAGGAACGGCCCACGTGGTTGAACACGCCGTCGAGCATCACGCGGATGCCGGCGGCATGGAGGGTCGACACGAGGGTCGCGAGGTCGGCGTCCGTACCCAGGCGCGGGTCGACGTGGGCGTAGTCGGTGGTGTCGTAGCCGTGCGACTCACTCGCGAACACGGGGTTGAGCATGACGCAGGTCACGCCGAGCCCCTTGAGGTGGTCCACCCATGCGGGCGAGGCGAGGCGCAGGATGCGATGGGCGGACGCCTCGCCGTCCCTCTCGGCCTCCCCCGGCGCCTCGTAGGCGCAGCCGCAGGCGCCAAGAGGATAGACCTGATAGACGAACGCGTGCTCGTACCAGCCCATATGTCCCCCTCGATCAGATCATTCCCGGTGCGGTCCGACACGGTCCGGCAAGGACCGGCGCGAGGTCGTCAGTGACCACCCATCGCACGCAGGGCGTCCAGCTCCGCGGCGTCGATGTCACAGCTGCCGTCACACGCGGCATCGCCATAGAGGCCGCGCCTGATCGCCTTCGCGCGGATGAGGCCCTCGGCACTCGTTATGAGCGAGTAGGCCGCGAGCGCGGTGGGACCCACGGCGAAGACGCCGTGGTGTGCCAGCAGGCCGATGTCGCCCGCCGCCAGCACGCGGCCGACGTCCGCGGCGATGGCGTCCGTACCCTGTCTGCCATAGGCGGCGCAGCGGATGCGACCGCCGAACAGCACCTGCATCTCCGCGGAGGCGTCGTCCGTGAAGTCGACCGCCTGCTGCGCCACCGCCGTGCAGTGCGCGGCATGCGCATGGACCACGGAGGCCACATCCGGACGCGCGCGGTAGCAGGCGAGATGCAGCGCGGTCTCGCTGGTAGGACGCAGGCCGAGACCGGCTCGGTCACCCTCGACGAGGACGCCGTCCATGTCAACCACCACGATCTGATCGGCCGTGAGGAGCTCCTTGCTCGTGGTGGACGGGGTCTCGAAGACGAGGTCGCCCACGCGCACGGAGATGTTGCCCTCGAAGGCGTTCATGATGCCAGCGGCGGCGCAGAGGTGTGCGCACCGCACGACCGTCTCGCGCGCCTCGTCATCCGATGGGACGGCGGACGCCGCACTCACGAGCCGCTCCCCACGCGCTCCGTCTCCGAGCTGATGACGCAGCGGTTCGCCGGCAGCCAGACGCTGCCCCACTCGAAGGGTGTGCCGTCCTCCAGCCTCACCAGCTGGTCGAGGTCGAGGACGGGGGCGTGCTCGTCGCAACGCAGCCACTGGCCGCGCTTCTTGCCGGCGGTCCTGGCGGAGTAGATCATCTCGGACTTGCCCACGCGCTTCCCGCTGGTGCGCTCCACGGCCGAGAAGAGCCCCTCGTGCTCGAAGTCGCACTCCTCCAGACCGGGACAGGCCGAGAGGTTGAGGTGGCTCTCGATGTACATGACCGGCTCGCCGAAGACCTTGCGGACGCGGGCCAGGAACAGGTAGGGGACGCCGCGCGCGATGCCGAGGTTCCACGAGCAGGCCTTGTTGGCCGGCTCGACGCGCTTCTCGACCACATGCGTCTCGTACGGGATGCCCTGGACGCTCATGGACTCGGCGAACGACAGCAGGCTGTTGGAGGACGGGCGCGCCATGACGGGCTGCGTCACGAAGGTGCCGCGGCCGCGCTGCTGCACCAGGAGACCCTCGTCCACCAGCGCGCGGATGCCCTTCTGGACGGTGCCGCGAGAGAGGTGCAGCATCGCCATGAGCTCGTGCTCGGAGGGGATGCGGTCGTCAACGCCCCACTCCTTGGAGTAGATCTTCTCGCGAACGTAGTCGGACACCTGCACATACAGCAGGGAGGCATCAGACTTCTCGAAATCCGACATGGGCTTCTCCTTCGGGTCCCCATGAGACGCGTCGCGCGATAGGTCGAGCCCGACGTGGGTCGAGCCCGACGTGCGCTACCCTTTCAGTGTATCCACAACGAGCGATTGATGGGCGCGAGGGGTGAGGAGGGCGAGCATGGACTGCGATTCCGAGAAGGGCACGGACCGCTCCGCGCTGACCCTCTTCATGCTCTGGCAGGATTCCGACGAGCTGGTCCGCTTCCGCGCCCGGGCACATCTCACGCACGACGCATTCGCCGTGACCCCCATGGACCGCGCGAGCGCACTCCGGCTCATGGGCGTCATCGGCATCCATGCGCAGGGGGTGTCGCCCGAGGTCGCGACAAGCGTCACCGGCCTCGATGCCGAGGGCTGGTCACGCGTCCGGGCACTCGTCAGGCTGGCGGACGAGAGGTGCGCCCACACGCTCGACGCCGATGGGATCGCCTCCGCCTGGGCCGACGTCTCCGAGACCGTGCCGGCGCTGCGTCGGGCGGTGGCCAACGACGTGAGGGTGGTGAGGCTGCGCGCGCGGTGGGTCCGCCTGCTCGCGCGCGGGGAGTCGGACTGGCCCCAGCCCGACCCGGCGAGAGGACCTGCCCGCCCTCGCACGATGATCGAGCTCGCACGTCTGCGCGAATGCGCCTCACGTGCCGCGGGAGAGGGCTTCCCGGCCACGCGGCTCTGGCTCCTGCCGAAGGATGGTGCCGACACCGATGTCGTGGGCGAGACACCGCTGGCCATCGCCGTCGAGCACTCAGGGACCTGCTCGGCCACGGACGCGCAGCGTCTCCAGCGCGAGATGAGCCGGCTCATGGGTCGCGCGGTGGACGTCTTCCCGGCGGACCAGCTCCATCCGCTGCTCTGGGATGAGACGGTCGCACGTATGCTGCTCGTCTGGCAGACGTCTGACACGGCCCGGATGGGTGGGGCGCATCGCCTCCTCCCGGCGGTGGCCCACAGCCACGAGCACGGACACGAGCACTCACACCCGCACGGAGGCGACGCCCATGGAGGCGCGCACCCGCACGGAGGCGAACGGTCCTAACGGCCCGCCAGCTCCCCCGCGCGCTCACGCAGCCTGGAGGAGAGCATCTCGTTCACGCTCTCGAACGTCTCGAAGAAGAAGTCCTGGGTGAGCAGCACGTAGTCGGGGTCGCCGTCCTGCTCGCGCACGCCGTTCGCGTCGATGATGGCATCGGCGGCCTCGATGGCGGCCGCGACGTCGGGTTCCAGCACGGGGTACTGGGGAAACTCCTCACACTCGCGGACGAGCTCGTCGGTCATGACCGGCCGCATCGTGAGCGGGAGCGTGTGGCCGAAGCGGTCGAAGTCGCCCTGCTTGGCTATGCGGAGCCGCTCTCCCGGGGTCCAGCCCTTCACCTTGATCAGCCTGCGCACGGCGGCGTTGTACATCGCGTCGCACATGAGGTGAGCCCACGCGCCCAGCACCAGGTCCGAGCAGCGGGTCATGCGACCGCCGCACCCCACGTGCTCGACGTATGCATCCCAGTACTCGTCGGCACGCGGCACGGGGATGGGCGCGCTCTCGGTGAAGTGAGCGGTCGTGTAGGGGATGGTCCGCGTCGTGTCGGGAACCATGTAGCCCACGTAGACGTCCGGCAGGTAGTTGCCGAACAGGAAGCAGTTCACGTCGCCGATGCCGAGCGCCGCGGCCCCCTCGTCATGAAGGAGACGCTCGACGTGCGCGGTATGTATGTTCCAGCTCGGCATGGGCCCCTACCCGCGCACCTCTCCGCCGGTTGACCTGCAGACCTTCTTCACGAGCTTGTCGTGGGCCTTCTCGACCTCATCGGACGTGAGGGTATGGTCAGCGGCGCGGTAGGTGAGCGCGAACGCCATCGACTTCTTGCCGGGCCCCACGCGCACAGGGTCGCGGTAGACGTCGAACAGCCTCACCGAGTCGAGCAGCTTGCCCCCCGCAGACTCGATGCGCTGCATGAGCATCTCGCAGGTGACCTCCTCGTCCACCACGATGGCGAGGTCGACGTCCACGCCGGGCAGGCTCGGGACCTCAACGTAGGGAAGCTCGCGGCGGGCCTTCCTCAGGAGCGCCTCCACGGACAGCTCGAAGGCCACGACGTCGCACTCGACGCCGAAGTTCGCGGCGCTCGCGGGGTGGATGTTGCCCACCCAGCCGAGGAGGTCACCGGCGTCGAAGACCTCGGCGGCGCGGCCCGGCTGCAGCCAGGGGTACTTGTCGGGGTCGGTGGGCTTGAAGCGGATCTTGGTGAGGCGCAGCGCGTCGGTCAGGTCCTCGATCACGCCCTTGGCGTCGAAGAAGTCGAGGGGCGCGTGCTTGGAGTTCCAGCCGTCGCGGTCCCAGGAGCCGGCCAGCACGCCCGCCACGTAGGTGGGCTCGTCGGGCTGGCTTCTCGTGGGACGACCATGGAAGACGTGGCCCACCTCATAGAGGGCGACGTCCTCGACGCCGTGGTCGACGTTGTAGGCGACCGAGCGGAGAAGCCCGGGGATGATCGAGCGACGCATCTCGGACTGGTCGGCGAGGAGCGGGTTGATGATCTTGACGGCACAGCCGCGGCCCTCCTCGGGCATGCCCAGACGCTCGAGGTCGTGCTCGTCGGCGAAGCCATAGGTGAGGGTCTCGTTGAGGCCGCACGCGCGGAGCGTGGAGCCGATGAGACGGACGCGCTGCTGCTCCAGGGTGAGCCCACCCGCATGGTTTTTGGCCGCGGGCAGCGTCGCGGTGACGTCGCCCATGCCCCACAGGCGCAGCACCTCCTCCACGAGGTCGGCCTCACGGGTGAGGTCGGGCCTGTTGGTGGGAGGCACGACCTGGATCTCGCCGGCCTCGGGGGCGAGGACGGCCACGCACCCCAGACGCTCGAGGTAGTGGACCATGGTGGCATCGGGGATGTCGGCGCCGCAGAGGGCGCGGGCGCGGTCGGGGCGCAGGATGACGTGCGCGGCCTCGACGGGCGTGGGGTAGACGTCGACGCGGCCGCGACAGACCTCGGCCCCGCAGCAGGCCTCGAACAGGGCGGCGGCCACGTCCGCGACCTCGTCACAGCTCGCGGCATCGACCTTGCGCTCGTAACGGATGGAGGCCTCGCTCATGAGGTTCAGGGCACGGCTGGTGCGGGAGATGTGACCGCTCTGGAAGCAGGCGCTCTCGAGGAGGACGTCGACGGTGTCGCCGTCTATCTCGGAGTCGAGCCCGCCCATGACGCCCGCCAGCGCGACGGGCCTCACGCCGTCGTCGGTGATGACGGCCATGTCATGCGTGAGCGTGCGGTCCTCGCCGTCGAGCGTGGTGAGGTGCTCGCCGTCGGCGGCGGCACGGACCACGATGTGACGCTTGCCCGCACGCTCGGAGAGCTTGCCCAGGTCGAAGGCATGGAGCGGCTGGCCCGTGAGGAACATGACGTAGTTGGTGACGTCGACAACGTTGTTGATGGGTCGGCTGCCGGCCGCGATGACGCGGCGCGCGAGCCACTCGGGGCTGGGGCCGATCTTGACGTTGCGCACGACGCGCGCCACGTAGCGGCTGCACAGCTCGCGGTCGGCGATGGCGACCTCGACCATGGAGTCGGTCCTGACCAGGCCCTCGTGGGCGATGGCGGGAAGCTCGATGTGCGTGTCCTCGTCGAGGATGGCGCCGGTCTCCACCGCCATGCCCTCCATGGACAGGCAGTCGGGACGGTTGGGGGTGATCTCGCAATCGAGGACGACGTCGGAGTCGCCGTGGTACTGCGAGAACGGCATGCCCACGGGAGCATCGGCAGGCAGGATCATGATCCCGTCATGCTCGTTGCCCAGGCCGAGCTCGCGCTCGGAGCAGTTCATGCCGCACGACTCGATGCCGGCGAGCTTGCTCTTCTTGATCTTGACGTCGCCGGGAAGCACGGCTCCCACGAGCGACACCACGATCTTGTCGCCCGTCTTGAAGTTCTGGGCACCGCAGACGATCTGCAGCGGCTTGGGCTTGCCATCCTCGCCCAGGTTGTTGTCGCCCACGTCGATCTTGCAGACCCAGAGGGGATGGTCCGAGGTGGGATGGTGCTCCATCTCGAGGACCTGGCCCACGACCACGTGATCGAGGTTGGCTCCCACGACCTCCACGGCCTCCACCTCGGTGCCGGTGCGGATGAACTCACGCTCGAGGTCATGGGGATCCTCGGGGAGGTCCACCATGCTCTTGAGCCACTCATAGCTGACGCGCATCTCGTATCGCCTTTCGTCCTCGCGCGGGCATCGCCGCGCGGTGGTCTTCTCTTCGGCCGGTCTGATCAGAACTGACGGAGGAACCGCATGTCCCCGGTCATGAGCATGCGGAGGTCCGGCAGATCGTAGCGGAGCGCCGCGACGCGCTCGGCGCCGATGCCGAACGCGAAGCCCGAGTACTTCTCGGGGTCGATGCCGGAGAACCCGAACACGTTGGGGTCGACCATGCCGCAGCCCAGGATCTCGAGCCAGCCGGTGCCCTTGCAGAAGCGGCAGCCCTTGCCGCCGCAGACGCCGCAGGAGACGTCCACCTCGCAGCTGGGCTCGGTGAACGGGAAGAAGTGCGGACGGTAGCGCGTGGCTCGGTCGCTGCCGAACATCTCACGGCAGAAGTAGTCGAGCGTGCCCTTGAGGTCGCCGAAGGTGATGCCCTCGTCCACCACGAGGCCCTCTATCTGGGTGAACTGGGGGAGGTGGCAGGCGTCGGCCGTGTCGGGACGATAGACGGTGCCCGGGCAGATCATGTAGATGGGAGGCTCGTGCTCCTCCATGGTGTGGACCTGGACGCCCGAGGTCTGGGTGCGCAGGAGGACATCGGACTCGCCCTGGACGTGGGCCTCCTTGCCCTCGGGCGCGTTGTCGACGACGTAGAAGGTGTCACGGGCGGAACGCGAGGGATGGTCCTCCGGGGCGTTCAGGGCCGTGAAGTTGTAGTAGGTGGTCTCGACCTGCGGGCCATCCATCACGCGATATCCCATGCCGCAGAAGATCTGCTCCATCTCCTCCACGATCTGGGAGATGAGGTGCTGGCTGCCCACCTGGGGACGGCGGCCCGGCAGCGTCACGTCGACGGCGTCGGCGGCGATGCGGGCCTGCATGGCGGCATGCGAGAGCTCGACGCGACGGGCCTCGAGGGCCTCCTCCACACGACCGCGCACCTCGTTGGCGAACTTGCCCACCTGGGGTCGCTGCTCCGGAGGGACCGCCCCCATCGAGCGCAGCACGCCCGTGAGCGAGCCCTTCTTGCCCGTGACCGCAACGCGGATCCTGTCGAGGTCGTCGAGGGTCGGTGCCCCCGAGATCCCCTTCGCGGCCTGGGCCTCTATGGCCTTGAGGTCATCGATCATCGCCATCGTGCTTCCCCTTCCCCGCGCAGGCGCCTGCCCACGCATCCGTTCCGTCCGCGTCCCTGCGGCAACAAAAAACCGCCCCTGGACACATGCCTTCGCATGCCCAAGGACGGATGATCTCTTCCGCGGTACCACCTTGATTGGCCGCCGGTTTTCTCCCCGACGAACCCGCTCTTCGTGCCCCGTGCCGTGGGGCCTACGGCTTCCCTACCCGCCCGCGCGCGTCGGACTCGACACGTGCCGGTTTCAGGTCGCGGCTGGTGGAGTGAACTCCGTGTCCCGACCGTCGCGGGAGCCTCTCAGCCACGGGCTCCCTCTCTCATGCGACGGCGACGCGAGCGCATGGACCTCTCCGTCATCACCTGCCGAGAAGGATAGCACGAAGCCACGTCTCCGACATCACCTAGGTACGGGAGGGTCGCGGGTCCGGACGACTTCCCCTAGAATGTGGTGCATGAGACTAGATGACGTGACATATGTCGCCTCGTACGGGACGGCCGACCAGCTCCCCGAATCCTCCTTGCCCGAGGTGTCGTTCGTGGGACGCTCCAACGTGGGCAAGTCCAGCATCATGAACAAGCTCTTCGGTCGCAAGGACCTCGTGCGGGTCTCGTCCAAGCCGGGCAAGACCACGCTCGTGAGCTTCTTCCGCGCGGCGGGGATCGACTTCGTCGACCTCCCCGGCTATGGCTATGCCAAGCGCAGCCAAGCCGAGCGCGACCGCTGGGCGGCACTCATCGACGGCTACTTCGAGCAGGACAGGCGCCACGCGCTGGTGGTGTCGCTGGTCGACATCCGCCACGACGCCTCCGCCCTCGACCTGCAGATGATCGATTACCTCTGCGCCCACGACCTCCCGTTCTGCATCGCCTTCACCAAGGCCGACAAGCTCTCGCGGGCGCAGCAGGACAGGCAGGTCGCGTCGATCTGCAGGCAGATCGCGAAGATGGGCGATGCGGTGGAGGACGTGCCGATCGTGGTCTGCTCGGCAGTCGACGGAACGGGCACGGACGACCTCCTCGACCTCATAGGGCAGGCCGCCGAACAGGTCTAGGGCGAGACGACCACACGCGAATGAAAAGCGAGACGCCGGCCCCTTGCGGAAACCGGCGTCTCGCTGTATGCAGAGAGCCGAAGAGAGAGGAGACGGCTCAGTGATGCTGAAACCATTAATACCCGACCTAGTGGCCAGCAGGGGCTTCGCAGGTCAAACTCACACCTTCGCTATGCCATATACACGGACTCTCCACTGATGATGGTCTCGGACAGGGTCATGTCAGGGTTCCAGATGGAGAGGTCGGCCGCATATCCAGGACGGATGAAGCCGCAGACGTCATCGATGAGGTTGGCGCGCGCGGGGTTCTCGGTGGCCATGCGCAGGGCCTGCTCGGGCGTGACGATGCCCCAGTCCACGACGTTCTTGACGGCCTTGTCGAGCGTGAGGATGGAGCCCGCGAGCGAGTCGCCGTCCTTGAGGCGGGCCATGCCGTCGGAGACATAGACCGGGAACTCGCCGAGCACGTAGTCGCCGTCGGGCATGCCGCCGGCACGCATGCAGTCGGTGATGAGGACGACGTTCTCCGCGCCCTTGGCCGCGACGAGGATGCGCACGGCGACGGGGTTCAGGTGATGGCCGTCGCAGATGGCCTCGGCGTAGGTGTTCTTGGTCGCCATGGCCGCGCCCACCATGCCGGGCTCGCGATGGTGCAGCGGGCTCATGCCGTTGTAGGTGTGGACGAAGACCGAGGCGCCGGCGTCGACGCAGCGGGCGGCCTGCTCATAGGTGGCGTCCGAGTGACCCAGGGCCACGGCCACGCCCTCCGCGGTGGCATCCGCGCAGAACTCGGGGGCACCATCGCGCTCGGGGGCGATGGCGATCTTGGTGATGAGACCATGCGCGGCCTGCTGCCAGCCCTCGAGCGTGTCGATGCTCGGGTCGCCCATGTAGGCGGGGTTCTGGGCACCCTTGAACTTCTCGGTGAAGAAGGGGCCCTCCAGGAAGATGCCCTGGATGCTCGCGCTGGTGGTCGGGAGACCCTCGTAGTTGTCGCCGATGGTGGCGCACGCCGCGGTGAGCTGGTCGGTCGAGGCGGTGAGCGTGGTGGGGGTCCAGGATGTGACGCCGTACTTGGGGAGGTTGGCGCATATCTCGGCGAGGCCGTCCCAGTCGGCGTCCATCACGTCATGGTCGAGGAAGCCGTGGATGTGGGTGTCCACCAGGCCGGGGGCCACCGTCTTTCCGGGGTGCTCGCGCACCTCGCAGTCGGGGCGGTCGGGCTGCCACCAACCGATCTCCGCATCACGGATGACGAGGTAGCCACCATTCATGGTTCCGGCCGGCATGACGAACCTGTCGGCTCCTATAGCATACGTGCTCATCCTTACGTCTCCTTTTCGACTAGAGCGAGAACGGGTGCAGGGTCACGCCCTTGACGACGCGGTTCACCGTGCCCGAGGGACTGGGCGTATCGGGAGTGTTCCCCACCTTGATTGAGTTCAGAAGCGACACGGTCTGCGCGACCATGACGTAGGGAAGTGCGAGGTATCCCTCGGGAAGGGCGTCATATCCCCTGAAGAGGAACGTCTCCCCATCGTAGAGCTCTCCGGTGTCCTGTTGGATGGCGATGGTGTGTTGGGCGATGTCATCCCCGCCGATCTCGTTCAGGATGTCGACGTCGTACTGGCGCGTGTAGGGGTCGTTGCTCACGAAGACGAACACGAGCGTCCTGTCGTCGACGAACGACTTGGGTCCGTGGCGGTATCCCATGGAGGTGTCGAAGGAGGTGGCCATCTTGCCGGCCGCGAGTTCGAGGACCTTGAGCTGGGCCTCGCGGGTGAGACCGCCCAAGGCGCCCGAGCCGAGATAGGTGAGACGATCGTAGTCGCCGGCCAGGAACGAGGCGACCTCGCCCTCGCGCGAGACGACCTCCTCGCCCATGGTCTTGGCCTGGTCGACCCAGGCCTTCTTCTGCTCGTCCGTGGCGGGATCGAAGATGAGCATCGCCATGAGGGCCATGCAGGAGAAGCTGCCGGTCATGGCGAAGCCCTGGTCGTTCGCGCCGGGGAGCAGGATGGTGAGCGCGTCGGGGTCATCGGCCGCCTGGACGGCGAGCTTGCCTTCGGGCGCGCACGTGATGTTCAGGAACTTGATGTCCTTCGTGATGGTGCGGGCACGCTCGACGGCCGCGAGCGACTCCGGGGAGTTGCCGGAGCGGGCGAACGACACGAAGATCGTGGGGTCGTCGGCACGTAGGAAGTCCAGCGGCGCGGAGACGATGTCGGTGGTGGCGACGGGTGCGAAGTCGAAGGTGTCGGTGTCGCCTACGCGACGCAGATACGGTGCCACGGTATCGCCCACGTAGGCGGAGGTGCCCGCTCCCGCGAAGACCACGCGGGTGCGACCCTTGCCCATGGCCGCGGCCTCGGCCACGAAACCGTCGATGGCCGACCTCATCTCCTGGTAGATGCGATAGGTCTCGGCCCAGAGGCCGGGCTGCTGCTTGATCTCGCGCGTGGTGATGTCCGCGCCCATGGCCTTGAGCTCGGCCTCGTCCTTCTCGAACATGGGATGTCTCCTTATGCCGTCTAGCCCCGATAATGCGTGACCTTGTACTTGAACTGGTCTGCCCTGGCAACGGAGAGCGTGTACTCGATGACCTCGTTGCCTTCGTTATATGTCGTACGGATGAGGTTGAGGACGGGTGCGCCCTCGGCGATGCCGAGCATCCTCGCGTCGTCGAGACGCGCGATGCTCGCGTAGAACTCCTCCTCCGCCACGCGGATCTTCTCGTGATAGTCGTCCTCGACGATCTCATAGAGGGGCTTCGCCTCCACGTCCTCACGCGTGAGCGAGAGGAACGTGTGCACGGGCAGATAGCTCCTCTCGACCATCATGGGCGTGTCGTCGGCGGCGCGCAGGCGCTTCATCATGTAGACCGAGTCGCCTATGTGCAGGTTCATGTGCGCCGCGATGGACTTCGTCGCCTCCATCGTCTTGAACTCGAGGATGGTGGTCTTCGGAACGCGGCCGAGCTCACGCATGTGCTCGGTGAAGCTGTAGGTCTGGGTGAGGTTGGCGGCCTGGTCGCTCATGTCCGCCACGAAGGTGCCCTTGCCATGCTTGCGATAGATCAGCCCGAGGTTCTCGAGCTCCTGCAGGGCGAGCCGCACGGTGGTGCGACTCAGGCCATAGCGCTCGGAGAGCTCGCGCTCGCTCGGGAGAAGGTCGTTCGGCTTGAGCTCCGTCTCGATCCTGTCACGCAGGATGTCGACGAGCTGGTCGTACAGCGGCTGCTTCTTCGAGACGGTCCCCATTTCGACCAGTCCTCACGTCGGGTGGTTCCGCCGGCCTTCTCACGTTCCCTCCCCCGCGTGAGGCCGACTGAGCCGGGGAAGGTCCCCGCACGAGGGACGCGACCGAAAGACACGTGGTCGCGTCCCCCAGGCGGAGGATGGAGCGGTCTACCAGATCGAGGGCCAGATACCGAAGCCGGAGCCCACCAGGCCGATCACGAGGATCAGACCGATGCACTTGATCGGCGTCCAGTTCTTCTTGGCGAGGAGCAGGTAGAGCATGAGCGTGATTCCGAGAGGGATCAGCTTGGGGCAGATGCCATCGAGGATCGACTGGATGTCGATGGTGACGGGCGTGGTCGCGACGGTCATGTACGTGACCTCGGAGTAGCCGTTGCCCAGGTCGGTCACGCCGGCGGTGACGTCGTTGCCGTCAGCGTCGGTGGTCGCCAAGGGCGTGGTGCCGTCCGTGTCATAGACCATGTCATCGAACTTCGAGACCTCGTCGTTCTTGACCGTGGCGGTCTGGGCGGCGTAGGAGCTGGTCTCGCCGTTGGGGATCACGAGGCCGAGCTTGGTGCCGCCATAGCAGACGGTCAGGCAGCCCACGACGAAGACGCCGAGGATCGAGGCCGCACGCGTGAACTCCTTGGCATTCTCGGTGAGGATGCCGATGGCGTTCGTGCCCATCTTGTAGGACCAGTTCATGAGCCAGAAGCGGATGACGAACTGGAACACGTTGAACACGATCAGGAAGATGAACGGAGCGGCGATGGAGCCGTTGATGGCCATGTTCGACGTGATGCCCGCGGTGATGGGGACGAGCGTGAACCAGAACAGGGCGTCGCCGATGCCGCCGAGCGGGCCCATGGCGGACACGCGGACGGCACGGATCATCGGGATGTCGGACTTGTTCTGCTCCATGGAGAGCACGATGCCCATGACGAAGGTCACGAGGAACGGGTGCGTGTTGAAGAACTCCATGTTGTGGCTCATCGAAGCCGCGAGGTCGTCCTTGTTGGTGTGGATCTTCTCGAGGCCGGGGAGGATGGCATAGAGCCAGCCGCAGGCCTGCATGCGCTCGTAGTTGAACGAGGCCTGGAGGAACAGCGAACGCCAGACCATCTTGTTGAGCGTCTTCTGGTCGAGAGGAGCGGCGGGGGTGGTGTCCACGTAGTGCTCCGGGATGATGTACTCGCTGGTAGCCATATCCTTAGATGCCATCTTCCTCGCCTCCCTCAGTAGCAAGCGCAGGGCCGGCGACCTTGAACTTGACCTGGATCTGGTAGTCCCAGAACGCGAGGCCGAAGCCGATGAGGGCCAGGACGATCAGGGCAGGCGTCTGCAGCGCCGTGATGGAGTTCACGATGTTGGCGACGTCGACGCCTCCAAGATGCTCTCGGAGATGGACCCGGATGACGCCGCCGAAGATGAGGCCGAGGAAGCCCATGCCGGCGTAGTTGAGGCGCGTGATGCCCGCGGGGTTCGCCTCATGGGCGTACTGGTCCGCCTTGGACATGAGCGGGCTCATGATGGTGAAGATCAGGGTGACGCCGTACTGGCCGAGCAGAGAGAACGGGATGGCTGCGGCGACGGCCGCGGTGGGGTCGAGCCCTGCGCTGATGGCAAGGACGGCCGCCATGATGCCACCCACGACCGCGTTGGGCGGCTGGGCACCTCCGACGGGCATGTTACCGATGGTCATCAGCTGGTAGGTTCCGCCGACGATGAGTCCGGTCTGGACGTCCCCCAGGATGAGGCCTATGACCATGCCGGTCACGATAGGCTGGTAGAGCGACTCCAGGAAGCTGAACTGGTCGATCGCGCAGATGAACGTCACGATGAAGACCAGAGCGACCTGTAGGATGCTGTACTCCATCTCCCTTTCCTCCTTTCGCACGTGCTTTCGTGTGGCTGGTCCCGCAGGACCGACCACGTGCCTTTGCCGTCCAGCCCCCTTAGCTGAACAGCTTGTCCGTGTCCTCGGCCGCGATGCTCGGGACACGACGGATCTCCAGCTCCACCCCCATTTCCTGAAGCTCCCTGAAAGCGGCGACATCCTCGTCGTTCACGGCCACGGACGTGGCGACCTGCCGCTTTCCCTCTGCCATGTGCATGTTGCCGATGTTGCACTTCTTGATCGGCACTCCCCCCTTGACGAGCGTCAGGACGTCCTCGGGGGTCTCGCAAATGATGAAGATGTGCTGCCGTGGCGCAGCCTTGTGGATCACGTCTATGGTCTTCTGGAGTGAGAAGTACCTGGTGGCGACACCCGCGGGAGCGGCCATGTCCATGAGGCCCTGACGCATCTTGTCCGCGGCGACCTTGTCGTTGGCGACGAGGATCAGGTTCGCCCCCAGCGTGCCGTTCCACTGGGTCGCCACCTGACCATGGATGAGTCGGTTGTCGATACGTGTTAGCAGGATGTTGGGCTCTGGCATGATTCCTTCTCTCTCTTGCGTCTCGGGGAACGCTCCCTGGTGCTCGCGCACGGGCCTTGCGACCCGGTATCGCTACTTCTTGACGATCTGCTGGATGGCGTAGCGGGATACCTCCATGACGGCACCGGACTTCACCTTGATGTCGCACACCTCGGTTCCCACGCGCTGGACGGTGCCGTAGATCCCGTCGGAGAACATCACGCGCTGGCCCACGGCGAGCGTCTTGTGGATGTCCTCGTAGTAGCCCTTCTGCCTCTTGACCTTGCCCTGGCTCCAGATGGTGTAGATGAGGCCGGCCACGCCGAGCATGATGAGCAGGGCGATGGAGGCGCCGAGAATGCTGGTTCCAAGATCCATCACAGACCATCCTCCTCATCGTCGGCGGCGCCCTCGCCCGCGGGCTCGAGCGTCTTGTGTATGACGCCGGCGGTGCCGGCGGCAAGAGCGGTGGCGACGAGCTGCTCGGACGACGTGTCCGAGCCGCGCATGAACATGCACTCGATGAGCATGGGGAGGTTGGTCCCGCACACGACCTCGACGCCGGGCACGACGGAGGAGATCATCATCGACTGGTTGAAGGGGGTGCCGCCGAGAAGGTCGACGAAGACGACGACGCCCTCGCACTTCCCGGCGAGGTCGGCGATGGCGGAGCGGAGCGTGTCACCGTACTCCCCCGCCGCAGCCTCGTCGAACGGGACGACCACGAACGACTGCTGGGGGCCAGCCACCATCTCCAGGGCGCTTGCGAGCCCCGGGGCGAACTGACCATGACCTGTGAGAACGACTCCGACCATCTGGGGTTTCCTCTCTGTCGCATTCATCTCGCACGAGGTTTGCCGCCTTGTCGTGACCAGCGGACTAACTGGTAGTAACCAGGTGATAAGTCGAGACTAGTGTACCAGTTGTGTAGGACTCGTCAAGAACGCTCGCTCGCAAGGTCTGAGTGACCTTTCACCTCATGATACCGACCACTCGCGGCACGTAAACAGCTTTAACCTGCTGTTTTGCAAGCAGCAATTGACTCGTAGCCGATCAGACATATTCGGTTTTCCAAAAGTGATGGACTAGGTCACGCAGTGGGACCACTTGTACATTTTCAGTAACTGGTATTACCTACTCATACCATTGTGGTACTAGCTCGCACGTCCCATCGCCATAAGGCAGATGCCCGCCCATCCATGTTCTTGGATAAGCAGGCATCTGATGTACAAGTTGCGACACGAGCGAGACGTCCGGGCGGCTTTCCACAGGCCACGGGGACGAGCAGAAGCCCCTCGCTAGCCGAGCGGGATCTCCTCGATCTCGATCTGGCGGGCGATCTCATCGACCTTGTCGAAGGTGCCGAGACCCGCACTCATGGCGACGTTGCCGCCCGTGGCCATGGCGCGGCGGAGGGCGGGCTCCACGGCGTCGCGATCGGAGTACCAGATGGACAGGAAGCTCGCGAGCGTGGCGTCACCGGCGCAGGCGGTGGAGAGGATCTTGACCTTCGCGGCACTCGCATGCCACATGCGCTCGCCGTTGTAGAAGTAGGCGCCGGCACCACCAAGCGTGAGGAGGATGTTCTGCGCACCCCTCTCGTGGACGATCCTCATGGCCTCAACCATGCTCCTCTCGGAGTCGACGTCCACGCCGAAGATGGCGGCGACCTCCTCGTCGTTCGGCTTGATGATGAGGGGACGCTCGGAGACGAGCTGGGCGAGCGAGGGGTGCGAGATGTCGAGCACGAACTCGGCGCCCTTGGCCTTGACGTGGGAGATGATCTCCTCGTAGTAGGAGGGCTCGATCTGGGGACTGAGGCTCCCGCTCACGATGAGGCACTCGAGGTCATCGAGGCCATCGAGAAGGTCGAGGAGCTCGAGCTGCTTGTCACGGCAGACGGGCGCCCCGGCGTTGGGGAGCGTGTACTCGCAGCCGTTGCCGAAGTCCGAGAGGAAGACGTTCACGCGGGTGATGCCGTCGATCATGACGGGCATGACCTCGCAGCCGCGCTCCTTGGCGCCACTCACGATGAAGTCGCCGGTGAAGCCGCCGAAGAAGCCGAGGATGGTCGAGTCGACCCCATAGTGCTTGAGCGTGAAGCTCACGTTCAGACCCTTGCCGTTGGGCGTGTAGACCGCATCGCGCGTACGACAGACCTTGTCGGCGACGAGCCCGTCACAGCTGATGTTCATGTCGATCGCGGGGTTGGTCGTGAGGGTGTAGATCATCGCGTCTCCTCCGGTGATGTGTCCGGGAACGGGCCGGCCGCCCCCGGCGGGAACCTTCTCACATGAGTGTAGCGCGAGAGGGTCCCCGCGAAGGACGCGTTCGGGAAACGGAGGGACGTCAGAGGGTGGCCAGGAAGCGTTCGAGGGCGGCCCTGCCCTCGTCGTCCCACTTGAAGACGCCCGCGTCCTCGAGGACATGGCCGAACACGGCGCCCACCTCGTCCTTGAGCACCTGGTCGGCCACATCGGCCGTGAGGTCGGGATGGCGCTCGGCGACCTCGCGCGCCCAAGGGGCATGCGACGCCGAAAGCGGGTCGTCGTCCAACGACGTACCGTCGAGCAGGTGGACGCGCACGGCGTCGAGCTCGCCCACGAGGCGCGGCGGCAGGATGGCCAGGCCCATGACCTCGATGAGGCCGATGTTCTCCTTCTTTATGTGGTGCCAGCGGGCGTGGGGATGGAACACGCCCAGGGGGTTCTCGTCCGACGTGACGTTGCAGCGCAGGGCGAGGTCGACCACGTAGTCGTCGCCGTCCCTGTGGACGATGGGGGTACAGGTGTTGTGAGGAACGCCGCAGGTCTCGGCCAGCACTCCCACGGAGGCGTCGGAGTACGAGCGCCAGCAGGTCAGGACATGCGTCGCGGCATCGAGCACGTGCGTGCGGTCGGGGCTCGTTAGGCGCAGGACGCTGAGGGGCCACACGAGGACCTCGCAGCTCACGTCCGGGTGCTCCCCCATGGCGAAGGTCTCGCAGGAGGCGGCCCTCATCATCGGGAAGACGTGGCGCCCGCCCTGGAAGTGGTCATGGGACAGGATCGAGCCGCCCACGATGGGCAGGTCGGCGTTCGACCCGAAGAGATAGTGGGGGAACAGGTCCACGAGGTCGAGGAGGCACGACATGCTCGTGCGGTCGACGTGCATGGGGCGGTGCTCGGCGCTCATCGCGATGCAGTGCTCGTCGAAGTAGGCGTAGGGCGAGTACTGGAGCCCCCACCTCTCCCCCTCCAGCTCGAGCGGGATGATGCGGAGGTTCTGCCGGGCGGGATGCGCACCGGCGACGTCGGCGGCGGCACGTCCCGGATAGCCCTCGTTGCTCATGCACAGCTGGCAGGCAGGATAGACCTCGTCGGTCGAGGCGGCGGCCCCGGCCGCGGCGATGTCGCGGGGGTCCTTCTCCGGCTTGGAGAGGTTGATCGTGATCTCGAGGTCGCCCCAGCGCGTGGGCGTGGTCCAGCGGATGTTGCGCGCAATCGCGGCGCGGCGGACGTAGCCGGCGTCGCAGGAGAGCTTGTAGAACCAGTCGGTGGCCGAGACGGGCGAGGCGGCCTCGAGGTCGTGGAAGCGGGCGGCGACGTCGGAGGGACGCGGCGTGAGCCTGCCCATGATGCGCATGGCCGCGCGGTCGCGTCCCGTGCCGGTGTCGTCGGCGACGCCGTTGGCCACGGCGACCTCCGCGAGGGAGGCGAGGGTGGCCTCGAGGTCGAGGTCGGAGGCATCGCCGACGGCGGCGGGCGCGGGACCCGTGGCGCCCACGCTCTCGAGGACGGCGTTGTAGGCCCACGCCTCGTCGGCCGCGTCGACGAGGCCGCATCCCACGGCGTAGGAGACGAGCGAGGAGACCGTATGCGCGAGCGCGCTTCCGTCTAGAGCCATGAGGCGCTCGCCCCCTCCTCGGCGATGGCATAGCGCTGGCAGGCACCCTCGCCCAGCCAGCCGTCCATGGCGCTCGTGAAGCGGCCGACCTCGTCCAGCGGGACGAACGCCTGGATGGAACCGCCGAACCCGCCACCGTGGATGCGTGCGGCACCATGTCCCTTGAGCGTGCGCTCGGCGAGCCCCAGCGCGACCATGGCAGGCTGGAAGGCGTCGCCGCATGCGACGTTCTGGAGGAACATGGCGCTCGAGGCCCCGGACTCACGTGTGAGCTCGAGGAACGAGTCGATGTCAGCCGCCTTGAGCGCATCCCAGCGGGCGTCGACGAGCTCGTCCTCTCGCCAGAAGTGGATGGCGCGGAGCACCGCGCGGTCGCCCAGCTCACGACGGAGCGCCGGGACGGCGGCGTCGAACTCATCCTCGTCCACGTCGAGCAGGCGCGTCTTGCCGAAGGCGCGGGCCACTGCCTGCATCTCCACGGGCACGGCGGCGTACTCGTCGGTGAACTGGCTGTGGTCGCATCCCACGTCCACGAGGCAGAGGGCATAGCCCATGTCCTCGAAGTCGAGGGCGAGCTTGGCGAAGGTGGGCTTGGCGGGGTCGGCGAAGTCCATGTGGGCGAGGCCGCCCAGGGCCACCGCGAGCTGGTCCATGAGGCCGCAGGGCTTGCCGAAGTAGTCGTTCTCGGCCGTCTGACCCATGCGTGCCAGGGTGGCGGCGTCCACGGGCGCGCCGTCCCAGAGGGCCTCCATGACGCGGCCGAGCGCGAGTTCGAGGGCCGCGGAAGAGGACAGGCCCCCTCCTGCGGGGATGTTGCTGGTCATGGCGATGTCGAAGCCGGACGCGACGCGACCGGTGGAGACGAGCTCGTGGGCCATGCCCCGGACGAGACCCGCAGTGGTGACCTTCTCGTCCTCCTGGGGCTCGAGGTCGTCGAGAGGGACCTCGATGGGATCGAAGCCCTCGCTGGTGAGCCTGATCTCGTCCGTGCCGTTGGCGGCGGCGAGTCCGATGATGTTGCGGTCGAGGGCACCGGCGATGACGCGACCCCCCTCGTGGTCGGTGTGGTTGCCGGAGATCTCGGAGCGGGCTGGCGAGCAGACCGTCACGAGGTCCCTGCCCCCCATGCCGTAGCTGTGGTCGAAGGCGTCACGGACGCGCGCGGACCTCTCCTCGTCACGGTTCATCTTGCTGTCCCCTTCCACGGATGATGCCCCCGGCAGGACATGGCCGGGAACGTGTCGTCCCCACAATCCTACCAGTGCGGAGGCAACTTAATGAAAGCGAATACGAAAAGAGGCCGCCCCCTTTGCGGAGACGACCTCTTGGTGGGTCCTAGCGGTAGACGTCGACGAGCGTGTCGAAGATGTCCATGAGCATCATCGTGGTCATGAGATGGTCCTGGGCGTGGATCATGATCATGCCGATCTGGCTGGTCTCGCCGCCCGCCTCCTGGGAGAGGAGCGCGGTCTGCGACTTGTGGGCGTCGTTGATGCACTCCTGGGCGTCGTCCTTGAGCCTCTGGGCCCCGTCGAGGTCGCCGGCCTTGGCCTTCTTGATGCCCTCGAGGAGGCTGCTCCTCGCGTCTCCCGAATAGGCGACTATCTCGAACCCGATCTTCTGGATCTCCTCGGTCGTCATGACTCCTCCTTGGTGGGTGGTATCTCCTTGGTGTCTATCATGCGCTTGAACCAGTACGCGCTCTGCTTGGGATGGCGCTCCTGGGTCTCGAAGTCGACGAAGAACAGGCCGTAGCGCTTCGAGTATCCGTTGGTCCAGGAGAACATGTCCTGGAGCGACCAGATGAAGTAGCCGCGGACGTCGACGCCGGACTCGATGGCGCGAAGGACCTCGGCCATGTGGAGCGAGACGTAGTCGATGCGCTTCTGGTCGCGGATCATGGAGCCGTCGGCGGGCAGCGACTCCTTGAGACCGATGCCGTTCTCGGTGATGTAGACCTTGCCGGCCTTGGGGTAGTCCCTCTTGATGCGCATGAGCTGGTCGTACAGTCCTTGCGGGTAGATCGCCCAGTCCCAGTCGGTGGTCTCGATGCCGTCGCGCATGCGCTCCTCGCCCACGCCCTGGAGGCGGCAGACGGACGAGCCCTTGGCACCGGTCCCGTTGTGGATGACCTCGGACGGGCCGTGGTACTCCTTCTCGAACTTGGAGAAGTAGTAGTTCACGCCCACGAAGTCCATCTGGTCGGCGGCCTTGGTGAGGATGGCCACCTCGTCATCCGTGATGTCGATCATGGGGCTGTCGTTGGCCTCGAGGATCTCGGAGACGAGCGAGAGCGTCTCGTCCGAATAGCTGCCCTCGAGCGTGCCGTCGAGGTAGAAGCGGTCCTCGAGCGCGTCGAGCAGGGCGGCGGCGTGCTGGTCGCCGGCATCGTCCGGGTCATACGGGTAGACGGTCTGCAGCGCGTGCACCACGCCTATCTCGCCGGGAAGGCCCATCTCCTTGTAGGCGTTGACCGCACGGGCGTGCGCGAGGTTCATCGCGTGCTCGGCCTGGAACGCCTTGAAGAAGTTGTTCTTCTCCCCCGGCGGGAAGGTGCCGGAGATGTACTGCTGGCCGGACATGCTCGTGGGCTCGTTGATGGTGATCCAGTAGCGGATCTCGGGGAACTCCTCGAAGCAGAAGCGGGCGTAGTCCTCGAACTTTCGCACGTTCTCGGGGTTGAGCCAGCCGTCGTCGTTCTGGACGGCCTCGGGCGGGTCGAAGTGGTTGAGCGTGACGAACGGCTCGACCCCCTGCTTTTGGCACTCCGCGAACATCTCGTGGTAGAACCTGACGCCCCTGGGCTCGACCGCACCGGCACCCGTGGGGAAGATGCGCGACCAGGCGATGGAGAGGCGGATCCCGTTCAGGTGGAAGTCATGGGCGAGCTTGAGGTCCTCGGGATAGAGGTGGTAGAAGTCGCACGCGGGGTCGGGGCTGAAGCGGCCCTGCTCCTCGAGGAAGGAGTCCCAGGGCACGCGGCCCTTGCCGTCCTCCTTCGTGGCTCCCTCGGCCTGGTATGCCGCGGTGGCACCACCAAAGATGAAGTCATCGGGAAATCTCATGGCTGTCCTTCCGGCCTACTGCTTGTCGGGGACGTTGGCGATCACGAAGTCGAGCGCCTCGTCGGGGTTGTTGGTGAGCGAGATGTACTGGCGGCCGGAGGTGGTGGCCAGGCCGACGCCGTACTTGTCGCAGATCTTCTGGAGGTTGTCCTTCTGACTGGCGACCTGAGGAGCGAGGATGACGAGGTCCATGTCCTTGATCATGTCCATGTTCTGGCCGTAGGAGCTCGCGGCGGCGGAGAGGGGCAGGCTGCGGTCCTCGGCGAGCTTGTTGAGGGCGTTGGCGAGGATGCCGCTGGTACCGCCTCCGGCGCACAGGACGAGCACGTCGGTCTGCTTTGTGAGGCCGCCCGCGGGGGCGACGGCAGGCTTGTCGGCGGTCTTCTCGGCAGGCTCGGCGGTCTTGGTGGCCACGGCCTCCTCGGTCGCGGCGGGAGCGGCGGCCGTGAGGACGGCGGCACCGTCGGCACCGGCCTCGATCGTCTCCTCGCGCACCTCCTCCTTCTCGCAGAGCTGCTTGTCATAGGCCTTGAGGAAGGGCATGTATACGAGCACATCGACCAAGAGCATGAGCGGGACGAGCAGGAACGCGAGCGGCGCGAAGCCGGTGGAGATCAGGATGCCGATGGGCGCGGGCACGGTCCAGGGCATGGTGTAGACGAAGGAGTTCATGCCGAACATCTCGACGAAGAACTTGAGCATCCACACGTTGAGGATGGGGGTGAGGATGAACGGGAGGAACATCGCGGGGTTCATGATGATGGGCGCGCCGAAGAGGACGGGCTCGTTCACCGAGAAGCAACCGGGCACGACGGCGGCCTTGCCCACGGCCTTGAGCTCGTCGGACTTGCAGACGAGGATCATGAGGAAGGCGACGACGAACGTCGCGCCGGTACCACCGAAGTTGCAGACATAGTCATATGTGTTCACGCACAGGATGTGGGTCGCCTGCTGACCGGCCTGCATGAGCTGCAGGTTCGCCTCGGTGTTCGCGACCATGATTGCGCTGATGGCCGGCTGGACGACCGAGGGGCCCTGGACGCCGACGAACCAGAAGAACGCGGTCGCGCCGGCGATGATCGCGAGGCCGGCGTAGGAGTCGGACGCGGAGAACAGCGGCGACAGCACGCTGATGATCCACATGGGAAGGTTGGAGCCGGTGAACGTGGTGAAGGCCACGGAGATGAGCCAGAACACGGAGACGCTCAGCGCCATGGGGATGACGTCCTTGAACGTCTGGGCGATGTTGCCGGGGACCTGCGGGGGCAGCGTGATGGTCACGTTGTTGGAGATGCACAGGTGATAGAACTTGGGCACGATGAGACCCACGATGTAGGCCGCGATAAGACCCTTGGTGCCCAGGTAGGTGAGGTCGACGCCGCCGCCATCGAGCGGCAGGACCGCCAGGATGATGAGCGAGATCTCGGACGTGATGATCACGGCGATGGGGTTGACCTGGTTGGTCTTGGGCAGGTCGAGGTTGAGCGTGTCGGTGAGCGCCTTGGCCGTGGTGCCTGCCACGAACAGGGCGAGGAGCCCCATCGAGTAGGTGTAGGCGAGGACGATGTTGTTCTCGACGTCGGTGGGCCAGTAGAAGCCCCATGCGTTGGGGACGTAGGCGACCATCAGGAAGATGGACGAGAACAGGATGATGGGCATTGCGGCGATGAAGCCGTCGCGGATGGCGGAGACGTACTTGTTGGCCGCGATGCCTTCCATCGCGGGGCGCGCCTTCTCCATTCCCCTCTCGAATGCGTTAGCCATTTCTTGCCTCCATTTGAGGTTGCTTGCCTGTCAGAACGAGTTCGGGTGATACGTGCTGCCAACTTGCTCGGGGACCGTCTGGTGCCGGGACGCCTCGGACGGACCTCGCTGGTTCCTAGGGGTTCGTCAGGGACTCGCCGGCGCGGGATTCTCGAGCACATGGTCCGTCAGGGCCCGGCATGCCGTCCTCTCGTCCATCTCCGCTCCTCTCATCAGCCTATATGGTTGCGACGAGCTTGTTCACGATTGTTTGTTCATGTTCATGTTAGCGATAACATTTTCTGATGGCTACGTTAACATCTGAGAGGGAGAGGTGGAATCCGAACATCTCGAAGCACTGCGAGCGGTCATGTTCGCGACTTGAGCGGATGCGCCTGGGTCCATTTGAGCGAGTCGAGTGTTAACGTTCACACAGAGAGCGCGGGGCCGAGAGGCCGTCTCGACGCGAGACACCCCGCCCCCACCCGCACGGGACGTGCGCAGATTCTGACGAGAGGATCGAAGATGGCCAGGTCACAGTCACAGACGGTCTCACTCGCCGATGTCGCTGACGCTGCCGGCGTCTCCGCCCAGACCGTCTCGCGTGTGGTGAGGGGCTCGGACTCCGTGCGCCCCGAGACCCGCGACAAGGTGAGGGCCGCCATGGACGACCTCGGATATCGGCCAAGCTTCGCGGGCAGGTCGCTCAAGGCAGGCCGATACAGCTCCATAGGCCTCGTCATGCTCAACATCACCGACACGGGAAATATGCTGCGCCTCGAGGGCATCACCTCGGCCGCCGCCGCGGAGGACCATGCCATCACCCTCATGGAGATGGCACCTGGCGAGACCCTCTCCCTCACGGAGGCCTCGCGGCGGATGAGCGCGCTTCCCGTGGATGGCATGATCTTCAACCTCAACCGCATGGTCCCTGACTTCCGCGAGTTCAAGCCCCTCCCCGGCCTTGACACCGTGATCATCACGATGCTCGAGCACCCCACCTGCTCCACCGTGGACAACGACCAGATGGGCTGTTCGGAGATGATCGTCTCACACCTGCTCGAGCACGGGCACGCCAACGTTCACTTCATATCCGGCCCCGAGCTCTCCATATCCGGAGCCCAACGCGAGGAGGGCTACTACGAGGCCTTGGCCTCACGCGGCATCCCGGCGCCCGAGGTGCTCCGCGGCGACTGGACGGCGGACAGCGGATACGAGGCCGGGGCCCGTCTGGCCGCCGACCCCACCTGCACGGCCATCTACGCCTCGAACGACGCGATGGCCTATGGCGTGGCCGTGGCGATGCACGACGCCGGCAAGCGGATCCCCGAGGACGTCAGCCTCGTGGGCGTGGACGACTCCCTCGGCCTGTTCGTGCCTCACAACGGTCTCACCACGGTCCGCTTCGACAACCGCCAGGTGGGCCTCTGGGCATTCCGCAAGGTGACGGGCACGCATGACATGCCGCGCGGTCGCCAGCACGTGCTCATCCCCGGCACGCTCGTGAAGCGCGGGACCGTGGCCGCCCCTCCGAGCAGGTAGCCGGCCGGCCCCCGCCCTCCCCTCGCGAGGAGGGGCGCCGGTCCCGATTCCACTCGAATTCCCTTGGCGAATCCTCTTGACTGTTCGTTTCTGTTTGACTATGTTCGTATTCGTAACGGGAACAGGACGACCGAGGAGGGGACATGCTCAAGTCGGAGCGGCAGGACGCCATCGTCAGACTCGTCGAGGGCCGTGGGTCCGTGACCGTGCGCGACGTGGCCGAGTCCCTCTCCGTCTCCGAGATGACCGTCCGGCGTGACCTCGACGAACTCGCCTCGGACCAGCGGCTCATACGCGTCCATGGTGGCGCGAGGAGCCTCAACGGCAAGCGCGGTCTTGTCGTCCCCCATGAGTACTCCCACAGCGAGAAGCGCACGCTCCACACCACGGAGAAGGCCCGCGTCGCCAAGCTCGCGGTGTCCCTCGTCGAGGACGGCGACACCATCTTCCTCGGCACGGGCACCACGGTCGAGATCATGGCCCAGCGCCTCCCCGAGGCCCACCTGCGCGTGATAACGAACAGCCTCCCCGTCTTCAACCTCCTCGAGAGCCGCAGCTGCTATGACCTCTGCCTCGTGGGCGGTCTCTATCGTCCTCGCACGGGAGCCTTCGTGGGTCCCATGGCTGAGGACGCGCTCGGCATGCTCGGCATAGACAAGGCGTTCATCGGTGCCAACGGCGTGCTCGGGACGTCCGTCTCGACCTCGAACATGGAGGAGGGCAGGCTCCAGCAGCTCGCCTTCGACAAGGCCGACCTGCGCTACCTCGTCGCCGACTCATCCAAGGTCGGCAAGCGCGACTTCTTCACCTTCTACGAGCTCACCGACATCGATGGTCTCGTGACCGACACGCACATCACCCCCGAGCAGCGAGAGCAGCTCGACCAGATCACCACCGTCATCTCCTGACGCCCCGGGAGGCGTGAGGGGAGCCGACAGGCACCGCCACATGGACCCGCACCATCATCGAAAGGAAACGCACATGCGCATCGTCATTGGATCGGACGCCGAGGGCATGCCCCTCAAGGAGACCGTCAAGGCCTACCTCAAGACCCTGGGTCACGAGGTCGTCGACAAGAGCGAGCGGCCCGCCGCCGACTTCGTCGACTCCGCCACGGCCGTCGCGAACGACCTCATGGCCAACCCCGACAGCCTCGGCTTCGCCTTCGACCGCTACGGCGCCGGCAGCTACATCGCCGCCTGCAAGGTCAAGGGCATGATCGCCTGCGAGTGCTCCGACGAGCGCTCCGCCTACATGACCCGTCAGCACAACAACGCCCGCATGATCGTCATGGGATCGGGCATCGTGGGCGACGACCTCGCTCGCGGCATCGTGGACGAGTTCCTGGCCGAGCCCTACGCGGGCGGCCGTCACCAGGTCCGCGTGGACATGCTCAACAAGATGGCGTAGCAGCCGGAACCGAATCTCTCACCCAACAGAAGGGACACTTGAAATGATCATCGCGATTGGCTGCGACCATATCGTCACCACCGAGAAGATGGCCCTCTCCGACCACCTCAAGAAGATGGGACACGAGGTCATCGACTGCGGCACCTACGACCACAGCCGCACGCACTACCCCATCTACGGCAAGCGCGTGGGCGAGGCCGTGGCCTCCGGCAAGGCCGATGCGGGCGTCGTCATGTGCGGCACCGGCGTGGGCATCACCAACTCCGTGAACAAGGTGCCGGGCGCGCGCTGCCCGCTCGTGCGCGACATGGCCACGGCCGTGTATGCCCGCGAGAACCTCAAGGCCAACGTGCTCGGCTTCGGCGGCAAGATCACCGGCGAGTTCCTCGTGGCCGACATCGTCGACGCCTTCCTGGCGGCCGAGTACAAGGCCACGCCGGAAAACGACGCCATGGTGGCCAAGATCGACGCCGTGTGGCAGGGAGACGCCGCCGCACAGGCCGACCCTCACTTCTTCGACGAGATCAACAAGAAGTGGGACGAGGGCTACTACCACGACTAGGGCGTGACCGCGCACAACGGCGCACATGCGAGCCGACTTGCGACCCCGAGGCCTCGGCCCCGGGGTCGTCTGCTGTCGTAAGCCGCGCCCCACTTCTCCGCCAGAATGAGGTCGCCCGCGCAAATCACGCGTATAGAACGACCAAACCAGGGTGTTTTCTGATTTCACTGCTTCCGACCGACGATTACCCGCACTTGGTCGTTCTCATCTCGAGTTTCCTGCAGACAGGACCTTGCCTCCGATACCATCTCCATATGACGATTCTCATCAGCCATGACACCGCCCTGCGACGCCATCGCCTCATCGGGACCGCTTCGTTTCACGCTCCCGATCCTCTCGTCATGGGCAAGGAGCTACAGCTCGGACGCTATTATCTCCACGTCCCTTTCATCGATGCGAACGTCATGCGAGAGATCGACTTCCCCTGGGCGCTCGATGGCCCTTTGGATGTGCTTGTGGCGAACGAGGAATACCGGAGGGAATCGAACTCCCTGCACTGTCATGTATGGTCGAGCCCTCCCCCGCCTGGAGCCTTCAGGCTCATGGGCAGACACGTCCTCATCAGCTCCCCCGAATACACCTTCCTTCAGATGGCTTCGGCTCTCGACCTGTTTGGCCTCATCATGCTCGGGTATGAGCTCTGCGGGAAATACTCGACTGGCCTGGACAACAGGAGCCTTTCGCAACGTCCTCCCCTCATGACGCCCGATTCGCTCAAGAAGACCCTGCTCGAGACCAGCTCCTTCAATGGAAAGCCGAAGGCGAGAAGGGCTGTGTCACACATCCTTGCGAATTCGGCCTCGCCTCGCGAGACCGCGGTCGCGATGCTCCTTTCCCTGCCGAAGAGGCTTGGAGGCTATGGCCTTCCGCAGCCCACGCTCAACCCCTGGTTCAGGGGAATCGGCAGAGAGGATGGCTGGAGGTCTTGCGACATCTTCTGGAACAATCCGATGAACGGTCTTGCTGGGCTCGACCTCGAATATGAGAGTGACATGTTCCACACCGGAGCAGATCGCATCGCCGCCGACTCGCGGCGGAGGGCCCAACTCAGGGAGTCCGGCATTGAGGTCATCACGCTTACGAACGAACAGCTCAAGTGCAAGCATGACCTCGACTGCGTAGTGGGGGTCATCAGAAAGGTCCTGGGGATTTACGACCGCTCGCCAAGCTATGACCACGCCGAGAGGAACCGCGTGCTGCGCGAGAGAATCCTATAGCCAAGGAGAATCGATTGCTCATCTGGTTGCGCAAATTGCGAGTAGAGAACGAATGAGTCCAAGAAGACCCAACCAGACTCGACAAGAGAGACAACTTCACTTGGATTCAATCGTTCTCTATGCGCATTCCTGACGATGCACGTTCCTGACGGAGCGAGCCCTACTCCCCCGCCAGGATGAGGTCGCCCGCACGGCCGAGCCGCTCGAGGTCCGCCGCCACGGCGCCATCCGGATCGGCGTCCATCACCACGGCCTCGACGCCCGAGAGGTCGCCGAACCGCAGGAGGCCCGGGGCACCCACCTTGCTCGCGTCCATGAGGACGTAGCGGTGCTCGGCGCAGCTGAGGAACGCAGCTTTGAGCTCGGCCATCGCGGCGTAGTTGGTCATGAGGCCGCGACCGGGGACGTAGGACGTGGGACACAGGAAGGCGCTCGTGGGATGCAGTGCCTCGAGGGAACGCAGCGCGAGCGGGCCGTAGGTGTAGCGATGTCCCTTGCGCAGGGCCCCGCCGAGCATGACGACGTCGGTCCTGGGAAGGGATCGGTCCACGAAGTCGGAGATGGTGAAGTCGCCCGTCACCACCGTGACGCCGTCGCGCGAGCCGAGCGCGCGCACGAGCTCGAGCGCGGTGGTGCCCGAGTCCACGAGGATGGCATCACCATCATGGACGAAGCGCAGCGCCGCCCGCGCGATCGCCTGCTTCGCGGCCACGTTGACGTTCACGCGCTGGTCCTGGATAGAGACGGTGAGGGTCTTGGAGAGGGAGACCGCACCTCCGTGGGTCCGGCGAAGCTTCCCGTCGCGCTCGAGGGCATCGAGGTCGGCCCTGGCCGTGACCCTGGAGACACCGAACGCCGAGGCGATGTCGGCCACCTGGACGGAGGCGTCCCGGTCGAGCATGGACATGATGGCCGCGCGCCTCTCCTCGGCAAACGATGCCGCCATGACGACCTCCCCTTCCCCTCCTCGCCCACGACCCACGACGGTCACGCCCACGAACTGACCGCTCTCCTTGCCATTGCGCAAGAGTTATGGCGATTTGGTTTTCTTCTCTTTCCATATTAGCAAGCAATAGCCTTGTCGTCACTTTCGTTTCCGCCATCCGACAAGGGAAGTCGCCGATTTCGCCCCCATTCATGCGGAATGCCAACCAGTGATGTCGCCTTTGCTTTCGATTCCCCTCCTCACCTCGAACGATGGGGAGAAGCCAAGCCGGGTAGACTGCCTCTTGAAGGGTTCGGGACCCAGATCCCGGACGAAGGTCGATGACACGCGGAGGCGCGCATGATCTGCACGGTCACTCTCAACACCTCGATAGACAAGGCCTACCAGATCTCATCCCCCCTCGAGGTGGGCGAGGTCCAGCGCGTGGCCACGGTCATCGACGTGGCGGGCGGCAAGGGTCTCAACTGCAGTCGCGCCGTGGCGACCTGCGGTGAGGAGGTCCTGGCGACCGGCTTCGTGGGCGGCAACAACGGCCAGCTCCTCTGCGACCTGCTCGCGGCCGACGGCATCGCCCAGGACTTCGTCCACGTGGCCACCGAGACCCGCTGCTGCATCAACGTCCTCGAGCCCTCCGGCCGCTCCACCGAGTTCCTCGAGCCCGGCCGAGAGGTCACGTCCGCCGAGGTGGACGCCATGGTCGAGAAGATCGGCCAGCTCGCTGCCAAGGCGGACGTCGTCACCATGAACGGATCGGTGCCCGCCGGCATGCCCAAGGACTCCTACGTGGCGCTCGTCTCGGCCGTGAGGGCGCTGGGCAAGCCCGTCATCCTCGACACCTCGGGCGAGCTGCTCCTGAACGGCGTCGAGGCCCTCCCCACCATGGTCAAGCCCAACACCGACGAGATCGGCGCGGTGCTCGGCAGGAAGGTGAGCTCCACCGAAGAGGTCGCCTCCGCTGCCCGAGAGCTCCACGCCAAGGGGATCTCGCAGGTCGTGGTCTCGCTCGGCGGGGACGGTGCCATCATGTGCTGCGACGAGGGGACCTTCCGCGGACGCGCGCCCAGGATCGAGGTCGTGAACCCGGTGGGCTCGGGCGACACCATGGTGGGCGCCTTCGCCGTCGCCATGGCCCGCGGCATGTCCGCGCCCGACCAGCTCGCCTATGCCATGAGCTGCGCCTCCGCCAACTGCCTCACCGCGAGCACCGGCCACTTCGACATGGCCGAGGCCGATCGCCTGCGCGAGGGCACCACGGTCGAGAGGATCGCGTAGCCAGATCAGGGAACCATCGGCGGCGCCGTCGCGGCGCGGCCGTCTCGATAGTCCGATAGTCTCGATAGTCGACCAATGCCGGCGCATCCGGCGGAAAAGGAGACAGACCATGCTCGTAACCACCAAGGACATGCTGCTCGACGCCCAGAAGGGCCACTATGCCGTCGGCGCCTTCAACGTTGAGAACCTCGAGTTCGTCATGGCGGTGCTGGCCGCCGCCGAGGAGAGGCACTCCCCCGTCATCATGCAGACCACCCCGGGCACGGTGAAGTACGCCGGTCTCGACTACTTCTACGGCATGGTCAAGGCCGCCGCGGAGCGCACCGACATCCCCGTGGCGCTCCACCTCGACCACGGCGATGGCTTCGACCGCTGCATGCAGGCCATCCACACCGGCTACACCTCCGTCATGATCGACGGCTCCCACGTGCCGTTCGAGCAGAACATGGAGCTCACCGAGAGCGTCTGCAAGCCTGCCGCGGCCATGGGCATCCCCGTTGAGGCCGAGCTCGGCAAGGTGGGCGGCAAGGAGGACGACGGTCCTGACGCCGGCAAGGAGAACCCCTTCACCGACCCCGACGAGGCCGTAGAGTTCGTCGAGCGCACCGGCTGCACCAGCCTGGCCGTGGGCGTGGGCACCGCCCATGGCGTCTACAAGGGCACCCCGCACATCGAGCAGGAGATCCTGAAGGAGATCCGCTCCAAGGTGAGCATCCCGCTGGTCCTCCACGGCACCTCCGGCGTGCCCGATGACCAGGTCTTCACCGCCATCGAGAACGGCATCTGCAAGGTGAACTACGCCACCGAGCTGCGTCAGGCCTTCACCAAGGGCTACATGGCCTACATGGCCGAGAACCCCGACTGCTTCGACCCCAAGAAGCCTTCCAAGGAGGGCATGGCCGAGATCCAGAAGGTCGTCTCCAGCCACATGGACAACCTCGGCAGCTCGCACAAGGCCTAGCGCCAAGGCGACGCGGCGGCGGACACGCACGCATCCGAAGGGGAGCCCGGGACGAGAGTCTCGGGCTCCCCTCCCTTTGGGTAGAAGACGCGTGAACGGACGAGACGACGGGAGCTATCCATGGACCCCATATTCGAGCGCGTGAGCATCCGCAGGTACACCGACGAGCCCGTGACGGACGAGCAGGTCGAGAGGCTCCTCCGAGCGGCGATGGCAGCCCCCACCGCGAAGGACCAGCGGCCCTGGGAGTTCTACGTCGTCACCGACGAGACCACCCGCTCCGCCCTCGCGAAGGCCACGCCCTGGTCGACGCCGGCCGGCCGAGCGCCCCTCGTCATCGTCCCCTGCGCGCGGACCCGTGAGACGGCCTGCCCGGACCTCGTCCAGACGGACCTCGCGATCTGTGCCGAGAGCGTCATGCTCGAGGCCACGCAGCTGGGACTGGGATCGGTCATCATGGCCGTCAGCCCCGACCCCGAGCGCATGGCGAACGTCACCGCGGCCCTGGGGCTGCCTGGCGGGCTCGAACCCTTCTGCCTCCTGGCGATAGGGAACCCGGCCGAGAGCCGCGCCCAGCAGGACCGCTACGACGAGACGCGCGTCCACCGCATCTGATGCGACCGGCGCGGCTGGCACGAGCAACGCGACCGGCGCGGCGGCCCTACTCGGCCTCGAAGGCCTTGGCCACGTCGGCGAGCATCTCGGGCACCATGATGTGCTGCGGGCACGCCTTGACGCACTTGCGGCAGCCGATGCAGTCCGACGCCTTGGAGGCGTGCCTCGTGATGTTGGCGTAGTACATCTTGGAGTGGGCGCTTCCGGGGTCGCGCATGTGGGAGTTGTACAGGCCGAAGTACGTGGGGATCGGGATCTGTTTGGGGCAGCCCGCCACGCAGTAGCGGCAGCTCGTGCACGGCACGGCGGTGTCGCTGCGGATGAGACGCGCCGCGCGCAGCAGCGTGTTGGTCTCCTCCTCGGTCAGGGGTGCGAAGTCGCGCATGTAGCCCGTGTTGTCCTCGAGCTGCTCCATGCTCGACATCCCCGACAGCACCATCATGACCTCGGGGAGGCTCGCGCAGAAGCGCACCGCCCACGACGCGGGGGAGGCGCCCGCACCCAGGCCCTCTATGAGACGCGCGGCGTCCTCGGGAGGGTTCGCCAGCGTGCCGCCCTTCACCGGCTCCATGACGACGACCTTCTTGCCATGGGCGACGGCCGTCTCGTAGCACCGCCTGGACTGGATGCCGGCATCGTCCCAGTCGAGGTAGTTGATCTGCAGCTGCACGAACTCGACCTCGGGATGCGCCGTGAGGACCTCGTCGAGCAGGTCGGGCGAGTCGTGGAACGAGAAGCCCATGTGGGTGACGTCGCCGGCGTCATGCAGGCCGGCAACGAACTCGAACGTGCCGAGGCGCCTGGCCGTCTCCCACGTGGAGCCGTTGATGTTGTGGAGCAGGTAGTAGTCGAAGTGGTCGACCCCCACCTTCCTGCGCTGCTCGTCGAAGATGCGCTGGTGGTCGGCCTCGTCCTTGAGCATCATCGTGGGCATCTTGGTGGCCACGGTGAAGGAGTCGCGCGGATGGCGCTCGACCAGGGCCTTGCGCACGGCGTTCTCCGACTCGAACGCGTGGTACATCCAGGCGGTGTCGAAGTAGGTGAAACCGCGGTCGAGGAACATGTCGACCATGCGCTCCACTTGAGGCAGGTCGATCGAGGTCTGGTCGTCCTTGTCGATGAGGGGAAGCCTCATGCAGCCGAAGCCGAGCTTCTTGGTCATGGTGTGCTCCTTCGTGACGTCGTCGAGGCTGCGGTCATGTGAGGTCCGCGCCATCGTCCGGAAGACTCTAGGACTTGAAGCCAGCTTCATGTCAAGCGCGTGCGATCCCGCCGAGAGGACCGCGCCGCACACACGTGCCCTCCCCTGACGGGACCGCTAGTGCTCGGCTGCGGCCCGGGCCTGGAACGCGGCCCCGACCCTGCCGGCACGGTTGCCGAGGGTCGCCACGACGATGGGGGTGTCGGCCTCGGCGGAGATGGCGTAGCGACGATAGCGCTCGCGCAGGGTGTCGCCGAACAGGTCGAAGCCGCCGGACACGCCGCCGCCGATCACGAAGACCTCGGGGTCCACGACGCAGGCGACGGAGGCGAGCGCATGCGCGAGGTAGTCGGCGGCCGCGTCGACCGCCGCGCGGGCGCAGGGGTCGCCGGCCTTGACGGCGTCGAACACCGCGAGGGAGTCGGTGGCATGGGCGATCGGGACTGGCTGCTGGCCCGTCCGGGCGCACTCGGCCTGGTAGAGGCGGACGATCCCCTGGGCGGAGGCGTACTGCTCGAGGCAGCCATGACGGCCGCAGCCGCAGGTCGCGGTCTCGTCCGGGTTCACGCAGACGTGGCCCACCTCGCCGGCGCCGCCGTGGGCACCCGCGAGCACGTTGCAGTCGATGACCACGCCGGCACCCACGCCGGTGCCCAGCGTGACGAGGACGAGGTTCTCCACTCCCCCGCCGGCACCCTTCCACAGCTCGCCCAGGGCGGCGGCGTTCGCGTCGTTCAGGGGCACCACGACGGCGCTCGGGAAGGCACGGCGCAGCGCGGCCATGAGACCGTCGAGGTCGAGGGTGATGTTCGGGGTCATGAGGAGGTGTCCGGCGGCGTCCACCACGCCGGGCACGGCCAGGCCCACGCCGCGGACGGCGAAGGGCACGGAGGCGACCTCGGGGGCGTTCGCGATGGCGGAGGCATGCGTGCTCTCGGCCGCCTTGGCCACGAGGACCACGATGCTGCCGGCTATGGCGTCGAACGCCTCGTCGGAGTCGATGTGCTCGGTGGGGATCGACTCATGGTCGAGCTCGTCGCCGTCCATGGTGAACACGCCGACCTTGATGGACGTGCCGCCCACGTCTATGCCCACGAGCAGGCCACGGGTCTGGTCGACGTCGTCGAGAAGACCCTCCGGCTCGGAGGCGGCGGCGAGGACGTCGGGGTCGGTGATGGTCGCCATCGCTAGCAGCCCCTCTCATATGCGCAGGCGACCATCTCGTCCAGGAGGTCGGCCATGTCTATTCCGGCAGCGGAGACGGCCATGGGCACGAGGGACGTGTCCGTGAGGCCAGGGAACACCTTGAGGTCGAGGATACGGGCGGCGGCGCCGTCCCAGATCATGTCGACGCGGGCCATGTCGCGGCAGCCGAAGGCCTCGAAGACCTCGAGGGCCGCACGCTCGATCTCGCTCCTGCACGAGTCGGCGACCTCGCCGTCCGCGGAGAGGGACTCGGGGCGGACGGGGCAGAAGTGCTCGACGCACATGGGGTCGATGCGGGATGACGTGTCGTAGAGGCCCTCGGTCATGTGGATCTCGACGGGAGGCAGCACCTGCGCGTCGCCCGGCTCGCCGATGACGGCGACGGAGAGCTCGACGCCGTCGACCCACTCCTGGATGATGACGGAGTCGTCGAACGCGAGCGCGGCCATGATCGCCTCACCCAGCTCGCCCTCCTCCTCCACCTTGGACACGCCCATGGCCGAGCCGCCGCATGCGGGCTTGACCGCGAGGGGGAACCCACTGCCGATGCGATCGGCCACGAGGTCGAGGGCCTTGGCGGCTCCCAGGTCGCGGAAGGCCGACGCGGGCAGGACGACCTCGGCCGGCCAGATGGCGACCGACTCCTCGGGGCCGTAGGCACGCCTCATCACGAAGGGGATGTCCGACTTGTTCCAGCTCGCACGGCATACCGGCGGGCGGCTCCCCACGTAGGGGATGCGGAGGAACTCGAGCAGGCTCGGGACCGAGCCGTCCTCGCCGCCGGCGCCGTGGATCGTCACGAACGCGACGTCGGGCTTCTCGGAGCGAAGGGTGTCCACGAGGTTGGAGTCCGCGTCGAGGGGCATGACCTCATGACCGGACGCCTCGAGCAGGTCGCAGACGAGCTTGCCACTCTTGAGGGAGAAGTCACGCTCGAACGAGGTGCCTCCCATGATGACTGCTACTGAGGGCTTCGACATCTTCTACTTCCCTTCGGTGGTGGTTGCGGACGTGGCCGGACGCGCGTGCGATCCCTCGTGCGTGCCCAGCTGGAAGTTGTCCTCGGGCG
The DNA here is from genome assembly GCA_022655215.1 of Atopobiaceae bacterium. GTDB lineage: Bacteria > Actinomycetota > Coriobacteriia > Coriobacteriales > Atopobiaceae > JALCUE01. The sequence continues at coordinate 119,690 of JALCUE010000003.1, read as the reverse complement.
CGGGCAGGGCGCCGGCCTCGAGGAACGCGTGGTAGAGGTCCATGCGGTCGGCGATGACGTCGGCGAGGCGCTTGATGCCCTCGTGGATGGTCTCGGGCGACTCGTAGCTGAAGGCGATGCGGAAGCTCGACTTGCCGCGACCGTCGGGGAAGCAGTTGCTGCCGGGCACGTAGGCCACGCCATGCTCCAGGGCCGCCGACATCATCTGGTCGGTGTCGAAGAACGGCGGCAGCGTCACGAACAGGAAGAGGCCGCCCTCGGGATGCGTCCACGTCGCCTCGGCCGGGAACAGCTCGTCGAGCGCGTCGAGCATGGCGTCGCGGCGCACGCGGTAGTTGGCGCAGGACCTCTCGAGCGTGGCGTGCCAGTCGGTCTCCTTGAAGTAGTGCTCGGCCAGGCACATGTTGAACGGGCTGGTGCATAGGTCGGCCCCCTGCTTGGCCAGATTGATCTTGGCAAGCAGCGGACGGGGCGCCACGCACCAGGCGAGGCGGAGTCCCGGAGCGAAGATCTTGGAGCAGGTCCCCAGGTAGATGACGTCGGGGTCCATCGACTTCATGGATGGGACGTCCTCGCCCTCATAGCGCAGCAGGCCATAGGGGTTGTCCTCGACCACGGGGATGCAGTACTCGTGGGACAGCTCGATGAGCCTCTTCCTGCGCTCGAGCGTCATCGTGACGCCGGCGGGGTTCTGGAAGTTGGGGATGGTGTAGATGAACTTGGCGCCGCGGGGCCCGATGCGCTTGAGGGTCTCCTCCAGAAGGTCCATCCGCATGCCGTCCTCGTCGAGGTCGATGCAGATGACGTGGGGCATGTATGCCGAGAAGGCCTGGAGGGCGCCCAGGTAGCTCGGCCCCTCGCAGATGATGGTGTCGCCCGTGTTGATGAAGGTGCGGCCCAGGAAGTCGAGCGCCTGCTGGGAGCCGGACGTGAGGATCATGTCGTCGGGACTCACGTGGATGTCCGTCTCGGCCAGCATGTCGCAGACGACCTCGCGCATCTGGAGGCGTCCGTCGGAGCCGCCGTACTGCAGCGCCTTGAGCCCCTCCTCGGTGATGCAGCGCTTGGCGCACTCGGCCACCTCGTCCAAGGGGAGGGTGGAGATGTCGGGCATGCCACCGGACAGACCTATCACGCCGGGGCGCGACACTGCCGCGAACAGGTCGCGGACGGCGCTGCGACGCAGGTGCTCCATGCGCTCGGCGTAGGTCCCCTCCCACTCATCGAAGGTCAATCGGCTGCTCGACATGCGTGTGGCCCCTCTCACTCGCTGACAGGACGGCCGACGCGTGGCCCATGGCGGGTCGCGTCGACGACACGTCTGAGTATCGCGCAAGTGGGGCCGAGTGAGTACACTTGCTGCGTATCCCATCTGCAAGCGCACGATTTCGCGACACGACCGCGAACCCGGAGGACCCATGACCCAGACAGACCGCACGGACGTCGCCACCTCGGACGTGGCCGCCCTCGACACCCTCGAGCGCCACCTCTTCGCCCACAACTACGCCCTGGTGGACATCATGTTCAATGGCGAGACGATCGACCCGCCCAAGGGCGCGGCCGGGCGCGGCGAGGCCATGGCCACGCTCGACGAGGAGCACCACGAGCTGCTCTGCTCCCCCGAGACGGGAGCCCTGCTCGACCGCCTCTCCCAGGACGACACCCTGGACGGGACCCATGCCGCCGAGGTCCGCGTCCTGGGTCGCGACCGCGACCAGGAGGCCAGCGTCCCTGCCGACGTCGCCGCCGACTTCACCCGTCTCACCTGCGAGGCCGCCGACGTGTGGCATCGTGCCAAGCTCGCCAGCGACTGGGACTCGTTCGAGCCCTACCTCGACCGCATCATCGTCTCCATGCGCGAGATCGCCGGCTACAAGGACGACACGCGCGAGCCCTACGACGTCTGGCTCGACGAGTTCGAGCACGGCACCTCACGCGCCTTCTACGACGCCTTCTTCTCCCAGGTGAAGGACTGCGTCGTGCCTCTCGTAGCCGCCGTGGGCGAGAAGGGCTGGCAGCCCGGCCGCGCCTGCGTCGAGGGCCGCTTCGACGAGGAGGCCCAGTGGGCGCTCGCCCGTGACCTCATGGAGCTCGAGGGCGTGGACATGGACGCCATCGTGCTCTCGCGGACCGAGCACCCCTTCACCGACTCCGTCACGAGCCAGCATGCCTTCATCGCGAGCCACGTCTATCCCGACGACGTGACCTCCAACGTCTTCTCCATGCTCCACGAGGGCGGACATGCGATGTACGAGCAGGGCGTGGACCCCTCCTATGACTACACCTGCCTCAAGGGCGGCACCTCGATGGGCATGCACGAGGCGCAGTCGCGCTTCTTCGAGAACTACGTGGGTCGCTCCGAGGCGTTCGCGCCCACGCTGCTCGCCACCATCGCGCGTCGCTTCCCCGAGCGCATGGCCGGCGTCACCCCCCACGACCTGTGGCTCGCCACGAACCGGGCCGAGCCCTCGCTGGTGCGCACCGAGGCGGACGAGCTCACCTACCCGCTCCACGTGGTGATCCGCTACGAGATCGAGCAGATGCTCTTCGCAGGCGAGGCCACGGCCGCCGACGTGCCCGGCCTGTGGGCTGACCGCTACCGCGGCTACCTGGGCGTGGAGGTCCCCGACGCACGCCACGGGGCGCTCCAGGACTCGCACTGGTCGAACGGCCAGATAGGCTACTTCCCCACCTACGCCCTGGGCAGCGCCTACGGCGCGCAGTTCATGGACACGATGCGCCGCGAGGGGATGGACTTCGAGGGCGTGCTGGCCTCGGGCGACCTCGCGCCCATCCGCGAGTGGCTGCGGAGTCGCATCTGGTGCTTCGGCCGCGCCAAGGACCCCGACCGGATCATGCTCGACGCCACCGGAGCTCCTCTCGACGCAAGCCATCTCACGAGCTACCTCACGAAGAAGTTCTCCGCAATCTACGACCTGTAGGAGGGACGGCGCATGGGACATCCCAGAAGGCTCCTCGCCGAGGACGAGGCGTGGAGGGTGCTCGCCGAGTGTGACTGGGGCACGCTGTCATGCGTGCTCGCGGATGGCACGCCCTATGCGACGCCCGTGAACGCGGTGCTCGAGCAGGGCACGCGCCATCTCTACTTCCACTGCCAGAGGCACGGGATCCGCTCCGAGGCGCTCCATGCCGACGGACGCGTGTGCTACACCTGCGCCCACGACATCTCGCTTCCCAAGGGCCGCTTCACCACGTGGTACGAGAGCGCGCAGGCCTTCGGACATGTGACCTACGTGGACGACGATGCCGAGAAGAGACGCGTGCTGGGCCTCATCTGCGAGCGCCTGCTGCCCGGCCAGCTCGCGGGACGCCCCGGGGTGGTCGACCGGTACCTGCCGGCCGTCGCGATCGCGCGCATCGACGTCGATCGGGTGAGCGCCAAGAGGAACCACGACGACTGACGAGGGGACGGGCCGATGAGGGCGTTGCTGCAGCGCGTGGGACATGCGAGCGTGAGCGTGGACGGGGACGAGGTGGGCTCGTGCGCGCACGGTCTTCTCGTCCTGCTCGGCGTCGGTCCGGACGACGACGATGCCACGGCGCGGCGCCTCTGGAGGAAGGTCCTGGCGCTTCGCATCTTCGACGACGCGGACGGCAAGACCAACCTGTCGCTCACGGACGTGGGAGGCGAGGTGCTGGTGGTGAGCCAGTTCACGCTCTATGCCGACTGCCGTCGCGGCAACCGGCCCTCCTTCACGGGAGCAGGTGCCGCCGAGGATGCCGAGAGGCTCTACGACCTGTTCTGTGAGCTCGCCGACGAGGACGTGGCCCATGTGGGTCGCGGCAGGTTCGGCGCGGACATGCGGGTCTCGCTCGTGAACGAGGGACCCTTCACCATCTGGCTGGACACGGACGAGATGGGCGGAGGTCGCTGACGGACCCCGGCGGACCTCCTGGTGCGCCTACTCGCCGCTCGAAGGGGAGCCGCCGTTGCCGGAGCCGCCGTCGGAGGCGCCGTTGGAACCCGCGTTGGAGCCGCCCTCGCCACCGGTGCCCTTGCCACGACCGCGTCCGCCGCGATGGCGACGCTTGCGCTTGGGGGCGTCACCCGTCTGCTGGGCACCATCCTTGGCGGACGCGTTGCCGCCTGCCTGGCCACCACCGTTCGCCTGCGCACCGCCCTTGTCGCCCGGCTTGCGCGTGCGCCTCTGGCCGGAGCCCTGCTGGTTCTGGGCACCCTGCCCCGAGCCCTCCCCCGTCGAGGAGTGGTGACGCCTGCGGGTGTGCTGCTCGCCCGTGGGATTCGACTGGTTCTGGGACTGCTTGGCGCCCTGCTCGGCCGAGCCCTCGGCGGGCTTGGCGGACCTGCGACGACGACGCTTCGCGCCCTCGGGGGCCGCGCCCTCGCCGTTCGAGTCAGGGTTGCGACGCCCGTTGCCACGGCGGCCGTTGCCGCCGCTGCCGTTGCCACCGCCGTTGCCACCGTTGCCGCCACCGTTGTGGCGACGGGGACGCTTGCGCTCCACGAAGATGTCGGAGTCGTCGAACGTCTCGGCCGGGATGATCCCGTTCGCGCGATCGAGGTCGGCGAGCGCCATCGCGATGTCGGGGCTCTCGAGCGCGTCGAGCGCCTCCCTGGTCACCGTGTCGGGGCGGCAGGGGCAACCCAAGTCCTCGCTCTTCTTGTGCGCGGCCTCGGAGGCCTCCATGCTCGCCAGGGGGATGCGGACCTGCTTGCCGTTCTCGAGTCGGAGGGCGAGTTGCTCCTTAGGCGTGTCGTACTCGATGATCTTGGCCTTGCCCAGGGGGGTCTCGATGACGGCGTTCTTCTTGGGCGCACGGCCCTTGAAGTCGCGATAGGCCTCGAACTCGTAGCGCAGGCAGCACATGAGACGGCCGCATGCGCCGCTGATCTTGTTCGAGTTGAGAGGGAGGTCCTGCTCCTTGGCCATGCGGATGGAGACGGGATCGAACCCGCAGCCGAAGCGGGCGCAGCACAGCTCCTGGCCGCAGTGGCCGAAGCCGCCCATGAGGCCGGCCTCCTCGCGCACGCCGATCTGCCTCATGTCGACCCGCTCATGCAGCTCACGGGAGAGGTCACGCACGAGCTGACGGAAGTCCACGCGCTCCTCGGCGGCGAAGTAGCAGATGACCTTGCCGCCTCCGAACAGATACTCCACGCCGACAGGCTTCATGTCGAGATGCGTGTCGTCGACGAGCTTGCGGAAGGCCGCCATGCCCTCGTCGCCCTTGTCGGCGAGCTCCTCGGCATGCGCGAGGTCCTCCTCGGTGGCGACTCGATCGACGCTGCGGAGGGGGACGCCGTTGGTGGTGCGCTTGAGCTCGGCGTCATCGACCTCGCGCGGATCATCCGTGGCCAGACCGATCTCCTGCCCACGCTCGGTTGTGCAGATGACATGGTCTGCGGCGACGACGCCGGTGTCGGCGGGGTCGAACCACAGGTCGTGCGTCGCGAACTTGAACTTCACCGGGATGACGGTGGGCATGTGAGTGCCTCCTTGACGGACATGAACATGACCTCGAGGGCCAGCTGGGGTGAGACGTTGTGTGCGAGATCGTCCGCCGCGTGCGAGCATGCGCCGAGCGCGGCGACGACCCCCGCCGTCGACGTTCCGGCGGCGATGCGCTCGACCACGTCCGAGACGTCCTCGTTGGTGATCGGCTGGGCCACGTCCTCGCAGCGCAGGAGCACATCGCGCAGGAGCGAGTTCGCGGCCGAGATGGCCTCCATGATACCCGAACGCTCGCGGGCGGTGAGCTCGCGCTTGTCGCGCTGCTCGATTGCACGCATGGCGCGCGCGGAGAGGTAATCGCTCTCCTCGGCCAACGCCGACTCCTGGTCCGCACGGACGTCATCGAGGGGGACCTTGGCGGCCTCCACGATCGCGCGCGCCGACTGGAGCACGTCCCAGGCATCATCGGACGCGAGCTCGGAGATGGTGCGCACCACGAGCCTGCGCACGTCCCTCCTGGGTGCGCTGGCCAGGAAGTCGCAGGCGGCCTCGGGGGTGCCGGCGACGGAGAGCGCTATCGCGGCGCGCTGGCCGTCCGCCCCGCAGTCCCTTCCCACGAGCGCAGCCGCCACGGAGGGGGCCAGCACGCGGAAGGGGACGACCTGGCAACGGGACACGATGGTGGGCAGCACCGCATCGGTCGAACGGGCGATGAGGATGAAGAGCACGCCCTCAGGCGGCTCCTCGATGGTCTTGAGCAGGGCGTTCGCCGAGGCGCCGCGGAGAAGGTCCGCTCGGTCGAGCACATAGACCTTGGACGTGGCGCGCACGGGTGTGAGCGAGACGTCCTCTATGAGGTCGCGGACCTGCTCGATGAGGTAGCCGGTGACGCTCGACGGCTCGAGATGGTGGACGTCCGGATGCGTGCCATGGGCCACGCGGATGCACTCGTCACAGGCCCCGCAGCCACCCTTGGGGCAGACCACGCACTTCGCGAGCGCGCCCGCCGCCTCGGCCTGTCCCGAACCCGGAGGTCCAACGAACAGGTAGGCATGGCCGAGCCTGCCCTCGCTCACGGCGGAGGCGAGGAAGTCGCGGACCCTCGGCTGGGCGTTGAGCCCGCGCAGGACCGCCGGCATCTGGACGGTCGAGTCAGGCATCCTGGCCCCCGTCACTCAGGACGGGCAGGCCGAGGCCATCGAGAGCGGCATCGAGAGCCGTTGAGACGGCCTCCACGGGCCCGATGGCATCGACCATGCGCACGCGCCCCGGCTCGCGATGTGCGAGTGCGAGGAAGCCCTCACGCACGTGCTGCTGGAACGAGAGGCCCTCGGCCTCGAGGCGGTCCGTCGATCCTGCCGTCGCACGTGCGAGGGCGACCTCTGGGTCGAGGTCGAAGACGATGGTACGGTCCGGCACGATGCCGCAGCTACCGAGCTCGTTCGCCACACGGACGAGCCCACCGTCGAGACCGCGTGCCGCGGCCTGGTAGGCGGTGGTCGAGTCGTAGAAGCGATCGCATACCACGGTCGTGCCGCGGGCGAGCGCGGGTTCGATGACCTGACGCACCAGCTGGGCGCGGGCGGCCTCGTAGAGGAGCAGCTCACAGTCGGCGCACATCTCGCCATTGGTGGGGTCGAGCAGGAGCGCGCGGATCTTCTCGGAGATGGCAGTGCCACCCGGCTCGCGAAGGGCGAGCACGTCAGCACCTGCTGCCTCGAGGCGTCCGACGAGGAGCGCGGCCTGCGTGGTCTTGCCGCAGCCGTCGACGCCCTCGAAGGTCACGAAGGTCCCTCGACGGTTCATGTCTGGATTGTCGGTCTCGCTGTGGGACATCGGTTCGGATGACCTTCCACTCGGGCCCGGAGAAGCCCGGGGATCTTTCGTCCCACTCTATCAGGTTCGAATGGGTACGCCGTGACGCGCGGACTCGTCAACGCGACCGACACGAGCATCGTTTTCGCTCCAGTGCCCCATGCGCCTGCAGGTTTCTTTCGGTAGGAGCATGCTTTGGTGCTTCCCCAGCCTCGGAACACTAGTTGTGTTTCATATACATGCAGCTAGATTCATTGTGCATATATTCTCTAACTAGACGGATATGCTCCTATCGAAAGAAACCTGCATACCGGCAGGCGCTTGGCATCCCAATTGGAATTCGCGGCGAGATCATGTCGCCGCCATAGAGAGGACGGGTGCCCCGCTCGGGGTGATTCCGAGGCGGGGCACCTGTGTGGGAACATCAGCGCGGGGAACACGGCACTTAGGGACGAAGGCCGCCTCCGCCCTGGACGTTGATGGTGTCACCGGTGACATAGGCCGCGTCATCGGAGGCGAGGAAGCAGCAGACGCTGCCGATCTCCGTGCGGGGGTCACCGAAGTGCTGCAGGGGGATGCCCTTGATGGTCTGGGCATAGACCTCCGGGTAGGCTTCCTTCCACTGGGCCAGGCCCTCGGTCATGGCCAGAGGGCAGACGACGTTGGCACGGACGCCCGCAGGACCCCACTCGGTGGCGGCGACACGCGTCATGCCACGTATGCCCTCCTTGGCGGCAGCATAGCTGGACTGTCCCGGCTTTCCGGCGAGACCGGCACCGGAGGCGAAGTTCACGACCGAACCCTTGGTCTTCACGAGCTCGGGATAGGCGTGCTTCATGTAATAGAACGAGGCGTAAAGGCCGGAGTTGATGGCCTTGTCGAAGTCCTCCTTGCTATGGTCGACGAGCATGACGCCTGAAGCGGAGTTCTGCGCGTTGTTGACCACGGTGTCGAGACGGCCGAAGTGCTCGACGGTCTTGGCGATGACGTTCGCCACCTGGTCCTCGATGCCCCCGTCGGCGGTGATGGGAAGCACGTCGACACCCGGGAACTCGGCCTCGAGCTTCTCCTTCGCCGCGGTGAGCTTCTCCATGTGGCGACCGGTGATGACGAGGCTCGCGCCACGGTCGGCGAACGCCTGCGACACGCCGTAGCCGATGCCCTGGCCACCGCCGGTGATGATGACGACCTTGCCCTTGAACTGCTCGTGATCCATCGGAGCCTCCTTGGTGATTCGTCCGGCCGACCTTGGCGACCGGAACCGTCCGCATCGACGCTACTCGCTGATTGAGATACCCGAAGTGACATAACGGCAAGCGGAAGGACGTGAATCGGGGAGATGGACGTGATGGCCTCCGCACACTCGGCTCAAACGGGAAGGGACCCCGCCTGAGGCAGGGTCCCTTCCCTCGCGACGGCCTATGAGACCGTCGGGACTATGAGTGTCGTCCGACTACTCGGACAGGCGACGACGGAGTGCGAAGCCGATGAGGGCCAGGCCACCGATGGTGAGTGCGACCATCGGGAACGCGGAGGTGGTGTCGCCGGTCTTGGGCGTCACCTCAGCCGCAGGCTTGGTGTACTGCGAGTACACGGTGTTGGACATCGTGTCGTCGGAGTCCTCCTCGTTCTTCTGGATCGACTTCGCCGTGTTCTGGAGCACCTCGGTGGAGGCGTTCGCGTCGGTGATGGTGACGTCGATCGTGTACTCCTTCTCACCCATCTTGAGCGTCTGGCCGGACCAGGTGACCACGTTGCCGCTCACATTCGCGTCATCGCTGGCCTTGGAGACGCTGAGGCCCTCAGGCACGCTGTCGCTCACGGTCACGTCGGGGATGACGTCGAGCTCGTTGGTGGCCTTGTTGGTCACGACGATCTTGTAGCTGAGCGAGTTGTCAGGCGTGATGGTGATGGGGTTGGTCTCGTCGCCCGCGCCCATGTCTTGGCCATCGACGACGAGCGTCTTGGTGATGGTCTTGATCGGGTGGATGCCGATGTCCTGGGAGGAGAGGTCGGCAGCGTCGGTGTCGACGCCCTCGATGACGGCTGCGTTGGCGTCGTCAGCGGACTGCGTGGCGAGGTTGCCCTCGTCGGGAGCGGTGCCGTCGAACTTCTTGGTGACGGTGTAGTTCGTACCGTCATAGGAGACCGTGACGTTGTAGGTGCCCTGAGCGAGGTTCTCGAACTTGTAGGTGCCGTCAGCATCGGTGGTCACGGGGTCGATGGCGTTGCCGTCGATGTCCGTGACGGCGTTGCCGTCGGTATCGGTCAGGGTGACCGTGGCGCCCTCGATCAGACGCTCCTCGTTATCGGCGACGGTGGCGTCCTGGTACGTGCCGTCCCAGTTCGTGTCGTTGAACACGAGGCCGGAGATGGTACGACGGATGCGCTCGTTGTCGATGACGTACTGGCCATCAGCGTTCTTGGAGTCCTCGAGGCCCTCGATCGTGATGACGCCCTTGTTGCTCGTGACCGTGTAGGTACGAGCCTCCTCAGGGTCGACGATGCCGTGCGGGACGGTGGTCTCGACGAGCTTGTAGGTGCCCGCGGGGATGTCGGAGAAGGTCAGGATACCAGAGGCGGGAGTGAGCTGCTCGGTGCCGATCGGGTCACCGCTCTTGTTGGTGGCGACGGTGGTGCCATCCTCCTTGAAGAGGGTGAAGCCCACACCCTCGACCGGGGCGGCCGGGGTGGCGTCGTTCTCCTTCAGGAGTGAGAACTCGGCGGTCTGCATAGCGTCGGTGATGACGTAGTCGCCGTCGTCGTTCTTGGTGGCGGTCACGGTCTGGCCGTCCTTCTCGTACGTGACGGTGACGATGTTCTCGGGGTCATCGGCCTCGACGTTGATGTTGTAGACGGAGGGATCGGCCAACTCGTAGCCCTCGGGGGCGGCGATCTCGGTCAGCCTGTAGTTGCCGGTGTAGCTCCTGTTGACAGCGCTCGCGGTACCGTCGCTGTAGATGGATCCGGACGGATAGAGTTTGAGGAGCGTGGGCTTGGAGGCGTCGGCGGGCTCGTAGTCGGCATTGCCGTAGACCAGGTCACCCTTCTTCACGCCAAGCGTGTCATCGTCCTCGCTGGCGGACCAGACGTCATCGGGAGAGAGCGTGACCCACTTGGTATCGTCGCCGACCTTGATCTCACCTTCGAGCTTGAACTGAGCGCCGGGGACCACGAGAGGCGTGGACTGGTCGTCCAGCTTCACCATGTTGATGGTCTGGCGGATGTCCATCAGCGTGACCGACGTGTACTTCTCGGGATCGCTGACGGTGGCGGAGGTGCCGGCACCACCCTGCTTGACGTAGAACGTGAGCTTGGCGCCAGCGGAGTTGTAGGCCTTGCCGTCCTGCTTGGAGGCGGCGGTGTTGACGGCGTCATCCAGCTCGAGGGACTTGGGAGCCGAGAAGTTCAGCGTGACGCTGATGCTCGACAGCTGCTTGAGCGTGAACTTATCGGTTTGATGGTCATCGGTCCACGTGAGGTCGACGGCGACGGCCTTGACCTGCGAGAGGTCGGTGTTGCCATCGGCATCCGTGGGGGCCGTCGTGCTCCACACGGCGGCATCAGTGATGTCTTGCGATGTCGTCGCTTCCGTCGAATAGTAGATGACCGGCTTGACTCCCTTTGCCTCGGCCACGGAGGTATCGATGCTCTTGAGAGTGCCCTTCCAGTTGGTCGCGCCGGAATTGGCGTTCTCGAGGCTGTCGAACATGACGAGGTCCTGCACCTCGAGGTAGCTGGAGTTGTTGTAGGTGAGACGGTACTGGTACTCGTCACCCACGTAGACCGTCGTATCGGTCGCGTAGAGGTTCGCGTTCGCAGCCTTGACCTTCTTCGAGAGCCCGGAGTCGGACGAGTAGTTCGCCTGGAAGGCCGTGGTCAGGTTCGAGTAGATGGTGTCGAGGGCTCGTCCGTCCATCTGGGTCTCGTCGTAGTTGTTGATTTTCTTGAGGTTGTTGAAGGCGAGTCCGTCATCCTGCGTCTTGTTCACGTAGACGGTGTTCTGCGGCGAGACGTTCGAGCGCGTGACACCAAGCGTGTCCACGTTGTCGCCCATGTTCACCTGGTCCGCGTAGGCGGTGCCGAGCAGAGCCTGGCCGGGGATCTGGTAGGCGGTGTCCGAGGGGACGGCGCTGGCATCGGCCATGTTGTCCCATGCGACCTCGCACTTGTAGGTGATATGGAATCCGGACTGGAGATAGCCGGATCCCACGAGCAGATTGGTGGTCGACCCGGAGGCGGCACGAGGGCTGCCATCCTCGTTCGTGCCAGCAGGGATGAACGTGTTGCTGCCGCTCGTGTCCTTCACCGTGAAGATCACCATCTGGCGACCGGTGCCCTTGTAGTCATCGATCACCTCGATCTTGGTGAACTCCGCGGACTTGTCACTCGCGGTGCCATAAACAGTGGCGGAGTCCTTGACGTACGTCTCGCCTGCGGGCAGCAGGTCGTAGAACGTCGCGTTGTCCCGCTTCAACTTGGTATTGAGGAGGTTGACCGCCTGGTTGAGGTTGTCACCGGTCGCAAGGTAGTGCTCCTCGCCGGTCTGGCCGTATGTGACGATCACCTTGCCGTTGACGGTGTCGTTCTCGAGCGAGCCGATCTGGTATTTCTTCGTGCTGTTCGAGCCCAGGAGCTGGGTCAGGTTCGCGGGAGTGCCGCTCCAGGAACGAAGCAGGCCGTTCCCCGTACGATCGGTGGGATAGAGGCTGCCCCATTCCTTGTTGTCATACGTGAGCTGCTCGTTCTGCTGCGTGTACGTACCCGAGGCACTCCAGTTGTTCTGATAGGTGTCGTTGCCGTCAGTGGTGCAGTAGCTCTTGTTCGCCTGATTGTCCACGAGCTTGCCGGTGTCGGTGAGCGTGGTCGGGAACGCGGCGTTGTTCATGAGGGTGACGGTGGAGGTATCGGTGGGGATGAAGGTGTTCCAGACCGCTGCAGCACCCTTGAGGGTCACCGTGGAATCGACGTAGAAGGTGCTGCGGAAGTCGCTGCCGACGTACTCGACGTAGTACTTCGCAATACCACCCGTCGCGCTCGATATGTCGACCTTATAGTTGGTGTTATAGACATTCGAGTAGGGGATGTCATCTCCCAGCTTGGTATAGGCGCCATCACGCGTCGAGCTGTAATAGACCTCGAAATGGCCCGTCGTGGTGTCGTCCTTGCCCTTCAGGTCTCCAAGCCCGCCTATGTTCTCCTGCTTGAAGGCGTACTCCTTGGCATCCTTGATGGTGATGCCCGTGATGGTGTAGGAGTCCTCATCGAGGGTCGTGTACTGCTTCAGCGTGGCGTTGTAGATCTGCATCGTGTCGTCGATGGCATAGGCGTTGTGCCTGGGGACGCTGTAGGTCTTGGGGTTCGAGGTCTCCTCCTTGGCGTACCAGGTGTCGCTGTAGAGCCGGTAGGTGAAGACGTTGGTGGCATCGATGTTGTTCTGGAGAAGGGCGGCGACGCCCTCACCGTTACCGGAGTTGTAGATGCCCTTGGTCGAGCCATCGCCACCGCCGGCCTGGATCTGGCCCATGGTCCAACTTGCCGTGGCGTCAGCCGTGGTCTTGCAGTTGGTCCACTCCGTGTCGTCGACGCCCTTGGTCGAGAACGTGGCCTTGTTCAGGAAATAAAGGCTATCGCCTGCGGTCAACGTCTTGTATGCGCTCCGCGGGTACTGCACGAGGACGAAGCAGTACGTCGAGCCGGTGGAGAGGGTACTCATGGTACCGGTCGCGTTGCCATCCTTGTCGACCTCGCCGACGGCATATGTGCCGGACGAGGCCATGATCGTCTTGACGCTCTCGATGCCGTTGGCGTCGGTCGTCATTCCGATGATCTTGGCGCCGGCCTTCACGTCGTCATCGCCCAGCTGGTCGTAGAAGGAGAGGTTGTTGGGCGAGGAGCCGGTCGTGGTGGCCGTGATCTTGTACACCATGTAATAGTTGTTTGCGAAGGAGCCTGCACCACTCGTGTAGTAATCGTTGCTCTGTCCGAAGTACACGTCATTCGACAGGGCTGAGGGGGGGAGCGTACGGACGCCGTTGCCGTTGTTCGTGGCCTCCTTCGCGACCGTACTGGGCGTGACCGTGTTCTTGAAGGTGAGGGTGGTGCCGGTGGCCGTGACATCGGTGGCGCTCACGTTGGTGGGCGTGATGTCGACCACGGTCCCGGACTTGACCTTGCCCGTCGTGACGGTCCAGGACATGGAGAAGACCTTGATGTCGTTGGAGGGGATCTCCTTGACATTCCTGATCGTGATGGTGCCGGTGGGGTTGCCGTCAACATCCTTGTTCACGGTATAGGCGTAGACGCTGCTGCCATAGTCGGCGGTCTCAGTGGTGTACTCGGGGATGCCGATGCCGCTGGGAAAATCAAGGGATACCTTGGTGGTGCCATCTCGATAGGTGAGGATCTCGGAGGGGAGGTCGAACGTCATCTCGCCGATGGCATAGGCCCTGCTCGACGTGACGGTGACCTGAGCCTGGATGCCCATGTTGCCGCTGCTGGACGGGGTGAAGACGTAGTTGCCGTTGCCGTCGTCCGAGACGATCTCGCCAGGCCATGAGGTCGGGTTGATCATGGTGACCTTGATCGAGTTCTCGCCGCTCTGGGGTGAGAGACCCTCGTCGGAGGTCGCGGCGGCCGGCTGCTCGGTCGTGGTGGCCGACTGATCGGTGGTCGACGAAGCGGTGAGGCCAGCAGCGTCCGCCGTGGTGGTCGCGGAGTCGGTCAGCGTGGAGGCGATGGTGGTCGCCGCGCTGCTGGCGGCATCGGTGGCCTCGTCCGCTGCGGAGGCGCTCGAGGCGCCACCGACCATGAACGACGCGCTGATCAGGAGCGCGAGGACGAAGGCAAGGACACCTCCCCCGATGCTCAGACCCTTCTTGCGCTGCTGCTGGCTCATGACGGCCCCCTTCTTCGTTTGTCGACGACAGCCCCTCCGGCCGTCACCGACGTGATGCGTTTGGCTAAGAGCTATGGCGACACCGACATTCAGTATCTCTATGGGATGATGCCATTATTATGCTTTCGTTTCAACACTAAATTCATTCAATCCGCCATCGGAACGGATTATCGTTTTAGCAGCTTATCCGTTCTGACGCCGGCTCCTCCATACGCATGGATGTCATATCGATGTCCACTTGATGCATCCTCTGGGTATACGAGGGGCCCGCTGGCATGGATGCCAGCGGGCCCCTCGTCGGATGGTCTCGGTTCGGCGTAGGAGAGGTGTACCGGTGAGGTCCCTCTCGCGCCGGCCCTTGCGTCAGATGCTCTTCTTGATCGCGTCCATGACGCCACGGGCGATGCTCGTGCCGATGCTCCTGCTCATCGAGGTGGCGGCGGCGCCGGCCATCTTCTCGACCTCGGACTTCTCGGTCTTGGTCGAACCTTGCTTGGCCTTGTCGGCACGCGCCTCGGCAGCCTCGGCGTCCGCCTTGGCCTTCTCGGCCTTGGCCTGGGCGATCTCCGCCTCGGCCTGGGCCTTGGCGGCCTCGGCCTGGGCCTTGGCGGCCTCGGCCTGCTCCTTCGCCGCGGCGGCGCTCACGACGTTGGGGTCAGCCACGGGGGCGGCTTGGGCGACGGGAGCCGCCGCTGCCACGGGGGCGGCGGCTGCAGGTGCTGCCGCCGCGGGGGCTGTGGGGGCGGGCTGGGCTGCGGGGTTGGTCTGGGTCTGGTCGTCCATGGTGGTTCCCTCCTGGGGGTCGGCCCCGCCGGCGGCGGGAGCTGCTTGCTGTGCTGGCACCTGCGTGGTGTCGGGTTGGATGGCGTACTTCTCGGCAAGGGGGTCCGCGGAGCGGACCTTCTCGCGGACGTCGTCAGGGGCCGAGCCCATCGAGCAGCACGGCGCGATGACCTTGGCACGCTCCACGGGAGACGGCTTTCCATCGGCATCGAGGAAGCTCACGAGGGCCTCGCCCGTCGCGAGCTCGCCTATGGCCTCGGCCGTGTCGAACGCGGGATTGGTGCGGAAGCTGTCGGCGGCGGCGCGCACGGCCTTCTGGTCGGAGGGCGTATAGGCGCGCAGGGCATGCTGGACCCTGTTGCCGAGCTGGGCGAGGACGGAGTCGGGGATGTCGGCCGGCACCTGGGTGATGAAGAAGACGCCGACACCCTTGGAGCGGACGAGGCGGACGACCTGCTCGACCTTCTGCACGAGCGCCTTGGGCGCGTCATCGAACAGGAGGTGCGCCTCGTCGAAGAAGAAGCAGACCTTCGGCTTGTCGACATCGCCCACCTCGGGAAGCGTCTCATAGAGGTCGGATAGCATCCAGAGCAGGAACGTGGAGTAGAGCAGGGGCGACTGGATGAGCCTCGTGCAGTCGAGCACGTTGAGGTAGCCGTGGCCGGCCTCGTCGGTGGTGAGCCAGTCGGTGATGTCAAGGGAGGGTTGGCCGAAGAAGAGCTGGCCGCCCGCGTCCTCCAGGGAGAGCAGCGCGCGCTGGATGGCACCAACGCTCGCCGTGGACACGTTGCCGTAGCGGGTGCGGCACTCGGCGGCGTGCTCGCCCACGTAGGCCACCATGGCGCGGAGGTCGGACAGGCCCACGAGCGGGGCCGACTGGTCCTGTGCGACGTGGAAGACGATGGACAGGACACCCGCCTGGACCTCGGTGAGGTCGAGGATGCGCGAGATGAGCGCGGGCCCCATGTCGGATATGGTGGCACGGACCGGCGTGCCCTTCTCGCCATACACGTCCCAGAAGCGCGTGGGACAGGCATGGAAGTCCATGTCGTCGATGCCGAGGTCGTGGAGACGGGCGGCGAGCTTGTCGCTGGCCTCGCCGGCGACGGCGACACCCGACACGTCCCCCTTCACGTCGGCGAGGAAACATGGGACCCCCGCGTCGGACAGGCTGGAGGCGATGGTCTTGAGCGTGACCGTCTTGCCCGTGCCCGTGGCGCCCGCGATGAGCCCATGGCGGACGCACATGGAGGGCAGAAGGCACAGGTCAGCTGCTGAATGCGCGATGACGAGCTTGTCATCCACGAACATGGGGGCTCCGATCCGGCACGGGTGCCACGCCGAACGATGGCCCGCCGCACAAGAGGGCGGGCCGGCTTTTCCGTGTCCTTAAGATAGCGCTAAGGAACGGCGACGGCACACGAGACATCCGGACGTCTATGCCTTCGGCTTCGCGGACGTCTTGCCCTTGGGCTTCGGCTTGGGCTTCGCGGACGTCTTGGCCTTCGCCTTGGTCTTCGCCTTCGAGGCCGACTTCGGCTTGGCGGCCGGCTTGCCCTTGCCACCGCGATAGCGACCGCGGCCGGAGGCGGCCTTCTTCTCCTTGCCCGGGCAGTCCATGTTCACGCAGATGCGCCAGGGACCGCGGGCGGTGATGACCTCCACGATGGGGGCGCCGCAGTCGGGACAGGTCTCGCCCGTGGCATGGAGCTCGCCGCGCTGCGGGAGCGGGTAGCTCGTTCCGCAGTCGTCGTAGTTGGTGCAGCGGATGAAGCGCTTGCCGGTCTTCTCGGACTTGTGGGCGACGAGGTCACCGTGCCTGCCCGCCGCGGCGCATGCCGCGCACTCGCCCACGATGACGTCGGGCTCGCGGTTGGTGGGGCACATGGGGTTCACGCAGGTCTCGTAGGCCTTGCTCCTGAACGGGGTGACCTTGACGCGAGGGGCGCCGCACTCCGGGCACACCGCCGCGTCACCCTCGAGCGCCGCGATGCGGCCGGTGGGGACGGGGTAGGTGACGTCGCAGTCGGGCCAGCCCATGCAGCCGATGAAGCTGCCGCGGGTCTTGGCCGAGTGCTTCATGACGAGGTCGTGGCCGCACTTGGGGCACACGCCCACCTTGGCGTCGGCCGTGACGGCGTCGGAGATCGCCTCACCCAGGTCCTCCTTGTGCTCGATGAGGTCGTCCATCATGCCCGCGAGCAACGCCCTCGAATGGTCCACGACCTCGGTCTGGGTGTCGTTGCCCTCGGCCACCTCGGTCATGTCCGCCTCGAGCTCGCTCGTCATGTCAGGCGTGGTGATGCGGGGTGCGTAGGTGTGGAGCGCCTCGATGACGGCCATGCCCAGCTGGCTGGGCTCGATGGGGTCGTTCTTGATGTACTTGACCGTCTCCAGGCGCTCGATGATGCTCGCGCGCGTGGACTTGGTGCCCAGACCGCGTTTCTCCATCTCCTGGACGAGACGACCCTGGCTGTAACGCGCGGGAGGGTCGGTCTGCTTGGCCTCGAGGGACATGTCGGACACGGAGATGGCATCGCCCTCGGACAGGGCCGGCATCTGCTCGTCGCGCTTGAGGCCGAAGGGATAGATGGAGCGGAAGCCCGCGTCGACGAGGACGTCGCCGGACGCGGAGAAGGGCTCGCCGGACACGTCGAACGTGAGCTTGGTGCCCTCGATCGTGGCCTGGCCCATGAGGGTCGCGAGGAAGCGCCTCGCGATGAGGTTGTAGAGCTTCCACGCCGCGGGCTGGAGCTTGTCGGGATCGGCCGCGCCCGTGGGGTAGATGGGCGGGTGGTCGGTGGTCTCCTGCTTGCCGCGCGTGGCGTGGAGCGGTCCTGAGGAGAGGAGCTCCCTGCAGGTGGTGGAGTACTGGGGCACGGACGAGAGGGTCTTGACCGTGGCCGCGAGATCGAGCGACTTGGGGTAGACGGTGTTGTCCACGCGGGGGTACGAGATGAGGCCGTCCATATAGAGCGATTCGGCCAGGCGCATGGTGCGCGCGGGGCTGATGCCCTCGGAGGCCGCGGCGGCCTGGAGGCTGGTGGTGTTGAACGGCGCGGGCGGCCTCTGGGTGCGCGAGCGCTTGGTCACCGCGGTGACCGTGCCCTCGTCCGTCCCGTCGACATGGGCGAACGCGGTCGTGGCGGTCTTCTCGTCAGAGAAGCGCGCCGTGGCGTGGGTGAGCTTGAACTCGGTGCCCTTGGCCTCTCCCCTGCCCGATATGACCCAGTAGTCCTCGGGCACGAACGCCTCGCGCTCGCGCTCCTTCTCCACCACGAGGGCCAGGGTGGGAGTCTGGACGCGGCCGGCGCTGCGGACGTTGCCGAAGCCGCCGAACTTGGCCATGGTGAGGTAGCGCGTGAGGGCGGCACCCCAGATGAGATCGATGTACTGGCGGGACTCGCCGGCATCCGCCAGGTCCTGGTCGAGGTCGACGAGGTTGTCGAAGGCGGTGTCGATCTCGGCCTTGGTGAACGCGGAGTAGCGCGCGCGGGTGGCGGGGATCTCAGGGGCGACCGAGCGGATCTGCGCGAGCGCGTCGGAGCCGATGAGCTCGCCCTCGCGGTCGAAGTCGGTGCCGATGACCACCGAGTCGGCCTTCTTGGCGAGGTTCTTGAGGGCGCGGATGATGCCCTTCTCGGCGGGGAGCTTCTCGATGGGGGCCCACACCAGGTAGGGCAGGCTCGGGACCTTCCAGCCCTTGATGTCCACCCCGTCCTCGAGGAACGGCTTCTTCTTCTTGAAGGGCGGCTTGGGCAGGGAGTCGGGGATGGAGCAGGGCAGGACCTCGCCCTCCTCGGTGAGGCCGAACCAGCCGTCATGCTTGGTGTAGCGCAGCTCGGGTGGGAAGTCGGGGGCGAGGATGTGGCCGCGAAGACCGATGCAGACCCACTCCTCCCCCTCATGCTGGAAGCGGTAGATGGGAGTGTCGTAGACCTTGTCGGCCTTGGGCTTGCCCACGTCGCACAGGAACTGCGAGATCTTCTGCGCGGCGTCGTTCTTCTCCGTGACAACGAGCTTCAAGTGGCTTCCCTCTCACTTGTGCGCCTCGGGCATCCCCTCGCGGGACATGCCGCGGCGATCATTTCCTTGCGAGCTCCGTGGAGTCGTCATCGTCCTCGTCGCGGTTGGCGTAGTCGTCACGCGTCCACTTGAGGGCCGCCTTGCCGTCGCGGGCGATGATGACGCGACGGGCCACGGCGAGCGAGATCTCGTAGAGCGAGACGAGCGCGGCGAACATGAAGAACATGGTGACGGGACTGGCATCGGGCGTGACGACGGCCGAGAGCACGAGCAGGCCGACGTAGATGTAGCGCCAGTTCTTGCGCATGACACTATAGGGCACGATGTGCAGGATCGACATGTAGAAGATGACGAGCGGCAGCTCGAACGCGATGCCGAAGCCGATCTCGAGCATCATCATGATGTCGAGGTAGTCCTCGGCATTAGCGACGACATTGGCGAAGTCGTTGGTCTGGTCGATCATCCAACCGAACGCGGCCTGTTGGATGACGAAGTAGCAGAAGATCATGCCGAGGAAGAACAGGGCCACCATGGCGGCCACGGTGGGCACGACCCACTTCTTCTCGTTGGGCTTCAGGGCCGGGAGGAAGAAGGCCATGATCTCCCAGATGATGATGGGCGTGCATATGATGATGGCCACGAAGCAGGCCACCTTGAAGCGGATGGTGAAGCCACCCAGGGCGGAGAGCACCGTGAGCTGGCCGTCATTGGGCAGGTACTGCCTGATGGGGTCCATCAGGATGTCGATGATCGTGGGCGTGGCCATGTAGACGACGACGGCCGTCACGAGGATGGAGACCACGATGATGGTGAGGCGGCGCCTCAGCTCACCGAGGTGGTCGAGCAGGGGCATGCGTGCTGGTCCGATGGGCATGTGCGTGTCGAGGGGCAGGCTCTAGGCCTGCTCGCCCTCATCCCCCTTCCCGGTGTCGGAGGTGTCAGGGGAGCAGGACGCGTCGGGCGCGTCGGAGGTGGCGGGCTCATCGAGGCCGTAGAGGGCGGCCGCGCTGCGGCGCCTCTTCTCGGCGGCCTCGGCCTTGGCGGCCGCGGCGTCCTCGCCTTCGGAGGCGTCCGTGGTGGCGGGGGCCTTCTCGGCGACGTCGGAGGCGGCCGTGTCGTCGGAGGCGGCGGCGTCAGTGGTCTTCTCGGAGGCGGCGTCGGCGGTCTTGTCGCCCGCCTCGCCGGCGGTCTTCTCGGCAGCCTCGGCCTCGAGCCTGGCCTTGCGCTGGGCGAAGGACTCCGCGGGCTTGGACGGCTTGTCGGATGCGGGCGCGTCGGCGTCGGCATCGAGGTCGTCGGTCGCGGCGTCCTCGTCGGCGGCCTTGTTCATGGGGTCCACGATCTCCGTCTGGACGACCTTGGTCAGCCCGTCCTGTGCCTCACGGAACTGGCGGAGGGCGCGACCGATGGTACGGCCCATGCCCGGGAGCTTGTCCGGCCCGAACAGCAGGAATCCGAACAGCAGGATGATGGCGAACTCTGTCTCACCGATTCCGAACACTCGTGTCCTCGCCTCCGATCATAGGGTGACGCGCCGCCATGGCCGCGCGCAGGTGTTCTGTCTCTCAGGACTCGCGTACATTGAGCTCGGCGGCCACACCGAGAAGCCCGAGCACGCGGCTCACGTTGGGCTGTGGCTTGGCGATGACGAGCTCGCCGCCCTGCTCGGCCGCGCGATGCGCCGCGCCCACGAGCACGCCGATGCCGGTCGAGTCGATGTAGCCCACGGAGGCCATGTCGACCTCGATGGACTTGGCACCGGACTCGAGGGCGGCGTCGAGCGCCGTGCGAAGCTCGGCGGCGTTGGAGACGTCGACCTCGCCGGTGACGACGAGACACGTGGTGGTTCCCTTTTCCTTGGTGTCGATCGAGAGGTCCATTGCTTTTCCCTTCCGACTCCTAGAGGGTCGTGCCCGAGGCGCTCTGGAGGGCGTCCGACAGGCTGGTCCCGGATGTGGACGAAGACGAGGATGACGAGGAGGAGGCCGAGTCGGAGCTCGACTCGAGGGACGAGAGGTACGAGGTGGCGTAGGACTTCACGCCGTACTTGTCGTCCGGGTCGGCGTCGATGGCCTTCTGGAAGGCGGCCTTCGCGTCATCGGTGCGGCTGGCGGACGCGTACATCATGCCGAGGTTGGCCCAGGCGGGACCGAAGTCGGGGTTGTCCGTCGTGTACTGCTCGAGGGCGGCCGTCGCGCCATCGGTGTCGCCCGAATAGTACTGGCACAGGGCGCGGTCGACATGGACCGAGCCCGAGTCGTTCAGGGCGAGGTAGCTGTCGTAGTAGCCCTCGGCCTTGGAGAGGAGGTCGTTCACATGGGACTTCTCCTCGTCCGTGGTGGCGTAGGAGGTTCCCTGGTAGCCCCAGCTGAAGTAGTCGTTGCCGAGGGCGAGGAGGGTGGCCAGGTCGTTCGAGTTGGACTCGAGCTTGGTCTCGAGGGTGGAGACCGTGTCCGCGTACTTGGCGTCCAGCGTGTCCATGGAGTTCGTGGTGGTCGCGTCGGTGGTGGCATCGGTCGAGGCATCCGTGGACGCGTCGGTGGTGGCGGCGTCGGTGGTGGAGCTCGACGAGCTCGAGCTGGTGAAGATGGCCGAAAGGGACGGCAGCATCATCGTGGCGGCCATGATGACCGCGAAGACGACGACGAGGATCTCGGTCACGCGCTTCTTGCGGTCCTTCTTGTCCGAGCTCGCCTGGACCTTGGTCTGGGCGACCGACGCCTGATGCGCCTTGGACTGTTGCCGGTTCTTGTTGCTGCTCCCGGTCCTGTTCTTCTTCTTGGGCTTGGATGACATGCCTTCGACCCCTTCGATACGGACCGACGGCCGAAGCCGTCGGGGATGAATCGCTTTGTGCACATGATGCCCTCGGGACCAGAGCCTAGACCACGGCAGGCCACGATGCACACGCGGACTCTATTCTACAGAACTCACGTCAGCGCGCGGAGCGGGCGAGGCGGGCCGAGACGAGCCTCACGCAGACCACGAGGACGTCGAGCGCCTGGGAGAGCTCGTCCAAGCTGGGATAGCTCGGGGCGATGCGGATGTTCGTGTCCCTGGGGTCATCCCCGCCGGGCCAGGTGGCACCCGCCCCCGTCATCCTCACACCGAGGTCGGCCGCGAGCGACACGATGGCCTTCGCGGAGCCCTCGGGACCGTCAAGGGAGACGAAGTAGCCGCCGTGCGGGTGCGACCAGGAGGCGCAGCCGAGGTCGGCGAGACCCTCCGTGAGCTTCTCCTCCACCAGCTGGAAGCGGGGACGCAGGACCTCCGCCTGGGCCGCCATGTGCTTGTGGACGCCGGCCGCGTCGATCAGGTAGCGGGCATGCATGAGCTGGCAGATCTTGTCCGGGCAGACGCGCTCGAACGAGAACGACCGGCGAAGGTCGGCCATGTCGGTCGGGCTGGCCGTCACGCAGGCGATGCCCGAGCCGGCGAACGTGACCTTGGAGGTCGAGGCGAACTCATAGACGCGATCGGTGACGCCCTCCTCGGCAAGCGCGTCGAAGACGTTCAGGAGCCGGTCGCCGGGCTGGGTCAGGTCATGGACGACGTAGGCGTTGTCCCAGAAGACGCGGAAGTCCGGGGCGGCGGGCCTCATCGTCGCGAAGCGACGGACCACCTCGTCTGAGTAGGTGACGCCCGTGGGGTTGGAGTACTTGGGGACGCACCAGATGCCCTTGACGGAGGGGTCGCCCTCCACGAGGCGGCAGACCTCGTCCATGTCAGGGCCGTCGGCGAGCATGGGCACGGGCACGTTCTCGAGACCGAAGCGCTCGGTTATGGCGAAGTGACGGTCATAGCCGGGGCTGGGGCACAGGAAGCGCACGTGGTCCTGCCTGCCCCAGGGGGTACCCCCGCACACGCCGTGCGTCATCGCATGGCTCACCACGCCATACATGAGGCTCAGGCTGGACGAGCCGGACACCACGAGGTCCGCGGGATCGACGTCGAGGACGTCGGCCATGAGGCGTCGTGCCGAGGGGATGCCGTCGGGGCAGCCGTAGTTGGCCACGTCCACGCCCTCGTCGGTGAGGTCGGAGGTCGACGTGAGGACGTCGAGCATGGGACGGGAGAGGTCGGCCTGCTCGGGCGACGGCTTGCCGCGTGCCATGTCCAGATGCAGGTCCCGGGCCTTGAGCGCATCGGCCTCGGCCTCGAGCGTGGCGATCGTCTCGTCCAGGGTCGCCGTGTCCATGGACTCATATGCGTTCGGCATGTGCCCTCCGTCTTCCGCGCGGACTTCTCCGCCTGAGAGTATAGCGACGGGACGGTCTGGGCTACCATGGTCGCCATGGAAACCACTTCGCACGGCACGGATGGCTCGGCCGCAGGTTCCGGCAAGCCGAAGGTGCCCATCAACATACGCTCCGAGGACTACGGCGAGCTCCAGCGCGTCATCGACGCCCTGTTCCTCCATGCCAAGCAGGCGAACCGCCTCGACCTGGTGGTTCTCGCCGAGTCGAACGACCTCGCCGACGACCTCCTGGAGATAGTCTCGCTGCTGCCGCCGGGGACCTACACCCGCGCGCGCATGTGCGACCAGCTGAACAGCGCGCTCACGGCACACGGGTGGGGGCAGACCTACGGCACGGTGAGCTAGGGGCGCTTGCGACCTCCGGGCAGCGACGTCGACTCGGCACGCCGCTCGCGCACCTTCCCGGCGCCCACGATGAACAGCGCGCCCACCAGCCCCGACACCACGGAGCCGGCCAGGATCGCGCACTTCGCGGCCAGGATCTCGTTCGGGTCGGTGAAGGCGAGGCCGGCGATGAGGATCGACATGGTGAAGCCGAGGCCTCCCATGATGCCCACGCCGATGACCTGCACCCAGTCGACGCCGCGGGGCAGCTTCGCGAACCCGATCTTCACGAGGAGGACGGTCACGAGGATGATGCCCAGGGGCTTGCCCAGGAACGCACCCAGGAACACGCCCTGCGTGACGTGATCGGCGAGAATGGAGCCGATGTCCACGCCGACGAGCCTGACCTGCGCGTTCACGAAGGCGAACAGCGGCAGGATGATGAAGTTCACCGGCACGGAGATGGTGTTCTCGACACGCTGGAGGGGCGGCGTCACGTGGTGCATGACCCTCTCGACCCTGGCCGCCTCCTCGGTGAAGTCGTGCTGGCCCAGGACGTGGGAGTCCTCGTCGTAGACGTCGTCGAGGTGACGGGCCCTCTCGCCCAACCAGCGCCTCAGGCTGCCCAGGCGGATGTCGGAGCGGGCGGGCAGGAACAGGGCGAGGATGACGCCGGCGAGCGTGGCGTGGATGCCGCTGTTGAACATGCAGACCCAGAGGATGAGCCCCACCAGGAGGTAGGGCTTCGACTGGTAGACGTGGGCACGGCCGAGCATCGCGAGGATGATCACCATGACCGCCGACATCCCCAGCCAGGGGATCGACGGGGACTGCCCGTAGAACACGGCGATGACGATGATCGCGAGGATGTCGTCGGCGATGGCGAGGGTGGAGAAGAACACCTTGGTGGCAGGCGCCACGTGCTTCCCGAGCAGGCTCATCACGCCCAGGGCGAAGGCGATGTCGGTCGCCATGGGGACGGCCCAGCCGTGCACGGCCCCGCCCCAGTTCACCAGCAGGTAGATGAGCGAGGGGACCACGACCCCACCCACGGCCGCGAGCATGGGAAGCGCAGCCTGCCGCGGCTTGCGCAGCTGGCCGACGGTCATCTCGTATTTGAGCTCTATGCCCACGAGCAGGAAGAAGATGGCCATGAGGAAGTCGTTCACGAACTCCTCGAACGACAGGCTGGCCGAGAAGGCCCCGATCGAGAAGCCGACCTCGGTCTCGAGGAAGTGGTGGACCGCCTCGTATGCGTCGGAGTTGGCCACGATGATGGCCAGGATCGCCGCGAGCACCATGACGGCGGCGGCGATCGTGCCGTTCGACGTGATCTTCTGGTAGGTGGTCCTGCGCTCTATGCGGCGGGCCACGACGGGCACGCCGATGATGGGCGTGTGTCCCGGCGTCTGTCCCTCGGTCGTGGTGTGTGCGGCCTCCAAGGTGGCCTCTTGGGTCGTGGTGTGGTCCTCTGCCATGTCTTCCTCTCGCGTCGTCTTCTGGTCTCCCATTCTACAGAACGCCGGTCATGCGGGGGCATGGTCGGCGCCCGAGACCACGACGCATCCAGAAGTCGGGGGCGGGGGACGGTCGGGGACGGACTGGCGGAAGGAGGACGGACGGGAGGCGTCCAAAGGCAGGGGACGGGCCGGCGGGAGGCGTCAGCCCTCGGCGAGGAGGAGCATCTGCTCCACGTAGACCTTGCTCACCACACATACCACGCCGGAACCCATGAGCCGGGCGACGTCGGTGGCGACCTCCGAGCCGGCCTCGTCGAAGAAGTGGACGTCAGCCGCGAGACCGCTGTCACGCTCGTCGGCCACGGGAGGGAACTCCGTCGCGATCGCGTGCTCGATGACGCCGCAGAGGTCATCGTAGGCGCGGGCCATGTCGACGTCGGAGTCATGGCACATGTCGAGGATGGCCTTGACCTGTGCCATGGAGAAGGCCCGCTTGAACGCGCAGACGAACAGGAGCGTCGCGAGGTGACGGCGCGTGTAGCGCTTCTTCTCGGGGGCGGGGATGACGTGCTGCTTGACGTAGTTGTTCACCATGGAGCCCGTGAGCGCGACCTCGCCCGGGACCTCCATGAAGGAGAGCTCCTCGTTCACGAAGGTGAGCACCTGGTCCAGGTAGAGCTGTATGCGGGGCATCTCGCCGATGCGCGTCACATGGACGGCACGCATCCCGGAGGCGAGCTCCTCGTAGGATGAGGCGCGGTTCTCGTCCGTATCGGCCATGTCCCTCTCCCCTCCCACACGCTCGCGATTGTGACATCCACGTGGGGACACGTCTCCCGACGGAATCCTCACGTCCACGGACAAAGCACTCTACCAGCCTATCATCCATGGCGCGACGTAGTATCGTATTCTCGATATTACATCATCTAGTTTCTATCTCTAGATTCATTGGGTATAGTGGGAGACAGATGGCCGTCCGCGTCCCGCAGACGGCAGGAACCGAGGAGACGTCCCATGAACGACCAGCGCATCGCCATCGTCACAGACTCCGGAACCGACACCCCGGCGGAGTTCGTGGCCGCGCACGACATCCGGGTCGCCCCGCTCACCATCAACTACGCCGACGGCTCCTATCGTGCCGGCGTCGACATCACCAGCGCCGAGGTCTGCGAGCGCTTCTCGACCGAGGTCCCCACCACCAGCCTCCCCTCCCCTGATGTCATCCGTTCGATCTTCGAGAAGGCCCGCGAGGATGGCTACGTGGGCGCCGTCTTCGTGAGCATCAGCTCGGGGCTCTCGGCCACCAACAGCACCGTCCACATGGTCGCCGACCAGATGGAGGACTTCCCCATCGCCGTGGTCGACACCAAGAGCATCGGCGTGGCCGCCGGCATGGTGGTCATGGCCGCCGCCGAGATGGTCGAGGCGGGCGAGCCCCTTTGCGTGCTCCAGGACAAGCTGGAGACCCTGGCCGAGAAGACCGACGTCTACTTCTGCTGCAAGGAGCTCGAGCACCTCCGCCACGGAGGCCGCATCTCCGAGCCGGTGTACCGCCTGGGCAGCGTCCTCAACATCAAGCCGATCATCACGTGCAACGAGGAGGGCCGCTACGTCCCCTGCAAGAAGGCCCGCGGCTGGGACAAGGCGTTGGACGTCATGGTGAACCTCGTCGCCGAGAAGGCCAAGGCCTTCCCCAAGGCCATCGTCGCCATCTGCTGCTCCGCCGCCGAGGACGACTTCGACCTGCTCGAGGCGAAGGTCACCGAGAGGATCCCCAACGTGGCCAAGCTCGTGCGCAGCGACTTCTCGCCCGCCCTCATCGTCCACACCGGCCCCTACGTGGTCGGCATGGGAGTCCAGCCCGCGTAAGGCGTGCACATGCAGGTGCCACCACCGGCTGGCGCTTTGGGCGTGGCCGAGGCGCATGCGACTGGGTACTCGACGTCCCCGCGGCAATCCCGTGGCAACTTGCCTGTCGATTCTGACCGGGCGTGCGTCAAACACGACAGACAGCGCCAAAAAAGGCAGGCAAGTCGTCTGCGCATGCCGTCTGCCCAAGTCACCTGCGCATGCCGCCTGCCCAAGACGCCTCCGTGGGGTTCATGGCATCCGCGACCGATGCCCCTCGGAGTCCGCGACGAGGCCACGACAATTCAACGACACACAACGCTCCGGTAACGCCCGCGCACGCGAGGTGAAACCGCGCCGCAACGACCGGACCCTAGTCTTCGGGTCATGCGAATCACCCGACCCGGAAGGACTGGTCACCATGCCCATGAAGTACGAGGACTACGAGCGCTATCTATCCCCCGCGCTTGCCAAGACCACGGACCTGGTGATCGATCACGGCGAGGGCAGCTACCTCTACGACGTGAACGGGGAGCGTTACCTCGACTTCGTCCAGGGCATCGCCGTGAACGCGCTCGGCCACTGCGCCCCCGCCGTGAGGCAGGCCATAAAGGACCAGGTGGACAAGCTCATCAACGGCAGTTTCAACATGGTCAACTTCCCCACCACGCTCACGCTCGCACAGCGCCTGGCCGAGATCGCCCCAGGTGAGCTAGGCTGCACGTTCTTCTCGAACGGCGGGGCCGAGGCCACCGATGGCGCGCTCAAGCTCGCCCGCGCCTACACGGGGCGCCCCTGCGTCATCGCCTTCCGCGGCAGCTTCCACGGCCGCACGCTGGGGGCCACCGCGGTGACCGGCAGCGCGGCCAAGTACCGCCACAGCTACCAGCCGCTCGTGCCGGGCGTCTACTTCGCCACCTACCCCCAGAAGGACCTCTGCCCAGACGGCTACACCCCCGAGCAGCGCACCCGCTTCTGCCTCGATGACCTGCAGCAGCTCTTCGACTACATCGTCTCGCCCGACGAGGTCGCGGCCATCATCATGGAGCCGGTGCAGGGCGAGGGCGGCTACTTCGTGCCCCCCACCGAATTCGTCCGGGAGGTCCGTCGCATGTGCGACGAGCACGGCATCCTGCTCATATTCGACGAGATACAGAGCGGCTACGGGCGCACGGGCAAGATGTGGGCCGGCCAGAACTACGACGTCGTCCCCGACATCATGACCGTGGGCAAGGCCATCGCGGGCGGCATGCCCATGAGCGCGGTCATCTCCACCGAGAAGATCATGGCCCAGTGGCATCCCGGCATGCACGGTGGCACCTTCGGAGGCAACCCCGTGTGCGCGGCGGCCGCCTTGGCCGTGCTCGACGAGTTCGATCGTCAGGACATCCTCGCCAACGTGAACGAGCAGGGCGACCACCTGGCGTCGAAGCTCGAGGAGCTGCGCGCCGCGCACCCATGCGTGTCCGACGCGCGTGGCATCGGTCTCATGCGCGCCATCGAGTTCAGCCACACCGACGGCACGCCTGCGCCCGACATCTGGGGCGAGGTCAAGCAGAGGTGCCTCGAGAACCACATGATCACGCTCAACTGCGGCGTCCACGGCAATGGGATGCGCTTCGCCACCTGCCTGAACGTGACGTCGGACGTCATCGACGAGGGCGTCGATATCCTCGACCGCTCGATGGGCGAGCTGGGCTACTAGCGGCGGCCCACCGTGGCCCGTCACGAAAGAGGGGGCATCATGCACAGGATCGCGTATCTCCACAGCTCACAGCCACTGGACTACGAGCGACAGCTCCTGCATGAGTGGGGCGTATCGGACGTCGAGGTGTACGAGGCCGAGCAGGGCGAGGACATGGTCCCGCTCTCCGGCTCGCTGGACGGCGCCGACGGCGTGGTGTGTGAGTGGGGGCAGGTGCCGGCGCACGTCTTCTCCGAGAACCCCCAGCTGAGGGTGGTCTCCGTCATGGCGATCGGCTACGACAACGTGGACGTGGCCGCCGCCACCCTGGACGGCGTCTACGTCACCAACGTCCCTGGTTACTGCACCTATGACGTGGCCCTGCACACGCTGGGGCTCATCTGCGACCTCTACAAGAAGATCAGCTTCCATGACCGCCAGGTGAGGGCAGGCGTCTGGGACGACATGGCGGGCTATCCTGTCGACCGGCCGAAGGGCCAGACCGCCGGCCTCGTCTTCTTCGGCGGGATCGCCAAGGCGCTCGTGCCCATGCTCCAGGCGATCGGCATGGACGTCATCGTGTACGCCCCCACCAAGACCGTGGCCGACCTCGAGGACTTCGGGTGCGAGAAGGCCGACACGCTGGACGACCTGCTCCTCCGCTCGGATGTGGTGAGCCTGCACTGCCCGCTCATCCCCGAGACGAGGCACATCGTGGACGCGGCGGTCCTGGCCGAGATGAAGCCGAGCGCGTTCCTGGTGAACACGAGCCGAGGCGACTGCGTGGACGAGCAGGCCCTCGCCCGCGCACTGGAGGCGGGCACGATCCGCGCCGCCGCCGTCGACGTCATCGCGGACGAGGCCCACGGCACGAGCCCGCTCATCGGCCTGGACAACTGCATCGTGACGCCGCACTCGGCGTATCTCTCGACGGACTCGTACCACGAGCTCAGGCGCCGCGCGTTCGAGAACGCCCTGGCGGCCGTACGTGGAGAGATCCCGCAAGACGCCGTCAATCACCTGTAGGGACGAGGCGGCGCCCGTCGAGCCGGCGCCTACGCCTTGACGAGGACCTTCACGCTCACCAGACCGAGCACGGCTATGCCCACGACGAGGACCGCCAGCCCGACCGTGGGTGCCCATCCGGGTCCTCCAAGGCAGTTGCCCCAGAGCAGGAGCACGCCGCCGAACCCGGCGATGAGGTTGCCCGCACCCGTGGGCCTCATGGCCCGCTCGATGGAGGCGTCGGTGTACTTCCCGGCAAGACCATACAGGTTGAACGAGTGGACGCCGAGGAAGTCGAGCACGGCGTTGACGAACAGCCATATGGTGGCGCCTATGTAGATGATCGCTGCGGCCAAGATGGTTCCCTTCTCCCGAGGCGCCGCGAGACGCCCGTCCCATGTCCCTGCATGTGTCACACGTGCGATGGTACCGCGCGCCGCAGCGCACGACACCTGCCGGACCCGCGTCAGCGCGGGAGCGCGCAGGCCATCCACGTCATGCCGGAGAGCCCACGGAAGACGAGGTCGCGGGCGGCGGAGTAGCTCATGCCGTCGGCGACGTGGAGGTACACCACGCACTGCGTCCCCATGGCGGTCGACTCGACGAGGCGCACCGGGCAACCGAACTCGGCGACGTAGTGGTCTCCCAGGGCCTGCGGCACCACACGCTCGACGTCGGCGGTGATGGTCGCGGGGTCCGCCGCAGGGTTCACCACGATGCGCAGCTCGCACTCGCAGGCGGAGCAGGGCGTGAGCTTCACGAAGGCGCTCTTCATGAGGACCGAGTTGGGGATGACCTCCTCATCGCCCACGCGGCTCCTCACGAAGGTGCTCCTCCAGGTGACGTCGGTCACCTCCCCCTCGAGGTCGGAGACGCGGATGCGGTCGCCCGGCTCGAGGATGCGTCCCCCCATGAGGGCGAGTCCGCCGATCACGTTGGACACCGTGTCCTGCAGGCCGAAGGAGATGACCACGGAGCTGACGCCCAGGGCGGCCACGAACGCGGTCGGCGAGATGCCGAAGACCGGCTCGAGCACGCAGAGGAGCGCGAAGGCCCAGATGAAGCCACGCACCACGTTGATGAAGATGCTCGCGGAGGGCACCTTCGAGGCGTCCAGCGCCTTGCGGACGGCATGGCTCACGAGGCGGTCGACCACCGTCGCGATCGCGATGGCGACGACGAGGATCACCACCTTGCCCAGGAAGGTACCGGCCTCCATGCCGAATATCGTCGCGGTCGACTCCATGGCCTACCCCTCAATCTTGACGATGGGCGCGAAGCCCTTCATCAGCTTCTTGGTCTTGCCGATGCGCGAGAAGCGCACCTCGATGGTATCGCCCTCGGCCGAGAGGACCACTCCGGGGCCGAAGGTCTTGTGCGAGACGTGATCGCCCTTGGCGAACGTCTCGGATGCCTTCGACTCGTCCCTGCGGATCCGCGTGGGCGTCGCCGCCACGTCACGCGGCGCCCCCGCCTCGCGGGATGCCGCCGCCCCACCGGCAGACCTCGTGGACGAGCCGAACACGTGCCCTCCGTAGACGTCCGAGCCGCTGCCGTAGGTACCACGGCGGTCGCCCCTCTTCTCCCAGCCTGTGCCCGAGAACCCCGCCGAGCCCACGCCCACGACCTCGATGTCGCTCTCGGGTATCTCGCCCACGAAACGGCTCCGCGGATTCGCCGAGGTCGAGCCATACGTGCGACGGGTTGCCGCATAGGTGAGGTAGAGGCGCTCGCGCGCACGGGTGATGGCCACGTAGGCGAGGCGACGCTCCTCCTCGATGGAGGCCGGGTCGGCATCGAAGGCCATATGGGGGAAGAGCCCCTCCTCCATGCCGGTCACGAACACCACGGGGAACTCCAAGCCCTTGGCCGAGTGGATGGTCATCATCGTGACGGCGCTGGTCTGGCCGGCCAGGGCGTCGAGGTCGCTCCTGAGCGCGAGCCACTCCATGAACGCAGGGAGCTTCTCGGCCGCGACGTGGGGGAGGTCGGCGTCGGCGCCCGGGATCGCGGGAGTCGCGAGCGTCGCAGGAGTCGCAGGCATCGTGGGAGCCGCAGGGATCGCGGTGGCATCGGCCCCGGCATCACCCTCCGGCCCGACCGCGCCGGCCGCACGCAGCTCCTCGAGGCTCTCGAGGGCCGCGACCGCGTCGTCGTGGGTCTCGTCGAACTCGGCGGCCACGCCGAAGAACTCGCGGATGTTCTCGATGCGCCCGTCGGCCTCCATGGTCGACTCCGCCTCCAGCGCGCGGACGAGGCCCACCTTGTCCACGATCGCCTCCACCACGCGGGAGAGCTCGCCCGAGAGGTGGCGGGAGGCCTCGACGGCGCTCGTGAACTCGGCGAGCGCTCCCCTCACGCGAGGGGTGAGCAGGTCGGTCTCGGCGGCGCAGGCCTGGGCGGCCGAGAAGAACGAGATGCCGTGGGTCGCGGCGTAGTGGGCGATCCTGTCCTGGGACGTGGAGCCGATGCCGCGGCGCGGGGAGTTGATCACGCGCATCGCGGAGACGTCGTCGTCGGGGTTCACGACGAGCTTGAGGTAGGCCATGACGTCGCGGATCTCGGCTCGGTCGAAGAAGCGCGTGCCGCCCACGATCTTGTAGGGGACGCCCGCACGCAGGAACATGTCCTCGAGGATTCGCGACTGCGCGTTGGTGCGGTAGAAGACCGCCATGTCGTCGTAGCTGGTGCCGGACGCATGGAGCTTGTCCATCTCGCCCGCCACCCAACGGCCCTCGTCACGCTCGTCGGAGGCCTGGTAGGCACGGACCGGCTCGCCGGCACCCGCCGCCGTGAAGAGATGCTTGGCCTTGCGTCGCGAGTTGTGCGACACCACGGCGTTCGCGGCGGACAGGATGTGGCCGGTCGAGCGATAGTTCTGCTCGAGCTTGACCACGTGGGCGTCGGGGTAGTCCTTCTCGAAGTCGAGGATGTTCTGGATGTCGGCGCCACGCCAGCTGTAGATGGACTGGTCGTCGTCGCCCACCACCATGAGGTTGCGGCGGCGCGCGGCCAGGAGGTTCGTGATCTCGTACTGGACGTGGTTGGTGTCCTGGTACTCGTCCACCGAGATCTGGACGAAGCGCTCCTGGTACTTGGCCAGCACGTCGGGATGGTTGGCGAGAAGGTCGTGCGCGTTCACCAGGAGGTCGTCGAAATCCATGGCGTTGGCGCGCATGAGGCGGCGCTGGAGCTCGTGGTAGACGAGCGCGGCCTTGGCCTCGGGAGGGGTGGAGGCGAGGTCGGACATCTCGTCGGGACCCACCATCGCGTTCTTGGCGGAGCCGATCTTGGAGCGGATCATGTTCAGGGGGAACTGCTTGGGCTCGATGTCGAGGTCGGCCATGATGCGCTTGACCAGGCGCTTCGAGTCGTCGTCGTCGTAGATGGTGAAGTTGGGCCTGAACCCTATCGCCTCGGCGTCCTCGCGCAGGATGCGCACGCACATGGCATGGAACGTGCAGACCCACATGCCCCGCGTGCCGCCGGGGAGGAGAGCCGAGAGGCGCTCGCGCATCTCCGCGGCGGCCTTGTTGGTGAACGTGATCGCGAGCACCTGCCAGGGACGCACCCCCTCGTCGGCGATCATGTGCGCGATGCGGAAGGTGAGCACGCGGGTCTTGCCGCTGCCGGCGCCCGCGAGCACGAGGAGGGGGCCATGCGTGCACTCGGCGGCGTCACGTTGGGCCGGGTTCAGCGAGTCGAGGTCGACCGTCCGCGCGGCCGGCGCCGCGGGGACCGCGGATGCCGAGGGGGCGACGTCGAACAGGGACTGGTTGATGTCTTGGGTCATTCTCGCTACTCCAGGGTTCGCACGCGTCGACGAGGCGACGGGATGAGATGGGATGAGACGCGCCCGGCGGGACACGCACGGCGCGGCACCGCTCAAGTCTACCCGCCGCCGCGGACACGAACGGTCGCGGGTGCGAGGTTCCACGTTCCCTGCGGCCGTCACGCCCTACTCGCCGAAGAGCTCCCCTGCTATGCGGGCGGACTCGGCCGCGTCCTTGGCGTAGTAGTCGGCGCCCACCATCTTGGCGTACTCCGGGTTGAGCACGGCGCCGCCCACCATGACCTTGCAATCCACGCCCTGCTCGCGGAGAAGGGCGATCGTCTCCTCCATGGCACGCACGGTGGTGGTCATGAGCGCGGAAAGGCCCACGAGACGCACGTGATTGTCCACGACCGCATCGACCACCACCTGCGGATCGACGTCCCGACCGAGGTCGATGACGGAGTAGCCGTAGTTCTCGAGGAGCATCCGCACGATGTTCTTGCCGATGTCGTGGATGTCGCCCTTCACGGTGGCGAGCACGATGGTGCCCTTGTCGGCCGCGGCGGAGGGGGCGGCCGCCCTCACCACGTCGAACCCGGCCTTGACCGCCTCCGCCGAGGCCATGAGCTGCGGCAGGAAGTACTCGCCACGCTCGAACCTGTCGCCCACCTCGTCGAGGGCGGGCACGAGGCAGCCGTTGATGACGTCGAGGGGGTCGTGCGTCGCGAGGAGCTCGCGCGTGACGTCGGCCATGGGGCCTGCGCGGCCCTGGAGCACGAGCGAGCGCGCCCTGGCCTCGGGTCCCTGGTCCCCGTCGCCCGAAGACGCGGTGGCGTCGGTGGCAGGACCCGCGCCGACGGCGGTCGCGGCCCCTGCGGTGGCGGTCACGGTTCCCGCGGCCACCGCGTAGGGGCTCGGCTCGTTCGCATAGCCGCCGATGAACGAGCGGCAGGCCTCGTCCTGGCCGTTGAGCACCCTCTGGGTCGCCACGACGTCGCACATGCGGCGCGAGAGCGGGTTCATGATAGCGAGGTCGAGACCGGCCCCGAACGCCTCTGAGAGGAACACGGCGTTCACGAGCTCGCGTTGGGGCAGGCCGAAGCTCACGTTGGAGACGCCCAGCACGCACCTCACGCCCAGCTCGGCCTTGACGCGGCGTATGGCGGCCAGGATCTGCTCGGGCTGGGTCTGGTCGGTGGAGGCGGCCATGGCAAGGCAGTCGATGACCACGTCCTCGCGCGGGATGCCATGCGCACCGGCGGCCTCCACGATGCGGCGGGCTATGGCCACGCGGCCGTCGGCGGTGGCGGGGATCCCGTCCTCGTCGAGCGTGAGGCCCACCACGGCGCACCCATAGCGCGCGACCACGGGGAGCACCGCCTCCAGGCTCTCGGCCTTGCCGTTCACGGAGTTCACCAGGGGCTTGCCGGCGTAGGTCCTGGCGGCACGCTCCACGGCGACCACGTCGGACGAGTCGATCTGGAGCGGGAGCGGGCTCACGGACGAGACCTTGCCCATGACCTCGGACAGCACGGCGGGCTCGTCGAGCTCGGGCAGGCCCACGTTCACGTCGAGCATGTCGGCGCCGGCCTCCTGCTGCGCGATCGCCTCGCCCACCACGTAGTCGTAGTCGCCCGAGCGCAGCGCCTCCTTGAGGCGTCGCTTGCCCGTGGGGTTGATCCTCTCGCCGATCATGGCCACGTCATGGCCGTCCGAGGGCAGCACGACGCTGCGCTGGGCGCTCGAGACGGCGAAGTCCGTGGATGGCGAGAAGGCCGCGGCGGGACGGGTCGCCAGGAGGGACGCCATGCCGCGGACGTAGTCGGGGTCGGTGCCGCAGCACCCGCCCACGAGCGTGGCCCCGGCGTCGAGGATCCGCTCGACCGCCGAGACGTACTCCTCGGGGGAGACGTCGTAGACGGTGCGGCCCCCCTCCACGCGGGGCAGGCCGGCGTTGGCCTGCACCAGAAGCGGCACGCGGGAGAGCGGCGCCATGCGCCTGACCAGCGGGACGAGCGACGCGGGTCCGAGCGAGCAGTTGATCCCCAGCGCGTCGACGCCCAGGCCCGACAGGGTGATGGCCGCGACCTCGGGGGTGGTCCCCAGGAAGGTGCGGCCGTCCTCGCCGAACGTCATGGTGGCGAGCACCGGCAGGTCGCAGTTCTCCCTCGCGGCGAGCACGGCCGCCTTGCACTCGAGCAGGTCGGCCATGGTCTCGATGAGGATGAGGTCGACCCCGGCAGCGGCGGCGGCGCGGACCTCCTCCGCGAACAGCTCGTAGGCGTCGTCGAACGAGAGGGTCCCCAGAGGCTTGAGCAGCGATCCCGTGGGTCCGATGTCCCCGGCGACGTACTCCGCCCCCGCCCTGCGCGCGCAGGCCGCGGCTGCCGAGAAGACCGCCGGGACCGTGGCCTTCCCCGCGAGCTTGGCCGCGTTCGCGCCGAAGGTGTTGGTGGTGACGACCTGGGAGCCCGCCTCGACGTAGGCGCGGTGCACGCCCTCGACCACGTCGGGGTGGTCGATGCAGAGGAGCTCCGGGGTGTCGCCGGCGGGCATGCCCGCCGCCTGGAGCATCGTCCCCATGGCACCGTCGAGGAGCAGGTAGCCCTCCCCCGCCAGGGCGCGCTCGAGCGCGCCGGCGTTGCTCGGCCTCGATGTGGATTCCGTCATCGTCCCTCCCGGTCGTCGGCTTCCGGCCGACGGTAGCACACGTCGCCCCTCGCATGGATCTCGCAGTAGTCACGGCAGGCGCACCTCGAGCAGCCCGGCTTGCCGTTCGACGGGGGCTCGGGGTAGATCCCCACCACGGCCGTCTCGCTCTTCATGGGGACGAGGAGGCAGTCGTCGGTGGCGGTCACGCCCAGGCGCTTGCCCGCCGACAGGACGTCGAGGATGGTGGGTTGGACCGAGAGGGGCAGGTCGCCGTAGCCCGGTCCATAGCGATAGCTGGTGTAGAGCCCCCGCCCGTGCGCCCAGGCCACGACCTGGGCCTCGAGCTCGTCGGTTCCCCTCTCGATGAGGTCGGTGCAGGCGGCGTCGTAGACCACCTGCGCGAGCTGGTCGGTCGCGCCGAGGACCTCGAGCCTTCGGGCGCTCTCGGCACCCAGGGTGCTCACCATGAGCGCGCAGGCGCTGGCACCCGAGAGGTGCTCGGTGATGTCGTGCCCCGTGAGCACGAGGGTCGTCCCCTCCACCACCACGGTCCTCTCGCCTAGCCCGTCCGTGTCATGTCTCACGGGAAACGTCGCCCAGATGCCGTGGCAGTCGAGCTCGTCCTCGCAGGAGTCGACGATCGCGCCCATGCGCCGACGCAGGGCCGGGTCCATCTCCTGCCCGGAATACCCCAGGTAGCGAAGGACCTCGTCCATGCGGATGCGCCGGCTCATGCGCGGATGGCGCCCACGTTCGCCCGTGCGATGTCGGGATGGTTCATCGTGTAGACATGCAGGCCGTCCACGCCGTGGCGGGCGAGGTCGACCAGCTGGTCGCTCGCGTACTCGATGCCGGCCTCGCGCAGCGCCTCGGCATCCCCCTCGTAGCGGGCGAGCAGCTTGATGATGGGCGACGGCAGCGACGCCCCGCACATGAAGATCATGCGGGACACCTGCTTCTTGCTGAGGAAGGGCATGATCCCGCAGGTGATGGGGATGGTGATGCCCGCGTGTATGGTGCGCTCGCGGAAGCGGTAGAAGCAGTCGTCATCGAAGAAGAGCTGCGTCACGAGGAAGCTCGCCCCGGCGTCCTGCTTCTCCTTGAGATGGCGCACGTCCTCGTCCACGTCGAGGCAGTCGATGTGGCCCTCGGGATAGGCCGCGGCGCCCACGCAGAACCCGGCGTCCACGAGGGGACCGATGAGGTCGCTGGCGTGCTCGAAGTCGCCGGCGGGGAGGTCGGGGCGGGGGTCGCCGCGCAGGGCCAGCACGTTCTCTATGCCGGCCGCGCGGAACTCCTCGACCTTCTCGGCAAGGCCCGCACGCGTGAGTCCCTGGCACGTGAGGTGTGCCACCGAGGGGATCTCGAACTCGTGCGAGATCATGTGCGCGACCTCCGTCGTGGCACCCACGTTGCCGCCACCTCCCGCCGAGTACGTGACGCTTATGAAGTCAGGCGTGAGCTCGGCGAGCTCGGAGACGACCGAGCGGGCCTCGTCCACCGACAGGTCCCCCTTGGGAGGGAATATCTCGAACGAGACGGGACGCTTGCGCGTCTCGAATATCTCGGCGACCGTCATATGAATCGCTCCAGGAAGAAGAAGAGACGCGAGTAGTAGGTGAAGGGGTCCGCGAAGGAGGACTGGCAGTGGCCGGCCCCGGGCATCATCACGAGCTCGTGGCCGTCGTGCGCGGCGGCTCCCCCGCAGGCGTCCGCCAGGCGCTTGGCCATGTAGGGGGGCACGAAGGTGTCCTGCTCGCCATGGATGAGCAGGACGGGCACGCGGGAGTGGGAGACGGCGTCCTCGGGCGAGACCTTCGCGACGTCGTAGCCACCGTCGTGACGCATGAGGCACAGGCGCATGGCGTCCATCAGGGGATGCACGGAAAGGCCCATGCCACCCTTCACGATGCAGGCGAGCTCGTTCCAGAGGTCGGAGTAGGCGCAGTCGCTCACGGCGGCCTTGACCTGCGAGGGGAGGTCAGACTCGCCCGCGGCCATGCACACGGAGGCGCCACCCATGGAGTGGCCGTGGAGCACCACCTCGACGTCGTCGCCCTTCTCGGCCACGAGCCACTCGGCCCACGCCACGAGGTCACGGCGGTCGGGCCAGCCCATGCCGATGAGGGGACCGCCGCTGGAGTCGTGACCGCGCATCTCGCAGAAGAGCATGTTGTAGCCACGCTCGGCGTAATGACGGGCGTAGAGCATGCCCTCCTTCCAGGCGCCGCCGAAGCCGTGGACGAGGATCACCCAATGCTTGGAGTCGGGATCGATGACGAGGACGTGGCCGGCCAGGTGGCAGCCGTCATCCGAGGAGGTCTCGACGGACCCGATCACGTCGGGGCCGCCCAGCCCCTCAAGCCACGTCCAGGTGGAGTCGGCCTCCGCCGCTCGCGTTGACATGACCTTGGCGGCCTCCTCCTTCGTGAGCGCGGAGTTGAAGGTGGCCATGGGACCGCCGTCGCCGTCGGCGAGAAGGCCCCCGAGGGCGACCTCCTTCTCGGCGGCGTGACGCGCGTCGGCGTCATCCCCCTCGAGGGCGGCCGTGAGCTCCGCCGAGGGCGGACGCGGGTCCTTGCGTGCGAGGAACGTCACGGCGAACCTGTCGGCCTCCACGAACAGGGCCACCACCAGCGCGATCGCGACGATGATGGTGATGACGCCGGCCACCACGTAGTCGAACGCGATGAGGCCGATGCCTATGACGATGACGATCCCCGCGAAGCAGAACAGGTAGGCGAGGTGGTTCCACGAGGGGGTCTCGTGGCCCGCGCCCTCCATGTCCGCGAACTTAGGCAATGGCGGCATCTTGCCGCCGGACCTCGAGCCGTCCCGGTCCCTCTCGTCCATCTTCGCCATGCCTGGCTCCTCTCGTCTTTCGGGCCAGTATACTCGGCCGAAACGAGATGGACCCCCGCATGCGCGACTACACGGGTTAAGCTTGCCTCACGGGTCTTCGACGCCGGAGGAGGGATCGCGCATGGGAGAGGTTCGTGGCGGGGCGGACATGGTGGGCACGTCGGGAGAGGCTCGGCGCCACCGCGTGCTCTGGTACACGCTCGACGGGGACGTATCGGCCGCCGAGTCGATCCTCGACGGGATGGGCGTCCACGGGATCGACCTCGTGGGCTGCGCGCACGAGCCCTTCTCGGCACCCACCGCGGCCCAGCTCGAGGGGTGCGAGGCCCTCGTGGGCGAGTTCTGCCCCGTACTGGGCGAGGAGGTCGACGTGGTCGCGGACGCGGGCGTGCGCCTTTTGGCGAGCATGTCCATCGGCGTGAACCACATGGACGTGGCCGGCCTCGCCCGACGCGGCGTCCTGGTCTCGAACTGCCCCGGCTACTGCGCCGAGGACGTGGCGACCCATGCCGTCGCCCTCATGCTCGACCTCGAGCGCAAGGTGACCTTCTCCAACCGCGACGTCATGGCGGGAGGCTGGGACCCGAAGGCGGGGTATCCCGCGCGGAGGGTGTCCGGCCAGACCCTGGGCCTCGTCTTCCTCGGCCACATCGCGCGCGCCGTCATCCCCATGGCCACGGGTCTTGGCATGCGCGTGGTGGTGTGGGCCCCCACCAAGTCGGCCGCGGAGGTGGAGGAGGCAGGGGCCGAGAAGGTGGGCACGCTCGACGAGCTCCTTGCCGAGTCGGACGTGGTGAGCCTGCACTGCCCCCTCATCCCCGAGACGGAGCATCTCATCGGCGCACGCGAGCTCGCCCTCATGGGCGAAGGGTCGTTCCTGGTGAACACGGCCCGCGGGGACCTCGTGGACGAGGACGCCCTGGCGGACGCCCTCGAGGCGGGGACGATCCGCGGCGCCGGCCTCGACACGCTCGCGCACGAGTCTCATGACCGCAACACCCGGCTCATCGACAGCC
Source organism: Atopobiaceae bacterium (assembly GCA_022655215.1). Classification (GTDB taxonomy): domain Bacteria; phylum Actinomycetota; class Coriobacteriia; order Coriobacteriales; family Atopobiaceae; genus JALCUE01. The sequence continues at coordinate 79,849 of JALCUE010000003.1, read as the reverse complement.
CGCGCTGCATCGTGACGCCCCATTCGGGCTACGACTCGCTGGAGGCCGCCGAGGAGCTGCGCCGGATGAGCCTCGAGGCCTGCTGCCAGCTGCTGGTCGACGGCGTCACGCCCACGAACGTGGTCGCCGCAGGCTAGAACGGGCACGACCTCCTGCAGGAGCCGCGAGTGACGCGCGTGGCTGGTGCGTGGACACGTTCGACGGACGATTCCCGCTCGAAATCGCGTCGAATGTACGATTTTTCGGTTCGAACGCTTATGTCATTTCGTGGAGCCGCAGGTAGACGCATCGGGTCCGAGAGAGACCACTCGCAAACCACCCGTATATTCGTACACTCGACGCGATTTCGACGGCCGCGGGTCCAGAATCAACCGGTTAGTGACGTCGCGGGACCGGAATCGAACGGTTAGTGATACCGCGGGGCTCCTCCGCCGGAGGGGACTACGCCGCGAGGGCGAAGTAGGCGATCACGACGATGCCCAGGGCGATGCGATACCAGCCGAACGGCTTGAAGTTGTGCTTCTTCACGAAGCCCATGAGGAAGCGGATGACCGCAAGCGAGACCAGGAACGCCACGACGCAGCCGACCACCAGCACCATCGCCTCGTTCGAGGTGAACGTGTTGCCCTTGACGAAGTACTTCACGAGCTTGAGGCCGCTCGCCCCGAACATGACGGGAACGGCGAGGTAGAACGTGAACTCGGCCACCGCGGTGCGGGAGCAGCCCAGGAGAAGGCCGCCGATGATGGTGGAGCCGGAGCGTGACGTGCCGGGGACGAGCGAGAGCACCTGAAAGCAGCCGATACCGATGGCGCGGCGCCAATCGAGGTGGTCGAGGTCCTGGACGGGAGCCTCGGCGTCGGCGAGCTCGGTCGCGCTCATGGTGGAGACGTCGGGCCTGGCGAAGTGGCGTCCGCCGGAGGGCGCCGAGCTGGCAAGCGCGCCGGAGGAGGCGAGCTCGCGAGCGCGCCTCTCGCGCGCCGTCTCGATGACGATGAAGGCGACGCCGTAGACGATGAGGGCCGTCGCGATCACGAACGGGCTGCCGAAATGCTCGTCCATCCAGTCGGACAGCGGGATCCCGATGACGGCGGCGGGAAGGCATGCCACGATGATCTTGGCCCACAGCGTCCAGGTCGAGCGGCGCTCATCCGCCGACTTCCTGCGACTGAACGGATTCAGCTGGAAGAAGAAGAGCACGAGGACCGCGAGGATGGCGCCGAGTTGGATGACGACGAGGAACATGTTCCAGAAGTCATCGGTCACGTCCATGGCGACGAACTGCTTGAGCAGCAGCATGTGCCCGGTCGAGGAGATGGGGAGCCATTCGGTTATGCCTTCGACGAGGCCGTAGAGCGCGGCCTTGAGCATCTCGATGAGGTTCAAGCGGGTCCTCCTGACAGGTTCTGGTGGATTCGGCGCACGTCCGTCGACGCGGCGTTCCTCCCATGATGGCGCAAGGGGCGGGAGCGTCGTCCCTCCATGGGCAAGCCTTACGAAATCGTTATCGGCGCGTCGTGGTCCCACGCGCACCCACGCAGGGGCCACGACCGTCCACCCGACGTCTGCGGACGCGAACGTCGACTGGTATCGGCAATTGGGTACACCCCCCACAAGCGGGTAAGTCCCGCAGGACCCATAAGGGGAGGAATCATCATGACCACTTACCAGGACCTGGGATACGACAAGGTGTTCGTCTCGCTAGATGGCACGGAGGAGCAGGACAAGGTGCTCGACCGCGCGATCATCGTGGCGGCGAACAACAACGCCGAGCTCACCATCGGCCACGTCATCGACTCCACCGCGCTCGAGACAGCCGGGACCTATCCGGTCGACCTCATCCCCGGCCTCGAGAAGGCCTTCCGCGAGTCCATAGAGGACGGCGTCAAGAAGGCCCAGGCCGAGCCACAGATCAAGAAGGTAGAGGTCCTCGTCAAGACCGGCCGCATCCGCGAGACGCTCAAGGAGGAGATGCTCGATCTCGTCGAGCCCGACCTCGTCATCTGCGGGGCACGCGGCCTCTCGTCGATCAAGTACGCGCTTCTCGGATCGATCTCCACGTATCTGCTGCGCAACTCCCCCTGCGACATCCTCGTCGTGAAGTAGCGGGGCCGCCCTCGCCGGCGCGCGCACGCGCATACATATGTGACCCCTCCTGCGGGACCGTCGCCTCCACCCCTGGGCGGCGGTCCCCTTTGCGCCGCGAGACACCAGGGTCGGTCGCGCAGGTCAGTCGCGCGCGGGACGGTCGCACGCAGGTCGGTCGCACGCAGGTCGGTCAGACCGTGAGGTACACCATCACGAACACCAACACGAACCCCACGAGCTCGAGGGGCGAGAACGACGCGCCCATCCACAGCACGGACAGGATGGTGGCCGTGACCGGCTCGGATATCCCCAGGAGGTTGGCCTTCAGCGCGCCGACCTCCTTGACCCCCTGGAGGAACAGGGCGTACGCCCCGAAGGTCCCCACCACTATGATGGCGGCGACCCATGCCCAACCGACCATGTCGAGCGCGGGCATGGAATCCCAGGGACGCGTGAAGGCGGCGAGGATGACGCCGGAGACGAGCATGGCATAGCCGTTCACCACGAAGCTTCCCCACCGGGCGAGCGCCTTGGCGGGGACGATGGCGAGCAGGGCGGCGGCCAGCACCATGACGGCGGACCAGCCTATCCCCTCGATGGGAAGCTGCAGCTGGCCGGGATTCCCCCCGGTGGCGATGAGGTAGGTCCCCGCGAGGGCGAGGGCGATCCCGAGCATCTCGCGCTTGCGCGGACGCCGGTGCTTCCTCACGCACACGTAGCCGAGCACGAGCAGGAGGTTCAGGCTCTGGAGCACCGTCGCCGTGGCCGAGTTGGTCCAGTCGATCGACTCGAGATAGCCCACCTGCGAGAGGAGGATGGCGAACACGGCGGTCTTGAGGATCTCGACGCGACCCTCGCGCGAGCTGACCGCGCCGACCAGACCCTCCCGGTTGGTGAGGAACGCCGCGATCAGGAACAGGGGGAACGATCCGAGCTCGCGCACGCAGACGAGCCAGACGGGGTCAACCGCATAGGTCTCCATGAGGAACTTCGCGCAGGTTCCCGAGAAGCCCCAGCAGATGCCGCCGGCGACGGTGCAGATGACGCCATGCACGAGCTTGCGATGCCTCTCCTGCCGCTCCGGGGTCACCCCCGCCTTCGCGGGCGTCACGTCCATGGAACCCTCCACCTCTGACACGCCGACCCCCATCGCGATCAGGCCGACCCCCACGGCCGGCGCATGGTGCCCAGTGTAACCTCTCGCACGCGACAGCCCCTCCGCGCCACGGGGTACAATCATGCGGAAAAGCACCGGCCCGCGAGACGGGCGAACATGAGAGGCGAACACATGAGCGATGAGACGCGGCGCGAGCCGGCAGACGGGGCCTTCTCGACCCCTTCCGCCACCATGGCGGAGGGTACCGTCCACGAGGGATTCGTGGTGGAGTCGGCACAGACGGTTCCTGAGATGGACGGCTGCGCGTACGTCATGCGCCATCAAGGAAGCGGCGCCCGTCTCCTGTGGCTCGCCTGCGCGGACGAGAACCGCTCCTTCTCGATCGCGTTCAAGACCCCTCCCGCCAACGACACCGGCGTCTTCCACATCCTCGAGCACTCGGTGCTGTGCGGAAGCAACCGCTACCCGGTGAAGGAGCCGTTCGTCAACCTGCTCAAGACCAGCATGCAGACGTTCCTGAACGCCCTCACCTTCCCCGACAAGACCATGTATCCCGTCTCGTCCACCAACCTCCACGACCTCGAGAACCTCATGGACGTCTACCTCGACGCGGTGCTCCACCCCGCCATCCTGTCGCGCCCGCGCATCTTCGAGCAGGAGGGCTGGCACTACGAGCTCGATGAGGACAGCCGGACGCTCACGCACAACGGCGTGGTGTTCAACGAGATGAAGGGCGCGCTGTCCGATCCCGACGAGGTCCTCTTCTGCGGGCTCAACCGCTCGCTGTTCCCCGACAGCCCCTATCGCTTCGAGAGCGGCGGCCTCCCGTCGGCCATCCCCGAGCTCGACTACGACGGCTTCATCGACACCTACTCCCGCCATTACCGGCTGGACAACGCCTACGTCACGCTCTATGGCGACCTGCCCATCGACCACATGCTGTCGCTGCTCGACGAGCGCTTCGCCCAGGCGACCGACCGAGGCGCGGCGGCCCCCAACGCGCTGCCGCTCCAGGCCCCCGTGGCCGCTCCCGCCACCACGGTGCGGATGGAGACGGCCCCCGAGAACGCCGAGGTCGGCCTCGCCTACGTCTTCGCCACCTCGAGCCAGCGCGAGCGCGTGCTCGCGGCCGACGTCCTGCTCGACGCCCTGGTGGGCTCGAACGAGGCGCCGCTCAAGAGGGCGGTGCTCGATGCGGGTCTGGGCGACGACATGGACGGCTACCTGCTCGACGGTCTGCTCCAGCCCATGGTCGTGTTCCAGCTCAGGGGCGCGCACGCCGGCGTGGCCGACGAGTTCCGCGCGCTGGTCGAGCGCACCTGCTCCGAGCTTGCCGAGAGGGGCGTCGGCCATGACAACCTCGACAGCTCGCTCGCACAGGCGGAGTTCAACCTCCGCGAGGGCGACTGGGGCTATCCCGACGGCATCGGTCTCTCGATCGCGGCGCTGTCCGGCTGGCTGTACGACGACGCGGACGCGACGTCGTTCCTGCGCTACGAGGACGCCTTCTCCCACATGCGCGATGGCATCGACGACGGCTACTTCGAGGGCCTTCTCCGCGAGATGACCGTTGACTGCCCCCACTCCGCCCTGGTGGACCTCGTGCCGGGCGAGAGGGACGACGACGAGGCCGCACGTCTCGCCGAGAGGCTCGCCTCGATGGACGCATCCGAGAGGACCGCCGTGGCCGAGGAGGCCCGCGCCCTCCATGCCGAGCAGGCCGCCCCCGACACCGCCGCCGGGCTGGCCACCCTCCCGCGCCTGAGCGTGGCCGACGTCGGAGAGGCAGCCGCGGAGCCCGTGGCCCGAAGGGTCGACTCACCGCTCCCCTGCGTCGCATACGAGCTGCCCACGCACCACATCGACTACGTCTACCACTACTTCGACCTCGACCGCGTGAGCTGGGCCGAGCTGCCGTACGTGAGCGTGCTCTGCACGCTTCTCGGCCACCTCGACACGCAGCGCCACACCGCCCTCGAGCTCGACACCCTCACCGAGGCGAACCTCGGCGCGCTGTCCTTCTCCGTGGAGACCTACGGTGACTGGCGCGACGAGTCGGCCGCCAGGCCCAAGCTCGTGGCGGGGGCGAGCGCCATCAGCGAGCGCGTCGAGGAGCTCGCGAGCATCCCCGCCGAGGTGTGGGGCTCCACCGTCTTCGCCGACCACGACCGCATCCGCGACATCCTCGTGCAGCAGCGCGTGTCCATGGAGCAGTCGTTCATCTCCTCCGGCCACGTCCAGGCCCTCGCACGCGAGGCCTCCTACCACTCCGCGCCCGCGCTCGTGATGCAGAGGATGGCGGGCATCGACTTCTACCGCTTCCTGTGCCATCTGCTCGACACCTACGACGGCCGCTTCCAGGCCCTCTGCGAGATCCTCTACAACCTGGCCGGCCGCATCTTCTGCACGGACAACGTCGAGGTGAGCTTCGTCGGTGGCGCGACGGATCGCGAGCGCTTCTGGGAGGCCGGCTCCACGCTGGGCCTCCGCGACGAGCAGCTCGCCGGCGACCTGCTCGAGGTGCCCGAGCCCAAGGTCCTGGACGAGGCCTTCGTGGTCCCCGCCGACGTCTGCTTCGCCTCCGAGGGCATGGACGGCGTCCCCGCGGGCGTGGACCAGTCCGGCTCGTGGCTCGTCGGTGGCCGTGCGCTCTCGTTCGACTATCTCTGGAACGAGGTGCGCGTGCTCGGAGGCGCCTATGGCTGCGGCTTCCGCTGCACTCCCCTCTCCATGCTGCAGTTCTATTCGTTCAGGGACCCCGCGGTGGACCCCACACTCAGCCGCTTCGAGGCCGCCGCGACCTGGCTCGACGCCTGGGACCCCACGCCCGAGGAGTTCGAGGGCTACGTCGTCTCGGCCGTCGCCGGGATGGACGCGCCCCTGAAGCCCCGCGCGCTGGCACGCAGGCAGGACGGGCTGAGGTATGCCGGCAGGCCCGCCGACTGGCGTCACACCGTGCGCGAGCAGATCCTCTCCGCCACCCCGGACTCCGTCCGCTCCTGCGCCGCCGTCCTCGCGGACATGGCGGCCAACCACGGCACCTGCGTGTTCGGGGGACGTGACGTCATAGAGGCATCCCACGCGGACCTCGAGGTCATCGACCTCATGGGAGAGTCCACCAAGGGAGGCAGGCACTAGTGGCGGACGACACCAAGCCCGGCATAAGGATCCTCGACCGGTTCGGTTCCATCATGGACGGGATCGACGAGACGGACCCCGACACGGCGCGTTTCTGGCTCACCATGGCGTTCCAGATCAAACGCTGGCAGACCCGACACCTCCCCGACCGCGGGGAGCTGCCCTCGGGTAACATCGGTGCCCGCCTCGCCTTGGAAGGCGTGACCGACGCGCTCGAGGACCCCGACAACGCCGTCATCACCTCGATCTTCCTGCCCAACGAGATCTTCCACGCCATGGGCCTCAAGCCGGTCATGGCCGAGGCCATCTCGGACTTCCTCACCGGCGCGCGCTCCGAGGCGGGCTTCGTCGCCGCGGCCGAGCAGCGCGGCGTGCCCGAGACGTACTGCTCGTTCCACAAGATCCTCATCGGGGCGGCCGAGACGGGCGTGCTCGTCAAGCCGCATCTCATCGCCAACGCCTCCGTCGCCTGCGACGCCAACAACATCACGTTCAAGTGGCTCGCCAAGAGCCTGGGCTCCGAGCACGTCTACGTGGACGTGCCCTACGAGCAGGGTGACGATTCGATCCGCTACGTGGCAGACCAGCTTCGCGAGCTCGCCCACGTGACCGAGGAGACGTTCGGCCGCAGGCTCGACCTCGACGTGCTCAAGGAGTACGTGACGCGAAGCCAGGCGACGCTCGACGCCATGGTGCGCACGCTCCCCTTACGCCATGGACGATACCTCGCCAACGACATGGGCCTCGAGATGCAGCAGGCGCTCGCCCTCTTCCTCATGTTGGGCCTGCCCGACGCCGAACGCATGGTCCACCAGATGGAGGAGGACTACAAGTCCGCCCGCCGCTACGACGGTCTCTCGCTGGTGTGGGTTCACGCGGCCCCATACTTCTCCGTGCCCCTTCAGAAGGTCCTGGACAGGACCGAGACCGCGCAGATCATCGCCTCGGACATGGGGTTCGCCCAGGTGAGCCTCGACGGCTGGAGCTATGGGCCGGACCACCCGTTCGAGGCCATGGCCGAGCGTCTCGTGAGGAACTCGTTCAACGGTCCCGCCACGCGTCGCATCGACCGCATCCGCGAGCTGGCGGAGCGCACGCAGGCCGACGGCGTCGTGGTGTTCTGCCACTGGGGCTGCAAGGAGACCCTGGGCGCCTCCCAGCTCATGAAGCGTGACCTGGAGGCCGCGGGCTTCCCCACGCTGGTGCTCGACGGCGACGGCTGCAACCGCGCCAACTGCCCCGACGGCCAGGTGGCCACCCGCATGGGGGCCTTCATCGAGATGCTCCAGGCCCAGCGTGCAGAGGAGGCGGGCGCATGAGCGACGAGACGGATGCGACGTCCACGGCCGAGAGGACCACGGGCGGACGCGAGGTCATCTACTATCCCTGCAAGTACGTGCCGGCGGAGCTCCTCGCAGGCCTGGGAGCCGACGTGCGCCCGGTCACCTTCGAGGCGGGCTCGTTCGAGGAGGCCGACCGTCTGGCACACCCCAACCTCTGCGGCTACGGCAAGTCACTCCTCTCGTTCGCGATGAGGCCCGACGTCCACGCCGTGGTGCTCACCAGCTGCTGCGACGTCATCAGGCGCGTCTACGACGTGCTGGCCGACGCCGACGTGCTCGACTTCCTCTGGATGGTCGACCTTCCCCACAAGGGAGGTCCCGCCGAGACCAAGCGCTTCCGCCGCGAGCTCGCGCGCCTCTCGGAGGCCTATGCCGAGCACACGGGCACCCCCTTCGACATCGGCCGCGCCGTGGCCGCCTTCCCCGAGATCCCCCGCAGACGGGACGACCGCGTGAGCGTCGTGGGGGCCCACGCACCGGCGTCGCTGCTCGAGACGACCTCCGCGGAGATGACGCTGCCGCTCGAGAACGTCACCTGCACGGGAGGGCGCCTCGTCACGGCACCGCCGCCCGAGCTGGGCCGCGCGCCTCGCGACGTCGACGAGCGTGCTGCCTGCGACGCATGCGAGGTGGGGCAGGACGAGGCTCCCACGTCCCTCGACACGTTCCTCGACTGGTACGCGCCCGTGTTGCTCGACCAGCTGCCGTGCATGCGGATGAACGACGTCTCCGGCAGGAGGTCCCTGCTCGGGGCCCCCGGCCAGAAGGGCGTCATCTATCACACCATGAAGTTCTGTGACTACTATGGCTTCGAGTACGCCGAGGCTGCCAAGGAGGCCGACATACCCATGTTGAAGGTGGAGACGGACGGCACGTCCCAGAGCGCGGGCCAGCTGCGCACGCGCCTCAAGGCGTTCGACGAGACGCTGCGTGGCGTCGCCGGCGGACACCTCCCCCTGCGCAAGGGCTCGGACGACGGGCACACCTACGTGATGGGCGTGGACTCGGGTTCCACCACCACCGACGCCGTCATCATGGACGGCCGGGACCGCATCGTGGCCTCGGTGATCGTCGCCACGGGGGCACGCGCCACAGCGGGCGCGACCAAGGCCGTGGAGTGCGTGTTGGAGAAGGCCGGCCTCACCGAGCATGACCTGGCGCTGCGCGTGGCCACCGGCTACGGACGCGACGCCATCCCGGACATGGACGCCACCATCACCGAGATAACCTGCCACGCGGCCGGCGCCCACTTCCTCGCCCCCGACGCACGCACGGTCATAGACATCGGCGGCCAGGACTCCAAGGTGATCCACCTCGCCGAGGACGGATCCGTCGTGAACTTCGTGATGAACGACAAGTGCGCGGCCGGCACGGGGCGCTTCCTCGAGATGATGGCCCGCACCATGGAGATGCCGCTTGACGAGTTCTGCCGCTGCGGCCTGGATTGGAAGCACGAGGTGCGCATCTCCAACATGTGCACCGTGTTCGCCGAGAGCGAGGTCGTCTCGCTCGTGGCCGACGACACCCCCATCGCCGACATCATCCACGGCCTGGACATGTCCGTGGCGAGCAAGACCGCGGCGTTGGCCAAGCGCGTCCACGCCGAGCCCGCGTACCTCATGACCGGCGGCGTCGCCAACAACGACGGCGTGGTGGCGGCCCTGGGGGACGTGCTGGGCTCACCTGTGGCCACGCACGAGGACTCGCAGCTCTGCGGTGCCATCGGGGCGGCCCTCCTCGGCCTGGACTCCATAGAGGGCAGGTAGGGAGAGGGCCACACGGCCGGACACGGCCAGGTCAACGTGTCAGGTCAGGAGCCCTACATCTCTCCTCGGTTGTAGTAGCGAGCCTTGCCCACGGTCACGTCGCGCCATTCCACCGCCTGGGTGGGACAGCGATGGACGCAGGCCATGCAATGGGTGCAGTCGTCTCCCCATGCGGGGACGGCATGACCGTCTCCGCCATCGTGCATCCCGATATCGTTCAGCGGGCAGACGGCCGCGCACGTGCCGCATCCCACGCAGGCATCCGTCACATGGAAGCCCGGCCTGCCGATGATGTGGCGGTAGAAGAACGGGTTCGCGAAGCGGCTCATGAACCTGTCGAGGACGGTGACCTCCTGGGTCGGCAGCGGACGACGCTCCCGGACGAGCGGCGCCAGGGCCTCGAGCTCGTCCGCGACGCGACGGTTCACGGCGGGAGCCCTCGCGACGTCCGGGTCCTGCATGAACGCCACGTAATCGCCCAGCATGTAGGACGTGTGCCATCCGAGAAGGGTCATCCCGCGCTCTCGGAGGTCCCTCTCGGCCCATGCTCCCGCGTTGCCGGACGATCCGCAGGTGGTGACCAGCAGATAGGCCTCCCTGCTTCCGGTGAGGGTCGTGCGAGAGAGGTGCTCCGCCACGATGCGCGGGACGCGCCAGGCGAAGATGGGGCACACCAGCACGAACGGCACATCCGAGACGAGCTCCGACGTGTCGTGGCGCTTGATGCGGTCGTTGAGGCAGACGAGCTCGTCGCCGGTCGTGTGCGCGAGCCGCTCCGCCACGAACCTGCTGTTGCCCGACGCGCTGAAGTACATGATCATGGGGCCATCCCATCCCTGCCCGAGTCCGCGTCTTCCCTAGAGCTCCCGCCCCTTCTCGATGAGGCTCATCTGCCACCTGCCGATGACCTCCACCTTGGCCGCCTCGGGAAGCACTCCCAGGATGACGCGCTCCGCCTTGTAGAGCATGGTCGGCACGATGATGAGACGACCGCGCTGCATCCCGACGTAGCCGAGACGTGCGATGAGGTCGGCACCCTTGGCCATTCCGCTGTCGGCCTTGCCCGCGTTCGCGGCCCACCCGGTCTTGACCGGACCGGGGCACAGCGCGGACACGGTGACGCCCGTACCCGCGAGCTCGCCGCGCATCGCCTCCGTGAGTCTCATCTCGAATGCCTTGGTCGGACCATACACGTTGAAGAAGGGATCGGGGACGAAGGCCCCCATGGAGGACACGTTGAGGATCCTGCCATGACCCTGTTCGACCATATCCGCCCCGAAGAGCCGGCACATCAACGTGACGCTGGTGACGTTGAGATGGATGAGGCCGCGAAGGACGTCGGGGTCGGCATCGACGGTGCGCATCTGCTTGCCGGCACCTGCGTTGTTCACCAGCTGGTCGATGACGATGCCCCGCTCGTGGACCTCGGCCCGGATCCTCTCGGCGGCGGCCTCGTCGGAGAGGTCGGCAGCGATCACGTTCGCGGTGACCCCGTAGCGATCGGAGAGCTCACCGGCCAACGACTCGAGTCTCTCCTCGTTCCGGGCAACGAGCACCAGGTCGAATCCGTGCTGCGCGAACACGCGGGCGAACTCCTTGCCGATCCCTCCCGAAGCACCCGTGACCAGCACCGTCTGCCGTCTCGTCATCCCCTGCGCATCCGTGTGGAGCGAGTCCTCGTCATACGTACGTCCATCGTGAACCATGTCCTGCTTCCCTTCCGCTCGCGTCGACACGGCGTGCCGTCCGTCAGGCACCTTGCGTGTCGTTGCTCTTGATGACGTCTCCCAGGCTCACCTGCGGGTGATGGTACTGGGGACGGTTCCTCAGCATGGGAAGCTTGAGCAGGGTCGCGTGCTCGGGACACCAATGGAGGCAGGCGTAGCAGGCGGCACACTCGTCACCATGGACCGCGCGACCGCCCTCCACATGGATGTTGCCCATGGGGCACACCGACGCGCAGACACCGCACCCCGTGCACGCGTCCGTCACCGAGAAGCCCTTCATCATGGTCAGGCGCCTGAGTGAGTGCTCGCCGTAGAAGTAGCTACCCTCCACGAAGCCCGGTTCGGGACCCTTCCCCTTCGACTCATAGGTGCGCTCGCGCCTGCGGACGGCCCTGGCGATCGCGTCGACGTGGTCGGGGGCGGCAGCCAGACGCTCGGCGTTCTGCTCGTCCGTGCTCACGACGCAGTTGCCGGGCATCTGCAGGTCGAAGGCAGCCGACAGACCGCTCCCCGCTCCCACGAGCGCGCGGTCCATGTTGTCGAAGGAGCTCCCGCTCGCCCCGCCGCTCGACGTCATGACGACGAACGCGTAGCTCGAAGGCGAGACCCTCGCCTGGAGCAGGATGCTCTTGACCAGCCAGGGGATGTCCCCCATATACGTGGGCATGACGAAGCCGACGAGCTCATCATCGCAGGTGAGGGGCTTATCCTTGTAGGGGACGAGGCTCTCGGTCCTCTCATCGAGCTCCGCCGCAAGGGTGCGGGCGCACCAGAGGGAGTTCCCGCTTCCCGTGAACAAGTAGATCATGTCAGTCTCCTGTCTCGGTCGAGGAGGGCGCAGGCCCTCCCAGCACGATGTCGTGTGGGACAACTTCAGGGTCATGCGTGGCGAGAACCTCGATGCACGCGGGATCGGCCGCTTGGTCGCGCACCCAGGCGAGCGCCGAGGCGGCCGCGTCCCTGTCGGCGCAGATGCCCGGCAGACGCTGGTCCTCCCAGCTGGCCCGGTCATAGCAGGCGTCACCCGTCATGAGGACGAAGCGGCCCGCGGCCTCGGCGATGACGCCGCACATGCCAAGCGAGTGCCCGGCCAGCTCCACGATGCGGACGCTCCCGTCACCGAACACGTCCAGGCCCCGGCCCTCAGGCCCCTCGCCCGTCTCCGCCAGGTCGAGCGGCTCGAGGTCGACCCCCTCCCAGAGGCGGGGGTTGTAGCGGACGCCACCTGCGCCTGCGGCGTCGAGCTCCTCTCGGCTGCAGCAGATGCGAGGTGCGGACGATACCAGCTTGAGGCCGCTCGCATGGTCCACGTCCAGATGCGTGAGGAACACCATGTCGAGGTCGGAGGGGGCAAGCCCAAGACGGGCGAGCTGCTCGCTCACGGCCTCGCCCGCGGGCAGGACCGCCTTGCTCGCCACGTTGAGCTCCCACGAGAGGGCCTTGCGCTGGTCCTCGCGGACGTCGGTATGCCACGAGGTGTCGACGAGGACGCGACCGGCCGGCGCCTCGATGAGATAGCAGTAGACCGGCAGCCACACGCGGTGGCGCTCGCCGCGGAGCACCCCCGTGTAGGCGAGTGGGTTCGCGGAACGGCTGCGGTCGGGGATGGTCTCGTCGGTCCCCACGCTCCCGCAGTGCAGGGCATGCACCGTGACGGTGCCGAGGGAGAGGTCGCGGGCGGACGTCATAGCGCGGCCTCCTCTCGCGAGGGGACGAAGCGCATGATGCGGCGGATGTCCGAGAACAGCTCCACGAGGGAGCCGATCTCATGGTCGGCGGGATCGAGGTAGTAGTAGACGCAGGTCCCCTCCTTGCGGCTGCGCACGATGCCGGCCTCCCTCAGGATCTGCATGTGGTGGCTCACGGCCGGGCGCGAGAGGCTGGTCCCTGCGGCCACGTCCACCACGCGGCTGCCCTCGCAGGGCCCCGCGAGAAGCGAGAGCAGCACGTGTTGGCGGGTCTCGTCCCCCAGCGCCGTGAGCACCTTCTGGCATGACTCGAACTCATGGGCGACACGATCGATGTCCTTCTCGGTTATCCCCATGGTGACCTCGACCTCCTCATCCTCGTCGAAGTGTTCAAACACTTGGACGGTTGTTGTCGAGAAGTATAGGGGGACGGAGGTCCGCAGCGGTCATCCATAAAGAAAGACGAGACGGACGAGGCCCGGCGATCACCAAGGGATACGTCGATGACCATTCCTATTCGATAATCGACCTTTTGCGGTATCTGAACGATATGAATCTGAAAGTAGTATCCTATCGCCTGTGCATGAGAAATATCGTTTTACCACTGGAGATTTCCGCGTTCTTTCAGGTATTCTCCGTCAAAGGGGGCACGTATGGACCGTTCCAAGGGTTCAGGAAGATCGGCCAGTCTGGCGTTTGCGACAGTCATGGCATCACTGTTCGTCTTCGTCACCTTCATGGTGGCACCAGCACAGGCTTGGGCAGGCACGACGGTCCACGTCTCGACCGGAGCTGGGTACGCGGACGCAGCGGCCGACAGCACGGTGAGCACCATCGTGTTCGATGACGACGTGGACATGACGGGCGTTCTGGAAAAGACCGACAAGAACGTCTGGTGGCCGGATGTGACCGGCAAGACCATCGACCTCAATGGCCACACCCTCACCTCGAGGAATTACGATGGCGGCAATGCTAACCAGAACCATAGTACGATGTTCATGTTCTGCGGGTATGACTTCACGGTGAAGAACGGCACCATCAACGTGGACACCGAGAACGACAGCCATGGCGACTATGCGGTGTACATCTACGGTTGGGCTGACATCAAAGACACTTCTGCTCCCACGCCTTACCAGGTGACCCTTGATAACATCACGACGACCAACGGCGGAATCAACATCGTCAACGCCGACGTCACGCTCAAAGACTGCGACGTGACCTCCGGCCCGAAGTACCATGCCGTGTGGTGCGACGTCAACGGCCAGGCGACCATCAAGGGCGGCACGTACACCTCGGGCTCGACGGTGACCCCCGCCACAGACGAGCAGTCTCTTCTCGGCCTCGCACACGGCGACTACAGCCAGGAGATGGCTGTCAAAGGCGGCACGTTCGTCACGAATGGCAGCCCTCTCGTGAAGACGACCGATGGTGCCACGGCGCCCACCGTCACCGGCGGCACGTTCGACACACCCGCGGTCACGACCTACATGCCCAAGGGATCCGCCGCGCTGAGCAACGGCACGTCCTACTCGGTGCTGGATACGTCCGACGCCGAGGCGCAGGCCGCCGGTATGGTCAACGGCATCTTCTATAAGACCACCGCGGAGGTCGAGGCAGCAGCGGCGGCAGCTGGAGTAAATACATCCGTCAAGGTGACCTTCGAAGGAGAGGGCTTCACATCCTTCAATAAGTTCGTCGAGAAGGGCAAGGCGATCGCCAAGCCCACCGAGCCCACTCGCGACGGTTACGACGTCACCTGGTACACGGATGCGGGCCTCACGCAGGCCTACAACTTCGACACGCCCGTGAACGCCGACCTCACGCTCTATGCAGGGTGGTCCCGTCACTTCTACACCGTGGACTTCAACTATGGGATCGCATCCGGTGGCGGCGTCGATAGTGTCCCGTACGGGGAGAAGCTCACCGACTTCGACCTCACGCTTGACGGCTACGACTTCGGTGGCTGGTACACGGATGCGGAGTGCACGCAGAAATACGACTTCAACACGCCCGTGACCTCCGACTTCACGCTCTATGCCAAGTGGGCCATCCACTACTACATCGTGACCTTCGATGACGGCATAGACGGCACCACGAACGCCACCGCCAGCATCCCGTACGAGTACAAGGTCAGCGAGCCCACCGCCCCCACGCGTGACGGCTACGACTTCGGCGGCTGGTACACGGACGAGACATGTACGGATCCTTCTTACAACTTCAACAAGGGCGTGAAGGCGGACTTCACGCTCCACGCCAAGTGGGTCATCCAGAAGCGAACGGTCACCTTCTCCGACGGCGTCAACGACCCCACGAGCGAGACCGTGGACTATGACACCACCGTCGCCGAGCCCTCCGCCCCCACACGTGACGGCTACGACTTCGGCGGCTGGTACACGGATGCCGAGTGCACGCAGGCCTACGACTTCGCCAAGCCCGTGACCGACGACTTAACGCTCCACGCCAAGTGGTCCCGTCACAACTACGTCGTGACCTTCGACGACGGGATCGCCTCCACCGTGGACGCCACCGCCAGCGTCCCGTACGAGGACAAGCTCTCCGAGCCCACCGCCCCCACGTGTGTCGGCTACGACTTCGGCGGCTGGTACACGGACGAGGGGTGCGCGCAGGCCTACGACTTCGACACACCCGTGACCGCCGACCTCACGCTGTATGCCAAGTGGGTCATCCAGCAGCGCACGGTCAGCTTCTCCGACGGCGACCCCGCGAGTGAGACCGTGGACTATGGCGGCACCGTAACCAAGCCCGACGATCCCACGCGAGATGGTTATGTCTTCGGCGGCTGGTACACGGATACGGAGTGCACGCAGGCCTATGACTTCGACACGCTTGTGACTGCTGACATCACGCTCTACGCCAAGTGGACCAAGTCCGAACCCAGGAGCATAGTCACGCCGACCACGCCCGACACGCCCGGCACGACGACCGACTCGACCGTCGACTCTACCGATGACTCGACGAGTTGCCCGACGTCGTCCGATGCCCTCCCCACGACCGCCGATGCGAACGGCTCGCTCGCGGCCCTCGCCGGCATGGCATCGATCATCGTTCTGGGCTGCGGTCTTCTCGTCCGCCGCACGACGAGGTAGCGCGCACCAGGCATCCCCGATCCGCAAAGGAGAGGCCGGTCCCGAAGTGATGGGACCGGCCTCTTTTCTTGTCTCGAATGCATCCGACCGGAACGCGACGCGCCGCGGGGCGGACTACGCGTCCATGCTCCTGGCAGTGATGTCGACGGCGGAGCCTCCTGGCACGTAGCTGAACAGCTCCGCCGTGTCGGCGGCTCCCGTCGTGATGACCGCGAAGGTCCGCGTCGAGCCAGCGTCCAGGTTGTGGTCTATCCACGTACCGCTGTTCACGTAGAGGCGACCATCGCCGAAGTCGTGGAAGTCGGGGATGTGCGTGTGCCCGAACGCCACGACCTCGATGCCTCCCTGCTCGTCGTCGAGGTACTGCCTTCTCGCCTGGTCGCGGAAGTAGGGGGCTTGGGAGGTTCCCTTGGCCGCCTCGATGAACGGCGTCCCCACCCTGACGTGATTCACCCTCTGACGCTCGTCCCACGTGCGCTGGAAGTCGCGGTACAGGGTGGGTGCGCTGATCGTGCCGTCGTCCATCGTCCTGGGACAGAGGTCGTACTCCGAGAAGGAGCCCTCGAGGCCGCCGATGTGCATCTCGAAGACGTCCTCGTCGAACCCGACGTTGGGCGTGTACTGGGTGAGGAGTGACCCCGTCATCATCTTGTAGTGCAGATAGGCGCCGAGCTGGTCCGTGTCGGAGGCGTCGGGCTCGGCCACGTCCCTCGGGTAGTCGACCACGTTTCCCGGCTGGCCCTCCGCCACCCATTCGGTGCCGAGACGCGCGTAGAAGTAGCCGGGGGGCAGGAGCGTGTCGTCGTTGCCGGCGAGCTCCGCGTTGGAGACCGGGTCCGGCGCGGAGTACACGTCATAGCGGTGGCCATGCTCGATCGCCACCTCATGGCGGTCACCCGTGACGTACGTCCCCATGCCACGTGCGTCCCTCGCCTGGACGATCCCCGGTGCCGCCTGTGCGAGCACGTCCGAGGCAAGCAGCATGTCATGGTTGCCCGGCACGTACACCACCTTGATGCCGGCCTCCATCGCCGCAGCGAAGGCCTCGAACACCACGTGGTTGTTGGCGCAGCACCGCTCGTAGAAACCGTCCGAGCCATGGTGGGCGGGATAGGACAGGGGCACGATCCACTCGTCGAGAAGGTCGCCTGCGACCACCAGCTCCCTGACGTCTCCCACCTCGACGAGCCTTTCGATGAACTCGACGAGAAGGCCGCGGTTCGCGACATCCTGCGAGAAGCGATCGTCCACACCGAGGTGCAGGTCGCTGATGACGACGATCCTATCGGCCGTGGCGTGTGCGTTCCAAAGCATTGGCTCTCCTTCGCTTCATGCACCGATCAACAGGTCAACGAGCTGCGACCACAACGATTGGTCGCCCGTGGCGGGCAGGGTCTCCGCACCGGTGCCATCCGTGGTGTCACTCACGGGCTCGGGTTCCGGCTCAGGCTCCGGCGTGGGGCTGGGGCTCTCCAGGCGAGTCGCGCGCAGGACCAGGATGTCGTCGTCGTAGATGGACGAGCCCATCGTGTAGAGCCAGCCTCCCGTGACAGCCGATCGCGCATAGTGCAAGGGACCTCGGGCCGCACGCTTGCCGAAGACGGTGAAGGTCGAGCCGGTGGATGACGACACGAAGGTGTCCGCATCGAGGAACGACGTCTCCGTGTCATCGGCATAGGCCAACGCGCCACTGATGATGACCTCATAGGACGTCGAGGTCAGGCCGTAACGACCGTGGATGCCGTCGCTCTTCGTGCTGTTCACCCTGGGGAGCGCATCGCTGATGTCGGACGCGACGTAGGCACCCCCCTCTTCCGTCAGAGCCTGCATGCCGGACCTGGTGACGGTCATACCTCTCGAGAACGCCTGGTCCTGCGCCACGTATATGGTGGAGCCGACTGCCGTCACCTGCGGCACAAGGCAGGTGTTGGCAAGGGTGCCGACGGGCACGACGGCACCGGTGGACACATCGAGCGTCGCGATGTTGTCCTGTGTCAAGGCGACCAGCTGTTGCCGCTCGTCCATCCCCGAACTTCCGCCGACGAGGACGAGCCGTCCGTCCGCATCGACGATCGATGCCGCATAGGGCACGGCGGAGGCATCTTTGACCTGCCATGCGTCAGCTGTCGGATCGTAGACGTAAAGGACCGATTCCAGCGTCTTCGCATCCCAGTCGATGATGGTCCCGCAGACGACGATCGACCCATCCCATGCCGTCGCGGAAAGCGTGTTCAGCTGTTGGGGCAGGTCCGCACAAGGCGTCCACGCATCGCTGTCCGCGTCGTATCGCCAAAGGGTCTTGAAGGTGCCGTATTCATAGGATGTTTCCGTGTCCGTGTACTGATAGGCCGCCTTGTACTGGTCTTGGGGAAACACGAAGAGCCGATCGTCGATGCCGACCAGGGGATTGTCCATGCTTGTCTCCGAGATGGCCTTGGGCAGCGTGATGTCCTTCTCGAAGAGCGCGACGTTGCCCGCTGACGGAATCTCGAGGGCGAAGCCCTCCGTGACCGTCTTGCCTCTGGCGGTCACGGAGACTGCCAGCACTCCGGCGCACAGGCCATCCGGCACCCGCACGACGATCCTGCCGTCGCTCCAGGAGACCACGGAGGCATCCTGCTTCGCGATGGTCACCGTGCCCGCCGTGTCGCCGAAGTTGCTTCCCTCGATCGTGACGCAGGTCGAATCGGAGCCTTGCGTCACGTATGCCGTTGACATGACAGGCAGCGTCGACGATGCGGGAGACCCACCCACGGACAGGTCTATCTGCCCACCTGTCGAGCATATGCCCAGGAACTGACCGTCGTATTGATTCACATGCGACTTGATCCACTCCACGCGCTCGCGGGCGAGACGACCGCGCTCCGAGGCTTCGGGCTGCTCCGTGATTCCCTGGGCCTTCGCCGCCACGGCCACCGCTCCCGTGACCATGGGGGCCGCCGCCGACGTACCGCCCCCGTACATATAGGGCGTGGTCTTGGTGCCTACCGCAAGGCAGTCTATGGAGATGCCCTTCAGATTCGAGGCGCCCGACGAGTCGTTGGCCATCACCTCGACCCGTACCGTCGCACAACCATTTGAGTCATAGACGACTTTCCATCCGGAGTCCAGGAGCGTCTCCGTACTCGATGACCGGCTGCTCCACCGCTCGCCCGCTCCGCCAAAGGTGGAACAGGGAAGTACCATCCACGCGACCTCGTTCTCATCGTTCTCGACGGCGATGTAGTCCAGTTCGCCACCGCTGGAGAACTCCGGCGATGAGAGATAGTGCTGCTCGAGTTTGTAATCGAAGAGGAAGGAGCTCGGCTCACTCGTGACGGGGATCTTGAGGTACGTTCCCTGGGACCCGTCGTCAAACGTCGCGAGATCGCCGTGACCGATGCCCAACGAGTTCCCGCTCTCGTAATAGTATGCGGTATCGGTGGACCCCACCCGGTCCGCGGCATTCACGGCAAGCGTCTGCTCGTCACAGACCTTATAGGCTCTGACGGTATCCGTGGCCGTGTCGTCGAAGTGGTCGCTTGCCAAGGGGCTCTTGTCGGCCTCCGCCAGATAGTCCGCCCCGCCAGCGGTCGACGATGCCGTCGTGAGGATGTTGACGCCCGGGGCGACGACGTCCGTGGTCGAGACTCCGTAGTTGTAGACGTTCTCACCGTTCTTGTTCGACCCATCCACCACGATGGCGTAGGGATTGTCCTTCAGGACGGAGGGAGAGGTGGAGTTGTAGTCGCTGTCGATCCCCAGGTTTCCCGAGGAGAAGACGGACACGACGCCCTTCTCGCCAAGCTTCGTGACGACGATCGAGAGCATCTTGGGCATCTCACGGTCGCCCCAGGAGTTGTTGACCGCGACCAGGTTGAGACCGTTGTCCATCGCCACGGACAGATACTCGTATCCCTTCGCCATGTCGGCTATGGACACCTCGCCCGTCGAGTTTGCCGCCTTGACGCCCACCAACCTCACGCCGTTCGCGACGCCGCTCGTGCCGAATCCGTTCCACTTCGCCGCGATGATGCCGGAGACGAAGGTACCGTGGCCGAGCGTGTCGGTTATATCGGTCACGGCTCCGTCACCGGTTATGTTGATGCCGTTCTCGCCACCTGCGGGGTTGTACGCGTCCATGCCCTTCATGACCACATCCTCGAGGTCGGGATTGGTGACGTCGATGCCGGTGTCCATGACGGCCACCACGCCGCAGGCGTTATCCTCCTCCGTGTTCCAGCCAGGTGAGTTGATGTCGAACCCCACGTAGGTCCTGCCATCGTGGAATGTGGATCCGTCATTGTTCAGACCCCACTGATAGCCGGTGAGGTCGGCGATCTCGGAGGAGGACCCGCTGGCCACGGAAAGGCCGACATCCGAGGACGAGGCGAGCGTGGAGACGAGAGAGGACGACGAGGACGAGATCGCGGTCGCGTCGCCGGAGGACGCGATCCCGGAGGCTGCGGACCGCGCCATGGCCTCCGTGGCCCCCTGGACCTCGGCGGTCTGCTCGGCATCCGTGGGAGTGGATACCTGCGTGACGTAGTTGGGCTCCACGGACAGGACATGGGTGTCGTTCCACAGGGAGCGGAGGAGGTCCTCGGTGCTCTTGGAGGGATCCCGGACGAGAAGGACCGTCACCGCGTCGCCCTCCCCCACCGAGGCGTCGACGCCGGCATTCGTGATCGACTCATCCGTCGCGGAGGCATAGACGTCGCTGGTCGTCTCGAGGAGAGTCTCGGTGGTGCAGCCATCCGTCCCGAGCCAGCCCGTGGCATCGTCGGCGCTGCCATAGACGGCCGCCACCACCTGGTTCTGCTCGTAGTCCCCCGCAGCCAGCAGGTCGGAGATCTGCTGACCCTCGTCGGTCGAAGACAGGTCGTCGGCGATGGCGGTGCCGGAGATGGTCCCGACAGGGAACGAGACCATGCCGAGAAGGAGGGCGAGGGACACGAACGCGACGAGTGCCCTCTTCGATGTGAGCCTGGTCGATGCGCGCATGGGGACCCTTCCGCCGGGTGACTTCAGATGAGAGACCGACGGGCATGGGAAAGGAGCCTATATGATGTCCGCCTGATATAAGGCTGAAGTCACCATGAAGAGGTGTCAAGCAAGCGTTTGCCAAGGGTATGGATGGTGCCGCCCACACGACGATACCGCCGTCCGAAAAGGTCTTGTGACGGGGAGGTGTGACCGAGGGACCTACGACAGGAACAGACGGTTCACCAGTACGTAGGCGATCACGACCACGACAACCACGACGATCACGGTCTTGACGATCCCTGACTTGCCCTTGCCATTGCCGCTAGACTTCATGACCAGACCCCTTATGCATCGTCGGAGAACCGAACGTCCAGATTGACGCCTTCGGGCAGCGCGGACGAGAACATGCTCTCGAAGGTCGCCTTGGCGTTCTCGTTGGCATCGTCATAGAGGCCGAGGGATTCCGCCCTCGCCTCCATTGCGGACTTCTGGCCATCGATCCAGCTCGACTCCTGGCCGGCATGGAGGGGGTTCATTATGTTCTCCTGCTCGTATATGACCTCGACGTCCCCGGTCTCGTGGGAGAGGACCTTCGCGGCGGGGAGCTCGACGACCACGGTGTCATCTCCCTCGAGGTACACATTCGCGTCGTTGAGGTCATAACCCGCCTTGATGACCCCATCGAACTGGAGGACGTACGTGGCATCAGTGAACGGGAGCACGATGTCGTCCCGACCTATGATGCCGAGCGTGTTTTGGTCGGTGACCGAGACGGAGTCGGTGTAGAGGTACTTCTCCGTCGAGAGTTCGTTGTTGCTCTCCATGGACTCCTTGAGGACCGAGAGGTCGATGTCGGTCCTCCCGTTCGGGTGGGAAAGGACGAAGCGTTGGTATGCCTGATAGGCGAGGATGGAGGCAGTGGCGATGAGCGCGATGGCCACGATTCCGAGAAGGACCTTCCTGACTGCCTTCACGAGCGCTCCCGCCTCCCTTGCCTTTGACCTGGAAGCACCATTGTATACGCAGCAGGACGGCCTCGGAACAGCATGTCAACTCCAGAACGGGAAGGCAGACGTGTCAGGCGGGACCTACCCCTGGAACACCACGTCGTTGTGATACTCGATGAACTCACGACGCGGTCGGCAGCGGCGAGGCATCTGGATGGTCCTGCCCTCATAGTCGAAGAGCCACCTGCTGGTGACCTCGTCCTTCTTGACCTTGCGTGAGATGAAGATCCTGCAGTCATCGTCGATGGTCATCAGACCCCTGTCGAATGCCTTGTCATGGAAGGCATTGAGCAGAAGGCCGTTGTCCGCGGCAAGTCGCTCCGATGCGGGGTCGGCGTCGCTCCATGGCTTGATATGGCTCGCCACCAGAAGCTGATCAACCTTGAGACCAGTGACGCAGCATCTATGCTCGTAGTTCTCCAAGAGAGTGTTTCGGAAGTACTGTTGGTTGACTCGAGTACGGGCTATGACGAGTCGATCCTTCCCCTCCGGGAGCTGAGCCGCGAAGTAGCTGAGCTCGTCTCCGGACATCGGATCGAGCTTCACCGTCGCATCGAGAAGGTCGATCGCCTTGTCCATGAGAGCGTCTCCCTCGACCTTGTACCGCTCCCAGATCTCGGCGTCCTTCTTGCTCCCGTGAGTGAGGCCTTTCTTTCCCAAAGCGATTCTCTGCTCGTCATGGGCGGCGATGTTGGCGATCTTCTTCGCGACGGCATCAGGGGTGCGGCCTATCGCGGCAGCGAGCGCCTTGACGTCCCCGTTCCTACCGTCCTGGTCCTTGGGCGCGAGCATCTGGTAGAGGACGAAGGCCATGTAGGTCTCGTCCCAGGACCAATCAGCATTCCGTGCCATCGGAGCTCCCCTCACGAAAAACCGACTTCCTGCTTGCGGCAGGGCTATCACCCAGGATAACGGCCCTGAGACCATAGGTGGTCCAGATTGGACTTACGCAGGCGTCTTATCGTCCGTTCCCGAGGTGCCCGAAAGGTCGAGCAGCGCACGAAGAAGAGCATGAATTTCTGGGGCTCGAGGAGGGCAAGGAGAAGGGATACTCCGCAGTCAAATTGATCGCGTGGGTCCTTCCCCGATTCAGAGCCAGGCTATTTCGCCTCTCAGCCGCTGTAACTTCACGTATTCGTAGAAACCGCCCTTGAGCTCGATTTTGAATTTCCGGTAGTAGTCGGCCTCCATGTCCTCCTCGAGGACGTCGCTCCAGTGCTCGTCCACCGCGATGTCGTGCCTCCCGCGATGACCCACCACGAACAGGGGGTCCGCATCGCCCCTCCGCGACGTCCAGCCACACCTCGCAAGACGGCCGAGCCACCTGGGAAGCATGACGTGGACTGGGGGGATGAGGGCGAGGTGCAGCTCGCCAGGGGAGCCCCAATCGGAGTAGCCATGCTCCTCCACACATCTCCTGAACTCGTGGAGATAAACGATGGTTACTCGCTAGGATCCTATGGCCTGGAACCCCATGCCTACGCCGCACTCCTGGCGGCACGCTGGGCCGAGCTCACCGGTACGGATGATGTCTGCCCGTTCGCCGACGACATGCCGGAGCCGTTGATCTAGCGGCCTCCTCGCCGGCGGCCAGATCGACGCGGCTGACGGACAGACCAATCGCTTCTCCTAAGGTCCGGCTTCTCACCATGTCACGCGATAGCCCTGGCCGCGCCGCGACTTGATGGCCACGCCGTGCGGGGCGAGCTTGCGCCTGAGCGACGAGATGTGGTTGTGGACAACGTGCACGTCACCGTTGGGGTCTGCGTTCCATGCCTCGCGATAGATCTCGTCGGCGGAGAGCCAACGATCCTGCGCCTGGCACAGAAGGCCGAGCACGACATACTCACGCGGGGAGAGAAGCAGGTCCTGGCCATCGGCGAAGACCTGACACGAGGCGGAATGCCACTCAAGCGGCCCCGTCCGTTCAACGGGCGGGCGGGACAGACGAGGACCTCTGCGCAGCAGCGCCTCCACGCGCAGCAGCAGCTCCTCGGTGAGATAGGGCTTTCCCAGGTAGTCATCGCCCCCACGACGCAATCCCTCGACCACGTCGGATGGGGTGTTGAGCGCCGAGAGGAACAAGATCCTCACGTCGGACTCCTCGCGCAGCTCTCCGCAGAGGTCGAGACCGTTGCCATCAGGCAGGAGGATGTCGAGGATCACGAGGTCGGGATCCTCTCGCACCACCTCCTCGCGTCCGGCCGCGAGGGTGCGGGCACATGACACCTCGTAACCCTCGATTCCCAGCAGGTCGCGGTTGGCAGCCAGGATGTCGCCGTCGTCCTCGACGATGAGTATCTTCGCACGCGGCCCATCACTCGCTTGCGTCATCGTTCGTCGCCCTCCGACTCCTCGCCGATTTCCGGCAGCGTGAACGTCACCGTGGTGCCTTCGCCGGATCTGCTCGAAAGCGTTATCGTGCCGCCACCGTCTTCCACGATCTGCCTGCAGAGGGCGAGACCCAGACCGGAGCCGGAGTCCCCACTCACGCCTCTCTCGAAGGCATGCTCGGCGAGCTGCGACGACATACCGTTCCCGTAATCGATGACGCTCACCTCGACGCCGCCCTCGTTCGCGCGCCCACGAAGGACGATGTCCTTGCCATGACAATGTCGGTTCGCGTTGGCAATGAGGTTGTAGAGCACCTGGAGCACGCGGTCGGGCACGAAGCTCGCGACGAGATGTGTGCCAGGCGCGTCCACCACTATGCGGTTGTCATGGCGCGCGCAGACAGGCTCGCAGAAGGCGGCGGCCTGACGCAGGGTGGGTATCACGTCGCCCATGACACGCGTGAGCCGGCGACCCTCCGCGGAGTCCATGTCCTTGATCTGCTCGACCATGAGGCCGAGTCGCACGGCCTCGTGTTCGATGACATCGAGGTTGCCCTCGGTGCGTTCGTTCACGACGCCCTCCTGGAGCTGCCTCTTCGTGAGTCCCGCGTAGCTACCCATCACGGTAAGAGGAGTGCGCAGCTCGTGGCTGATGTCACGCATGAAGTTGGCGCGCATGTCGTAGAGGTGGGAAAGCTCACGATTCTCCTCGAGCATCTGCTCCTCGCGCTCGCCCGCCACCTCGAGCTCCTCTTGGGCGCGACGCATCTCGAGCGTGAGCGCCACCATGTCGAGGAAGACGAAGGCCATCATGCCCACCTGGTTGAAGTTGAAGTCGCTCGTCTTCCTGTAGAGAAGCGCGTCGACGGCGGCGGGTGCCGCGACGGCGATCAATCCGATCGCGACGAGCAGATACTCCGTATGACACAACTCCTCGCGCCGGTGCACCATGCCCCACATGACGGTCACGCAGAAGACCGTGAGGTAGACCGCCGCGACATAGGCCACCGTCTGCGTCAGGGAGCTGTAGACGGTCGAGGGGAACAGTACGTACAGCGCGATGTCGCAGGCGTAAAGCGCTAACCCGATGCGCTGGACCACCTTGTTCGTCGCCCCGCGGAACACCTCGCCATAGAAGAGAAGCAGGAATAGCAGCGCGGCGATGAACGAGACGTGCTCGAGCCTGTGGCCAAGATACCAGTCAAGCTGAGGAAAGAGGACCATGACGGGCTTGGGGTTCACGAAGGAGTCGCGCACCATGAGCGAAAGGCATGCGAGCGCGAACCACAGGAACCGCTTGCGGTCGGGAGAGAAGAGCCCGACCCCCAGGAAGAGAAGGCCTGCTGCGAGGAGCACCCCGAGGGGGAGTGTCGCGCGAAGCATGTTGGCCTCGGCCAGGTGATAGACCTGCCCCTGCGGGCCCAGGTAAGACTCGAAGATGGACCCCTTCACGTGGCAGAAGTTCGATCTCTGGATGACGATCTCTGTGGTGTCGCCGGTGGCCGTGAATGCGACCGTGTAGTGGAGGGTACGCGGGACAAAACCATCGGAATCATCGCTCACGGTACCCACCTCTGAGACGAGCTCGCCGTTGACCCATACCTTCTGGGCATAGGTCGCGCTGTCAGAGCTGAAGGCGTAGGTATGGCCGGCCGGCAGCTTCAACACCAGTCGATACGTGCCGTATCGGCACTCCTGACGGGCAGACTCGTTCGAGGTGCCATCGTTCAAGGCCGGAAGGTCAGGCTCCCCTGCAGCACCCGACGCGAAGTCCTCGGGCGTATAGAGAGCGCTGCTCCAGAAATCGAACCTGCCGCGGTCGACCCTGCCGATGCCGGAGGTGAAGTCGAAGGCCGAGAGGTCATCGTCATTCGTGAGACTGGCAAAAGGCACACTCGTGAGGACGTTCAGCATCAGGAAGACACCAAGCAGCGCCCCCACGAAGACGAGGGTGGCAAGCCACGGGAACGCGCGCCGAATTCGCACGGGGCCCGTTCCTTCCTCGCCTGTGCTCATCGCCGCTCCCTCCCTCGAAAAAGGCATCGTCCCCCTCTTCGTGTCCCATTACGAAAAATACAGCAGATGGGGACGAAGCGGGGGACGACGCACACCGAGTCGCCTATGCCTTACGATGCCTTCTCAGCCCAACGAGCACCGACATGCAGCCGAAAACGGACAGAGCGAGGACGAATGCGGGCGAGCTGCCATCACCCGTGACGGGCACCGCGCCAGCGCCCTCCGTACCAGAGCCGCCATCCGGGTTGACCGGGTTGGCCGGGTTGACCGGACCGCCGTTGCTCGTCCACTGCGCATAGAGGGTGATGGTCTCGTCCCCGTTCTCGACCTTGCTCACGACCTCGGTCCCGTCCGCATAGGAGGTCCCGCTGCCGTCGGAGGCGGTGTTCCAGCCTGCGAAGGTGTATCCAGCGATGGCGAACTCGTTCGGCGCCAGCGTGGCGGAGTCCCCGTAGTCGATGGTCTGCGCGTTCATCGACCCCGTCGCCGACCCGCCCGTCGACCCGGCGTTCGCATCGAAGTCGATCGTGTAGACGTATGGACGCCATTGTGCGTAGAGCGTCATGGTCTCACCAGCTGACAGAGGGCTGATGATGGAGCCGGGCGCATAGGTCGTTCCCGACCCGTCGGCCATCGTATTCCAGCTGGTGAACCCGAGGCCGGTGCGGTAGTAGGAGCAGAACGGTGCAAGGAACTGGGACTCCACCCAGACGTCCTCGCTCCACGGCTGTCCGCTGCCGTCGTTGGGGTCGTAGACGACCGTGTAGACGTCGTGCTCCCACTGGGCGTAGAGCGTGACCGAGGCGCCATCGTCGGAGGCAAGGTTCTTCACCGAGGCGCCGTCGGCGTAGGCGGTTCCACTCCCATCGGCCGCCGTGTTCCATCCGGTGAAGTGGCAGCCCTCCCTCGTGTACTCGTTAGCCTTCAGCGTGGTCTCGTCGTCGTAGTAGATCTTTTGGTCGGCCATCAGGCCGGATCCGCCGTTCGGCAGATAGTTGACGAAGTAGCCATGGGGCGTCCACTGAGCGTAGAGCTTGACCGTGGCGCCGTCTGTCGCAGCGAGGTTCTCGACCGAGGCACCGTCGTCATAAGGCGTGCCTGACCCATCGGGCACCGTGTTCCACCCGGCGAAGTCATAGCCCACGCGAGTGAAGGTGTTGGCGAAGAGGTTCTGCGGCTCGTCATAGGTCATGTTCTGAGCTTTGGCGTTGCCCTCTCCCCCATTGGCATCGAAGGAGACCTGATACTTGATCGGATCGAGATGGGCCTGGATGATCGTCTGACCATTGACCTGGATGGACTGGTTTCTCGTCGTTTGGTCCCATCCCTCCCAGGTCGGTCTACAGAGAGAGGAGGTGTAGTACCCGAAGGAGTACCCGCTGTCGGCCTCTACGTCCGTGCCGATGTCGAGGTTCGAGGACACGAGCACGTTATCCACTTGGGTCGTTCCCTTGCTCTTGGCCCAACTCGTGCCGTGGGGATCGCTCTCGATGCTCACCGTACAGTAGGCAAGCGTCGCCTGGCCCGTGGAGCTGTCATCCACCTCGACCGTCCTGTCGGTGGTGTCATAACCGCTCAGCAGGACGCGATAGGTGCCCGCGGGAACGTTCGGCGCTGTATAGAGACCAGGCTCCCCGGCGTCGACGAATATGCCGTACTTCGTCCCCTGCTGATTCTCAAGCGAGAGGGCATCCGAAAGATGCTCCACCGGCACATCGTTGTTCGTCACCATCACCGTGACGCAACCGCTTGCCGCCCATTTGGCAACGAGGGCGAGACCTTGCGGCACGCCATCACGATCGAAAGTGCAGAGGTTAACCACTTTCGCGCAGTCCGCATAATAATTGCCAACCCGACCATATGGCATCCACCCCCTGAACGTATGGCCAGGATTCGTAAAGCCGCAAGAGGGAAGCGTCGACGTCTGGTCATACGACATCATCACGGAACCCATGGTCCCCGTGCCGTTCCCGGCCGAGAAGGAAACGTAGTACTCCCAGGGCTCCCACTGGGCATAGAGCACGACCGTGGCGCCATCCTCGTCGGTGAGCCTCACCACCGTCGAGCGGTCTGAGAAGGACATGCCTGACCCATCGGCCTTCGTGTTCCACCCGCGGAATATCCAGCCCTTCAGGGAGTACGCATTGGTCGCGAGCTCCACCTGCGTGTCATAGCTGGTGCTTTGGCCGGCCATGGTGCCGGACACGTCATGCGACGCATTCCTGGGCTTGTTCGCGTCGAAGCGGATGTTGTATTTGCAATCATCCCATTTCGCATAGAGTTGCAGGTGATTCTTGAAGGCTTCCTTCGTGAGACCGGTGAACTTCCCGTCGGCGGAAGTGTAGCCGGATACGTTTGGCTCCAGGGTCCCGCCCGGCTCCATCAGCTCCGACGCCGGATCGTTCAGATAGTACCCAGTGACGACATGATGGGGCCAGACGGCGTCCTCCAGCTTGGTCGCCTTGGTATCGCCCCACTTGAGCTGGGCCGTACCGTTATGTGCATCCCAAGGCAGGGTCCCGCTGGTGCTCACGTTCAGGTCCGCGGTTATGGCAGGGTAGAGGACCCCGTCATCGACCCCCTTCTTCTTCGATTCGACGCAGCCATTGAAGACGCTCGCACCGGCGACGTAATCGTCGGCGAGATCGGCTTCCGACACGGTGGCGCCCGCGGGAAGCCAGACCCAGAGCTCCGTGTCGTCCTGGAAGACCTTCATATCGTTTGTGTTGTACTCATAGGTGTCCGACCCGTTGAGGATGTTCAGCTTCGACACGGCCTCACCCGGATTGACGATGGGCTCGTCGAAGTTCTCCAACCTGATCTTGGCGAGGTAGACGGCATCCTTCGAGTCGCCCGTCTTCGGGTCACCGAAGACCCCGTCCGCGCCATGGGCGGTCCTGACGTTGCCTCCCGTTATCTTCACCAGGGTACGATCCCACTTCAAGAATTTACAGGTCTTGTATGCGCCGATGTCATGGCTGACGCCACTCCCCCCGGTGGCGGTGACCGTGCCTCCCGTGATCTCGATCAACTTGACGACGCAGTCACATGGCGTTATGTCACTCGTGTCCCCACGTATTTTCAGCATGCGCCCTATCCCGCAAGCGTCCTTGCCACCGGTCGCGCTGACCGTACCGCCCGCGATGCAGATCCTCTTCAGCGAGCCAAAGCGACCGCAGCCGATGCCCGCACCTTGCCCGCTTCCCTCGGCGGTGACGTTTCCGCCGACGATGACCACCTCGCCCGAGGGGTCATCGGTACAATGCCAGCTACCGATGCCGACTCCGTCCTGGTTTTGTTGGAGACTCACCGTCTCGGCGTTAACCGTTCCTCCGGAGATGTAGACATAGCAATTGCCAAAGACATACTTCCCGCCACTCTGAGCTGAGCCATCAGAGGACGACTTGGGACTGGACGATGACCCAAGACCGGACTCGCCTTCGGTCGGGTCCATGAAATCGTCCGGCCCGTCGCAGGTGAAATACGAGTCAAGTCCCGACTCCGTCATTCCTCCGCCGATTCCACACGTGACGCCGTGGGCGTTGACATTTCCCCCGCTGATCTTGATGTTATGTCCGTCCCCGTTACTACCGCCACCGATGCCGGTGGAGCCGCTCGCGTTCACGGTGCCGCCTGTTATCGTCAGGTTATCGAGGGAGCCGGCATTACCGCCACCGATACCCGCTCCCCCATATATCTCCGCCCAGTCGCTCTCCTGTTTTATGTAATGCGATGCGTCGACCGTGCCACCGGAGATGGTGATGTGATTAACGGTCGTCGTCAGCGTCATCACCACGGCGCTTCCCGTCGTGGTGCCGATGCCGGCCGCGCTGAGATCGCCGGCGACCGCCTTGACGTTCGCTCCGCAGAACGTGAGCCCATCCACATTGCCGCCCCAGCTCGCGCCGATTCCGGGGCCACCGGTTCCCGTAGTGATGCTGTTGTAGCCATGCGAGCCGTATGCTTCGACGTTTCCTGACTCGAACGTCATGTTTCCCGTAACGTGATCGTCCAGGTGGGTGTAATGCTTCCCGCCACCGATACCGCAGGTTCGGGTTGCCCCCTCGCTTGCACGTGCAACCAGCGTCCCCGGATCGTTGGGATTTCGAGTCGAGAAGACGAGCTTCGTCGATCTGCCGTCCTTGCGGATGGCGGGGGCACTGCCCTTGCTCGAGAACGTCGCCGTCACCTCGGGGAGAGTGCACAGGTTGACGGTGCCGCCCGTCTCCTCGACGAGGATGGCGGACGCCTTGTCATCGGATCCTCCAAGCGCGGCTTCTGAGGGGGTCATGCTCATGTTGTTCAGGTAGAAGGTCGCGGTCTGCCCGGATGGAACCTTGATGTCGAGAATGGTGTTGCTGCTCGTTCCGGAGAGGTAATACGTGCCCTCGGCGTCGCACACGAGCATCGTCGCCTGAGTGTAGTCGGAGATGTTGTAGCTTTCGCCGTCTTTCATGGTGACGCTCGCAGGATCGGTCTTGGCCAACGCAGGCACGGCGGGAGCAAGCAGGAGCGATGCCACGAGCATGACGAGAAGGGATGAGATGACACGAGCAAGGGGCAGCCGGTGCCAACGTGTTTCCCCCGCCAAACGCTTCGCACTGCCCATCGTCAACATCCCTTTCGGACCGATTTCCATATCAATTCCCACGCTGAAACGATTTTATGTCTGCTTCAGATTCGCAGGGACACGCGGAACCTCCGTTTTTCCGGAGGTTCGCGTGGCGGATTCTTCGTTCGAGGTGGGGAGAGGGGTGGAGCTACGATAGACGTGCCAACGGCAGCTGGAGCACGTCGAGCAGGTTCACCAGCAGACCGCGATAGCCGGGGCAGACGCGCTCCAGCGTCGCGACGGACGCGCGGCTCCTCGGTTCGCACTCCCCACGCCAGGAGAGGGCAGCGCTCGCGGCAGTCGGCGGAATCGAGATCGGAGAGGCCATGGCCTTCGACTTCAAGAGGGAATACAGGGAGTTCTACCTACCGCCACGCGAACCGGGAATCGTCGACGTCCCCGAGATGACCTATCTCGCCGTGAGAGGGAGCGGTGACCCGAACGAGGAGGACGGCTCCTACAAGCGGGCGTTGGACGTGCTGTATTCCATCGCGTACACCATCAGGATGAGCCACAAGGGAGACCACGCGATTACGGGGTTCTACGAGTACGTCGTACCGCCCCTGGAAGGCTTCTGGTGGCAGAAGGGCCGCGCGGGAGTCGATCATACGAGGAAAGAGACCTTCAACTGGATCTCTATGATTCGCGTCCCCGAGTTCGTCACGCAGGACGTGTTCGAATGGGCAAAGGACGAGGCCGAGCGAAAGAAGGGGATCGATTGTTCGCTCGCCGAGCTGTATGACGTCCGCGAGGGGACCTGCGTGCAGGCGATGCACCTTGGTCCCTTCGAAAACGAGCCGGAGACGATCGACCTCATGGACGAGTACGCCGCCCGACAAGGATACGAGCTCGACTTCAACGAACGGCGGTTGCATCACGAGATCTATTTGTCAGATCCGCGCAGGACCGCACCCGAGAAGCGCAAGACCGTCATTCGTCACCCGATCAGGAGGGCATAGGGCCATGGCGAGCAGCGAAGGGTACCTGGATTACGTGCTCGACCTGCCGAACATGAGCGCGACATCGAGGCCCATGAGGTTGTCGTAGACAAAGGCATCGGCAACGGTCCTCATGGCTGCCCTACGCAGCCGATGGCATCACCGATCAACGACAGGTCTGACCGTCGACTCCGAGCGGCCGAGGTTGAATTAATCCCGGTCCTTGAGATTCGCCAGGGCGTCGGGATTGCCCCCGATCACCATACCGACCGTCTCGCAGCCCTCGAGCTCGTCGCAGTCGCCGCAGGTGTCGAACCCCTTCCTCCGCACGCACTTCCGTATCTCGCAGAGGCTCTCGCAATAGGGCGTCTTCGGACCATCCGCGCGACAGCCCAAGCAGTCGATCATGGACTTCGTGATCGACGCATGGTTCATCTCGCTCCAAAGCTCCGCCGTCTTCTCCCTCAGGGCATCATCGTCGTTGACGGTGGCGACGTACGCGTCGCATCGCTCACAGTCCAGCCCGCAACAACCGACCGTCTCTTTCATGGGTGGCACCTCCGAGGACGAGGGGGTCCTTTCGTGATTCCCATTCTTGCAGATGGCAGGTTGGTCAGATGCCAAAAGACCTTGTGCCCCGAGTCCCGATTACTGGCGACAAGACACGCGAGACGGCGCCTCACCCGTTCGGGTGCAAGCGGCATTGGAGTCGCCGGAGCATCACGAACGGGCCCTTCGCATCCTCCTGGGATTCGATGGCGACGCCGCGCGCCTCGACCTTCCCCTCGACGTCAAAGCGTGCCATCTCCTCCGGCGCGAAGGGCCAGGCGGTCTTTCGCGTGGCGAACACCGCGTAGGTCATGAACGCGACGCATACACCAGCGGAAACCGCCACGAACAAGATGCCCCACACCCAATCCCAGCCCGTGATCATGCCTTCGCCGCACACATACCAGATGAAATAGACGCTGATGGGAATCGGATAAGAGGTCGACGAGAGTCGTGCCCGGTCCACATGACGTCTACGAAGGGGCCCCAATGGGCGATATGACCAACATCCCTTGGTGGAGAACCAGGAACGATTGCTCGCAAGACGACCCCTCCATCATCAAAGCAGACCATAAGTCACCCTGATCTCGCTTCAACCCACTCATACTCTCTACAGTATGTCGTATAATCGACACACTGTTGGTTTCATCTACGAAGTGGTGGTCCCATGAGGGAGAGCAGGAAGACGCGTTACACACGCATGGCACTTCAGGATGCCCTCTGCGGGCTGATGGCGACGAAACCATTCCCCGCCATCTCCGTGACGGAGCTCTGTGTGGAGGCCGACGTCAACCGGACGACCTTCTATTCGCACTATCAGGACCAAGCCTGTCTGCTGGAGGAGATAGAGTCTGCCGCCCTCGAATCCGTCAACCGTCTTCTCGATGGCCTGAAGGGTCAGGCAGCCGACGAGATACTCCGCCGCGGAGTGCACATGCTCGCGACCGACGAGGCCCACCTCGGGATACTCCTCGGAAGGCATGGGGACCCGGAGTTCCAGGAGGAGCTGTTCTCGAATATCTTCGCCAGGTGTGGCATCAAGCCCACGACGAAGGAGTCGACCCCGCACGACCTCGACTTCGCATTCGTGCTGGGAGGCAGCGTTAGCCTGCTCCAGCGATGGATGGAGACGGGCAAGAGGACGCCCGAGAGGGACGTCGCAGCCGCCATAGCCCGATTCGCGACGTCCATCGCCTGAGAGCAGGACGGCGGCCGAACCGCCGAGAGGAGTGCCATGCCCAACATATCAGGCTACCTCGACTGGAGAGGGGACGTCTCCATCGATGCCAGCCCTTTCAACGTGGTCGACAACATGATCCTGTCCGAACTGGCCTATGTCGACATGGGCCCGATTGCAGCTGATGTGGCGAACGATTCCGGCCTCCCCTTGGGAGAGGCGGTGGAGAGGCTCACGGAAAGCGGGTTCGAATCACGATGCCTGTCCAAGATACCCAAGGATTTCCTCCTGAAGGTAGGCGACTCGACACGATTCGGCAATGTCCGGGTGACCAACTACGTCGACATCCTCGACCACGACTCGAACTGCCAGTTCTCGGCCATGACCTTCGACCTCGCAAACGGGACCTATTACGTCGCCTTTCGCGGAACCGACATGTCCACCGTGGGCTGGCGCGAGAACTTCATGATGAGCTTCGAGGTCACGACCGCCCAGAGACGCGCCTCCGACTATCTTGCCGACATCATCAGACGGCACGGTCCCGCTCGCTTCCTCGTGGGCGGCCATAGCAAGGGTGGGAACCTCGCCGTATACGCCGCAGCCACGGTCGACGACAAGTGCCGCGAACGGATCGTCTCGGTATATGACAACGACGGTCCAGGCATGTGCGAGGACGTGGTGGAGCCCTCCCGCATCGCCGGGATCTCGCAGCGTATCGTCAAGACGGTCCCGCAGTTCTCCGTCGTCGGCATGCTCTTCCCCTCCACCATCCCCTTTCGCATCTGCCGTAGCTCGGCCTCGGGCATCGAACAGCATGGCCTCATGACATGGGAGGTGAGAGGGACGGACGTCGTCCAGGCGAGCCGGCTGAGCGAGGCCGCGCGAAGGATCGACGAGGGGATCGACGGATGGATCCGCAACGAGACGTTGGAGGGCCGAGAGGAGTTTGTCCATCGCACCTTTGACGTGCTCGAGGAGGACGGCGCGCGCAGCCTCGCCGATGCGGTCCCCGATGCCGACGGGCTCGAGCGGGTGATTTTCGGCTTCGCCTCGTCAGGGGCAGGCGTCAGGAGCATGGCAGGCCGGCTCTTCTCGTCG
Source organism: Atopobiaceae bacterium (assembly GCA_022655215.1). Classification (GTDB taxonomy): domain Bacteria; phylum Actinomycetota; class Coriobacteriia; order Coriobacteriales; family Atopobiaceae; genus JALCUE01. The sequence continues at coordinate 45,180 of JALCUE010000003.1, read as the reverse complement.
CTTGCCGCCCAAGCCCAGCAGATCGACCTCGTGAGTCTCGTCCGTGAGAGGAACGCGCTGCTCGGAGCGGGAATGGTCGTGCTCTCCCTCTTCATGTTGCGCTACATCGACTCGTCATACCGCATCGTGGAGACGGGGATCTTCTTCGTGCTGGGGCTTCTCATGGCATCGAGGCTCGCCCACAACCTCTGTATGACGGACATGAGCGAGCAAAGGCGACGACTCGTCTGCGCCGTCGACGCGGTCGGCCTGGTCATCGCGATCGTCGTCTGCCTCTTCGTTCGGACCGGGGCACCCATGAGCATCCTTCTCGGGACCTCGCTCATCGCCTATGGCCTCATGTGCCACAGACGGCTGGGAGGGAGAAGACCGACCAGGGTCGAGCTGTTCCAGATCGTCGCCTCCTGCGCGATGGGCGTCATCGTGCTCGTGCTCCCCTATGACTTCCGTGACTGGTACCTCTATGGAACGGGGACGCTCCTGCTCGTCCTGGGTACGATCGAGCTGGCGAGGGCTGCGCGCGGACTCGCGTCCGTGAGGGTCGGGGAATCAGATGACTGACCGGATCCGGCCCTACGTCGAACGGATCATGAGCGACCCATCGCTCCGCACGAGGGCGCTGATCGCGCTGTCCGTGCTTGCCGATGCGCTTCTCGTCGTCTACGACATCGCCTGCGTGAAGCTGTTCGGCAGGTCCGCCACCTGGTACGTCGGACAGATCGTATGGACCGTCACGCTTGCCTGCGCCCGTGTCGCCATCCTGGTCATGGATCGTTCCTCCGCAAGTAGGAAGGCTCGGCACATGGAGGTCGTGACGGGCGTCTCCCTGCTCTGCACCGCCCTTGAGGTCTGTCTGCTTTCGGTCTTCTCGCGCAGATTCGGCGTCCCGTTGCCGGGAACGTCGCTGTTCGTACTGGTCGACGGACTGTACGTCGTGATCAAGCTCGTCCTCTCCTTCGCCTCGAAGACGGGGTTCGGGCGAGACGGCTCCGATGCGACGGCCGCGCGCTGCAGGATCCTCCTCTCGAGGGCTGAGGTCCTATTCCTGTTCTCGATACTGTTCCGCCGACTCATCGAGGTGTATGGGTGGCTGGATGGCAGCCTCATCCCCCAGGTCAACCTCTGGCAGGGGCTGATCGCCGGGATCGCCGCCGCGGTGATGGGAGCCACGCTGCTGCTCGGTCCCCATCGGAAACGAGAGCATTAGAAGATGGGCGACGGCACGGTGGGACCGGGCGATCCTCGCCGCTCAGCCCATCCATGTCCGACGATTCCCCACGGCGTACAGGGGAACGTTGCGCATCCATTCCTGGTCGCGAAAGACCGACATGCTGAACCTATGGGGACACATGCCGCCGTACCTTGCGTTGAATGCGCTGAGCGCGATTCCTTCCGAACCTGCCCGAAGATGAACTTCTTGTTCTCCCCGGAGAGATGCCTCGGGATGAAATCCCGAGCAAGCATGGTACGTGCGATGGGATCGTTGTCGAGGCTCACGCATACGACGCTCTCGAAGTGTCGGGAACCGAACTCCTTGAGCAGCCAGGTCTTCCCGACCCGTCGCATACTATTGAGAATCAGGGTTTATAGCATTAGTACACAATAATAGGGACGTATAAGTGTTGCTTATAGCATTTTTAAGGACGTTTGCTACTCCCACTCGATGGTCGCGGGGGGCTTGCTAGTGATGTCGTAGGCCACGCGGTTGATGCCGGGGACCTCGTCCACGATGCGGCGGCTGATGTTGGCCAGCACCTCATACGGCAGCTTTGCCCAGTCCGCCGTCATGGCGTCGCTGCTCTCCACGGCGCGCACGATGATGGGGTGGCCGTAGGTGCGCTCGTCGCCCATCACGCCCACGCTCCTGATGTCGGGCAGCACCGCGAAGTACTGCCAGCACGAGTGCTCGGAGTTCCTCTCGCCCGTCTCCTCGAAGAGGCGCGCGTTGTAGGCGTCCAGCTCCTCGCGCACGATTGCGTCCGCGTTCTTGAGCAGGTCGAGCTTCTCGGGAGTGACCTCGCCGATGATGCGGATGGCCAGGCCGGGACCCGGGAAGGGCTGGCGGTAGACCATCTCCGCGGGAAGACCCAGCACCGTGCCCAGCGCGCGGACCTCGTCCTTGAAGAAGTGGTCGAGCGGCTCGATGAGGTCGAAGTGGACCCCCTCGGGGAACGGGATCAGGTTGTGGTGGCTCTTGATGGTCGAGGCCTTGCCGCCGGTCTTGCGCGCACCGCTCTCGATGATGTCGGGGTAGATGGTGCCCTGGGCGAGGAACTCCACGCCATCGAGCTTCTGGGCCTCGGCGAAGAACTCGTTCCAGAACTGCGTGCCGATGATGTGACGCTTCTCCTCCGGCTCGGTCACGCCCGCCAGCAGCTTGGCATAGCGCTCCTCGGCATGGACGTGTACCAGCGGGATGTTGAACTCCTTGGTGAAGACGCGCTCCACGCTCTCGGGCTCACCCTTGCGGAGCATACCGTGGTTCACGAACACGCAGGTGAGCTGGTCCCCCACCGCGCGGTGCACGAGGGCCGCGGTGACGGCGGAGTCGACGCCGCCGGAGAGGGCCAGGATGACCTTCTTGTCCCCCACCTGCTCGCGGATGGCGTAGACCTTCTCCTCCACGATGTTGTCCATCGTCCACGAGGGGTCGAGGTGGCAGACCTCGAACAGGAAGTTGTCGAGGACCTTGGCACCATAGGCGGTGTGTCTGACCTCGGGGTGGAACTGCGTGGCGAACAGGCGCTTGGAGGGGCACTCCATGCAGGCCACGGGACAGGTCTCGGTGCGAGCCGTCACCATGAAGCCGGCCGGGGCCTCGCCCACGGAGTCGCGATGGCTCATCCACACGGTCTGGCCCTCCTGGGGCGTGCCGTCGAGGAGGACGGAGCTACCCAGACGCGTGAGGGTGGCCGGGCCGTACTCGCCCTTGTCGGTATGGGCCACGGAGCCGCCCAGCTTGGTCGCCATGATCTGCTCGCCATAGCACAGGCCGAGCACGGGGATGCCCATGTCGAGGATGGCGGCGTCCATGTCAGGGGCATCGGGCGCGTAGACGCTGGCGGGGCCTCCGGACAGGATGATGGCGGCGGGCGCCATGGCGGCGAGCTCGGAGGCGGAGACGTCGCAGGGGACGACCTCGGAGTAGACGTGATGGTCGCGCACTCGCCTGGCTATGAGCTGCCCGTACTGGGCACCGAAGTCGAGAACCGCCACGAACTGCTTGGGAGCCGATGTCTGCATGCGTCCTCCATGTCCTGAGGCACCCGTGCGGGGCGCCACGCGCTGCCGCCGGGACACGCGCCCGGACGTCGTTGGTTTCCCTGCAATCATACGGCACGACGCCAATGGAGGGAGGGCGCGCCAACCGTGGTTCTTGTGGACTTCTCGACCTCTCCTCATGGCAGGGCTAACATATTTTGGATTGATTTGGTTCTTTTGCAGGTGACTGCATCCTTGCAACAAAGGCGATCTCAGCCGGAACGAGACACGACAGAGGGAGCACTCTTGGGCAGACGTCACGGTCACAGAACGCAGGACGAGGATGTGCGCCGTGCCTCCTCGGCCTCGACCCTCTCGAGGGGCCGTGCCGAGGAGCACTACAAGGTGAAGCGCCGTTCCCGCAAGCGTCGTCACGCGCTGCGCGTCACCCTCATCGTCATCATGGCGGTGCTCCTCACCGGCGGCGGCATCGCCTGGGCCTACTTCGCCAACATCTCGAGCCGCCTGAACGATGGCATCGACTCCAGCCTGAGGAACCAGCTCACCGAGCAGCAGGGGTCAGACCCCTTCTACATGCTTCTCCTGGGCGTGGACAAGAACCAGGACCGCGTGGACAGCTCCGAGTACGGCTCCGCCGACAGCGCGTACCGCTCGGACTCCATGATGCTCGTGCGCGTCGACCCCCAGAACAAGCAGGTCACCCTCGTGTCCCTTCACAGGGACACGCTCATCGACTTCGGCAGCAACGGCAAGCAGAAGCTCAATGCGGCCTACTCCATCGGCGGTCCCTCGTACTGCGTGGAGACCGTCTCCAAGTTCGCGGGCGTCCCGATCTCCCACTACGCCGAGCTCGACTTCGACAGCTTCTGCGCCATCGTCGACCAGATCGGCGGGATAGACGTGGACGTACCCATCGACGTCTATGACCCCGAGTACACCGGCGCCGACATCAAGGCAGGCGAGCAGACCCTGAACGGCGACCAGGCGCTCCAGCTCTGCCGCGCGCGCCACGCCTACGACAAGTACGGCGACGGTGACCTCTACCGCGCCGCCAACCAGCGCATGGTCATCGCGGCCATCATCAAGAAGGTCCTCGCGAGCGATGCCGCCACCATGACGAGCACCGTGTCCACCATGGCCGACAGCGTGACGACCGACATGAGCCTCACCGACATCCTGAGCCTCGCCACGCAGTTCCAGGGCTTCGACGTGGACAACAACGTCTACTCCGGCATGGAACCCACGACGTCCGAGTACGTGAACAACACGTGGTACGAGATCTGCGACACCACCGCGTGGAAGAAGATGATGACCCGCGTCGATCAGGGGCTCTCCCCCTACGAGAACGCGAGTGACGACCCCACGCAGGGACTCGCCGGCTCGACCGACAACACCAAGAACGGCGACTCCTCGTCGACCACGTCGTCCACGTCAGGCTCCACCACGACGGGCTCGGGCAGCGGCTCGGTCGAGGTCCTGAACGGCAGTGGGGTGTCAGGCAAGGCGGCCTCCGTGGCGAGCACCCTCGACACCATGGGGTTCACCACTTCCACGGGCAACGCCGGGGCGACGCACACCAAGACCCTCGTCATCTACATGAGCGATTCCGCCAAGGACTCGGCCACCACCGTGGCGAACAGCCTGGGCGTCACCGCGCAGGCGAGCGACGGCACGTACTCCTCGACCTCCGACGTCCTCGTCATCCTGGGGACGGACCAGAGCTAGCGGGCGAGACCCTAGGCCCCTATCCGCCAGGTGCAGAACGCGCAGAGGGCGCCGATCGCGATGATGACGATGGCACCGGACACGTCGGCGAGGACGCCGCCCAACCCGCGGCGGCCCTTCCACTCCCCCAGCTCACCGGCGCCCCCACGCCACATCCGCCACATCAGCAGGCCACAGCCCACGGCGCCGGGAAGGCTCTGCATGAGCAGCTCCCCACAGAACAGGCCGACGAGGTTCGCCAACGCGTAACCGTCATCGCCATCGACGTGGTGGTCATGCACGAATCGCAGCATCCACGCCACGAGGGGCTGCGCCATGGCGGCAAGGAAGCTCACGGTCATGGACGGGTTCTCCCGCAGGGTGCTCGTGAGGTCTGCGCCCGAGGCGGACACGCTCGCCCACAGGATGGCGACCACCAGTATGGGCACCACGCAGAGCACCACCTCGACCGTCGTGAACAGGCGGTCGGTCCAGTCCGCGCCCTTGCGCATACTCATCGTGGCTCCTGATCCCTTGCGTGACATCGTGCGTCCTTTCTCGAGAGGAGAAGATACACCCAGGCGTCCGGACGGGGAGGCCCGGACGCCTGGGTGTGGGGAGGACTAGTGAAGCTCGGGCCAGTAGTCCTTGTTGGCCTCGATGAGGTCGTCGAGGATCTGCTTGGCGACGCTCGCGGACGGGACGGTCTTGGAGAGCGTGAGCGCCTGCCACAGCTCCTGGTAGGAGTGGTCGATCCAGGCGGAGACGGTGAGCTTCTCCACGGAGACCTGCTGCTCCATCATGCCCTTCTGGAACTGGGGGATGGAGCCCTGGCAGATCTTCTCGTATCCGTTCTTGCCCACGATGCAGGGGACCTCGACCATGGCGGTGCGGTCGAAGTTCTCGACGCAGCCCTCGTTGGGGACGATGAGCAGGAAGCGCTCCATGGTGTTCTCGGCCAACGCGCAGGCGAGGTCGACGATGTAGGTGGCATGGGCATCAGCCTCGAAGCCACAGTCCTTGGACGTGCCCTTGGCGATGATGTCCTTGCAGGCACCGAAGACGTTCTTCTCGCGCCCGGCTATGACCTCGTCGGCACGGGTGTAGTTGGGGTCCGAGCCGGCCACCACGTAGTCGGGGAACAGGTAGTACTTGAGATACGTGTTGGGGATGGTCTCGGGGTCAAGGGCGTAGACGTCGCGCGCCTTCTGGAAGGTGTGGACCCACGACTCGTCCACGTGCTGGTTGGTCTCGGAGAGCGCGTCGGCGTAGCCGTTGGCCGCCATGTGCTCCTTGATCTGCGGCATGAGGTCGTTGCCGTCCTTGTCGTAGATCCTGTCCCACCAGCCGAAGTGGTTGAGGCCGTAGTAGCCCACCGTGAGGTCACGCCAGGTGTTGAGCCCGCACATGTCGGCCATCTTGCCCATGAGGTCGACGGGCATGTCGCAGATGTTCAGGATCTTGGAGTTGGGGCGCAGGCGACGCGTGGCCTCGGCCACGATGGCCGCGGGGTTGGAGTAGTTGAGCATCCAGGCGTCAGGCGAGTACTTCTCCATGTAGTCGAGGATCTCGAGCACGCCTCCGATGGAGCGCATGCCGTAGGCGATGCCGCCGGGCCCACAGGTCTCCTGGCCGAGGACGCCGTACTTGAGCGGGATGCGCTCGTCGAGGCGACGCATCGCGTACTTGCCCACACGGATGTGCGCGAGCACGAAGTCGATGCCCGTGAAGGCCTCCTCGGGGTCGGTCGTGTAGCTGAACTCGACCTCGGGGGCGTTCTCGTGGAAGTAGATCTCGCAGGCCTTGGCCACGGTTGCCTGGCGCTCGGGGTCGTTGTCGTAGAAGCAGATCTTGTCGACCGGGAAGCGGTCATGCTCCTCGAGCAGCATCAGGGCGATGCCAGGGGTGAAGGTGGACCCGCCTCCGGCGACGGTGACCGCGTAGCTCTTCTTTGCCATTGCTATCTCTCCTTCTTGCTTGGGTTATGGATGTGCGTGATGTGGCCCTAGAGCAGCGTCTCGAAGCGCTCGCGGACCTGCGGGACCGACAGACCGATGATGACCTGCATGGCCTTGCCGTTCTTGGAGATGCCCATGGCGCCCATGGCCTTGAAGTCCTTGTCCTCCGCGACGAGGGTCTCGTCACGGACGTTGACGCGGAGACGGGTCGCGCAGTTGGTGACGTCGACGATGTTGTCGGGACCGCCCAGGCCGTCGAGCACGTTCTGGGCCAGGATCATCTTCTTGTCGGCCATGTCGGGGTCGACCGCGACCTCGGCGGCCGTCTTGCCTTCCGCCTTCGACTCCATGTACTGCTTCTTGCTCTTGAACTCGATCTCGGCCTCGTCATCCTCGCGACCGGGAGTCTTGAAGTCGAACTTGAGGATGAGGAAGCGGAACACGAGGAAGTAGATAGCGGTGAAGCACAGGCCGATGCCCAGGGCGACCAGGTAGGTCATGCCGTGCGAGGCCATGAGAGGGATGAAGTTGAGCGAACTCATCTCGATGAGGCCACCCGAGAACACACCCACCACGCCGGCGAGGTACATGCAGGTGGACAGGCATGCCGCAAGCAAGGCGTGGACGATGAACAGCGGCGGTGCGATGAAGAGGAACGTGAACTCGATGGGCTCCGTCACGCCGCACAGGATGGCCGTGAGGGTGATGGGGATGAGCAGGGCGAGCAGTTCCTTCTTGCGCTCGGGCTTGGCCGTGAAGTAGAAGGCGAGCGCGATGCCGGGGCAGCCGAAGATCTTGGACCAGCCGGTGGCCGTGTAGGCGGCGTAGGGCGCGAGGTCCTTGAGCGAGTCGGTCGAGGCCGCGATCTGGGGCAGCTGCTTGGCGAAGGCCGCGTAGATGCCGCCCTCCACGACGACGTTGTCATAGTAGAAGGGTGCGTAGAGCAGGTGATGCAGGCCGAAGGGGATGAGCGCCCTCTCCAGGAAGATGAACACGAAGACGCCGAAGGCACCGGTCGTGGTGATGAAGCCCTGGAAGGCATGCATGCCCACCTGGACCTGCGGCCACACGAAGCACGCGATGACGGCGACGGGGATCATGACGAAGAACGCGATCATGTAGACGAAGGTCGATCCCGAGAAGACCCCGAGCCAATCGGGAAGCTCCGTGTCGAAGAAGCGGTTGTGCAGGTAGATGGTGATACCAGAGATCGCGAGGGCACCGATCATGCCCATGTCGAGCGTCTTGATGCCGGCGATGTTGGCAAGTCCGCTGGAGTTGCCCACCTCGGCGGTGAAGTCCACGCCGAGCTCGGGGCCCCAGGCGGTGAGGATCGCGTTCACGAAGTAGTTGAACGTGAGGTAGGCGACGAGCACCTCCATGCAGCAGCGCGCGTTCTGCTTCTTGGCGAGGCCGATGGGCAGCGCCACGGCGAAGAGCAGCGGCAGCTGGTTGAACACCGTCCAGCCACCCTGGAGGATGACGTTCCAGCAGTTGTACCAGACGGTACCCTCTGCCGCGATGTCCCCCATGATGACCTCGGTGGTGAAGAGCGTGCCGATGCCGATGACGACGCCGGCGAATGCGAAGAGCAGCACGGGCGTGAACATGGCCCCGCCGAACTTCTGGATCTTCTGCATCATTGTGACTATTCCCCTCCCTTTCCGACCAGTTAGGAAACGGCCAGCCCCTCCCCGAGCCAGACCTCCCGCACGTCTTGGAGGACGTGCGGATCGAGCGACCGCACGTGCACGGTGCGACACTCGGTGGTAACCTGTTTGAACAGGTTGCTGGGAATATGATGCTACAATCTGTTTAAACAGGTTGTGAGGAATCTGATGCTCGGCCGCGGACGGTAGAATTCTGACCGCGAACGTGTATCGTCGCAGGTAACAGGACTATCAGATAGCGTGTGCATATCGGAGAAGAACCTTGGTCCATCGCAAGGAGCATCATGCCTAAGGCCGTGTTCGACCTCGTCAGACAGGATCTCGAGGCAAGGATCGTGGACGGGACCTACCCGTACGGCAGTCTCCTCCCCTCGGAGAGCATGCTCGTCTCGACGTACGGGTACTCGCGCAACACCATCCGCCGCGCGCTCTCGGTGCTCGCGGACGAGGGGTACGTCCAGCCCATGAACGGGCGCGGGGTCCGCGTGCTCTGGCAGCCCGTCGCCGGCAGGGCCCAAGGGACCATGGTGGGCCTCGAGTCGTTCGAGGAGTACGCCCGCCACAACGGGTTCGTCCCGAGCACGAAGGTCAAGGTCTTCGAGCACGTCACCTGCGACCAGACGATCGCCGCCCGGACCGGTCACCTCGTGGGCGATGACCTCATCCACGTGGTACGCGTGCGCTACTTCGACGACACGCCGCGCCAGATCGACCACAACTACTTCCTCGCCTCGGCGATCCCCGGCCTCACGCCGGAGATCTGCGCCAGCTCCGTATACGGCTACGTCGAGCAGGAGCTGGGGATGCGCATCGTCACGAGCAAGCGCTCCATGACGGTCGAGCTGGCCGACGAGGAGGACCGCACCATCATGGACATGGGGTCCTACAACTGCGTCGCCGTCCTCAGGAGCCAGTCATTCAACTCGGAGGGCGTGATGTTCGAGCACACCAGGACGCACAGCCATCCCGACGCCTTCTGCTTCATGGACACGGCACGCCGCGCTTAGCCGACGCGATCGGCAGGCACGGCCCCGACGGGCCCATGTTTACACGACCTTTGCATGCGCTTGACACGCTTGCCACCTTTGCGCGTCATGCTTACAGTAAGTTCTCGGTGATTCACGGAGGGAGGTATCAGATGAACGGAACCAAGTCAGCAGGCGAGAAGCTCTCGGTCGGCTCGGTGGTCTGCCTCTTCACGAGGAACGGGCTTGTCGAGGTGACCGGCAGGGAGCGTCGTGACTCGGAGGACGCGCGCCTCGGCGAGTACGAGGGCGTCCTGCGTCACAGGCTCGGAAGCGACGGCGACCGCGTGTACTTCGACGGTCGCGACGTCGAGCAGGTCGTGGTGAGGGCCTAGGGACCCGAGGGTCCCCTAGGCCCGCCGCGGCCCTGGGCTCACGTCACACGTTGAAGCGGAAGTGCATGACGTCGCCGTCGGCGACCACGTAGTCCTTCCCCTCCATGCGGAGACGACCGGCCTCGCGGCAACCCTGCTCACCACCGAGGTTCACGTAGTCCTCGTAACTCGCGACCTCGGCCTTGATGAAACCACGCTCGAAGTCGGAGTGGATGACGCCGGCGGCCTGAGGCGCCTTGGCACCGATGGGGATGGTCCAGGCCTTGACCTCCATCTCCCCCGCCGTGAAGTAGCTCTGGAGCCCCAGCGTCCTATAGGCGACCTGGGCGAGCGTCTCCAGACCGCTCCTCTCGAGACCCAGAGAATCCAGGTACTCGCGCGCGTCGGCCTCGTCGAGGTCGGCGAGCTCGGCCTCCACCTCGGCGCAGATGGGGATGGGCTCGGCCTCGCCGAGCGCGGCGACGGGCTTGCCCAGCGCGTCCTCGTCGACGTTGGCCACGTAGATGATCGGCTTCATGGTGAGCAGGAACAGGTCATGCGCGGCGGCGACCTCCTCCTTGCTCATCTCCATGGTGGCGGCACGGTTGCCCTCGTTCAGCCAGGCCTGGAGGCGCTTGGCGACCTCGAAGCGAGGCATGTTCTCCTTGTCGCGCTTCGCCTCCTTCTCGAGCTTGGGCAGCGACTTCTCGAGGGAGCCGATGTCGGCCAGGATGAGCTCGGTCTGGATGGTGTCGGCATCGGACGCGGGATCGACCCTACCCTCCACGTGGACGACGTCAGGGTCGGAGAAGTACCGCACGACCTCGCAGATCGCATCGGTCTCACGGATGTTGGCCAGGAACTGGTTGCCCAGGCCCTCACCCGCGTTGGCACCCTTGACGAGGCCGGCGATGTCGACGAACTCCACCGTGGCAGGCACGATGCGGCCGGGGTTCACTATCTCGGCGAGCTTGCCGAGGCGGGCGTCGGGCACGTCGACGATGCCGACGTTCGGCTCGATGGTGGCGAAGGGATAGTTCGCCGCGAGCCCGCCCTTCTTGGTGAGTGCCGTGAACAGGGTCGACTTGCCCACGTTGGGCAGTCCCACGATTCCGATGGATAGCGACACGCTGACGCTCCTCTTCTCATGCGCGGGGACGGGCCCCACGCCCCGATCTCATTGTCCGTCGTCAAGGCCCTCGAGGAAGTCGAGGCCACGGTTCAGCTGCTTCTTGCCCTCGGCCTTCAAACGCTCGACCTCGGCCTTCTGCTCGGCGGACTTCTTCGCACGCTCCTCGGCGGTCTCATCGGCCACCACGAGCTCGGAGCCGGCGACCTCCTCCATGCTGAGTGCATGCGCCGCGCAGGCCGAAAGGCACGCGCCGCAGTCGATGCAGTAGTCCGCCTCGGCCTTGAACAGGCCGTCCTCCGTGAGGTCGATGTCGTGCGTGGGGCAGGCCTTCACGCAGTCGCCGCACAGGGTGCAGGCGGTGCCGTCGCACACCGGACGGGTCGCGGCGACGTTGGGCGCCAGGCGGGGGTGCTTCTGCAGGGCCGTGAGCAGCAGCTGCCTTCGCTGCGTGAGCACGCGGCGACGACGCGACGTGGTGGTGCCGCATGCCTTGTCGAGCGCGACCTCGAGGTCGTTGATCTGCTTGGTGTGCTGGTCGAGCCTCTTGGTGACGGCGGTGACCGCCGCGGCGACGGGGTTCACGCGGCCCACCAGCTGCGAGCCGGTCTGGACCATGCTGTTGAGGAAGTCCTTGCGCTGCCAGCTGCGGCGCATCTCGTGGTCGAGCTGACCCTCATCGACCTCAAGCCCCACGGACGATCCCGACCACTCCTCGGCCTGCCCGATCTCGCGGACGTAGGCGTCCTCGCCGCCCTTGGTGCGGCATTTGTCGCAGATGCCCAAGGGCAGATAGACGGATATGTTGTGGTAGTCGGTCACGAGGGCGAACCAGACCTCCGCGGGGACGGCCGCCACGCAGGGAAGGACGACCTCGTTGTCGGCCGGCATGCGGCCGAGCGCACGGGTGCAGGTGACGTAGGCGCTCTCATGCGACTCCGCTGCGCTGGCGATGCGGTCGTAGAGCTTCTTGGGACCCGTCTTCTGGGTGACGAAGCACTCCTCCTCGCAGACCGTGGCGCACAGCCCGCACTTCCTGCAGGTGTCGGCGATCTCGATGGAACCCTCGTCTATCTCGATGGCCCCCACGGGGCACACGTCGGCGCACTTGGTGCACAGGCTCGCGTCCCTCGCCTGGCAGGATATGCAGGGGATGGTGTTGGCGCGCGGACGCTCCTTGTAGTCGGCGGGGTTCCATGTGGGCGTGGTGCCCGGCTCGTCCGTGAGCGCGTTGGCGAGGTTGCCCAGCGGGTCGGAGATCGCCTTCCAGTCACCCTGGATGTCGATGATGTCATCGAGAAGATCGCGCTTCTGCGCCACGTGTGCCTCCCTCGGTTTGCTCAGCCGCACCATTGTACGGCAGGAGGGCCACCCGCCTTGCGGCGAGCGACCCTCCCGTGTGTCTCATATGGCGCTTACGGCCTAGTACATGCCGCCACCCTGGCCGCCCTGCGAGGCAGCCGCGGAGATGGCCTCCTCGATGGTGGTGTCCTTGGGCTCGTCGGAGACGGTGGCCTCGGTGATGAGGATGAGGCTGGAGACCGACGCGGCGTTCTGGAGCGTGGTGCGCGTGACCTTGACGGGGTCGAGGACGCCCATCTCGATCATGTCGCCGTACTTGCCGGAGGCGGAGTCGAGACCCTGGCCCGCGGGGAGCTCGGCGATCTTCTCGACCACGACGGAGCCCTCATAGCCAGCGTTGTTGGCGATGGTCTTGACAGGGGCCTGGAGAGCCTTGCGGATGATGTCGATGCCGATCTGCTCGTCGGCGTCGGCGGCCTTCACGCCGTCAAGCGCGGAGGCAGCCTCGAGGAACGCGACGCCGCCGCCGGCGACGATGCCCTCCTCCACGGCCGCACGGGTCGCCTGGAGCGCGTCCTCGATGCGGTGCTTGATCTCCTTGAGCTCGACCTCGGTGGCAGCTCCCACCTTGATGATGGCGACGCCGCCGGAGAGCTTGGCCAGACGCTCCTTGAGCTTCTCCTTGTCGAAGTCGGAGTCGGTGTGGTCGATCTCGCCCTTGATCTGGCCGATGCGCTCGTCGATCGCGTCCTTGGAGCCCGCGCCGTCGACGATCGTGGTGTTGTCCTTGGTGATCTTGACGGACTTGGCACGGCCGAGCATCTCGGCGGTGACGTCCTTGAGCTCGACGCCGAGCTCCTTCATGGCAACCTGGCCACCGGTGAGGACGGCGATGTCCTCGAGCATGCGCTTGCGACGGTCACCATAGCCGGGGGCCTTCACGGCGGCGATGTTCAGCGTGCCGCGGAGCTTGTTCAGGATCAGCGTGGCCAGGGCCTCGCCGTCCACGTCCTCGGCGATGATGAGCAGCGGGCTGCCGGACTTCTGCACGGCCTCGAGCACGGGCAGCATGTCCTGGATGTTGGAGACCTTCTGGTCGGTCATGAGGATGTAGGGATCCTTGAGCTCGGCCGTCATGGTCTCGTTGTCGGTGGCGAAGTACGGGGAGATGTAGCCCTTGTCGAACTGCATGCCCTCGACGGTGTCGATGTCCATGCCGAAGGTCTGGCTCTCCTCGACGGTGATGACGCCGTCCTTGCCCACGACGTCCATGGCGTCGGAGATCTTCTTGCCGATCTCGGGGTCGCCGGCGGAGATGGTGCCCACGGCGGCGATCTGGTCCTTGGTGGAGACGTCCTTGGCGGCGTCCTTCATGCTGTCGACCACGGCGTCGACCGCGTGGTCGATGCCGCGACGGATGGCGATGGGGTTGGCGCCGGCGGCGACGTTGCGGAGGCCCTCGTTCACGATGACCTGCGCGAGCAGCGTGGCGGTGGTGGTGCCGTCACCCACGGTGTCGTTGGTCTTGGTGGCGACCTCCTTCACGAGCTGGGCACCCATGTTCTCGATCGGGTCCTTGAGCTCGATCTCCTTGGCGACGGAGACGCCGTCGTTGGTTATGGTGGGGGCGCCATAGGAGCGCTCGAGGGCGACGTAGCGGCCCTTGGGGCCCATGGTGGTGGTGACGGCGTCGGCCAGGGTGTTGACGCCCTTGGCGAGCTTGGCGCGCGCGTCCGTTCCGAACTTGATGTTCTTAGCCATTGATTTCCTCCAACGGAAGCCCCGCGGCAGCGCGGGGATGCTGTCTGATCAGAAGCGACGGTGCCGAGTCATGGCGTGCCGTCGTGGTCACGAAGGGGACTCGACTAGCCCTCGATGATGGCGTAGATGTCATCGGCACGGAGAAGCAGGTAGTCCTCGCCGTCGACCTTGACCTCGTTGCCGCCGAACTTGCCGTAGAAGACCTTGTCGCCGGCCTTCACGTCGGGGACGATGCGCTCGCCCTTGTCGTTGAGCTTGCCGGCGCCCACGGCGATGACCTCGCCCTTCTGGGGCTTCTCCTGAGCACCGCTCGAGATGTAGAGACCGGTGGAGGTCTTCTCCTCCTTGGGGGCCGGCTTCACGAGCACGCGATCGCCCAGTGGCTTCAAATTCATGTCGATGAACCTCCTTCTGCACGCCTTCGTGGCGTGCGAGCATGGGGCCGAGCGACTTAGCACTCGGACCCCGTGAGTGCCAACGTGGGAAATGGTACCCAGCATCCCGTCCCTATACAACGGGACAGCAAAAAATCTCACAAAATGGCGCTTAGGTTTTCTGGTGAGGCGGCTGAGGGGTCCCTAGCCCAGACGGTCCAGGTCCGCCTGCCATGTGGCGACGCTCGCGTCGGACGGCATGCGTAGGTCGCCCCTGGGGCTCACCGCCACCGAGCCCACCTTGGGGCCGTCGGGCAGGCAGCTGCGCTTGAACTGCTGCGCGAAGAAGCGCCTGTAGAAGACCTTCTCCCAGGAGAGGATCTCCGTCGGGTCCATGGCATCGGCACCATGAGATCCATCGAAGGCGATGCAGGCCAGGCGATAGACCTTCGCCGGTCCGAACCCCAGGCGGAGCATCTCGTAGAGGAGGAAGTCATGCAGCTCATAGGGACCCACCAGGTCCTCCGTGCGCTGCGAGATGGTGCCGTCGGCGGTGGCGGGGAGCAGCTCGGGCGAGACGGGCGTGTCGAGCACGTCGAGCAGGACCTTCGAGAGGTTCGCGTCACCGCAGGTGTCGGCCACGTGACGGACGAGGTGACGCACGAGCGTCTTGGGCACGCTCGCGTTCACGCCGTACATGGACATGTGGTCTCCGTTGTAGGTGGCCCAGCCCAGCGCCAGCTCGGACAGGTCGCCCGTGCCGATGACGAGGCCGCCCTCCTGGTTGGCGAGGTCCATGAGTATCTGGGTGCGCTCGCGCGCCTGGCAGTTCTCGTAGGTGACGTCATGGACCGACTCGTCATGGCCGATGTCCGAGAAGTGCCGGCGCACGGCCGCGGTGATGTCCACCTCGCGGAGCTCCGCGCCCAAGGCGCGAGCGAGGTAGCTGGCGTTGCCGTGGGTGCGGTCGGTGGTGCCGAACCCCGGCATGGTGACGGCGAGGATGCCGGAGCGGTCGAGGTCAATGAGGTCGAACGCACGTGCGCAGACGAGCATGGCGAGCGTCGAGTCGAGACCCCCCGACACGCCCACCACGACGCGGGACGAATGGGTGTGCTCGAGCCTGCGCGCGAGGCCGTGAGCCTGGATGGCGAGGATCTCCTCGCAACGCGCGTCGCGGTCGGCGGCGGAGGAGGGCACGAAGGGATGGGGATCGATGGCACGGGTGAGCCTGCACTCGCACTGCTCGAGGGTGAAGTCATGCGTGACGAAGCCCGCGGCCTCGGGCGTGGGGGCCGCGAGGTAGCTGGACATGCGACGACGCTCGGAGACCATGAGGGACACGTCCACCTGGCTCGTCGCGACGCCATCGGAGAAGGGTGTGGACTCGGCCAGGACATGGCCGTCCTCGCACACCAGGTCATGCCCGCCGAAGACCACGTCCTGGGTCGACTCGCCCCATCCCGCACTCGCGTAGACGTAGGCGCAGACGAGACGGGCGCTCTGCCCCGAGACGAGCGAGCGGCGGTAGCTCGCCTTGCCCACGAGCTCGTTGGAGGCCGAGAGGTTGCAGACGAGGGTGGCACCGGCCTGGGCCGCCGCGATGGAGGGCGGACGGGGGACCCAGAGGTCCTCGCATATCTCGACCGCCACCACGAGGTCGGACATGTTCGAGCAGCGGAACAGCTGGTGGCAGCCGAACGGCACGTCCGTCTCGCCCGCGTAGTCGATGCCCGTGACCTCGCCAGGCCCACTCGTGAAGTGGCGGCCCTCGTAGAACTCGTTGTAGGTGGGGATGGCCCGCTTGGGCACGACGCCCAGGACGCTGCCGCCCCATAGGACGACGGCGCAGTTGTAGAGCTTGCCGTTCGCGCGGACGGGGGCGCCCGCGAGCACGAGGGCGTCGAGGTCGGCCGTGCGGCGCGCCAGGTCCGCCACGCCGGCGTCGGCCGCGTCGAGCAGCGTCTGCTGCCAGAACAGGTCCTCGCAGGTGTAGCCGGTCACGCAGAGCTCGGGGAGCACGATCACCTTGGCGCCGTCGTCCGCCGCCGCCTCGGCCGCACCCACGCAGGCGTCCACGTTGTGGCTCACGTCGGCGACGACCACGCTCGGCGTGACCGCCGCGACCGAGACGAATCCGTCCTGCATGACAAACCCCCGATGCCGTCGGTGCGGGACCCTGCGTCCCACGTCCCATGCCCCTATGGTATGAGCTTTCGCGGGCGGAGTGGACGAGAACCGCGTCCGAGCCCTCACGCCCGCGCGTTGGTCATGCCTCCCAGGCCACGCGCCCTCCCACATAGGTGGCGAGCGTGGCCACGCCCGACAGGTCATGGCGCGAGGCGACGTCGGCGTCGAGCAGGTCCTGGTCCAGGACGGCGAGGTCGGCGAGGTAGCCGGGGGCGATGCGACCGAGCTCGTCTTCCCTGCCCACCACGACGGCACTCCCCTGCGTGTAGGCGCGGATGGCGTCGGCCATGCCGATCCTCTCCTCGGGGTGCCACCCGCCGGTAGGCTCGCCCGTGGCCGGGTCCTCCCTGGTCACGGCACACGAGAGCACCTCTCGGGCGCGAGGTGCCGCACACGGCGCGTCGGACCCGAATGCCATGGGGACCCCCTCGGCCAGGAAGCTCGCGAACGGCCACATCGTGGCGGCGCGCTCCGGACCCAGGTCGCGGTCGGGCTGCGTCACGTCGATGAGCACGTGCTGGGGCTGCACCGAGGCCACGAGCCCGGCATCCGCCAGGGCCCGGTCGTCTCCGACCAGGATGTCCTCCACGTGCTCGAGAGAGTTCCTCCCCTGCCTTGGCGCGCCGAACCTGTCGCGCGCCTCGGCGAAGATGGCGATGGCCTCGTGGACCGCCTCGTCGCCGATGGTGTGCACGCGCACGGAGTGTCCCCTCTCGGCTGCGGAGAGGACCAGCTCGCGCATGCGCCCGGGCTCCACCGTGGGGCGGCCGTGGTCACCCGGGAAGCGTGGGTTCGCGTAGGGCTCGGCCAGCCAGGCCGTGTGGGCGCTGGAAACGCCGTCGAAGAACTGCTTGAAGCCGGGCGCGCGCAGCATGTCGCCCGTGCATGTGGCCTGCAGCCCCTCGAGCCTGTCCATGTCGCCCGTGAGCGATGGGTACATGTGCACCCTCACGGACAGTCGGCCCGTGTCGAGGAGACGTCGGTAGACGTCCTCGTTCACGCCGTCGGCACCGGGAAGGGCCGAGAGGCCCATGTCGCAGACGGAGGTGACCCCCTGCGAGAGGAGCAGGTCGAAGTAGGCCTCGTAGGCGCGCTCGACGGCGTCGGACGGCAGTGACGCGAGCACGCGGGCCACGTTCGTCATGCCGGCGGCCTCGCGCAGCACGCCGGTGAGGTGCCCGTCGCCGTCCCGGTCGAAGGAGCCTCCCGCAGGGGGCTCGGAGTCGTCATCGAGCCCCAGCCAGGCGAGGCCCGCCGAGTTGGTCCAGAGCGTATGGGAGTCGCCCGAGTACATGGCCACGGGTCTGTCGGGGAAGGCCTGGTCGAGCGAGGCCCTCGTGGGAGCGACAGGGACGTCCCAGAGCGCGTCCCTCCAGCCGTGTCCCACGAGCCAGCCGTCGCGGAGCGGGCACGTCTCGGCGAAGGAGACCATGTGACGCACGCAATCGGCCTCGTCCGCGCCCACGTACTCCGTCGCGATCTCGCTGGGGAAGAGGGCCGCGTGGAAGACATGCTGGTGAGCGTCGTGGAAGCCGGGGCAGACGAAGGCGTCGCCGCGGTCGTCCACGCGCGTGCCGGGGCCCGTGAGCGAGTCGGCCTCGCAGGCGGGCACCACGCACTCGATCCGCGTGCCGCTGATGCCTATGGCCAGGGGCCTGGTGACGTCGCCCTCGCCCGTGAACACGTTCCGAGAAACGACGACTACGTCGCAGGCCATCCCAGGTCCCCTCTTCCCATCGCCTCGCGAGGCAAGGAGCTAGGGCCTCACGCACGTCTCGTCTATGAGACGTATGAGGAATCGTATCCCCTGGAGGTAGGCGCGCCTCGTGACTCTCTCGTCGGTTCCGTGAACGCCGCGGTCGCTTTCCTCGTCATCCACGACGAAGGCCGAGAAGCGCAGGCAGGAGTCGCAGACGGGCTCGTACATGCGGGCGTCGGTGGCGCCGCACGCGAGTGTGGGCACCAGCGTGACGGCCAGCCCGGTGGCGGGATCGACGAAGTAGCGGGCGGCGACGTGCTCGAGGGCCGCGAAGCCGTAGCCGTCCGCGCGCGACGTCGACGAGGGGTCGTTGCCCGTGAAGAGCATGTCGACCTCGACGGGGAGGTCGGCCACGAGCTCGCGACACCTGTCGAGGACATCCGACTGGGTCACGCCCTGGAGCAGGCGGAAGTTCACGACGGCCCACATGTCCTGTGGCATGACGTTGGACGCCTGGCTGCCGCCCTCCACCATGGTGGGGGCGACGGTGGTGGTGACCAGCGGGAAGAGGCGACGGTCGTGGAGGAGCAGGTCGGCTATGGCGTCGGCGTTCCGCTCGATGGCGGCCTCGCCCCCACGCACGAGGGAGGCGAGCGGCTCCTCGGTGATGCTCGGCGCGAGGGCCGCGAGCGTCTGCTGGTCAAGTGAGGTGAGCCTCACGGGCCATTCGCTGGACGCGAGACGTGAGACCGCCTCGGCCAGGATCGCCAGGGAGGTGCCGCCGAACGGGTTCGAGGAGTGGCCGCCGGCGCTCCGCACGGTGAGGCGGACGTCGCAGTAGCCCTTCTCGGACAGGCACACGCTCATCATGGGCGTGCCGGGGGCGCCGTACTCGGCGGCGTCGATGATGCGATAGTCGCCCTCGTCCACGAGGAACTCGAGGTGGATGCCGCGCTCGAGGAGGAGCTCGCCCATGGCGCGGGCGCCCGACTGCAGGCTCTCCTCGTCCTGGCCGAAGCACAGCATGAGCGTGCGCCGAAGTGTCCAGCCATGGTCGAGGGCATACTCCACGGCCTCGAGCTCGCCTATGACCATGTCCTTCATGTCGATGGCGCCGCGGCCCCACACGTACTCGTCGTCGACGTCACCCGAGAACGCGTCGTGCGTCCAGTCGCCCTCCGTGCCGGCCACCACGGGCACCACGTCCTGGTGCCCCATGAGCATGACCGGGTCGAGCGACGCATCGGTTCCGGGCAGGGTGATCATGAGGGAGTGGCCCACCATCTCGACCTCCGCAGCCGAGAAGACCGCCGGGAACGAGGAGCGCATGAATGCCTGGAGACCCTCGAACACCGACCAGTCGGTCCTCGTCTCGTCGACGTCGGCGATCGAGGGGAACGAGAGGGCGCGACCGAGCCTCGCGCAGCACGTGGCCTCGTCGAGCTCGGGGTAGTCGTCCTCGTGCGAGAAGAAGTCCCAGACGCGAGCCACGGACCTCACGCCCCCGCGGGCGCAGGTGAGTCCTGGGCCGGCTTGTCGAGGTAACGGGCCAGGAACTCGCGGGTACGCGGCTGCTTGGGGTCCCCGAACAGCTCGTCCGGGGTGCCCTGCTCCGCGATGACGCCCTTGTCCATGAAGACCACGCGGTCGGAGACGTTGCGGGCGAACGCCATCTCGTGGGTGACGACCACCATGGTCATGCCGTTGGAGGCGAGCGTCCTCATGACCTCGAGGACCTCGCCCACGATCTCCGGGTCGAGGGCGCTGGTGGGTTCGTCGAACAGCATGATCTCCGGCTCCATGCAGAGGGCACGGGCGATGGCCACGCGCTGCTTCTGGCCGCCGGAGAGCTTCTTGACGTCGGAGTGGGCGAACTCGGACAGGCCCACGGCCTCGAGGTTCTCGAGGGCACGACGCTCGGCCTCGGCCTTGTCGCACTTCTTGAGCGCGATGGGGGCGAGCGTGCAGTTGTCGAGCACGTCCTTGTTGTTGAACAGGTTGAAGCCCTGGAACACCATGCCGATGTGCGTGCGCAGGGCGTTCACGTCGGTGTGCTCGCCGGTGAGGTCCTGGCCGTGGAACCAGACGTGGCCGGAGTCAGGCGTCTCGAGCAGGTTGATGCAGCGCAGGAGAGTGGACTTGCCGGACCCCGACGCGCCGATGATGGTCACGACCTCGCGGGGCTCGACGCTGAAGTCGATGCCCTTGAGCACCTTGAGCGAGCCGAACGACTTGTGCAGGTCCTCGACGCGGATGAGCGGCTCGACCGCGGCATCGACGGCCGTGGCGGTCTCGGGTGCGGCGGTGTTCTCGGATGGCTCCATGGCCCTTGACCCCGTGTTCATCTCAGACATTATCGGCCCCTCCTAGTTCGAGCTCGGGACGGCGTCGGGCTGGGCGACGTCGAGCTTGTTCGAGAAGATCGTGAGCAGCTTGGAGGCCACCATCGTGAGGATCAGGTAGCACACGGCGGCCACGCAGTAGACCTCCATCTGGCGGTAGTAGATGCCGGCCACGGTGGTGGTGGCGTACATGAGGTCGAACACGCCGATGACCGAGAGGACCGAGGAGTCCTTGATGTTGATGACGAGCTCGTTGGAGAGCGCGGGGATGGCGTTCTTGATGCCCTGCGGGAACACGACCTTGCTCATGGCCTGCCACTGCGAGAGGCCCAGCGAACGAGCCGCCTCGGCCTGGCCGGGATCGACCGCCTCGATGCCGCTGCGCAGCACCTCCATCATGTATGCGGTGGAATTGAGAGAGATGGTGACGAGGCCGGCCACGAAGAAGCTCCAGACCCCCGTGATCTGCGTCACGGACATGCCGGTACCCTTGAACGCCGCGAAGCCCGCGAAGTAGATGATGAGTCCCTGGACCATCATGGGCGTGCCGCGGACGATGGTGGAGTAGACCTTGGCGAAGCCGCAGCCCACCACCTTGAGGAACTTGGAGGCGTCGTTGTCGGAGCGGTCGGGCGTCTGGATGCGCAGGAAGCACATGAGCAGGGCGAGGCCGAAGGCGATCACCGTGCCGAAGACGGCGAGCTCGATGGTGGTGAGGATGCCCGAGGCGAAGATGGTGCGCGACTCGTAGACCATGTAGACCGCGCTGGACAGGAAGTCGGTGGGGTTGGTGTCGCTGGCGATGGCGCTCTCGACCAGGCTGCAGAAGCCCATGACGCCGCGGTCTATGAACAGCATGATCACGCAGGCCCAGATGACGTATGAGACGTAGCGCAGGTAGAGGGCCGCCTTCGGCTTCGTCATGGGCGCCACCTGGCCGTAGTCCGACCAGTGCGTGAGCTTGTAGATGAGGGCGATGAGCGAGAAGACCATCCACCCCAGGCAGAGGCCCACGAGGACGTCGGCGATGCCGCCGAGGAAGCTCCAGGAGCTCGCGGGCTGTATGTAGAACAGCACGCCGAGCAGGGCGAAGGCGCTCGTGCCGAGCAGGACGTAGCGGTGTGTCGCCGTGACGAAGGTCACGAGGCGCCCCTTGTGCCGCGCGGGCCTCTCCGCCTCTTGTTCGGGCGCGTCAGGCTGCGGCGCGTCAGTCGTTTCCGGTAGCTGGTCTGAGCTCATGAGCTCCTCCTTGGCCAAGGGGATGCGAGGCCACCATGGCCCCGCATCCCGTAAAAGCTGACGAATCTACTATATGCCCACCTTGGCCGGCCTCAATCTCCCGAGGTCCGATGCGAACGATCGGGACGAGGGCACTGGTGCGACCTCACCCCTACTCGGGCTGGCGGTCGATGACGGCGTCCCAGATGGTCTGGAGGTCGCTGGCCGACATGGACGCGAGCGTCGAGTTGATGGTCGCGAGCTTGTCGTCGTTGCCCTTCTTGATGCCGACGTTCGCGGTGACCTTCTCCTGGAAGCCCTGGCCGTCGGCGAACTTGATGGCGACGATGCCGGGGTTGGCCTTGATGTAGCCAGCCTCGTTCTCGACGTTGTAGGTGATCGCGTCGCAGGTGCCCTGCGTGAGGTGGCTCATCATGTTGGGGACCGACTCGACCGGCGTGAGGTGGTTCACGTTGGGGATGTCGTCGATGACGGTGTCGAGCATGGTGTCCTTCTGGCCCAGGACCGAGGCCCCGGAGAAGTCGGCGAGCGAGGTGGCTCCCTCATAGGAGGAGCCCTCCATGACGAAGAGGCCGAACGACCCGGTGAAGTAGGGATCGGAGAAGTCGATGGACTGGCGACGCTCGTCGGTGGCGGTCATGCCGGCGATGATGAGGTCGATCTGCTCGTTGTTGAGGGCATCGACCAGGCCGGAGAAGCTCATCTTCTCGGCGACGGGATCCCCGCCCAGGGCCTCGCAGACCTTCTTGGCGATCTGGACGTCATAGCCGTCGGCGTAGGCGCCGGAGACGTTGTCGATGGGGATGGTGTAGTCGCTGGCCGTGGAGGTCTGCCAGTTGTACGGGGCGTAGGCCGCCTCCATGCCGATGCGGATCGTCGAGGAGGACGATCCCGAGTCGGTCGAGGATGACGACGAGCCGCAGCCGCCGAGCACGAGCAGACCGCCCACGCTCGCGACCGTGAGGCCGCCCATGCGGAGGAAATCACGGCGCGAGACGCCACGCTTGAGCTTGCCCTCGAGCCCGTCGGAGTCGAAGTGCTGGCCGGGGTTCTGGTTGTTCATGGCTATCCCTTCCGTGTTTCACGGGAGAGGCTCGCGCTCCCGTCGCCGCGTGCGGCAGCCTGACGAACGCGTCCATCAGGCCAAATGAATACTGGTATGACACTGCGAGCTTGGTGGCTAAGATTACCGCAGCTCATCGCCAACCATATGGAGAGCGGCCGTGCTGAAACTGCATAGAAACAGTATGCACCAATCCATGTATTCATCTGATGCAGGCAGACCCATGTAAGCGCGAGGCCAGAACGCCTAGCAGCCAATGGTTTGCATCCAGACGCTCCGCAGCTAGGTCTGGATATTTATGCATGATTCATTATGTGTCAGTTCTGAACCGTTTTTACGCACCATATGGCTACATGCGACAGCCATGTATTCACTCAGAGGCTCATGTTGGGGTCGGCGTCCATGGAGAGGTCGTCCCTCTGACCCTCCTCGAAGTGGCGCAGCGCCACCAGCGCGATCATGGCCGCGTTGTCCGTGCAGGCCGAGAGGGGCGGAACGGTGACGCGGACGCCCATGCGCGAGAAGGCCTTCTGGTAGGCGGCCCGCAGCTGCGGGTTCGCCGCGACACCGCCCCCCACGCAGAAGTCGGTGGCACCGCACTCATCCACGGCGGTGGTCGCCTTCGACACCTGCACGTCGATGACGGCGGCCTCGAACGAGGCTGCGAGGTCTGGCAGATCGATGGCGCGACCGGCACGGTTCTCACCCTCTATGTAGGTGATGACGGCGGTCTTGAGCCCGGAGAGCGAGAAGCGGTAGTCGTGGCTGTGCATCATGGCCCGCGGGAAGCGGATCGCCTTGGGATCGCCACGCTCGGCCAGCCTGCTGATGACGGGACCTCCCGGATACCCCAGGCCGAGGGCCTTGGCCACCTTGTCGAAGGCCTCGCCCACGGCGTCGTCGATCGTCTCGCCCAGCACCTGGTAGTCGCCCCAGTCGCGGACCTGCACCAGCATGGTGTGGCCACCCGAGACGAGGCTCGCCACGAAGGGGGGCTCGAGGTCGGGGGTCTCGAAGAGGTTGGCGAGGAGGTGGCCCTCGAGGTGGTTCACGCCCACGAGGGGGAGGTCCGCCGCGGCGGCCAGGCCCTTCGCGAAGGCGACGCCCACCACGAGCGCGCCCACGAGGCCCGGCCCCTTGGTGACGCCGACGGCCGCGAGGTCGGATGGCTCGAGCGTGTCGACGCCGAAGTGCTCGCCGGCCTTGGCCATGGCCTCCTCGTATACCCCGACCACGGCCTCGGTGTGCTTGCGACTCGCGATCTCGGGGACGACGCCGCCGAAGCGGGCATGGAAGTCTATCTGCGTGGCGACGACGCTCGAGATGACCTCACCGGACCCGTCGATGACGGCCATGGCCGTCTCGTCGCAGGACGACTCGATGGCGAGCACCAGGTCTCCCGCGGCCTCGATGGCCTCGACCTGGGCGGCGCTGCGCCGCTCGGACGTCACTGGCCAGGGCCTGATGGAGGCATGCGGGTCGGGCGTGCGATGGTCGGCGCGGGTGGTGAGCGGGAGGTCCGCCCTCATGAGGATGGCATCGCGCCCCTTGCCGTAGTAGTCGCGGCGGCGTCCGCACTCCTCGAAGCCGAGGCCCCGATACAGCGACATGGCGGCCGAGTTGCCGTCCTCCACCTCGAGCAGGGCTCCCGTGGCGCCCAGCATCTGGGCGTCGTAGGCGACGCGCGCGACGAGGCGGGCGGCCACGCCCTCGCGGCGGCGGTCCGAGGCGACGCAGACGTTGGTCACCTCGACGTCCGGACCGGACATCTGGCCGCCCGCGTAGCCTATGACATGGCCCTCGTCATGGGCGACCCACCACGGGTGCTGGGGGTTGGAAACCTCGTCCGAGAAGAGCGCCTCGCTCCAGGGCTCATGGCCGGAGGGCAGGAAGACCTCGCGCTCGAGGTCGGCCACCGCAGCGACGTCGTTCACGGACATGGGGCGGAGCTGCAGGTGACGGTCGGCCAGGGCGTCGTCGCAGCCCGTGGTCGCCACCGTGTCGGGACGGGAGAGGCCGAGGCGCTTGGCCTCGTTCTCCTCCGCGTCGGACAGACGCGTGTACACGGGAAGCACAAGCGCGGGGTCGCCCGTCTCGTCCGCCGAGTAGCGGCTCGGGGAGGCGGCGGCGCGGAGCAGTCCCTCGCCCGTGGGGAACCAGGAGGACTCGTCGACCATCCGCATCATGCCGGCGGCCTCGAAGCGGTCACGATACTTGCGCAGGCCATCGCCCGTGAGCGTGATCCGGGCCGCGTCGGGGCGCGCGGACCAGGACTCGACCACGGCATCGACCTTCGAGACCGTCTCGACCGGGAAGGTGCGCACGGGGCCGGAGTCATCCACCTGGTAGATGCCAGGATAGACCTCGCCACGCATGGCGTCGCCCACCACGCCCACGAGACCGCGCGCGCCGGTGGCCCAGGCATGCCAGGCCACGGCGTCCAGGGTCGACGTGCCATGGAGCATGCACCCCAGACCGCACGCGAGGCCTTTCGCCGTGGCGATGCCGATGCGGACGCCCGTGAACGAGCCGGGACCACGACCGACGAGGACGGCGTCCACGTCCTGCATGGTATGGCCGCAGCTCGAAAGGGCGGCGAGGGACGTGTCCACGAGCTCGACGTTCGCACGGCGACGGCAGAGGTGGTCGCCCGAGGCGAGGACGCTCACGTCGGCACCGCCGTCGCGCAGCACCCATCGGCCCACCGCGACCGCGAGCATGTCGGTGGAGGTGTCGATGGCAAGGACGAGATACCCGTCCTCGCCGGTGGATGCGTCGTTCATGGGAACCTCTTCGCTCATGGGTCCTTCTCGGATGGATTGGGGCCGCACGATCGCGACCATGACCTGATGAATCGTAGCGCAGACGGAGACCATGCGGACGATGGCAGGCTACGCCAGCGCGCCCACGATCGACTCCGCGCGCGGGCCGTGCGGCTCGAACCTGATGGAGCGCGGGGGCTCCTCGCCGGGAGCGACCTCGTCGTCGAGCCTCGTGAGGAAGACGTCGAGGCGGTCGTCGCCGATCTCGTCGGCGAACTGCTCGCCCCACTCGATGACGCAGGGGCCGTCGGAGCCCAGCACGTCGTAGAGCCCGGCATCGCCCAGCTGGGACGCATCGTCGAGCCTATAGAGGTCGAGGTGGTAGAGGGGCATGCGATCGCCCTCGTGCACCACCATGATGTTGAACGTGGGACTCGTGACCTGGCCGCTCACGCCCAGCGCCCTCGCGATCCCCTTGGTGAGCTGGGTCTTTCCCGCCCCGAGGTCTCCCGTGAGGACGAGGACGTCGCCGGGGGCGAGAAACGAGCCGAGACGCTCGCCGAGCTCGATGGTGTCCTTGGTCGCATGGCTCACGTACTCGCCGGGGGCCGTGCGGAGAAGGCCGCCGGTCATGCCACGCCGCCATCCGTGCCGGACGCCGGCGCCCCGGGGACGTCTCCCGCGGCGGGAGCCTCCCCGCGCACGGGATGCTCGGTGAGCCACCTTCCCACCATGCGCAGGTCGTCCTCGAGCAGCGGCTGCCAGTCCGAGTGGTAGATGCAGGCGGCGGGGTGGAAGGTGGGCGCCACGACGAAGTGGCCGGTCTGGTGGAGCCTGCCGCGAAGCGTGGTCACGCCAGCGTCGGTCTGCAGCACGAACTGCGAGGCGAAGTTGCCGAGGCAGACGATGACGTCAGGCCAGATGCTCCTGATCTGCTCGCGCAGGAACGGCGAGCACGCGGCGATCTCGTCGGGCTTGGGGTTCCTGTTCGCGGGCGGACGGCACTTGATGACGTTGGCGATGTAGATGTCCTCGCGCTTGAGCCCCGCGACGCCGAGGAGCGCGTCGAGCTTGTGACCCGCGGCACCCACGAAGGGCTCGCCCTGCATGTCCTCGTTCTTGCCAGGGCCCTCGCCTATGAACATGACCCGGGCGTGCGGGTTGCCCACGCCGAACACGAGCTTGTTGCGGGTCTCGCCCAAGGGGCACAGCTGGCAGTCGCCCATGACCTCGCGGATCTCCTCGAGGGAGACCTCGCGCGGGCCCTGGTGGTCGTGACCTGGGATCTTCATGACGGACATGGGCGGCCCCTAGACGTAGATCTTCTCGAGCCGCATGCCGAAATCGCACACGACCTCATAGTTGATGGTGCCACGCAGACCCGCCATCTCCTCGGCGGTGATCCGCTCGTCCCCGTCGCGGCCGAGGACGGTGACCACGTCGCCGTAGGCCACGGGGCGCGCGGGGTTGAGGGCGCGGACGCTGTTCACGTCCACGGCGAACATGCACTGGTCCATGCAGATGTTGCCCACCTGACGGACGCGCGTGCCGTTCACCAGGAGGTCCATGCGCCCCGAGAGGGTGCGCGAGAGGCCGTCGGAGTAGCCGACGGGGATGGTGGCGATCTGGATGTTGCGCTTGGGCACGCGGTAGGTGAGGCCGTAGCCCACACCGGTCCCCACGGGAGGCTCCACCACGCGGGTGACGCGCGCGCGGACGCTCATGACCGGCTCGAGTTCGAGACGGGGCACGGTCGTCTCCGCAGGGTGAAGGCCGTATAGCCCTATCCCCTCGCGGCACATGTCGAGATGGGCCTCGGGATGCAGGAGCGTCCCCGGGGTGTTGTCGCAGTGGACGATGCCGCAGTCGAAGCCGGCGTCACGCATCGCGGCGACGGCCTCGCGGAAGTGCTTGAACTGGAGCTCCCAGTCCCAGTCGCCCACCACGTCGGCGGTGGCGAAGTGCGTGAAGGTGCCCGCGCACTCCAGGCCGCGGTGGAAGTCGATGGAGCGGCGGAACTCCACCACGTCGGAGGGGGACACGCCGATGCGCGTCATACCCGTGTCGACGGCGAGGTGGTACTTGCCCACCGTGCCCGAGGCGGCGGCGCACTCACCGTACGCAAGGGCGAACTCCGCGGTGTAGACGGAGGGCATGATGTCATTGTCGATGAGGGTCTGGACCGACTCGACGGGAGGCTCGGAGAGCAGGAGCACGGGCCAGGTGATGCCGCCCTCGCGAAGGCGCACGCCCTCGTCGACGGTGGCCACGGCAAACTGGTCCGCCCCGGCGGCGTGCATGATCTTCGCGCATGGGACGGCACCATGGCCGTAGGCGTCGCTCTTCACGACGCACATCATGCGGACGCCTGGCTCGAGCGTGTCCTTGAAGGCCCTCGTGTTGCGACGGAGCGCCCCCTGGTCCACCTCGACCCATGCCCATCTCGTGTCAGGACACCTGCTCTGGGACATATCCGCTCCTTACCTGACGTCCTCGTCCGGGATAGGCTCGCCGGAGTAGGAGGCGTGCTCCTCGATGGCGTCGGCGGCGAGGCCGACGCAGTCGATTATATCGGTCGCCATGACGCCCCTCGTGCCGCGTCGGTCCGCGGCCATGGAGCCCGCGTAGCCGTGGATCTCGCATGCGAGCGCGCAGAGGAGGGGCAGGTCGGAGGGGTCCTCCGGCGTATGGGTGAGCAGCGCCGCCGTGATGCCGGCCAGCACGTCGCCGGAGCCGGCCGTGGCGAGGCTCGCGGGGCCGGGCTTGGGCAGCAGCGCCGCCTCGACGCCGACGCAGGCCGTGGCCGTGCCCTTGGCCATGACGACGAACTCCGAGCCACCGTCCGCCCAGACGATGCGGCGCGCCGCCTCGAGCGAGGACGTGAGCGAGTCGGGAGGGGTGTCGGGAAGGCCCATGAGACGCCCGAGCTCGCGGGCGTGCGGGGTGAGGACGAGGGGTGCGGTGCGACGGATGAGCTCGGGGAAGTTGTCGAGCCTGTTGGACGTGAGACGGGCGAGGCAGTTCAGCGCGTCGGCGTCCATCACGAGGGTCGCCTTCGTCTCGAGCAGGGCCGAGCACACGGCGACCGTGGACGAGCAGACCGTGAGGCCGGGGCCCACGAGCGTGCAGTCGCTCCTCTCGGCCATCTCGTTCAGGGAGGCGCGGGCGTCAGGCGAGAAGGTGCCGTCATCAGCAGGCATCCCCACCACGGGGATCTCGAGGAGATGCGCGCGGGCCATGTCGGCCACGGGCTCGGGCACGGCCAGGGTGACGTAGCCGGCACCGGCACGGGCCGCCGCGAGCGCGCTCATGACGGGGGCGCCGGGATAGCGCGTGGAGCCGCCGACCACGAGGACGCTGCCGCGGGAGTACTTGTCGACCGCGCAGGTGGGAGGCGTCATGACGTCGATGTAGTCGGTGACCTCGGTGCGCCAGGCCACGGGATCGGCATCGTAGACGAGCTGCTCGGTCTGCTCGGCCAGGGGCGCCACGACGATGGCGCCACAGACGTCACGCCCCTCGTCGGCGAGGAGGCCAGGCTTGAGCGCGAGCATGGTGATGGTGACGTCGGCCACGATGCAGGGACCGGCGACATGACCGGTCTGGGCGGAGAGCCCGCTGGGGACGTCGACGGAGACCACGCGGGCACCCGATTGGTTGACGCACTCGATCCAGATGTCGAACGGCTGATGGGGACTGCCGTGGAACCCGGTGCCGAGCATCGCGTCCATCACCACGTCGCAGGACAGGAGCATGTCCTCGAGCTGGTCGCGCGGGGGACCCACCACGAGGGGGATCCCGGCGTCGACGGCGGCCTTGGCCACCACCGGGGCGAGGTCGCCCGTGAGGGCGGACGGCTCGACCGGGGAGACGACCGTCACCTGGAGGCCCGCCTTGGCGAGGACCTCGGAGGCGACCCAGCCATCCCCGCCGTTGTTGCCGAAGCCCACGAGGATGACGACGGAGCGGACGTCGCCCATGTGCAGGACCTCCTGCGCGGCGGAGCTGCCCGCGCGGTGCATGAGCTCGGAGGTGCTCACCCCCTCATGCGTGAGGGCCCGCTCGACGCGCTTGACGTCCTCGACGTTCAATACTGGCTGCATCTATGACTCACTCCCCACGGACTCCGCCACGGCGGACCCCTCATCGACGGACGCGCCCTCCTCGGGAGCGCCCCCCGTGCTCTTCGTCTGAACGCGCTCGAGCTCGTCTATGATCGAGCGCGCCTCCCTGAAGGAGCTCGCGAGCTCCTCCGCGGGGGTGGGCTTCTCGTCCAGCTTGGGACGGGACTCCCTGGTCACGGCCACCGCGTTGGCGACGGCCATCTCATTCGTGAAGGACAGCGAGATCGCGACCTCCTCCACACCGGCCTGGCGGGCGACCTCGATCGCACGTCCGGACAGCACCGCCTCCGGGCGACCCATCCGGTCACGCGTGACCGACACGTCACTCACGCCCACCCCATCCGAGAAGCCCGTGCCCAATGCCTTGAGGACCGCCTCGCGAGCCGCGAAGCGACAGGCGTAGTGCTCGGCGGGGCGTGCACATGACTCACAGTACGCCCGCTCCTCGTCGGTGAACACCCTCGTCGCGAAGGAGGGCGTCCTCTCCAGGACGCGGGACATCCGCTCGATGCTCACTATGTCGACGCCCACGCCCGCCAATGCCATCTCTACTCCACCGTCACTGACTTCGCGAGGTTACGGGGCTTGTCGACGTCACAGCCACGGGCGAGCGCCACGTAGCGGGCGAGCATCTGCAGGTGCACGATGGCCACGATGGGCACGAAGTACTCGGGCGTGGGAGGGATCCACAGCACGCGCTCCACGAGGGAGGCGACGTCCTCGTCGCCATCGGTCGCGACGGCTATGCAGGTGGCGCCGCGGGCGATGACCTCCTGGATGTTCGAGATGGTCTTCTCGCGGACGCGGTCGTTGGGGACGATGGTCACCACGGGGAAGCCGGGCTCGAGCAGGGCGATGGGGCCGTGCTTCATCTCGCCCGCCGGGTAGGCCTCGGCGTGCAGGTAGCTGACCTCCTTGAGCTTGAGGGCGCCCTCGGCCGCCGTGGTCGAGTTCACGCCGCGGCCCAGGAAGAGGGCGGAGCCGGCGTGCTCGAACTCGTGTGCGGCCGCCTTGTCCTGCCAGCTGCGGTCGAGGACCGTGCGGATGAGGTCGGGGAGCTTGGTGAGCTCGCGATAGCGCCTGGAGACCTCGCCCGTCGCCATGCTCCCGTTGCGATGCGCCAGGTAGAGGGTGAGCAGGACCGCCGCGACCATCTGGGCCGTATAGGCCTTGGTCGAGCAGACCGAGACCTCGGGACCGGCCTGGATGTAGAGCACGCCGTCCGACTCGCGCGCGGCGGTCGAGCCGAGCACGTTGGTGATCGCGAAGACGCGGGCCCCCGCCTCATGCATCTTGCGGGCGCTCGCGAGCGTGTCGGCGGTCTCGCCCGACTGGGTGATGATGACGCAGAGGGTGTGGTCGGTGACGAGGACGTCCTCGTAGTTGAACTCACTTGCCGGCTCGACCACCACGGGGATCTTCGCCCAGCTCTCTATGAGCGTGCGCGTGATGAGACCCACGTGGTAGCTCGTGCCGCAGGCGACGACGTAGATGCGGTCGATCGCGGCGATCTCCTCGTCCGAGATCTCGAGTTCGTCGAGCTCGATGCCGTTGTCGGTGAGACGACCCTTGAGCAGGCGCTCGATGGCCTCGGGCTGCTCGGAGATCTCCTTGGCCATGAAGTCGGGATAGCCGCCGAGCGTCGCCGCCGAGGCATCCCAGTCGATGTCGAGGAAGTCGGGGGAGGAGACCTCGTCACCAGTCTCGGTGAAGACCCTCACGGAGCCGTCGGCGTCGAGGCTAGCGAACTGGCCGTTGTCGAGCTGGATGACGCGGGAGGTGACGCCGGCGAGCGCGGTGATGTCGCTCGCGGCATAGGCGCCGCCATCGGTAGAGGCGAGGACCAGGGGCGAGCCCTTGCGGGCGCAGGCGATGCGGCCGGGGTCATCGGCGCTCATGGCGACGACGGCCCACGAGCCCTCGAGACGGGCGCAGGCGAGCCTCAGCGCGACGAGGATGTCGCCCGCGGCGTCGCCCGCCATGGCGTCCTCGATCAGATGGGCGATGACCTCGGAGTCGGTGTCGCTCGCGAAGGAGTGCCCGGCCGCGACGAGCTCGTCCTTGAGCTCGCTGAAGTTCTCGATGATCCCGTTGTGGACGATGGCGACACGCCCCGTGCAGTCGAGGTGCGGGTGCGCGTTGCGGTCGTTGGGAGCCCCGTGCGTGGCCCAGCGGGTATGCGCGATGCCGCAGGTGGAACGCAGGTCGGCCTTGGCGCAGCGCTCGGCCAGCGACGAGACGCGGCCCGCGCACTTGACGCCGCGCAGCCTCCCGTCCCCCCCGAGGACCTCTATGCCGGCGGAGTCATAACCGCGGTACTCGAGCGTCTTGAGCCCGTCCAGGAGGAACGGGGCCGCCTGCGACGCTCCTGTGTAACCGACGATTCCGCACATGGGGTCTCCCTCGAAGGTTGATCGGGCCTCAGGCCCGGGACTGTCACTTCAGACTGGTTCGGAATTCTAGCAAGAGGTTGTGGAGGCCCTCTGCGCAGATGCCCGATGACGCGAATCGGGGCCTGCCGAGCGTATGTCGACAGACCCCGATGGTGGAGATGATGCGGCTCGAGCGGGTTAGCGCTTCGAGAACTGCGGACGCTTGCGCGCCTTCTTCAGACCGTACTTCTTGCGCTCGACGGCACGGGGGTCACGCGTGAGGAACCCGGCCTTCTTGAGCTCAGGACGGTACTCGCCGGCGTTGAGCAGCGCGCGGGAGATGCCGAGGCGGAGCGCCCCGGACTGCCCGTTGATGCCGCCGCCGTTGCAGGTGGCGATGACGTCGAAGCTATCGACGGTGTCGGTGACCTTGAACGGGGCGATGGCGTTGTCGACCAGCTGCTGGCGGCCGAAGTAGTTCAGCGCGTCGCGGCCGTTGACGGTGACCTTGCCGGTACCGGGAACGATGCGGACGCGGGCAATGGCGTTCTTGCGACGGCCGGTGCCCGTGTAGACTGCGGTGTTATCAGCCATCGGTTAAGCCTCCAGCTCGATCTTGACGGGATTCTGAGCAGCGTGCGGATGCTCGGGGCCTGCGTAGACCTTGAGCTTGTTGAACTGCTGGCGACCAAGGGTGGTCTTGGGGAGCATGCCCTTGACGGCGTGCTCGATGACACGCTCGGGGTGCTTCTCCATGGCCTCCCGGAAGCTCTCGGTCTTGAGACCGCCGAGCCAGCCACTGTAGCGCCAGTAGCTCTTCTTCTCCGCCTTGACGCCGGTAAGCTGGACCTTGTCGGCGTTGATGACGATGACGTAATCGCCGGTGTCGGTGTGGGGCGTGTACTGCGGCTTGTTCTTGCCGCGCAGGATCATAGAGACCTGCGTGGCCAGGCGGCCGAGCGTGGCGCCGTCAGCATCGATGAGGACCCACTCGCGGGCGACCTCTCCGGGCTTGGCGTACTGAGTCGACTTCATTTGACTCCTCCATGTGCTACTACTCTTACTTCTGCTTTTGCAAGGTTACGGGGCTCGCAAAGAAGCTTTCAAAGTGTAGCGCATCATGGGGGAAACGCCAACGTCGGTGCCGATTCTGCACAGAAGGAGCCCGCGTCAGCCGAGAAGGTCGGCGATCCCCTCGGCGGCGGCCATGGCGTCGGAGCGTCCCTCGAGGTACAGATCGAGCAACTCCCCGCCCGTGGCACCCGTGCTCGAGATCGAGACGGGACGCGTGGGCGCGATGACCGTGGCCACGCCCTCGTCCTCCATCTGCCAGATGTGGGCTCGCTGCTCCATGTAGCGAGATGCGCGGGAGCGGAGAGCCTCGAGATAGTAGGGGTACTCGGCATAACGACGCTGCGCCAAGGCCATGAGCTCGTATGGTCCGTCCTTGACGTAGCCGCGGTCGCGGGTGAGGACGACGACCATGCGGTCGTAGCCGTCCGCGCGGGCCTTCTCCACCGGCACGGAGTCGGTGGTGCCACCGTCGAGGTAGCGATGTCCCCCGAGCAGGACCGTCTCGGAGACCACCGGCAGGGAGGCGGACGCCCTCACCATGTCAATGTCGGCCGGCATGTCGGAGACCTCGAGGTATGCGGGGGTGCCGAACACCACGTCGGAGGCCACCGCCACGAGGCGCATGGGATTGTCGGCGTAGGCGTCGTAGTCGAAGGGGTCGAGCCTGTTCTGGACCTCGTCGTAGAGGAAGTCGTTGCCGGCGATGCTGCCGGTGGTGGCGAGCGCCCAGAGGCTCATGAAGCGGCGGTCGTCCCTGAACGCGAGGGTGTCGCGCATCATGCGGCCCGCCTGGCGCGCCTTGAAGTCGGCGGCGTTGATCGCGCCCGCGGACACGCCGTAGGCCACGTCGAACCCGGTGAGGCCACGCTCGAGGAAGAGGTCGAGGACCCCTGCCGTGTACATGCCGCGAAGGCCACCGCCCTCGAGGACCAACGCCACCCTGCCGTCCGCCATCTTCTCCCCCTCCGGCCGGTGCCCGTGGCCCCGGCCTGCTTGGATGGGGTCATATATACCCAGCTCGAGGGATTGTCTCGCGGTCGATGGGGTATGATACAGGTCCCGTCGGGCTCGGCCCGGCGGCCGCGCGGATGGTCACGCGGTCGGATCTTGACACTTCGCATGGTGGAACGTCTTTCCGCAAGGGAGACGCACTCCCCTACACCCTGGGGGCGACTGGTTTCGACAGGGTGGCCCTGAGACGGGCAGCAGGCCGTGGTCTCCTCGCCACGTTAAACAGGGGTACCGTCAACTGAATTGACGACAATTCTTTCTCTGGGCAGTATGCCCTCGCTGCTTAACCTTTAGGTTGCAGCCGTCTAACCGGGAATTCTCCCGCTCCCGGGGCGACGTCACTTCAGGGAGACGCTCCTACGGACGTAGCTGGTATGCCGTAGGCTAAGACCGAACCCGCTAGGATGCCGAGCGTGAGTCGTCAGATGTGAGGCATCCGATACCAACTGGCGACTGAGCCTGGAGACACCTATCAGGGGGCTGCTTTGGACCGGAGTTCGATTCTCCGCGCCTCCACCATGCAAGTTCTGCGCCCCCGGGCCGCGCGAGCGGTCCGGGGGCGCTTCGTTTGCCGACGCTTGGCACGAACCCCTCGCACCTCGCGGGCCATCGCGCCTATTGGCCGCTCGCGAGCGCCGCCGCGACCATGCCGTCCAGCCGGGCTCGGGAGACCGCACCCCTCACCGAGCCGGCCACGTTGCCGTCGCGGTCGATCACGAAGGTGGTGGGATAGGCCGCGATCCCGTAGGCGGAGAAGGTGTTGCCCGTCTCGTCCATGAGGACCGGATAGGTGTAGCCGCCCGCATCGAGGAAGTCGCGAATCTCCTCCACCTTGACGTCCGCGTTGTGGGGATGGTCGGTCGACTTGGGGTTCGCCATGCCGAGGACGACCACGTCCCCGCCGTTTGCCCCCTGGTCCTCGTAGAGGGCCTGGATGTCGGGCATCTCCTGCTTGCAGTAGTGGCACCACGTCGCCCAGAAGTTGACCACCACGACCTTGCCCCGGTACTCGGCCAGGTCATGGGTCTTGCCGTTCTGATCGGTGAGGATGAAGCCAGGGGCGGCGGGCAGGTCGGACGAGGTGCCGGTCGAGGAGGACGCACCCTCCTGGCTCGCCGCCTTGTCGGACACCGCGGGGGCGTCCGAGCCGTCCTTCTCGGAGGTGGACTGGGTCGTGGACCCGGTGGCCCCGGCGAGCGTCGACGTGACGTCGCCCATGAGGCCGCTCACCATGAGGGCACCTATGAGCACGAGGATCACGCCCGTGACCTTGACCGTGTTGGCGAGGGCCTTGCGATGTCGCTCGAGGATGCCGAGGACCTTCCCCGTGGCGAGGCCAACCACCAGGAACGGGACCGCGAAGCCCAGCGTGTAGACGCCCACGAGGGCGATGCCCGCCACGGCGCTGGCGGAGGAGCCCGCCATGAGCAGGACGCTCGCGAGCACCGGACCCACGCATGGGGTCCAGGCGAAGCTGAACACGAAGCCCAGGCCGAACGCCACGATCGGACTCATCGAGAGCCGGTCGAGGTCGAGCGGCAGGCGCCTCTCCTGGGAGAGGACCTCCCCCGAGCCGAAGACACCCAACTGCACGAGACCGAACAGGATGATGATGACCCCGCCCACCCGCGTCAGCGCGTCGCGCCAACTCGAGAGGAGCTGGCCTGCCGCCGTGAAGCCGAGCGCGAGCACGAGGAACGCGCACCCTATGCCGACCACGAAGAGCAGCGTGTTCAACATGACCGTGGACCGCCGGTAGCTCACGGTCCCATCCTCGGCCACCGTGCGCGTGCCCCCTGCCAGATAACTCATGTAGAGCGGCAGGACGGGTACGACGCAGGGCGAGAGGAACGAGAGGAGGCCCGCGGCCAGCACGGCCAGGACGGAGACTCCGCCCACCGCCGAGGCATCCACTACGACACCTGGGCGAACAGGTCGTTCATCGCCTCTGACATCGTGGGGTGGGTGTAGATGGCATCGCGGAGGCGCGTGTAGGGGACATGCTCGTCGATGGCCAGCTTGAGCAGGTTCACGAGCTCATGGCTCTCGGCACAGAACAGGTGGGCGCCCAGGACGAGGTCCGTGTCGCCGTCGATGACCACCTTGAGCAGGCCCGTGGGCTTGCCCAGGACGAGGGCCTTGGGGATGGCGGCTGCCGCGAGCCGGGCCACGCGGATCTCATGGCCGGCGTCCCTGGCCTGGGCCTCGGTGAGGCCCACTCGTGAGAACGGGGGGTCGATGAACACGCTGTAGGGTACGGCGCCACGGTTCGACGTGGTGCGCGGCGCGGTCGCGGCGGGCGCGGCTCCGTCACCGGTCGCCGCCAGGAGCTGGGGCAGGATCACTCGCGAGTCGTCCAGGGAGACGTAGGTGAACTGGAGGCCGCCCACCACGTCGCCCGCGGCCCAGACGCCGCTCACGCCGGTGCGGAGACGCTCGTCGACCTTGATGGCACCTCGCTCCGTCAGCTCGATGCCGGCGGACTCGAGGCCGAGGCCGTCCACATTGGGCCTGCGCCCGGTGGCGACGAGGATGGCGTCCGCCTCGAGGGAGGTGTGGCCGCCGTCCACGTCGAGCTCGAGCGTGGAGGACGTGTCGCCGTCCGTCACCGAGACGAGCGCGGCACCTCTCAGCACATGGATGCCACGGGCCTCGAGGCTCTCCAGGACCTTCTCGGCCACCTCCGCGTCCTCGCGAGGCAGGAACGTGCCGCCGTGCTGGATGATGGTGACCTCGCTGCCGAAGTCGGCGTACATCGAGGCGAACTCGAGCCCGATATACCCTCCGCCCACGATTGCGAGGCGCCTCGGCAGCACGTCGAGGTCGAGCAGGGTCTCGCTCACGTACGAGCGCGAGCTACCGGCCAGGCCCGGGGTATCGGGCATGTTGGGGCGGGCGCCCGTGTCGATGACGATGGACGCGGCGGAGAGGGTCCGCACGCCGCCATCCGTGAGGGCGACCTCCACCTCGTGTGGGCCGACGAAGCTCGCCGTCCCGTCGATCACCTCCACGCCCGCGGAGACGACCTTGTCGAGGTTCTTGCCACGGAGCCTGCCCGTGAGGGCGTCCTTGTGCTCGATGGCCGCGTGGTAGCGTGCCGCCCGGTCGTCGTCGGACCCTCCCATCGCGGCCGAGAGGGCCGCCGAGCCCACAAGGGCCTTCGTGGGGATGCAGGCCACGTTTATGCAGGTGCCGCCATACATCCGCGCATCCTTCTCGACCAAGGCCACGCGCCTGCCCGCATGCGCCAACGCCCCCGCGAGGGTCTTTCCGGCCTTGCCGAACCCGATGACGATGACGTCGTGGGTCGTATTACCGCGAGCCGTGCCGTCCATGGTCGCCATGTCGATCTCCCTTCCGGGCGCCTTCGCGCCGCCTTGCCTACCTGACAATGATCTTCTCGGCCGCCGCCGTGTCTATGTGCCTTCCCTGCTCCTGCGCATGCGAGAACTCCCGCTCGAGCGCGCCCACCGTCATGTGCGAGAGTCGTTCCCGGCAGCACGCGTCGAGGTCGTCGTAGATGGCGTCGAGGAGCGGACCCATCCCCGACGAGATCACGCACTCGCAGTCGACGTCTCCTGAGTGCCACGTCGACGACACGAACCTCGTCCCCAAGGCGTCGGCCACGTCGAGCAGCGTGAGCGCGTCCGGATCGGCGGCAAGCTCGTAGCCGCCCTCGGCCCCCTCGCGCGCCGACACGATGCCCGAACGGACGAGAGGTGCCATGACCT
This sequence comes from Atopobiaceae bacterium, assembly GCA_022655215.1. Classification (GTDB taxonomy): domain Bacteria; phylum Actinomycetota; class Coriobacteriia; order Coriobacteriales; family Atopobiaceae; genus JALCUE01. Next base: position 7,114 of record JALCUE010000003.1, on the reverse strand, counting down.
TGCGGACCCGAACGCGGTTCGTGCAGATGTTCTCGGCCAGGGTCTCGCTCGACTGGGCGCAGCCCCTATGGGCGAGGTACACCACCGCATGGACCGCCACCGCGAAGTCACTGTTCATATGAGCCCCCTTGACCCGTCCCCACTCCTGACGCGATAACTGTACATCGCATGGTTACAGTATTGGACGACAATAACTGTCACCACACCAGATACATATATGCGATGGAGACGATGCCGACGCATGGCGAGAGGGCCGCCGACGTCATCGCCGGCGACCCTCTCCTTGAGAACATGACGGACCCACCCCGGAAGGGATGGTGCCGACCTGCCTACTCCTCGACCAGCTCGAACATGTCCGGACCCACGCCGCACATGGGGCAGACGTAGTCCTCGGGGAGCTCGGGGGTGTCGACCGTGACCTCGTAGCCACAGACGGTGCAGCGGAACGTGTACGTCTTCTCGTCAGACATATGTGCCTCCAAAACGATCTCGTGTCAGGGACGGACGCATCAGGCCCGTCTCCCCCATCCTATCCCACGTCGCCCTCAATTGCTACATAGATGGTGACGTTTGACGCAGGAGCCACCGTCCGGCGGGGCGAGCAGAACGCGTCCGGCTAGTCGACCTGCTCGAACTTGTCCTTGCCCACACCGCACATGGGACAGGTGAAGTCGTCGGGGAGCTCGGTGAGCTCGGTCTCGTAGACGTAGCCGCACACCATGCAGCGGAAGTGGTGCAGCTTGCCGTCGCCGGAGCCCGCCGCCGGCTGCTCGCTCGCATCGGCGCCCTCGACGTAGGCGCTGGCCTTGGGCGGGGTCTTGCCGCGCAGGACCGTGTGATAGTACTCGTAGGTCATGGGCTTGTCGGCCGTGAGGACCTTGGCATCGGTGACCTCGCCCACGAACAGGATGTGCGTGCCCACGTCCAGCGTGTTGACGACGACGCACGAGAGGACCGCGCAGGCACCCTCGGGCGTGTAGGGGTCGAACAGCGAGGAGGTCTCCGTCTTGAGGCCCTCGTACTTGTCGATGTCAGCGGAGCTCTTGAACCCGAAGCGGCCGACGAGCTCCATGGTGGCCTTCTCGGAGAGGACCGCGAGGGCGAAGTGACCGGCGTTCTGCACCACGCTGCAGGTGTTGTTCTCCTTGTTGATGGCCACCATGACCTGGTACGGGTCGCTCGTGAGCTGAAGGCCCGTGTTGACCACGCAGGCACCCGTGCGCTCCCCGTCCGTGGCCGAGACCACGTAGACGCCGTAACTGAACTTGAACAGTGCCTTCTTATCCATGGGTTGGTCCCCTTCCCAGAGGCCCGATGGCCTCACGCCTTGCGATTGCGCTCCTTCAGGGCACGCTCGATGTCACGCTGGGCATCGCGCTTGGCCATGTCATCACGCTTGTCGTAGAGCTTCTTCCCCTTCGCGAGGCCGATTATCAGCTTGACCCGGTTGTGGTCGTCGAAGAAGAGCTCGAGGGGCACCAGCGCCATGCCCTTCGTGCGGAGCTTGCCGTCGAGGTAGTCGATCTGGTTCCTGTGGAAGAGCAGCCTGCGCTTGCGGTCGGGGTCGCCGTTGGCGATGTTGCCGTGGCTGAACGGCAGGATATGGACGCCGTGGAGCCAGACCTCCCCCTTCCGGATGAGGCAGAACGCGTCGGTGATCTGAGCCGCACGCTCGCGGAGGCTCCTGACCTCGGTCCCGGTGAGCTCGATGCCCGCCTCGAACGTCTCGTCGATGAAGTACTCGTGCCTGGCCGAGCGGTTGCGCGCGATGGTCTTGCGCTCTCGCTTAGGCATCGGGACCATCGCCTGCCGAGAAGGAGGTCCCGTCCTCGGGCGCGGACGTGCCGTCCTCCGCCGCGAGGTCGGCGTCGCTCGAGTGGATGAGCTCTATCAGCGCGGCGGCCGCATCGGCGCCGACGAGGTCGCGGGCCCTGAGCGTGAGCGAGGTCGCGAGACCGGTCTCGCCCGTGTCGGCCGCGTCGGTCGCACACATGAGCAGGCAGATGGCGATCTCGGCGTTGGCGCCGTCGGGGATGCCCTCCCCGGCCAGGAGCTCGGAGGCGTGCGCCTCGTCCATGGAGGCGGGATCGGCGTCGCCGCCGCGGGCCTCGTCCGCGAGGTCGGCCAGGGCCGCGTCATCCGTCCCGAGCCTGAGGCCGCACACGAGCGCGGCCGCCTCGAGCTCAGGCTTCGCCGTGTCGCGATACCAGCGCGCGAAGTTAGCGTAGGCACGCGCGAGGTGGCGCACGTCGCTCGCACGCTCGAACACCGAGTAGCTGAGGGCGAGGTACTCCTGCATGTCATCCATGACGCGGAAGAGCTCCGCCAGGTCGAGGCGATACCCGCACCCCATGGGGTTCCACCGCACGGCGCTCTTGAGCGCCTCGATGGCCTCCGGGTAATGGCCCTCCTGGACGAGGGAGAATCCCAGGTCGGCGTACATGCGGTCGAGTGGCTCGCCCACGTCATGCAGCTCGCGCGGGTCCTTCTCGACACGGCGATACGCAAGGCGCTCGAAGACGGTGGGGAAGCTGAACCACTGCTCGTCGGCGGTGGCCACGCAGTTGCGGTCGACGTACTCCTCGGCGTCCTCGGCGATTCGGCCGAGGAGGTTCGCAGCCTCGGCGCTCTGGCCCGAGGCGAGCAGGGCCTCCGCTCGCTGGAGCTGGTCTGTCATGTCGGTCTGACTCATGTGTCTCCTCAAGACGTCGTCACCCGCATGCGCGACGGCGGTCATCGTGTTCCATTCCTGCTTGTACCCAGAGAGGACGACGGCGTCGCGGGGTCCATCCCATACGAGCCCGGCGCGGTCGTGTCATCCACGAGGGCGAAGTCGATCTGGCCCCTGACCGGCTTGCAGCCCGTCACGGTCACGACCACGCGGCGGCCCGGTCTCCACGACCTCCCCGAGGACTCCCCCGTGAGGCTCAGGTGCTCCTCGTCGAACGAGAACCACTCCTCCCCCATGGAGCGGACGGGGACGAGCCCCTCGGCACAGGTGTCGTCGAGCCGGACGAAGAGGCCGAATCGCTCGCAGCCCACCACCATGCCGGCGAACCTCTCGCCCACGTGGTCGAGGTAGAGCTCGGCCATCTTGACCTTCTGCGAGGCACGCGCAGCGGCGTCGGCGACCCTCTCCCTCTCCGAGCAGGTGCGACACAGCTGCGGCAGAAGCGCGGACTGCTCGCGCACGCCGCCCTTGGACGACGGCGCCTCGACGCGTCGGGTAAGCAGCGCCTTCAGGGCACGATGCACGATCACGTCCGGATAGCGCCTGATGGGCGAGGTGAAGTGGCAGTACGCCGTCGCCGCGAGGGCATAGTGCCCCTGGTTCGTGGGCAGGTAGACCGCTCGTTTCATGGCCCTCAGCAGCAGCGTCTCGGCGAGGTACTCCCCGTCGGTGCCAGCCGCGCGCGCGAGTGCGTCCTGGATGGCGAAGGGGTCCCCGGCGTGTATGCGCTCGAGCTGGTCGCCTTGGGCGATCCCCAGCTCACGGAGGATCGGCAGCGTCGTGGCCAGCGTGTCGGGGCTCGGCTGCTCGTGGACGCGGAACGCCGCGGGCGTCTCGGAGTCGGCGAGCATGCGCGCGACGCTCTCGTTGGCGAGCAGCATCGCCTCCTCGACGAGGCTGGTGGCACGTGTCTTCTCCCTGACCTCGACGCCTACGGGATGTCCCTCGGCGTCGAGGGTGACCTTGGCCTCCTGCGTGTCGAAGTCGATCGCACCGCGGCGCGCACGGACGCGGACCCTCTTCTGGGCCAGCTCGTCGAGGAGTGCGAGCTCGGTCGCGACCGTCTCCCTCACGGAGTCCGAGCAGGGCAGGTCGACGGCCGTGGCACTCCCCTCGAGGAGGTCCTGGACGAGGTCGTAGTCGAGTCGGGCCACGGAGTGGATGGCCGAGGTGCTGGCCTCGGCCGAGACGACCTCCCCCGTCGCCGTGAGACGCATGGTCACGCTCATGGCGAGGCGATCAGAGTCGGGCATGAGCGAGCACACGTCGTCGCAGAGCCTCTCCGGGAGCATGGGGATGACGCGGTCGACGAGGTAGACGGAGCAGGTGCGGGCGCGGGCCTCGACGTCGGCGGGGGTGTCCCAGCCGAGGTAGTGGGTCACGTCGGCGATATGGACCCCGAGCTCGTATCCACCGTCAGCGGTGCGCTCGCACGACACCGCGTCGTCGAAGTCACGGGCGGAGGCGGGATCGATGGTCACGCAGGGGACGTCGCGCAGGTCCTTGCGGCCAGGCTCGGAGGCGAGTGCCCCGGCGACGTCGGCGACGATCGAGTCGGCCTGCTCGGCCACGCGGTCGGGGAAGCGCGACGGGAGGTCATAGGAGGCGATGACGCCCTCCACGCCCATGTCGAGCTCGGCCGATGCGCCCACGCGCCTCTCGACCGTGACTATGCCCGCCTCGTTCCTGGTGGGATAGGTGAGGATGCGAGCCACGCAGACGTCGCCCTCGCCGACCCCCTCGCGTTCGGCCGACGCGTCGTCCGGCAGCACGAAGAAGTCGCGACGGATCCTCTCGTCCAGAGGCACCACCACGCCCAGCGGACCTGCGACGCCGAAGGTGCCGAGGAAGGTGGTCACGGCACGCTGGAGCACTCCCTGGACGTAGGCCCTGGGTTCGCTCCCCCTGTTCCGCGCGAGCGTGACGCCCACGAGGTCGCCATTCATCCCCTCGCGCAGGCCTCCCGGGGCCACACCGAACGTGCCCTCCGCCGTCTCGACCGTGGCCGTGCCCGACCTGACCACATGGAGGACACCCGTCACCGCGGCATGGGTATGGCGCACGGAGGGGGTGCGGTCCTTGGCCGCACGAGCCCTGCCCTTGTGTCTCCTGCCCATATCCCCTCCCGAGAAGAAAGGGGCGACGCGGACTCGTCCACGTCGCCCCACGAGGTCGATCCTTGCGGATGACGTTACACCTTGAGGTACCTGCGCATGGCGATGGCCGACCCGAAGAGGCCGATGACGACGCCGATGACGAGCAGCAGGCCGTAGGTGGCGAGCATCGTGCCAGCCGAGAGCTCGAACGTGAGGAACTGCAGGCTGTTGGCGATCTTCGGCAGCAGCACCTGGCGCACGACCTCGATCGCGCCGATGGCCAGGAGCGCTCCGATGATGGCCTCGAGCGCGCCCTCCATGACGAAGGGCCCGCGAATGAAGCCGTTCGAGGCGCCGACCAGGCGTTCGATGGCGATCTCGCGGCGGCGGGCCGTGATGGAGAGGCGAATCGTGTTGTTGATGAACACGAACGCAACGAAGGTGAGAAGGGCCACGAGCACGAGGGCGATGACGCGGATGATGTTCGTGACGTTGAAGAGCTTCTCGACCGTCTGCTGACCGTACTGGACCGATGCGCTGATGTCGTTCGGGTCATCGGCGACCGACTTGAAGCTCGAGTCGTCCATGAGCTTGTTGGCGACGGTCTCGACCTGCTGGGGGTCATTGAGCTTGATCACCAGCGAGGCGGGCACGGGGTTCTGACCGTCGAGCGCGGCGACGGCGTCGGCCGCGTTCTTGTTCGACATCGTCTCCTTGTACTCCTCGAGGGCCTGGTCCTTGCTCTTGTACGTGACCGACTCGACGTTGTCCCAGCCCTCGATCTTGGTCTGGAGCGAGTCGACGGCGGTCTGGTCGGCGGAGTCCGACAGGAAGGCCTGGATGGTCACCTGGTTCTCGACGTTCGAGACCATGCTCCCGATGAGCGCGGAGGCCATGACGAAGATGCCGATGATGAACAGGGACAGGAAGATGGTGACGATTGCACCGAAGCAGGTGCCGAAGTTCCTCTTGAAGTGATGGCCGGCCTCACGGACCGAATAACCGAAATTAGAGGGCGCCATAGTAACCGTAGCCTCCCCTCTCCTGGTCGCGGACGACGTGGCCGCCCTCGAGCGCGATGACTCGCTTGCGCATGGAGTCGACCATCTCGCGGTCATGGGTGGCCATGAGCACGGTGGTGCCGGTGCGGTTGAAGCGCTCGAGCAGCTTCATGATGCCCAGCGAGATCGCCGGGTCGAGGTTGCCGGTGGGCTCGTCGCAGACGAGGAGCGGCGGCCTGTTCACCATGGCGCGGGCCACGGAGACACGCTGCTGCTCTCCGCCGGAGAGCTGGTCGGGGAACTTGTCCATCTTCTCACCGAGACCAACGAGCCTGAGCACCTCGGGGACCTGGGCCTTGACGATCGAACGCGGCTTGCCGATGCACTCGAGGGCGAAGGCGACGTTCTCGTAGATGGTCTTGTCGGTGAGCAGCTTGAAGTCCTGGAACACGCAGCCGATCTGGCGACGGAGGTAGGGCACCTTCCAGTTCTTCATGCCCGTGAGGTCCTGGCCGGCGACGATGACCTCGCCGTGGGTGGCCTTGATCTCGCGGGTGAGGAGCTTCAGGAACGTGGACTTGCCCGAGCCGGAATGGCCGACGATGAAGACGAACTCACCGGGATAGATGTCCACGTTGAGGTCCTCGAGCGCCGGCTTGTTGGGCTGGGCGGGATAGACCATCGAGACGTTCTTGAGCGAGATGACGGGAGAGCCGCCATGTGAGACGGGCTGCGCGTCGTCGTTGCCGAGAGGGGCGAAGACGCTCGTGAAGCCAGGCTGCTCGGACGGGTCGGCGGGTGCGGAGGCCGTCACGGCCTGCACGGGCTCGAGGTCCGGCACCGAGTCGGGCTCCACCGACTGCTGGGGCTGCTGGGCTGCGGGGGCGTCCTGCGTGGGGATGGGCTCGTTCGAGGCCGCCATGTCCTGATCGGTCCCCAGGTCCTCCCCCTGCACGCTCCCTTCCTGTCCCTCGCTGCTGCGGAAGTGGTTGGCCACTTAATGCTCCTTTTTTCGCGCGATAGGCAGACAGATTCGTTCGTAATAGTAGCAAAGAGAGGACATCTGACCAAATGAGCAGGGGTTATTCGTGCAGATGTTGCGAACGCACGGGGTCGGGCGCAGGCGAGGTCCCGAGAGAGCGACGCGGCCCCGCAGGCCTGACGACCTGCGGGACCGCGTGGGTTTCCGGGAGACGTGGGGCTCGCCCTACGCCAGGAAGTCCTCCACCTGGCGGGCGATGCCCGCGCCGTCGAGCCCGTAGTGCTCGAGCAGGACGTCCGCCGGG
>JALCUE010000002.1 GCA_022655215.1 Atopobiaceae bacterium | reverse complement strand
GCTCGGCGTCGCCGGACGGCGTGACCGCGTAGGTGCCGACGTGCTCGCCGGGCTCGCGGGACAGCGAGTAGGACACGGAGTCGGGGCCGACCAGGCCGGAGACCGTGGCGGTCAGCGCGGGGTCGTCGTCGCCGTAGGCCTTGGAGAGGGAGTCGGCCGTGACGGTGACGGGGGCCGGGGTGACGGCGAGGTCGGCCTCGGCGGTCGCGTCGGCGAAGTCGGGGTTGGTGGCCCTGACCAGGACGTGCGCGGAGCCGACGTGGGTGAGCGAGGGGGCGTCGGGCGACCAGGTGAGGCCGCCGTCGACGCTGTAGGACAGCGTCGAGCCGTCCCGGGAGGCGGAGGCGGCCACGGACAGCGCCGCGCCGTCGTAGGCCTTGGAGCCGCCGGTCGCGGAGACCGAGTTGCCCTCCCGGGCCTTGTCGATCCTGAGGGCGCCGGCGACGTAGGCGACCGAGTAGTCGCCCTGCTCGGCGTCGCCGGACGGCGTGACCGCGTAGGTGCCGACGTGCTCGCCGGGCTCGCGGGACAGCGAGTAGGACACGGAGTCGGGGCCGACCAGGCCGGAGACCGTGGCGGTCAGCGCGGGGTCGTCCTGGCCGTAGGCCTTGGCGAGGGAGTCGGCCGTGACGGTGACGGGGGCCGGGGTGACGGCGAGGTCGCCGGACACCGTGACGACAGAGTACTCGGAAGTGACGTCGACGCCACCGCGCATGATCGAGACGGACGTGATGGTGGAGGCCGAGTGACCCGCGTGGGTCTGGGAGCCCCCGACGGTGGCGACGAGGTTGTCGCCATCAACGAGCGCGCCGCTGACGACGTAGCCATCGGTGGTGAGCGCGGACCCGTCATAGGTCTTGGTGGCATCGGAGGCCGTCACCGTGATCTTGGCCTTCGGCTCCCACTGCGCGACGTAGGTGACGTCGCGGGTCACGGTCAGGCTCACCGCGGGAGACCAGCCGGAGAAGACGTAGTCGGGGTCGGTGGGAGTCTCACCCGTGAAGGCAGGCGTCGAGACACCATATGCGAGCTTGGAGCTGACCTGGTCGGCAAACGAACCGTGATCGCCATGCGTGTACGTGACGGTGTGGGTCACAGGGACGTTGTTGACGGCATAGTGCGCATAGACGCATGCGTTCGCGCCATTGAAGTACCCGTCCTTCGTGGCATTCGAGTAGACGACGGACAGCCCTGCCATGTCCGTGCCGCTCGCGATCATGTCGCCGCCGTTGTGGGCACCCGTGCACCAACCGTCAAAGGAGAAGGTGAAGCCCATGGCAGCGAGGTCATCGAGGGAGGTGGCCCCATCGACGAGCTCGGCCTTGACGCCGTAGCCACCGTTCTTGATGAGGAGCTTCGCCGACTCCAGGGGTATGTCAGCCGTGACGCCCGAGGCGAAGGCGTCGCCGTAGTGGCCGGTCCTGGTCGAGAGCGACTGACCGGTCGAGGAGTCGCAGAAGCTCAGGGTCACGGCATTCGCCGCATACACGAAGGTGATGACCTTGTCATACGAATCGAGCGTGACGCTTCGCCACGTGGGGTTCTGGGCCTGATAGCCCGCCATCCAGATGGCGTTCTCATAGACGGTGGAGCCGAACGTGCAACCGGAGACGACCTTGTCGGCGGCCACCTTGTTACCTGAGGTGTCGACGTAGCTGACCGTGTAGGAGACGTCCGTCTTGGCCGCCCACTGTGCGTAGAGGGTGATGTCCTTGGTCACGCGGAGGGCCTCGTCGGTCGTATAGGCCGTGCCGGAGCCGTCCTCGGACGTGTTCCAGCCGGTGAGGTCGTATCCCACCCTGTCGAACAGGTCGGAGGGAGGGGTCACCCACTCGTTCTTCTCGACGGTCCAGGTCTGGGTCTCCGAGGAGGAGCCCACGTTGGAGTCGAACGTGATCTTGGCCGCGTTCGCGGGGTCGATGTAGCGCGCCTGGAGCTTGGTGCTGCCGTTCATGAGGATGGAGGACCCAGGCAGATAGAGACGCCCCGCGCCATCCACCTGCCACCCGACGAAGACGAGGCCGGAAGGGGTGGTGAGGCCATCGCCCGAGGCGACGGGGGCCTTCACACCCAGCTTGTACTCGTTGGGGTCGGTCGGGACCACGCCCGAACCCGAGCCGGCATCGTAGGTGAGGCTGAAGCCGTCGGTCTTCCAGACACCATAGAGGTCGACGTCGCCGGTGACGGGCGTCTCCCAGCTATAGGCCACGAAGACCTGGTCGTTGGTGCCGGGAAGGTACCAATACCATCCTTGGAACTCCCCCAGGCCCTCGTATGCCTGGCCCAAGACGTACGTGCCCGGGTCCTCGACGTACTCGCCATCGGTCATGCCCTGTGTGGCCACGGTCTCGGTGTCGCCCACCACGCCGTGGAACCTGGCGGTGTACTTGGACGACTCCCACTTCGCATAGAGACGGACGTTGTGGTCAGGCATGTTGGACGAGAAATCATATGCGTCGGTGTAATCGGCAGACGTGTACCAGCCCCTGAAGGTATAGCCGTCGCGGGAGGGGTCGGCGGGCACGAGGCCGCTCGTGGACTGACCGTACTTGACTCCCGAGACGGAATCGACGGAGCTGCCTCCCATGGAATCGAAGGAGAGCGTGGCCGAGGTCCGATCGTAGTAGAAGTCGTACGTGCTCGTATATCTGTAGTCCGCCGAGGCGTTGCCGCCCACGTAGTGCATACCGTCGATGTCCTTGGCCCCGAGGTTGCCGGTGAGGTTGATGTCCTGGGAGTAGTCGGTGCTCTTCTGGTAGGTCTTGCCTCCGAAGGTTGTCGTCTCCCCCGTGGGCGTGGTGCCCGGGATGACCTCGAACCAGTAGTTGACGTGACGCGTCCTGCCGCTGCCGTAGCTGGCGTTCGCAGTGACGACGCCATCGTCCGCCGCGGCAAGTATCGCCTCCGTGAGGGTCTGGCGATGGGTCGCGTAAGACGCCTTCCAAGACGAGTTCATCCATGCGTTGAACGATCCGCCTGTAAACGTGGCGTTCTTCTGCGAGACCCAGAGGTCGGTGATGTCCTGCTGGTACTTGGCGGCAAAGGAGTACATGCCGCCATCGCTCCGGTAGGTGACGCCGTCGACGGTCATGGAATACGTCTGGTGCGCCCACGGGTTGTAGTAGTCGTTGATGTCGAACTGCACGGTGTAGACGGTGCGCTTGTAGTAGACGTTGATCGAGGTGGTCCCGTTGCCGGCGATGGCCGACGTGGACCCGAAGGCGAAATAGCCATAGGAGGTCATGGGCCCGGATGTGGGCTGGAGCAGGCCGTCATCCTCGAGCTGCTTGGCCGAGACCGTGGAGCCGGCCTCGGCATACAGGGTCTGGGTCTGGTTGTACGAGTAGTTCGAGAGGTTGGTGCCGGCGTCGCCGGCGATGTTGGCGTTCTCGAACCAGTACGTGACCTTGTAGCTGACCTCGTCAGGGGTCCAGACGGCGTAGAGGGTGGTCGTGGTCTCGATGGGAGTCGAGAAGTCGAAGGCGGAACCGTCCTCCGTGGTGGACCAATGGGAGAAGGTGTAGCCGGTGCGCGTGGGCGCATCGGGGGGCGTGGCGGTTGAGCCGGCACTCACGTACTGGGGCTCGACCGCGGAACCACCGGAGACGAAGTAGACGTAGCACGAGCTCGAGAAGACGGGCTCGAGCGTGACGTTCGAGGTGATGGGGGTGGAGAAGTCGAAGAGGGACTCGGAGCCCGCCACGCGCCATCCGACGAAGCTCTGGCCGGAGGGCGCCGCGGGGGCCTCCGCTGCGGTCGTGACGTTTCCGTCGGAGACGTCCTGGGTCGAGAAGACCTGTCCGTCGGCGTTCTCGTACATCACGTACCAGACGTCATCGAACCCCGCCTTGAGGTCGAGGTCGCTCGTGACGGGCGTGGAGAAGTCATAGGGGGTGGAGGCGACGGTGCCGGACGCGTCGCGGACGTACCATCCCGTGAACTGGACCATGCCCGAGGGGATGGACGGATTCGCGATCTGGCCGACGACGTCGCCATCGGCGACGGTGCGGGTCTCCGTGGCGGAACCGTCGGACTCGAAGGTCACCTTGTGATAGGAGGTCTGGTCGGCTTGGGCGCCCAGGGCGGTCTCCGTGGTGGTGGCGTCCGTCGTCGCGGCGGGAATCGTCTCCGTGGCCGTGCCCTCGTGGCCCGACGCCTCCTCGCCGGCCGAGGCGGACCCGTCCGACGAGGAGGCGTCGGGGCTCGGCGTCGACTCGTCATCTGACGTGGTGGTCTTCTCGGCGGCCTCGGTGGTCGCGGCGGAGGAGGATGCGCTCGTCTCCGTGGACGCGGCCCCGACCGCGGACGTCCCGGCGGTCGTGGCGACCTCCGAGAGCGCCTGGGTCGGGACGCTCGTCATGACCATCGCGACGGTGAGGACGGCCGCGATGAGACGCGTCCCCATCTCGTGGCGGACGTACGGGTGCTTGGAACCACTCTTCATGTTGTGCCCATCCTGATCTTCGCTGACGACGCCTCCATGAGGCCGGCTGCCGTCGATTTGCATCGTAGCCATCAAATAGCCACCACTCGTCAATCAAGGTGGTGGCTTTCAGACATACTTTTCCGATAGGCATTCTAACATCGCGCGCGCATAGACGTTTCATCATTTGAGATCGCTCACATGACATAGTGAATTGATATGAATTCAGCAAATTCCATCGATGCATGCAAGTGGTCTTTTTTCCGCGAATCCGTCATTTCCCCTCCGAATAACCGCACGTAACGGACCGGCCCTAGCCGGATACAATCAAGATGGCGTATATCGTCCCAGAGGGGTGAAGGCCGGCCCGAAGGAGTCGACTCGCCATCATCACGAAAGCGCCACGTAGCCAAAGAGGGGATGTCGTCGCGAGAGGAGGATCGGAAGATGGGAAAGGCTCTCCACAGGGCCCGGATCGCGGCGGTCGTGGTAGCACTCGCCTGTACCGTGGCATGCTGCTCGCTCGGGGGATGCGGCTCCTCCTCGGATGAGGCCACCTCCGGTCCCTCCTACTCCGAGCCCACCTCCATCGAGACCTCCGGCTTCGACGCCTCGGCGGCCGAGGGTCAGAACGACGCCCTGATCGACGTCTCCTCCTCCTCGAAGGGATATGTCGGCGCCTCCGCGACGAGTGCCAGCAAGCTCAAGTTCCAGGTGTCCAGCGGGGAGATGAGCTATTCCTACGACCTCCCCTCCGATGGGACCCCCATCGTGTGTCCCATCAACATGGGAGACGGTGCCTACACCTTCAGGGTCATGCGCAACGTCGAGAAGGACAGCTACGTCGAGATCTGCTCGGTCAGCTCCCAGGTGACGCTCGACTCCGAGTTCGAGCCCTACCTGAGGCCGAACGTCTTCTGCGATTACGACGAGGACAGCGCATGCGTCGCCAAGGCACGCGACCTTGCCTCGGACGCCACGAACGAGGGCGACGTCCTCTCCTCCGTCTGCGACTACATCACGCATAACGTCACATATGACAGGGGGAAGGCCGCGTCGTTGTCCTCCGTCACCGGCTATGTCCCCGACCCCGATGCCACGTTGGCGAGCGGAACCGGCATCTGCTTCGACTACTCGTCGCTCGGCGCCGCGATGCTGCGGAGCCTCGGCATCCCCTGCAAGATCATGACCGGATATGTATCGCCTGATGACATCTATCATGCATGGATAATGGTCTATATTGACGGCAAATGGACGATGGTCGGATTCGATGTCGAGAGCAACACCTGGACCCGCGTCGACCTGACGTTCGCCGCCTCCGACGGGAACAACGGCTACGTGGGCGACGGCAGCGAGTACACGGATCGCTACACGTACTGACATGATGTGCTGGACGGGAAGCAGGGGGCGGACGGATGGCAGACGGCATGCTCGAGAGCGGCGCCTTGACCGCCTTCTTCGGTAGCGCCGCGGACATGATCTCCGCCGGTCTCCAGACCGACGAGGCCCTCCGCATCCTCTCCGACGGTCAGGAGGGGTCGCTGTTCAAGGACGTCTGCGACCACACGCTCTCCGGCCTCGTCGAGGGAAACGACCTCTCCTCCTCGATGAGGTCCACCAAGGCGTTCCCCGACCTCGCCTGCGACCTCGTCGAGACCGGAGAGACGAGCGGCCACCTGGAGGACGTCCTCCGCTCGCTCGGAGCCTACTACGACGAGGAGGACCGCCTCTTCTCGAAACTACGCTCGAGCGTGAGCTACCCTGCGGCCCTCCTCTGCGTCATGAGCGTCGTCCTTGCCGTCACCGTCGTCTTCGTCCTCCCCGTCTTCGCCCATGTCTACCAGGACATGGCAGGCTCGCTCACCGCCGGCTCCAACGCCGTCGTCGAGGCCTCCATGGTCATCGGATGGGTGGCCCTCGTCGTCACGCTCGTCTGCACGGTCCTGACCCTCGTCGCCACCACGATGGCACGCGGCGAGAGGGGCCGTCTTCGCCTGATGGGCATACTCGAGCATCTCCCCTTCACGCGCCAGCCGATGTACCAGCTTGCGCTCGCCCAGTTCGCCATCGCGTTGTCAGCACACGTGAGCTCGGGCGTCTCGTATGACGAGGCGGTCAGGAGAGCCGAGCGGGTCGTTGACAACGAGCTGTTGAGGGAGAGGGTGGGGAATGCGTACGCGCAGATGGTCGACATCGACGACCCCAAGGGCCTCGCCCAGGCCCTCGCCGACAACGCCGTGTTCGACCCCTTCTATTCCCGCATGCTTGCCGTGAGCTCCCGCACGGGGGACTCCGACACGGTGCTGGCCCACTTCTCGCAGGTCTTCTTCGAGGACGCGGTCGCCCGCATCGACGCCACGGTCGACAGGGTCGAGCCGGTCCTGGCGGCGTTGCTCACCATAGCGACGGGAACGGCCCTGATCGCGGTCATGCTCCCCCTCGTGGGCATCATGAGGTCGATGGGATAGGCCATGTACCACGAGATGACGAGACAGGTGAGGACGAGGGCGAGGCGGAGGCGTCTCGCGGCCCTGGCCGCCGTCCTGTCCGTCTGCCTCATCGCGGCCGTCTCCTTCCACTCGGCCGCCGACGGAACGAGGGAGCAGGGCGCCAGCGCGGTGCGCGAGGCGGTCCTCTCGGCAGCCAAGCAGTGCTGCGCGATCGAGGGCTCCTACCCCTCCACCCTCTCGCACCTCGAGGACTCCTATGGACTCACGATCAACCACCACGACTACGTGGTGAACTACGAGTGGTACGCGGACAACGTGATGCCGAGCGTCGTGGTGGTGCCACGATGAGCGCGCCGTCATGGTCCAGACCCTCGACGGACGTCCTCGTGGGGCCGCGGGGGGAGACGGGCCGTGACCACATGAGGACGTTCACCGTCGTGCTGATGGCCCTGTTCGTCATCGCCCTCCTGCTCTCGGCCACCGTGCTGGTGAGCGTCTATTCCTCGGTGACCTCGATGAGCGAGGAGACCGACGCCAAGCGGTCGCTCGACCTCATCGCCAACACCATCCGCTCGGCCGACGAGCGCGGCGCGTGGTCGGAGGGGACGGGTCCCGAGGGGCCGTCGATCGTGCTCACCCGATCGACCGACGGAGGTTCGTACGAGACCAGGATCTATCTGTATCAGGGCGAGGTCATGGAGGAATACGCGCTGGCGGGCAGTGACTACTCCCCCGCCAAGGCCGATGCGGTCGCGTCCTCCTCGACGTTCGACGTCTCCTATGATTCGGGGCTCGTCACCGTGACCACCGACCAGGGCTCGACGTCGGTGGCCCTCAGGAGCGAGGGCGGGGGTGGGCAGGCATGAGCGAGACGAGGCCCATGGACGTCCCCCGCTCCCCCAAGGCGATGCGCCATGGCACGGCCTTCCTGGTCGAGTCGCTGGTGATGCTGCTCGTCCTCATCTGCTGCCTCGCCGTGGTGGTGGGTCTCGTGTCGACGGCATGGCACGCCTCCGAGGACGCATCCCGCCGTGAGTCGGCGGTCGAGCTCGCAAGTGACTGCGCCGAGCGCTTCTCGGCCGACCCCACGGGCGTGTCCGGCACCACGTCGTCCGATGGCTTGGAGCTGACCTGCTCGGTCACCCCGACCGACACCGGATCGGGCGTCCTGTATGAGGCCGACATCGTGGTGAGCGCCGACTCGCGCGAGATCTACTCGCTCACGACGTCCCGCTACGTGGGGGGTGCGTCATGACGCGTCGACGCTCCCCCGCCAGGATCGGCCCCATCACGCTGCTCACGCTCGTGGCGGTGATCTGCCTCTCGGTCATGGCGGTCCTCGTGGCGACCACCGCGAACGCCTCGGAGGCCCTCTCGGTCCGTCAGGCCTCCTACACGAGCGACGCCTACCTCCTCGAGGACGCGGGGCAGCGGTTCGTCTCGAAGGTCGATGACTCCCTGGCCGAGGTCCGTGCCGCCGGGGGCTCTGCGGACGAGGCCTCCTCCGCGGTCGACGCCGACCTGCCCTCGATCACGACGGCCGTGAAGGGCGAGGTGGTCCGTGCGGACGTCGAGGCGTCGGTCGACGGCGACACCGTGAGCGCCACCCTCACGTGCGCGAGCGGACGCAGGCTCGACGTGACGCTCACCATAGGCGACGGTGCGTCCGTCGACGTGAGCGCGTGGAGGCTCTCGACCGTGACGGATGATGGGAATGGAGACGAGACCCTCTGGTCGGGCGACTCGTCCGGAGAATAGGAGTGTCGATGGAACTCGAGAGTCTCTTGCAGCACATGGTCGACGCGAAGGCCTCCGACGTGTTCGTGGTCGCGGGACTGCCCCTCTCGTACGCGGTGAGCGGCAGGCAGGTGAGGTCTGACTCGGATGAGCTGTCCCCCACTGACACGAAGGGGCTCGTGGAGGAGGTCTATCGCATCGCCGGTCGTGACCCCCGACCGTTCGAGGAGAGCGCCAACCACGACGACGACTTCTCCTTCGCGCTCCCGGGCGTCGGACGCTTCCGCGCGAACGTGTTCCGCCAGCGAGGCTCATATGGTGCCGTCATCCGCGTCATCCCCTTCGGCCTCCCCGATCCCGCCGAGCTCAACATCCCCGAGGAGGTCCTCGCGCTGTCGCGTCTCACCAAGGGCCTCGTGCTGGTCACGGGACCTGCCGGCGCCGGCAAGACCACGACGCTCGCCTGCATCATCGACCGCATGAACCATGAGCGCCAGGGCCACATCATCACGATGGAGGACCCGATCGAGTACGTCCACAGCCATGGCACCTGCATCGTCACGCAGCGCGAGGTTCCCACCGACATCGCCACCTACGCCGAGGCGCTGAGGTCGGCCATGCGCGAGTCCCCGGACGTGATGCTCCTGGGCGAGATGCGCGACCCTGAGACGATCTCCACGGCCGTGACCGCCGCCGAGATGGCCCAGCTGATCCTCTCGACCCTCCACACCCTCTCGGCCGCCGACACGGTGGACCGCATCGTGGACTCCTTCCCCGCCAACCAGCAGAGGCAGATCCGCGTCCAGCTCGCGATGGTGCTCGAGGCCATCGTGTGCCAGCAGCTCGTTCCCACCCGCGACGGCTCCATGGTGCCCGCGTTCGAGATCATGCACAGCACCACGGCCATCAGGAACCTCCTGCGCGAGGAGAAGGCCTATCAGATCGACTCCGTGATAGCGGCGAGCGGCGCCAAGGGGATGCGGACGATGGACCAGAGCCTCTATGCGCTCGTCCAGGACGGGACCATCACGAAGGAGGTCGCGCTGGCCCACAGCATCCACCACGAGGCACTCGAGCGCAGGCTCGAGGACGTCCGTTAGTGGGGAGCCAGCGGTACCACGCGGACATGTTGGGTAGATAAGCCGACGAGTCGATCGGATCGGCGTCTGCCGACACATGTCGAGGGGAGCGACCATGAGGTTCTATCCCGTTCGCGTCACCAAGACGCAGAACTACACGATCTACGTCGAGGCCGATGACGTCGATGACGCCTTGGAGGTGGCCGCGACCAGGCTCGAGAAGGCGATCGACCTCATCGACCAGGACACCGAGGACGACTACACCGTCCATGCGTCGGTCGAGGAGGACGTCGACCGCGATGACGTGAGCACGATGGAGGAGGCGCTCGCCAAGAGCGTCACCTACGTCGTGGACCACGACGGCAAGGACCTCTCATAGGGTCTCACGACACCGTCTGACGCCTCAGGACTGCGTCGCGCGCGGCCCTTGGACGAACCAGAGCAGGCGCCCCGGGACATGGTCGTCGGCAGCCGCCGAGGCGGGTCCGTCGAGCTGGATGGCGGCGACACCACCCGTCGAGAACCTCAGGGACGAATCGCAGAGGAGCCCGGAAACACGGTCCATGAAGGGCACGTGTCCCACGGCTATGACGATGCCGCCGCCGTGGTCGTCGAGCTCGCGGAAGAATGCGTCGAGGTCCTGCTCCCAGAGGCACTCGTGGTCCTCCATGGCCTTGATACCCGTGACGGCCATGACCTCCTCGGCGGTCTGACGTGCCCGGAGGACGGGACTCACCCAGAGGTCCGGCGTGACGCCATCGGGTACCTGGAGCAGGGAGAAGGAGCGAGGAAAGGCCGCGGCGATCGCGGCACGACCGGCCGGGGTGAGCGAGCGGGTCTCGTCGGAGTCGGCAAGCATCGAGCTCTCGGCCTTGCCGTGACGCACCAGGACGACGGTCAGGGACATCGTGCACGCTCCTCTCGGCGGGGATGGTCTGAGAAGAGTCTACGACGGCCACGCGTCACCTCGGTCGACGTGCTGGCGGACGGTCAGGCGCCCACCTTCGACTCCATGCCGAGCTCGAGCGCATAGGCATGGTAGGCCGCGAGGTCGGCCTCGTCGAGGGGATGCTCGTCCCACTCGTACGCCTTGCCCATCCGCGTGCACTTCGACCTACCGAGCGTGTGGTAGGGCAGCAGGTTCACCTTGGTGCAGCCCCTCTCGGCCAGCCAGTCGAGCATGGAGCGGATCGTGGCGTCGTCGTGGTTGAAGCCGGGGATCACGGGGATGCGGACGTTGACCCTCTCGGGAGCGACCGAGAGCAGCCAGGTGAGGTTCGACTTGATGAGGGGGCCGTCCCCGCCCGTGACCTCGCGAAGGCGGACGTCGTCGAGATGCTTGAGGTCGTGGAGGAAGTGGTCGACCAGAGGCTCGACGGCCTCGACGGTGGAGCGCGCGACGTTGCCCGTCGTCTCCACCGCCGTGTTGAGCCCCTCCACCTTCGCCGCCTCGAGAAGCGCCAGGGCCTGGCCTCTGTTCGCGAGGGGCTCGCCGCCGGAGATGGTCATCCCGCCGCCGCACGAGTTCTCGTAGTAGTCACGGTCACGCAGGACCACGTCCATGACGTCGCCCACGCTCATGAGCTCGCCCGAGAACGAGATGGCCTCGTGCATGCACGCACGCTCGCACAGCGTGCACGACGTCGCGTCCGGGGTGCGGACGCAGGCGCGACGGTCCCAGGCGAAACCATCGTCAAGCGAGATCGCGCGCGCGGGGCATGCGGCCGCGCAGGCACCGCAGCCCACGCACTTGCGCTCGTCATGGAACATGACGGGGGACGTGGGTTGGGTCTCGGGATTGGCGCACCACGGACAATGGAGTGGGCACCCCTTGAGGAACACCGTCGTGCGTATGCCCGGACCGTCATGCGTGGCGAACCGCTCGATCTGGCTGACGTTCACCGTCGCGTCTCGCTCGCCCATCTCGCCCTCCCCTACTCGTCCCAGAGCGTGCGGCTCATGACCTCGTCCTGGACGTCCTTCGTGAGGTTCACGAACACCGCGCTGTACCCGGCCACGCGCACGAGCAGGTCGGGGTACTTCTCGGGATGCCTCTGCGCGTCCTCGAGCTCGCCGATCCCCACCACGGTGACCATGAGCTGGCAGCCGCCGCGCTTGAAGTAGGTGTCGAGAGCCATGCGGACCTTCTTGCGGTCATGGTTGAACATACGCGGCGTGAACTTGATGTTCTGGACCGACCCAGCGTGATAGCGCGCGTCGAAGATGGCGAGCGAGTTGAGCATGGCCGTGGGCCCACTCGTCGCGGCGCCGCCCTGCGGGTTGTTGGCCGGGTTGAGATAGAGACCGGAATGACGGCCGTCGAGCGAGGCCGCGGTCTTGTGTCCCCAGTCGGTGTTGGTCTGGTTGTTGGAGATGACGATGAGGTAGTAGCCCATGCCGGCATCGATGCCGCGGTCTCGCACGCCCTTCGCCACGTATTCGTACAGGTCGTTCGCCATGCCGTCGACGCCAGGGAGGTCGTTTCCGTACTTGTCGGCATGCCACAGGTCGAGCCGCATGCGCTCGTTGCCGGAGAAGTCCTCGTCCGCGGCCCTCACGAGGTCGGCCAGGGTGTAGCGGCCCTCCTCGAACACCAGGCGCTTGATGGCCCAGAGGGCGTCCGACGTGTTGATGTTGCCGTAGGTCTCGCAGGTGCCGCCCAGGATCTGGACGCCGCCGTCGAGCAGGGCCTTGCCCCTTCCCAGGCAGTCATCCATGAGTATCGAGGTGAACAGGAAGCTGACCTCGTGGTTCATGACCTCGTAGGAGTGGGCCTGCGCCGCCGTCGACAGGTCGAGGTAGTGGTCGAGAAGACGCTTGTAGTTTTCGTAGAGGGCCTCGAAGCTGGTGAGTTCGGACAGGGGCGTCACGTCCACGCCGTCGGACTTGTCGACGCCGTCATAGGGGTCGACCCCTCCGCGCAGGCTCATCTGGAGGATCTTGAGCAGGTTGATGAGCGTGTTGGGGGTGCCCACCGACTTGCCCTGGATGACGAACTCCGTGCAGCCGAACGGCACGTACTGCTCGGCCACCTCGCGGTCCACGCGCATGCCGTACTCGACGGCCGGGACCTCGACGTCGTCGTTGTAGAGCGTGGGATACGTGGCGCCCGCCCCGATGCAGTCGTAGGCCGCATCCATGATGTCGGCGGGAGTGGTGGAGTCGAAGCGGAGCGTGAACTGGGGCTCGACGTAGCGGCAGTCGTGCGCGACGCGCATCGCGATGCGGCAGAAGAGGTCGGCGGCGGGCACGTCGGGCCTGCCCTTGCCGCCCACGATGATGCGGCCGTTCACGGTGGTGCGACGGTTCTCGATCATGGTCCACAGGCTCTTGAGCCAGCGATAGGCGTCGTCCTCGGTGATCCTCCCGGCGTCGACGTCCGCCTTGAGGAAGGGCCCCAGCACCACGTCCATGCGACCGTAGTTGATGCAGCCGGCGCACAAGGCGTAGAGCCAGAAGAGCTGGAGCGCCTGGTGGAAGGTCGCGGGCGGCTGCTCGCGCACGGCCTCGAGGTCGGCGGCCATCGCGTGGAGCTCGGCGACGCGGGCGGCGTCACCGCGGGACTCCGCATCGGCGGCGGCCTCGTGCGTGAGCTCGACCTCGCGATCGATCACCGTCTGGAAGAGGTGGAGCGTGTCCGCGCAGGCGTGCATGAACGCGTTGTCACGGCCCGAGCCGATGCCAGTCTGGACCTCGGCGATGAGCCCGCCCACGCCGAGCCTCATGAGCTTGGTGTAGTCGAGCATCATCCCAGAGAGGCGGGCGGTCGCCATGAGCGGATAGGCACAGTCGATGAAGCGACCCACATGGGTCTCGTCGAGCACGTCGTCGCAGTAGAGCGCCTTGGTGTCATGGTCCTGCCAGAAGTCATAGAGGGCGTCGACCCGGGCACGCTCCTCATCGTTGGAGAGCTCCTCCTTGAAGGCACGGAGCTTGTGGAAGACGCAGTAATGGCCCACGCCGCCGACGCTCGTGACCGAGCCGAAGCCGATGGGCAGGAAGTCCATGCGGCCCGCGATGAGGTCGGCATCCTCGATGTGACGGAAGAGCGCCGGGTAGAGGACCTTGAGGCAGGCCACCTCCCGGGTCGCCTTGTCGTCGGCTGCGTGCTCGGAGTAGACCTCGGTGTAGCGCTCCATGAGCTCGAGCTGTCGGATGGGCGTGAGCTCGGGCTCGATGGGCTTCGAGACCTGGACGTTCTGCTCGCCGTCTATGTTGATGTGCTTGTGAGCCATGATGACTCCCTCTCGAGGACGCGACCGCCTGGTCACAGGGACGACGTGTGATGCGGCTGTCGCCTAGTGGTGGGCCTTCTCGGCCTCACGCCAGTTGTCGGTGTATCCGCCGAGGAGGTCGACGAAGCGCTTGGCGGTGAGGTGCGGACGCGTGATGGCGCTGCCGACGACCACGGCGTGGGCGCCCAGGAAGACGCACTTCATGGCATCCTCGGGCGTGTAGATGTGGCCCTCCTCCATGACGTAGGCCTTGTCGCCCACGGCGCGGCAGACGTCGGCGAGCAGGCGGTAGTTGGCGCTCTCGATGTTGCCGGTGGCCGCGGTGTAGCCGTAGAGGGTGGGGGCCACGATGTCGGCGCCGTGCTCGGCCGCGTGGATCGCCTCGTCATAGTCGGAGACGTCGGCGAAGAGGGGCATCTCGGGATGGGCGGCGCGGACCTGGTCCATGAGCTCCCAGGCGATGGTGCCCTCATGGGTGGTCTGGGCCGTGCAGTCCATGGCGACGATGTCGGCGCCGGCCTCGATGATGGCCTCCACCTCACGCATCGTGGGCGTGATGAAGACGTCGGTGTCGTCGTGCCAGACCTTCCACAGGCCGATCACGGGCAGGCTCACGGCCTCCTTGATCGCCTTGATCTGCTCGGGGGAGTTGGCACGGATGGCCACGGCGCCGGCCCACTCGGCGGCCTCCGCCATCTTGACCACCATGTCAGGCGTGTAGATGGGGTCGTCGTGCTGCACCTGGCAGCTCACGATGAGCCCGCCGCGCATGGGCTCGATGAGGGCGACCTTCGCGGGATCGGTGACGTTGGTGGGGATGGGATGGGTGCTCTGGGACATGACGATCTCCTTCTCTTGTCTGCTTGCTCCGTCTGACCTGTCCTGCGATGGGAGCCCATCGCCTTGTGCCGTGTTCGGTGGGTCCGTCTAGGCAAGCATGAGATTGGCCGGGCGCTTGCCCTCCGGCCAGGAATCCGTGATGACCGTGTCGAAGTCACCGAGACGGGCGAAGGTGTCCATGGCGCGCTGCTGGAACTTGCTCGAATCGACGAGGAGGTGGCTCTTGGCGGCGTTCGCCATGACGAGCTGCTTCAGCATCCCGAGGTCCGAACCGATCGCCATGACCTTCCCCGACCGTGCGTCCACGCCGCTCGCGGAAAGGAACGCGGCGTCGAAGTTGAGCCTCGAGATCGCGTCGGTGGCCATCTGGCCGAGGCACATGTCATAGCGATGGTCGTAGGTACCGCCCACGAGCGTGACGTCGGCACGACAGTCGCCGAGACGCTTCACGAGATAGAGGGAGTTGGTGACGATGGAGATGGGCCGCGAGGCGACATGGGGCGCAAGATACCCGAGGGTGCTTCCGGAGTCGAGGAAGATGCACTCGCCGTCCTCCACGAGCGTGGCCGCAGCCGCGGCGACGGCGGTCTTCTCGGTGGCGGCGACGCCTTCCTTCGAGGAGGTCTCGACCTCGGTGAGGGCCGTGGTCATGTGATAGCCGGCGGGAAGCGCCCCGCCGCGCGCACGGAGGATCGAACCCTGACCCTCGAGCTTCCTCAGGTCGCGCTGCACCGTGGAGACGGAGACGCCGAGGCGCTCGGCGAGCTCGGACACGGTGAGGCCCTCGTCCTCCCCGAGCCACGTGACGATGTTGTTCAACCGTTCCGTCGCGAGCATGGCGTCCTCCCCGTCCGGCGTGACCCTTGTCGACATCCAGTATGGACCCTTTGCGGTCATTGTAAATCATTTTTAGTCATTTCGTGTCATGTTATGTCATACACGAGGTGGGGGCGCGTCATGGGAGTGCTAGACTCACCCGAAAAAGAACGGGAGGAGAGACCATGGCCATCGACAAGGTGAGGGACTATCTCGACGGGTTCGGGATGGGACCGCGCATCCGGGAGTTCGACTCCTCGAGCGCGACCGTGGAGCTCGCAGCCGAGGCCGTGGGCGTGGAGCCCGCCCGCATAGCCAAGACGCTCTCGTTCTTGGTGGGCGGCTCGCCCATCCTCGTCGTCTGCGCAGGAGACGCGAAGGTGGACAACAAGGCGTACAAGGCGACCTTCTCCTGCAAGGCGAAGATGATCCCCGCCGACGAGGTGGAGGGTCTCGTGGGGCATGCCGTGGGCGGCGTGTGCCCGTTCGCCGTGGCCGACGGCGTGGTGACCTATCTCGACGAGTCACTCAGGCGCTTCGACGAGGTCTGGCCGGCATGCGGCAGCGCGAACAGCGCGATCGGGCTCACCCTTGACGAGCTCGAGCACGTGGGCGCGTCCTCCGGATGGGTGGACGTGTGCAAGGGCTGGCGCGAGGAGGTCGCGGGGGCGTAGGCGGGTACATACCATCCGCATGACGTATCCTGTGACGAGTGGACGACGGCGGCCGGACGAGGCCGCCGGGTGCGGGGGAGCCTTCTCCCCCGCCACGCTGGACATGAGACCGGAAGGGGCCCCACATATGTCATCCGAGCGCAAGGTGGTAAAGATAGTCAGCATCGTGATGTTCGTCGTCGGCATAATCTATGCGGTGGTCACCGCGCTGACGACGGCGGCAGCCGCGAGCATGGGCGCTGACGTGAGCGCCGCGACCTTCGTGGTGATCGCGCTCGCTGCGGCGATCACGGTCCTCTCGATAGGCATGGCCATCAGTGGGATCAAGGGCGCAAACACGCCCTCGAAGATCGGCGGCTTCATCGTCTGGGCCGGAATCTGCACGGCGATCGCGGCTATCTACCTCGTGCTCTACATCTACGAGGTCGCCTGCGGCGGCGCGTCCGACATGGGCTCCGTCCTCACGCACCTGGCGGTCGTGCTCGTCCCCGCCATCGGCCTCGTCTTCGGCATGAGGGTCAGGAAGGCCGCCGAGAAGTAGCCGCAGGGCTCAGGTCAGGAAGAGGGTGACCGACATGTCCGACCAATCCGAGACCGAGGAGAGCCAGCCCATGGGCGAGACGGGCGTGCCGACCACGTTCGACACGGTCATGGAGAGGCGCAGGACCCTCATCGGCTGGGCGCGTCACCTCCTGGGCGGCCTCGACATGAGCTGGCGCCACGTCCTCGTGTTCGCGGTCGTGACCGGAGTGGTCACGGGGCTCGTGAACGAGGTCCCCCTCCTCTATGACACGTCGTTCCGCGACATCGCGGTCACCCCCGAGTGGTGGGTGCTCTTCGGCATGGTCGTCGCATGCAACTGCAAGGGTCCGGGCGAGGCGGCACTCAAGTGCGGTGTGTTCTTCCTCGTGTCCCAGCCGATCGTCTACGTGGTCGAGATGCCCTGGCTGGGCTATTTCCCCTGGGAGTACTACTCATATTGGTTCGTGCTGTCGCTGTTCACCTTCCCGGCCGGCGCCCTGGCATACCTCGCGAAGCGCCAGGACCGGGTGGGCTCGCTCCTGCTCGCCATACCATGCGTGGTCCTCGTGGTCCTCGGGGCCGGGTTCGTGTTCAAGGTGAGCTACTCGTTCCCCCACCACCTGCTGTCGGCCGTCTTCTGCTTCGGTCAGGTGGTCGTGCTGGTGCTCGCCCTCAAGAACACGATGGACGACAGGCTCGTCGCGTTGGGCATCGCCCTCGTGGTGACCGTGGTCTCGATCACGATCCTCTTCGTCTCCCCTCCCACGTCCTCCGTGGGCATCACCATCGACGCGGGGGATGCGGATGGGTCCGGCACCTGGTCATGCCAGCTGGACGATCCGTCGTTCGGGACCGTGGAGGTCGAGGGCGACAGGGTCAAGGTGACCACGTCACATGTGGGCTCGACGAGGCTCGTCTGCACGGACGAGAACGGCGACTCGATCGCCTATGACGTGACGATGGCCCCCTCGAGGGTCATGTCGGTCAGCCAGGAGTGAGCCCGGGCGCTCAGGCCCATCTCAACACGAGGATGATGACCATGGACACGATGCCCACGCTGACGAGGGGCACGCAGCCGTCCACGAACGCTGGCCAGGCGTCGAGCCGGTAATAGAGCATGTAGCAGACCATGCTCCCACAGAAGAGGACGAGCACGAGGGCGAGCAGCATGCAGGACATGGTCGTCGACAGGACCCCCGTCCCGACGAGCGCGTTGACGAGACCGAGCTCGAGTGCCGCCCATCCCACGATGAGGAGGAGCTCCGTGGTGGGCGTGCGATGGAAGACGTTGGCGGTGAGCCCGAGGAGCACGAGATAGACCACGACGCCACCGACCGCGACGGTCCAGGTGGGGATGGGCGTCGAGCTTGCCTCGGCGGCGAGGGAGCCGGTGGCGTTGCCCACCATGACGGCACCGATGCATCCCGCGATCGCCGCCGCCACGATGAGCGAGGCACCGGCGATATAGGCCACGCCCTCGAGCTTGGGTGAGTCGGATCGGAAGAAGAGCCACCACCAGGCGAGGTAGAGGATCGAGCAGATGACGAGGGCCACGTGCCCCGTCGACGCCAGCGAGACCTGGGATGCGACTTGGTCGCTCATGCTCATGTCGACCTCCAGAAGAGTGGGCCTGACCGAGCCGTCACACGTGGTCCGGTCAGGCCCGATTCTAGTACAGGAGGTCGGCGCCGACGTGGCACCACATGCCTGAAGCGGCTAGTCCAGCTTGGCGTAGTCCTCGTCCGCGACGGGCTCGAGCCACTCGCTGGTGGCACCCTCGACCATGGCGGAGATCGCCACATGGCAGAACCACGAGTCACGCGTCGCCCCATGCCAGTGCTTGACCTCGGGTGCGATGTAGACCACGTCCCCGGGGACCAGCTTGCGGGCCTGCTCGCCCCACTCCTGGTACCAACCCTCGCCATCGGTCACGAGCAGGATCTGCCCCGTGACGTGATGGATGTGCCAGTCGTTGCGGCATCCAGGCTCGAACGTGACGTTCGCCACGTTGACGTCCTGCCCCACCAGCGGGTTGAGATAGCTCTCCCCCACGAAATAGCTGGCATATGCCGTGTTGGGCTGCCCCTTGCCGAAAAGGCCGCCGTCAGCCGCGACGCTCGTCCGCTCCACCATGTCCCGCTCCCATCCGTCGACGCGCCATCCGGCGCACTGTGCATGGGACCATCCTCGTACTTGAAGTCAGATCCAAGTCAAGGGTGGGGGACGAGGTGTCCGAGAGGGTCACTCCGCGGCCGGCGCCTCGCCCGTCTCGAGGATGCGGTCGAGCTCGCCTTCGTCCAAGACGCGTACGCCGAGGGACTCCGCCTTCGTGAGCTTGGAGCCTGCGGACGCACCGGCCACCACGAAGCTCGTCTTCTTCGAGACCGACCCCGACACCTTGGCGCCCAGCGCGCGGAGGGCGTCGCCGGCCTCGTCGCGGGTATGCCTCTCGAGCGAGCCGGTGAGCACGAAGGTGAGGCCCGCGAGCGTCTGGGGACGTGCCTGATCGCCCGCGCCCTCCTCCTCGAGCGAGACCCCCGCCTCACGCAGACGCTCGATGACGGCGAGGTTCTCGGGCACGGACAGGAACTCGACCACGCTCTGGGCGATCTTGGGGCCCACGCCGTCGATGCCGGCGATGTCGTCCTCGTCGGCCTGCTGGAGCGCCGAGAAGCTCCCGTAGTGCTTGGCGAGAGCCGCCGCGACCGACGAGCCGACATGACGTATCCCGAGGCCGAACAGCACGCGGGACAGGCCGCGCGACTTCGAGTCCTCGATCTGCTCGCACACCTTGCGTGCGATGGTCTCGCCCACCGTGATCGTCTCGCCCGCAACGGAGGTGCGACCCGTGTCGAGTTCGGCGAGCGAGTCCTCGTCGAGCTTGTCGTAGTAGTCCGCCACGTCGGTGACAAGGTCGGCATCCACCATGTGGCCCACGATCTCGTCGCCCAGGCCGTCGATGTCCATCGCCTTGCGGCTGGCCCAGTGTATGAGGCGCTCGGTGGCCTGCGCGGGGCAGTCGATGGAGACGCAGCGATAGGCCACCTCCCCCTCCTCGCGCACGACGGGGCTGCCGCAGCTGGGGCACGTTGCCGGCATGTGGAACTCAGGGGCGCCCTCGGGACGGAGCTCGGGGACGTGGCCCACGACCTCGGGGATGACGTCACCCGCCTTGTGGACGACGATGGTGTCGCCCACGCGGACGTCCTTGCGCCAGACCTCGTCCTCGTTGTGGAGGGTGGCACGCGCGATGGTGGAACCGGCCACGACGACGGGGTCGAACTCCGCGACGGGGGTGAGCACGCCGGTGCGCCCCACCTGGATGCGGATGTCGCGCAGCACCGTGCGTCTCTCCTCGGGCGGGAACTTGAAGGCGATGGACCAACGCGGGGCACGCGCGGTGAAGCCCAGCGCATCCTGGCTGGCGAACGAGTCGACCTTCACCACGACGCCGTCGATGTCGTAGTCGAGCGCGTCGCGGTTCGCCAGGGCACGCTCGCAGAAGTCATGGACCTCGTGCGCGCTCATGCACCGGGCGACGTTGGGGTTCACGTTGAAGCCGCAGTCACGCAGCCACGCCAGGAACTCCCACTGGCTGCTCAGGTGGAGGGGTGCGGAGTCGGCGACGGCGTAGATGAACGTCTCGAGGTCGCGGGCCGCGGTCACCTTGGGATCCTTCTGGCGCAGCGACCCCGCCGCGGCGTTCCGTGGGTTGGCGAACGGCTGGTTGCCGGCGGCGTCGGCCTCCTCGTTGAGACGGACGAACGAGTGCTTGGGCATGTAGACCTCGCCGCGGACCTCGAGGGAGACCCCCAGGCCCTTGTCGTCCACCTTGGACAGGCCCATCGGCTTGAGATGCATCGGGACGTCGCGGATGGTGCGGACGTTGGCCGAGACGTCCTCTCCCGTGGTGCCGTCGCCTCTCGTCGCGGCGCGGACGAAGCCGCCGCTCTGATAGGTCACGGCCACCCCGAGCCCGTCTATCTTGAGCTCACAGGTGTAGGCCACGGGGCTCGAGGCGCCGGCGCCCAGGGCCTCGTCGGTGCGGGCGAGCCAGGCGTCCAGCTCGTCCAGGTCCATCGCGTCGTCGATGGAGTACATGCGGCGCGCATGGGTGACGGGCTCGAACTGACGCGAGACGAAGCCGCCCACGCGTTGGGTGTAGGAGTCGGGGGTAACGAGCTCGGGATGCAGGGCCTCGATGTCCTGCAGCTCCCGGAGCATGCGGTCGAACTCGGCATCCGTCACCTCGGGCGCATCGAGGGCGTAGTAGCGGTAGGCATGATAGTCGAGGAGATGCCGCAGCTCGGCGGCACGGGTCGCCGGGTCAATCGAGGTCTTCTCGGCAGATGGGGCCACATCGCCCTCGTCACCGAAGAGGCTTCCCTGCAGGGGCATTCCGTCCGTCTCGCCCGTCGCCATTCCACGTCCCATCATCCGCGTGTGAGTCCCCTCCCAGTATCGCAGACGCCATCGGCGACGGGGCGCATCGTCATATACTCAACGTCGACGGAAATGGTCGCGGGGCGGATGGCCCTCGATCGGATGGCGTTCGGACGAGAGGGACGAGGCCCCATGAGGATCTGCGCGTTCCAGGTGCGGGATGACGAGAGGGACGACTTCGAGCGCATGGCGGCCGACAGGCACGTCGCGGTCGACCTCCACGAGGAGACGCCCACGCCGGGAAACGCCGTCCTCGCCGCAGGATGCGAGGGCGTGACCTGTCTGGGCGTCGAGATGGACGAGGAACTCCTGGCGGCCTGGTCTGAGCAGGGCGTGCGCTACGTGGGATCGCGCATCATCGGCACCGACGAGATCGACCTCGACGCCGCTCGAAGACTCGGCATGCACGTCTGCGGCGGCTCGTATCCGCCCGACGGCGTGGCGGAGTTCGCCGTCATGCTCATGCTCATGTGCCTGCGCCAGTACAAGCAGGCGCTCTGGCGCGGGCAGGTGAACGACTTCTCCCTCGAGGGACTCGAGGGACGCGAGCTGGGGAACCTCACCGTGGGCGTGATGGGCGCCGGCAGGATAGGCCGCACCGTGATCCGCGACCTCACGGGGTTCGGGAGCCGCGTCATCGCATATGACCCCCATGCCACCACCGATGTGGGAGCGCCTCTCGTGGACCTCGACCGGCTTCTGGTCGAGTCCGACGTCATCACGCTGCACATGCCTCTCACCGACGAGACCCATCACATCATCGGACGCTCCCAGATCGAGCGGATGCGCGACGGGGTGGTGCTGGTCAACTGCGCGCGTGGCGGCCTCATGGACACCGAGGCACTGGTCTGGGGCATCGAGTCGGGCAAGGTGGGCGCGCTGGGACTCGACGTCGTGGAAGGCGAGGAGGGCATCGTGCACCGCGACCTCCGCGTCGAGATCCTCAAGAACCGCGACATGGCCTACCTGCATCAGTTCAGGAACGTCATCATGACGCAGCACATGGCCTTCTACACGGACGTCGCCGTCTCGCACATGGTGGCCAGCGGCGTGGGCGGGATCTGCGACATGGCCGAGAAGGGCACGACGCCCACGATGCTCGTCTAGCTGGCCGGTCCCTAGCCCACCACCTGCGTGGCCACGCTGCCGTGCGGCCCCGCCTCGACCTCGATGCGGTCATCTATGCGGCCCTCGAGCTCGGCCACGTGGCTGATCACCCCCACCAGGCACGACTCGCCGGCGAGCCCCGCGAGCACGTCCATGACGGACTCGAGCGCCTCGGGGTCGAGCGTACCGAACCCCTCGTCTATGAAGACGGAGTCTATCTGGATGCCGCCGGCACGCTGCTGCGCGTAGTCGGAGAGCCCCAGCGCCAGGGAGAGGGACGCCTCGAACGTCTCGCCACCCGAGAGGCTCGACGCCGGGCGGGCGCGTCCCGTCGCGTGGTCGAGGACGTCTATGCCGAGACCCGCGCGCGTGCGGCCCCCCTCCTCCTCGCGGCGGACGAGCTCGTAGCGACCGTTCGTCATGTGGGCGAGCCTGCGGTTGGCGCACAGGAGGACCTGCTCGAAGTAGAACGCCATGACGTAGCGCTCGAACGAGATCCTGTTGGATGAGGAGAGGTTCCCGCCGGCCACGTTCGCCATGAGGGTCGCGTCGGCGGCGGCGTGGGAGAGTCGGTCGAGCTCGGGGGCGAGCTCGACCATGCGGTCGCGGGAGGACTCGGCGGCCTTATCGGCCGAGAGGGCCCCGGCCAGGACGTCTCTGGCCTTCGAGACCGCCTCGTCCGCGCGGGCGGCGGCGTCCTCGAAGGGCGCGATGGCATCCGGGACGGCTCCCTCGGCAAGGCCTGCATCGGCGGCGGCGCGGCGGCGCTCGGCAAGCGTCGCCTCGAGCGAGGCCACCCGCGTGGTCGCGTCCGCATCGTCCCTCTCGGCCTTGGCGAGCCTCTCGTCCAGGGATCGCCTCTCGGAGGAGACCTCCGCCAGATGGGAGCGCGCCTCCTCGGCGGACGAGAAGGGAAGGCTCGCGCCGATCGCCTCCACCTTGGCCCGCGCCGCGGCGAGCTCACGCGTGGCGTCCGCCTCGTCGGCCTTCGCCTGCGCGAGCTTGGAGGAGACGGAGGCGGACTCCGCCTGTGCCGCCTCGACGTCGCCCTTGAGCCGGTCGAGCCCGGCGCTTTGGGCCTCGAGGTCCTTGAGGCGTGCCTCCCGCTCCTTGTATTCCGCTGCCAGCGAGTCGCGAAGGGCGGCCAGCTCGTCCGTGGCGGCCAGCTCCTCGGATGCCGCGTCCGCGCCCGCGGACGGATGGCCCACAAGCTCGCAGGCCGTCCGGAGCAGCGACGAGGAGAGGGTCTCGACCTCGGACTTCTTGCTCGAGGCAGCCTCGCGAGCCGTGCCGGCGGCCTTCGCGGCCTCATCCGACGCGACCTGCAGCTCGTCGAGACGCGCCTTCGTGGGGGCGTCGCCCGCGGCCTGGGCGAGATGCGGATGCGCCGTCGAGCCGCAGACCGGGCAGGGTTCGCCCTCCGCGAGACCCTTGGCGAGTGACGACGCCTCCTCGGCGACGAAGGCCGAGAATCCCATGTCATAGGCCTGACGCGCCTCGTCGGCCCTCGCGGTCCTTTCGATCGAGGTCGCGACGAGCTGGGAGAGGTGTCCCCTCTCGTGGGCGATGGTCCTGAGGTTTCCCAGGCACCTCCCCACGTCCTGGCCCCTCTGGAGGGTCGCGTCCAGCTCCGCCTTCCCCCTCGCGAGGTCCCGCGCCACCTGGGGTGCGGCCTCGAACTCGGAGCGCGCCGAGGAGATCGTCCCCTCGAGGACGGCGATCCTGTCGGTGAGCGCCGACACGCCCTTCGCGAGCTCGCGGGCGCGACCGTCGGACGTCTTGACCGTCGCCCTCGCCTGGTCGAGCTCGTCGTAGCGAGGAAGGGAGTCCGTCAGGCTCCTCTCCTCCCCCACCAGACCCTGGTAGCTCGCGTCATGCGCGGACCTCGCGGAGGCCAAGGCGACGGAGGCCGCCTCATGAGCCGCCCGCGCCGACGCGACCTCGGCAGCGGTCCGCTCGACGGCATCGTGGAGTCGGACCCTCTCGCGCGCCTGCCTCAGCGCCTCGCTCGCGCTGTCGCGCTCCCCCTCGAGACGGTCGAGGTCCGAGCGTGCGCGGTCGGCCACGACCTCGAGCTCGGCGACGCGGCCGTCCGCCGCCGCCAGGCTCCCCTCGACGTCGGCAGACGGGAGGGTCGCAGGTGCGGCGGTGTTCTCGGCATCGGCGTCAGGGACATCAGCCACGCCTTCCGCCAGCATGTCGAAGCGACCTGCGGCATCCGCCAGGGAGGCCATCGCGCTGCTCGCCGTCTCCTTGAGCCGCGTCTGGAACCCCTGGAGGTCCTGCGTCTCGAAGATCTTGCGCATGACGCCCTCGCGGGAGTCGGCGTCGGCGCAGAGGAGGTCACGGAACGCCCCCTGCGCGATCATGGTGACCTGACGGAACTGCTGGTAGTCAAGGCCGAGAAGACCCTCGACCGCCTTCGTGGCCGCATCCGACTTGGAGGCGAGGCACTCGTCGCCGTGCATGAGGCTGCCGTCGATGCCCCGGCTCACGAGCTTGCCCTTGCCTCGCTTGCTCGCCGTGACCTGCGCGGGGCTGCGCCGCGCGACGTAGGTCTCGCCCATGTGCTCGAACGTAAACTCGACCCAGCAGTCCTGGTCTGGCGTGGCGAAGTCGCTCCTCAGCGACGTGCCCGTCCGCTCCCCTCCCGACGTCTGCGCGTAGAGGGCGAAGGTGATGGCGTCGAAGAGCATGGTCTTGCCCGCGCCCGTGTCGCCGCAGATGAGGAAGAGCCCGTGGTCGCCGAAGGCGGAGAAGTCCACCGACTGGCGGCCGGCATAGGGGCCGAACGCGTTGAGCTCGAGCCTGAGCGGCCTCATGCGACCACCCCTCCCGCGGCATACGTCCCGGCGGCGACCTCGCCATGGGGGTCCTCTCCCCTGTCCTCGGCCATCGCGGACCTCATGACCTGCCGTTCCGAGTCGGACATGGCGCGCCCGACCTGCTGGTCGAAGAAATCGGAGAAGAGCCCCGCGACGTCGGCGGTGGTGGCCTCGACCTCCGCCACGGAACGCGCCCCCGCGGCGTTCGTGCGCGCGTTGTCGAACTCGACGCCCACGAGATCGGGCCAGACGGCGCGCAGACGGGCGGCCACATCCACCGGCTCCTCGTCATCGGTCACGACGGCCTGGACGAAGTCCGCGCGCGTCGCCTCGTCCTCGCCACGTCCGCGGTCGAGGAGCTCGTCGAAGCCACCTCGCTCGCGGCGGAAGCCATGGAGGGGCGCCATGGGCACCAGCTCCACGGACGGGACCTCGCCTGGCTCGACGTCGACCACGGCGAAGGACTTCCTCTGGTCGATCTCGGAGGCGGAGTACTTGAGGGGACTGCCCGCATAGCGCACGGTGTCACGCCCCACACGCTGCGGCCCGTGCACATGGCCCAGGGCCACGTAGTCGAAGCCGTCGAATGCCGAGACGTCCACGTTGTCGAGCGTCCCCAGCGAGAGCCGCTCGGAATCGCAGCGCGTGGGAGCAGCGCCTGACGCCGTGACGAACTGATGGGCCACGGCCACGTTCGCGGAGGAGGCGGCATACTCCGGACGCTCGCGGACGGAGTCGAGCACGAGGCGCACCGCGGCATCGTAGTCGAGCGGACCCACGACCTCATGTCCCATGGACGCGGCCCACGCGCGGACGTCGGCCGGGCGAACGAAGGGCACGAGCCAGAAGGTGACGCCTCCCACCTCGACGCACGGGACCTCACCCGTGAACTCGCCCACCACATGGACGCCTGCGGCCGCGACGAGGGAGGAGCCGTAGGCGAGACGAGCCCCCGAGTCGTGGTTTCCCCCCACGACGAGCAGCGTGACGCCGGCAGCAGCCATGCACTCCACGAAGGAGTCCCACATGCGGACGGCCCATTCGGGAGGGACGGGGGCGTCGAAGACGTCCCCCGCCACCACGAGCGCGTCGCCAGAGCGGGAGACCACCAGGTCATGGAGTTCGTCGAGCATGAAGGAGGCGTCGTCGGCGAGGGGGAGCTGGCCGAGTCTCCGGCCGATGTGCAGGTCTGCGGTGTGCACGAACCTCATGCGAGCCCCTCTCGTGTTGCGGCAAGTCCTCGTCCCACGGCGGTCTTCTCCCCCGCTGGCGCCGTGATGTCATGCACCAATGTAGCCGACCGGGCGGACGGGAATGCCGCACGGGGCAGGCTCACGAGGCCGCGCGCGCAGCACCCGTGCCCATTTCTTTCGATAGGAGCATAGTCCGTTGATTGGAATACCTATGCTCATAGCTACTACCAGGCAATATATGAGTTCTATCTATACCAGAAAGGTCGGCGGGGCTCCCTTTCATGCTCCTATCGCAAAAAGTTGGCAGCATGAACGACGGCACCACGACGCACGCCCGCTCCATGAGGAAGGCGGGCAGGCCGGAAGTCATCCGACCCGCCCGCCCGATTCCGAGCGTATGTCGCCGTGGCCATCGACTAGGTCAGGATCAATCCGCTCACGTCGAGACTCCCGGTCGAGGCCGTCATGGTCCCGTCCTCCGAGGATGCGGAGGCCGTGGTCGAGGTGGAGCCGGTGCCGTAGGAGCCGGTGCCGGAGCCATAGGAGCTGGAGTCGCTTCCGTAGCTGCTCCCGTAGCCGTTGGAACCGTAGCCGTTGGAGCCGTAGCCGTTGGAGCTGCCGTTACCGAACGGGTTCGCGCTCGAGCTGGAGTTGCTGGACGAGCTGGAGTTGTTCGAGGAGGCCGCCTCCGTGCCCTCGTCGGAGCCGAGCGTCACGTCGAAGCTCATCTCCTGGCTGCCCCTCATGACCTTGACGGTGACCGTGTCGCCGATCTCATGGCTGCGCACGGCCAGGATGACGGCATCGGCCGAGCTGATCTCCTCGCCATCGATGGAGGTGATGACGTCACCCTTCTCGATGCCGGCGGTGGCGGCGGGGCTGCCCTCGGAGACGGAGCTCACATAGGCGCCCTGGTTGACCGAGAGGTTGTTGCTCTTGGCGTTGTTGGCCGTGACGGTGCCCACGGAGACGCCGAGGTAGGGATGCGTGACCGTCTCGCCGGCGATGATCTGCTTGGCGACCTTGACCGCGTAGTTGGAGGGGATGGCGAAGCCGACGCCCGAGCTGGAGCCCGACTCGCTCTCGATGATCGAGTTGATGCCCACGAGCTGACCCTGGTCATTGACGAGGGCGCCGCCGGAGTTACCGGGGTTGATGGCGGCATCGGTCTGGATGAGGTTGGTGTAGATGGTGTTGCTGCTGGAGCTGGAGAGTCCATTGCTCGAGCTGGAGAGGAGCGTGGAACGGTAGACCGAGCTCACGATGCCCTGCGTGCAGGACTGGTCGAGGCCGAACGGGCTGCCGATGGCCATGACCCAGTCGCCCACGACCAGCGAGCTGGAGTCGCCGACCTCGATGGGCGTGACCGTGGCGCCGTTGAGGTCGACCTTGACCACGGCGATGTCGCTCGACTCGTCGGAGCCGACCACGGTCCCGTCGTAGGAGTTGCCGTCGATGGTGACGGTGATGGTCTGGGCGCCCTCGACCACGTGGTAGTTGGTGAGGATGTTGCCCGAGGTGTCGAGGATGACGCCGCTGCCGATGCCCTCGCTCGTGGAGTCCTCGACGGTGATGGACACCACCGAGGGCAGGCACTTGGCGGAGACGGCCTTGGCGGTCGTGGTGGTCGAGCCATCGGCCGTGGAGATGTTGATGGTCTGACCCGCCGAGGAGGACGAGGTCGTGTTGGTCTTGTTGAAGGCACCCGTCCAGGAGAGGATCCCGAAGAGGGCGAGAGCACCGACCACGCCACCGACGACCGCCCACACGCCGACGGGGACCTTGTGGTGACCCTTGCCACCCTTCCCCTTCTCCGGACCCTCCGACGGGAGGGGCGAGGCGTAGCTGGCCGAGGAGGTCGGGGGGACCTGGCCACCTCCGACGGGAGGCTGCTGCGTGGTCGGCTGCTGGTAGGTCTGGCTCGTCGACTGCTGCACGGTCGGCTGCTGTGCTGTCGGCTGCTGGTAGGTCTGGTTCGTCGGCTGCTGCGCGGCCGGCTGCTGGGGCTGGCCGTAAGCCGGACCGTAGGGCGTCTGGCCTTCGGATGTGTTGCCGCCCATGCCCGCGGGTACCGGCGGGCGCTTCTCGTTTGAGTCTTCCACGGTTGCCTTCCCTTCTTCCCCTTCGTCCCCGTCTCGCGCGTGGGCGCGGTCAGGAACCGTCTGGCACCTTTGTACCCCAACGAGAGGCCGGACGCCTCCGTTCGCGGGGCTATGGGGAGATATGCACCCGAGAAGGACAAGGTTTACAGCCACCTGAAAAAGGCACCACGCCCGTGGGGACGTGGTGCCTTCGAGAAGCGAAAGGGGCTCGGACCTAGAGCTTGAAGAGGTAACCCACCCCGCGGACCGTGGCGATGTGAGACGCCACCTGTGGCCCCACCTTCGAGCGGACTCGACGGATGTGGACGTCGACCGTGCGGGTGCCGCCGCAGTACTCGAAGCCCCACACGCGATGGAGGAGCGTCTCGCGCGAGTAGGCACGCGACGGGTGCGTGGCCAGGAAGCTCAGCAGCGAGTACTCCATGAGCGTGAGGTCGACGGGCTTCTCGTCGATGTAGACCTGATAGGTGGCGAGGTTGATCGTCATGTCATCGACCGAGACGATGTCGGAGGGGGCGTTCTCCTCGCCCGGCCACAGCAGCTGCGTGACGCGGACCTCGAACTCGGTCTCGCCGGCGCTGGCCAGGACGAAGTCGCTCCTCCCCTGCACCGGCATGTGGAGCGCGGAGAGCTTCTCCTCGTCCACGATGATGAGCACGGGGATCGAGCCGTTCTCGGCCACGTACGACTCGACCTTGCCGACGAGGTCGTTCGTGACGCCATCGACGTCGAGCACCACGAGGTCGAACTCATGCCCACTCGAGATCGCCTGATCGAAGGTGTCGGGGGTGGCCAGGAGCACGGATACGTCAAGGGCATGCGACAGCTCACGCATGCGCTCATGGTGACGGGTGGTTCGGGCTATGAGAAGAATGTTCTTGTGATGCATCCTCTGCGACCCCCAGGCTCGCCGGCGACCATACGCGGCCTCCCTAGCTATCCACCTCATGGCGGTTACCTGAGAATAGCACAGCTCAGACCACATGGGCGAGGATAGATGAGGGCCTCGCTGCCCGTGGTCGGCCTACGCATCGGCGATGTTGCCGATGAAGGCGGCTGTGCGTTCGTTGACGGGATGGTCGAACACGTTCTCGGGAAGGCCCTGCTCCACCACGACGCCGTCCTCCATGAAGACGACGCGGTCGGCCACGTCGCGGGCGAAGCCCATCTCATGGGTGACGACGACCATGGTCATGCCGCCGTTCTCGGCGAGGTCGCGCATGACGTCGAGGACGCCACGGACGAGCTCGGGATCGAGCGCGCTCGTGGGCTCGTCGAAGAGCAGCACGTCCGGGTGCATGGCGACGGCGCGGGCGATGGCGACGCGCTGCTGCTGGCCGCCGGAGAGCTGGGCCGGCTTGAAGTCGGCGCGGTCGGCCAGGCCCACGGCGTCGAGCTGGCGGATGGCCTCCGCCTCGGCCTCGGCCTTGCCCTTCTTGAGCACCTTCATCTGGCCGATCATGACGTTCTCCTTGGCCGTGAGGTGCGGGAAGAGGTTGAAGCTCTGGAACACCATGCCGAGCTTCTCGCGCAGCTTGTTCACGTCGGTCTTGGCGGTACCCGTGATCTCGACGTCGTTGATCAGGATGTGGCCCGCGGTGGGCTTCTCGAGCAGGTTGATGCAGCGCAGCATCGTGGACTTGCCGGAGCCGGACGGCCCCAGCACCACCACGACCTCGCCACCCCAGATGTCGAGGTTGACGTCCTTCAGGACCTGGGTCTCGTCGAACGCCTTGTTGAGGTGCTCGATGCGGACGACGGGGTGCTCGCCCGGGGTGAAGTGGTGACGCGACAGGACGTGGTCGTGCTCGAACGCCGCGGCTGCGGCCGCATCCGCCGGGAGGGCGTCGGGCGTCTCCACCATGGCGACGTGCTTGTTCCTAGAGCGCATCGGGAACACCTCCCATTTCGTCGTGACGCGGTGTGACGGACGAGGCGGACCTGAACGGGGCGGTGAGCGCGCCGATCACGCCATGCACGCCGTCGTCCTCGGTGGCCTCGCAGTGGACGGAGGCCATGGCCGGCGTGGAGGGGTCGGCGGCCGGGGTCGCGCTCCCCTTGGCCTTGGGCCTGGGTCCACCGCCCGACTCGGAGCGGGCCATCCTGCGCTCGACGATGCCCACGACCTTGATGAGGGGCAGCGTCACGATGAGGTAGTAGATGGCCGCGGCCATGTAGGGCGTGATGTTGCCTGAGACGGTGGTGAGGTTCTTCGAGAACATCATGAGTTCCATGACGCCCACGGACGACAGGAGCGACGTGTCCTTGTAGGACGTGATGAAGTCGCTGGTCACCGTAGGTATGACGCGACGGACCGTCTGCGGGAGGATGATCGAGACCATGGTCTGGGCCCCGTTCATGCCGAGGCTCGCCGCCGCCTCGTACTGGCCCGTGGGGATCGACTGGATGCCGGCGCGGAATATCTCGGCGAGATATGCGGAGGAGTTCACCGCCATCACGATGACGCCGAGCACGTTGTTGTCGATGTTCACGCCCACCATGGGCAGACCGAAGAACATGATGTAGATCTGCAGGAACAGAGGCGTGCCTCGCAGGATGTTGATGTAGGTGACGGCGATCGCGCGAACCACCTTGTGCTTGGCCATCTTCATGAACGCGAAGGCGAGGCCGAGCAGGATCGCGATCGGGTAGGCGACGATCACGATGACCAGGCAGACGAGCCAACCGCCGAACAGCGAGACGAACGAGGTCAGTAGGAGCTGCGGCTTGAAGAACATGCCGAGGAACTGGTTGGAGTTCCAGGCCTGGACCCAGGACTGGCCATCGAGCCACGTGACGGCCCGTTGGAGGGGCGTGTTCGCGATGACGCTGATGGACGGCGAGTCGGGAAGAGCGGACGTGCCGGCCTGCGACTCGTAGGTCCCGGAGATGGCGTAGTCGCCGCCCTCCACCGGGAAGCACATGTTGGTGACCTCGAGGCGGACGAGCGAGCCTTCGGGGATGGCCTGGGAGAAGTCCACCTCGAGCGTGTTGCCGGACGTCTTCGTCTCAGCCTCGACGCTCATGCGGGTGAGGCCGTCGAGCACGGTGACACGCGTGGTGGAGCCGTCGAACGTCCCGTCGTCCGGGATGGTGAGCGTCACCTTCGTGACGTCCTCGCCGCTCTCCACCGTTCCCTCCCACGTGAGACGCGTGGTCTCCCCGCCGATGACGCCGCTGCCGCCGTCCTCGTTGGGACGCGCGGTCGCCTTGTCACAAGTCATCGCCTGCGCGCTGATGGGTGCCGCCACGAACGTGATTCCGAGCGCGAGGAGCGTGCATGTCAGGGCCACGATCAGCGCCCGTCCGCATGCGCGCATGCCACGCTCCCCTCTTCTATGGATGTCCATCGTCGTTTCCCCTCGCCGTGTGGGAGACGGGGACCTCGAAAGGTCACGAGGGCCCCGTCTCCCTCCGTGGTCACGCCCCCCGAAGGGGACGCGCGACTACATCGTGGAGCCGAACCACTTCTCCTCGAGGGAGTCGATGGTCCCGTCGTCCTTGAGCTCCTGGAGCGCGGTGTTGAGTGCCGCGGTGAGACCGGGGTTGTCCTTGGAGACGACGATGCCGTACTGCTCGCCCGTGGGGATCTCGATGGAGACCTTGAGGTCGGTGTAGGAGTTGTTGCAGAGGTACTTCATGACGGGGAGGTCGGCGACGCAGGCGTCGTAGAGCCCGGTCTGGACGCCGGTCATGGCCTGGATGGCGTCATCGAGAGGGACGACCGTCGCGTTCGGGAGGTTCTCCTGGGCCCACTCCTCGCCCGTGGTCCCCGACTGGACGGCGATCTGCTTGCCGGCGACGTTCAGCGCGTCGACCGTGGTGGCGGTGGCGTCGGACTTGGTCACGAGGCCCTGGTTCGAGTCCATGTAGGAGTCGGTGAAGTCGATCTCCTCCTTGCGCTCGTCGGTGATGGTGAAGCTGGAGCAGCCGACGTCAGCCTTGCCACCCTGCTTGATGGTGGGCACGATGCTGTCGAACTTCTGCGCGGGCAGGTACTCGCAGGTGAGCCCGAGCTTGCCGGCCAACGCGTTCATGAGGTCGACGTCGAAGCCGACGGGGTCCCCGCCGCCGTCGGGGACGGACTCGAGGGGCGGGTAGGCCAGGTCTGAGGCGACGATGAGCTTGCCGCTCTCGACGGTGGTGTAGCTGCTGGTGTCGGCCGATGCGGACGAGGCCGCGGTGGTCGTGGAGGACGAGCCTGACCCGGACGAGCAGCCCGCGATGGCGAGCGCCGCCGTGAGCGCGCAGACGATGCACGCCACGATTCCTATGAACCTACGATCTTCCCTCTTCATGATTTCCCCTTTCGGATGCTTCCCGATGATGCCGCGGGGCGAAGGTACCCGACCCGAATTCCCCTGCGGTCGTGGGAAAGTCTCCCGCCCGAACGTTTCGCCCACGCTACGCAGGCGCATCGTTAACACGATGGTGACAAGGTTGCATTCAGCAGCACACAACATGAGCCGATGCGCATATCCGATGGCGTGGATGCAGCATTCTGCGACCAAGGAGCGGACGAGAAGATCAGGAGATCTTCTCGCCGAACCATTTGACCTCGAGCGCCTCGAGGTCGCCTGCGGACGTCATCTCAGCCAGGCCCTCGTTCAGCGCCTGGGTGAGGCCGGGGTTGTCCTTGGACACGACGATGCCGTACTGCTCGCCCGTGGGGATCTCGACGGCCACCTTGAGGTCGGTGTAGGAGTTCTTGCACTCCCAGGCCAGCACCGGCAGGTCGCACACCACCGCGTCGTAGAGACCCGTCTGGGTCCCCGTCATGCACTGCACGATGTCGTCGAGCTTCACGATGGTGGCCGCCGAGAGGTTCTCGTCTGCCCAGGCCTCGCCCGTGGTGCCCGACTCCACCGCGATCTTCTTGTCAGCGGCGTTCAGGGCGTCAGCGGTGTCGGCGGTGGCGTCGGCCCTCGTGACTATGGACTGGTTCGAGTCGATGTAGGGGTCCGTGAAGTCGATCTCCTGCCTGCGCGCGTCGGTGATGGTGAAGCTGGAGACGCCCACGTCGGCCTTGCCGCCCTGCTTGATGGTGGGGATGATCGCGTCGAAGTGCATGGTGGAGAGGTACTCGACGGTGAGCCCGAGCTTCTCGGCAAGCTTCGT
Organism: Atopobiaceae bacterium; assembly: GCA_022655215.1. Lineage (GTDB taxonomy): Bacteria > Actinomycetota > Coriobacteriia > Coriobacteriales > Atopobiaceae > JALCUE01. Next base: position 640,288 of record JALCUE010000002.1, on the reverse strand, counting down.
GATCATGTCCACGTCGTAGCCCTCGGGCACGTTGGTGGAGGTGTTGAGCGCCTCCATGGGCGGGTAGCCGTCCTGCCAGGCCACGGTGAGCTTGCCGGGGGTGACGAGCGAGTACGAGTCGGTCTGGGCGGTCTGGGCCGAGTCGGTCGAGCCTGAGCCCGAGCAGCCGGACGTCGCGAGCGTGAGCCCCGCCGCCACCGCCGCGGCGACGAACCCGCGGCGGGTCATGAGCCCGCCGTTCCTGCATTCCATGAGGTCCTCGAGATGAGCCATGACGATCCCCTCCCCTTGGGGTCCCGGCCCTCTGCCGGGAGCCTGGCACGTCGCCCTCGGACGTCGTGCCTTGTTGGGGAGAGTCGCGCGAGAAGGTTGCATGGCCGTTTCGGGATGCGTCAGTTAACGCTCACGACACCGAATCGTGAGGTCGTGGGTCGAGTTGCAACCTAGGCGAAACGCGGGCGCCCGACAGCCGAAACCGAGGGCGGACGCGACGGACGATGAACGACACGAGACGATTCGGAGGGAAGGGCCTTCGGAATCAAGAAGCAACCACGACAATCCTCTCGCATGCCGTCAGCAACGTTAAAATGGAGGTGAGTATGAGTACAGCTGGAGCAACGGAGAGCATTTACTTTGTGGGCGAACAGCAAGGCGAGAGTGCTTCATCGCCGACGTCATCGAAGGGAGGCTCGTCGATGGTAACTGACCCAGAAGTGATAGCGAAGAAGCTCGGAATCAACCTCAGAGACTACGAAGACGCCGACTCAAATCTTGTGAGCTCTCTCATAAAGTATCGTGGAAATGAAACACAAGACCAGTTTACGTCGGCCATCAAGAGTCTTCCTGATAAGCAGATGGTTGCAATCATCAGGTGGAACAGATTTGACCTACAGTTCCCGGATGATTTTGACTGGAACGGAATAAAGCAATGAGCAACTTCCGCACGGCCGAGATAACCATCGAAGTCCTCTAAGCCGCAATCGTCATATGCGTATGCGAAGGGCTCTCGCATCTGCGAGAACCCTTCCTTTTCATGCGCTATCACCGCAGGACACCTGTCTCATCGGGATCTGATAACAAGTATTACGCGGCCCAGCAGAGGCAGCACGGCATTGGGCGCCGCGTGGGAGAGCCCAAACGGTCAGTGTCGGTCGGACAGTAACGCGGGCTCAGCATGGCCGCCGACTAACGCCGTCTGGGCCACGCGCACAGGCGAACCTGAAGGGACATTGCGAGAGATGTGGGCTGAGACGCGACTACGAGCGTGAGAGGGCTTACGGTGTCGCACGTCAGCCTACGGCGATCCGTTCGTACGCGTCGGTGTCGGCGGTGAAGGCTAGGCATTCCGAGGAGTTCGACCAGAGGTTCGGGAGCGATCTTGACGAAGCCAGGAGCGCGTATGGGGCATCTCCCAACATGGCGGAGACGTTCATGGAGAGGACTGGGGTCTCCGTCGAGTTCGACCCATGGTTGAAGAACCTCACGACCGATAGACAGGTGGCCGTGATGTCCGGGCTCGAGCATGGGATCGAGTTCGTCGGTGGCCCGTCATCAGGTCTGCTTGCGGTACGCGGAAGGACTCTCGAGAATGGTGTATACGTACAGAACATGCGACGCGAGAACGGGTACACCATCGACCTCAGTAAGTCGAGCATGAGACAGCTCAAGCCGAACCAGATTGAGCAGGTCATGTTCCATGAGGTCGCGCATTCAGCAGAATACTCGCTCACGTCATATAGAGAGCACGAGGCCGAGGTAGACAGGCTCATATCGTTCAGGTCAGGTAGGTCGACCACGCTGCGCGAGTCGAGGCTGAGCGGTATAATCGAAGAAGAATTATGCGGTGCAGGATACGATGTCGTCTACTCTGGGTGGTACGGGAGCATATATCTCGGAAAGACTGCGATGATTGACGCGTCAAAAATACCGAGCTATGCAGCGCACAACGCGGAAAAGGGATTTCAGGACAGCGAGCTCGCGGCGGAGAGTATAAGGTTCGTTGCGAACAACGGTGCTGGGAAAAATGCAGTAGCAGACGTGGTGGAAGTGAGGCTAATCAATGGTAATTGACCTCGATGAGAAGGCCGATAGGATTGGGATTGACCTCAGTGACTATGAAAAGGCGCACTTTGGACTCAATCAAATGATATTAGCTTATCGCGGAAATGAGACCGAAGAGCAATACATATCGGCCATCAAGAGCCTGCCTGAGAAACAGATGGTTGCCCTGATTAGGTGGAACAGATTAGACGTCAGGCTCAAGGATTATTTTGACTGGAACGGCATCAAGAGATGAGCGACTTCCGCACGATCTACCGCATCCTCCAGAGAGAGACTCATTTCTCTACTATGTCTCTGAATCGATAGGCAAGGAGGTCGGATAGGATGACGGAATATCCAAATTGCCCTATGTTCGAGAGCCTCGTCTATGAGCTTGGGGCTGACGTGGTCTTCTCCCGGTACTTCGACGTAAACAACAACGTCGTCGATGATGCCCCTCAACAGCTCAAGGACGAGATTGCAATGCTCCGCAAGGAAATAGGTCCGGTCGAGGAAGGTGTGAGGATCTAGCATGAGCGACTTCCGCACGATCTACCGCATCCTCCACTTGCTCGAGTCATCGATGGACTACGACGATGGGTGCGACCCGGAGAGGCTCACGGCGGAGACGCTCGGCATCTCGCAGAACAGGCTCGACGCGATCTGGGCGATGCTCTCTGACGAGGGATACGTCTCCGGCGTGACCGTGCGCGAGTACCTCGACCGCCAGAGGAAGACGGTCATGGTCCACCATCCGGCCATCACCCTCAAGGGGCTCGAGTACCTCCAGGAGAACTCGATGATGCGCAAGGACGCGGAGCTCGCGGTCGGGATCGTCGGAGCGGTCTCCTAGCCACGACGTCACACATACGCGCGCACGAGGCCCTCGCAGACGCGGGGGCCTCTACTTATGCCGCGTTACCTACGCCCGACACTCGCATCATCGGGGCAAACCGTGCCCCGCTGACACGAGGAGGACACGGCATGGCAGGTTACAGCACCATACGCATATCGATATAGGCGCGTAATCAGAAGCCGGCGTAGTAGTGCTCGCACTCCCAGTCGGTGACGGTGGTGGAGTAGTCCTCCCACTCATGACGCTTCTCCTGGAGGAGGAAGTCGAAGATATGCTCGCCCAGCGCCTCGCGCATGAGGTCGGAGGACTCGAAGGCCTGGATGGCCTCGCCGAGGTTACGCGGCAGGCGCACGGCGTCGCCCTGGGAGGCGTCGCCGCCGCAGTACTCCTCCGGCAGCTTGAGCCCCTCCTCGATGCCCGCCATGCCGGCGGCCAGCGTGGCCGCCATCGCGAGGTAGGGGTTGCAGGTGGGATCGGGGCTGCGCAGCTCGACACGGCAGGAGAGATGCTTGCCGGGCTTGTACATGGGCACGCGCACGAGGGCCGAGCGGTTCTTGCGGCCCCACGTGGCATAGCAGGGGACCTCGCCGTTGGGCACGAGACGCTTGTAGGAGTTCACCGTGGGGTTGGTCACGAGCGTGTACTCGGGAGCGTACTTGAGCAGGCCGGCCACGTACTGGCGGGCGGTCTCGGAGAGATGGCAGTCATCCGGTGTGTCGTCGGCACCCCAGAACACGTTGTTGCCGTCGTGGTCGAACAGCGACTGGTGCATGAACATGGCCGAGCCCGCCACACCCACCAGGGGCTTGGGCATGAAGCTCGCATACATGTCATGGGCGAAGGCGGTCTGCTTCACCACGAGACGCGCCGTCATGATGTTGTCGGCGCAGCTCACCGCCTCCGAGAAGCGCAGGGAGAGCCCGTTCTGCGACGGGGCGACCGCGTGATAGGAGTACTCGACCGGGATGGACATCTGCTCGAGCGTGAGCACGGTGTCGCGGCGCAGGTCGCGTGCGGAGTCGAAGGGCGTGAGGTCGAAGTAGCCGGCCTCGTCCAGAGGCACGGGGACCTTGTCATCGGAGAAGTAGAAGTACTCGATCTCCGGGCCGACGTTCATGACATAGCCGCGCTCGTCCGCCGAGCGGAACACGCGCTCGAGCGCCGCGCGGGGGTCTCCGGCGAAGGCCTCGCCGGCAGGCGTCTTGATGTCGCAGAAGATGCGGGCGACGCCGCTCTCCTCCGGACGCCACGGGAGGATCTGGAACGTCTCGGAGTCGGGGAAGGCGAGCATGTCGGACTCCTCGAGCGGGGCGAAGCCATCGACGGAGCTGCCGTCGAAGCCGATCCCCTCCTCGAAGGCCTCCTCGAGGTCCTCGGGAGATATCGAGAACGACTTGAGGTTGCCGAGCACGTCGGTGAACCAGAGGCGGATGAAGCGGATGTCGCGCTCCTCGACCGTGCGCAGGACGAAGTCGATGTTCTGCTCGTTTGTCATAGGTCTACCTCACAGACGGAGAGACGATGGCGGCCCGGCCGCCTAGCCACGTTACTCTCGCACATGAGTGTTACGTCTCTGTTTCGACCAGGCAAGCACTCGCAGAAGGCATCACACCCGCCGCGAGCAGGCCTCACCTGCAGCAGTCGCACCCGCTGGAATGGCCTTGGTCGGCATGTGGGGAATGCGTCCCGGCCGCATGCTCAGCGTCCGCGACCATGTCCCTCGCGGCCGGGCACTCGCCCGAGCCGGAACGTGCGACCGAGCAGCTCGACTCGCTCGAGCAGCCGGAGCACTTCCCCTTCGCCGACGAGAGGGCGAGCCGGCGTATGCAGAGCACGGTGGCCGCAACCACCACGGCGATGATGAGAGCGTCTACGAGGCTCATGACCTTGCCTCCCCAGGTGATGGGCGGGTTCATCTCCCGCCCCCGTTGTTAACCATGGGTAACTATAGGACGATGTCGTCGACTTGTCCACCGACGGCCCATACCGCGGCCACAGGACCCCGCCGAGGCGCCGAGAGGTGCAAAAGAAGATGAACAGAGCCCTCGGAGGGGGGCGATTCGTCTTCTTTTGCACCTCTCGACGAGACGATCGCCACCGAACATGCATCAGGTGTGGCCTTGGCGAGCATGTGCGGCGGATGATGACTCAAACAGTTAGCTATGGGTAACATGTGGGTTGACGACGATCGAAAGGAAGCCATCATGCCCGACTCATGTCCCAGCACCCCCGACAAGACCATGACCCTCGTGCTCATCCGCCACGGAGAGAGCGAGTGGAACCAGAAGAACCTCTTCACCGGCTGGACGGACATCGACCTCACCGACACGGGCCGCGCCGAGGCGGCCGCAGGCGGTCGCGCGCTGGCAGCCGAGGGGATCGACTTCGACCTCTGTTACACCAGCTACCTCAAGCGTGCCATCCACACCCTGAACATCGTGCTGGACGAGATGGACCGCGCGTGGCTGCCCGTCATCAAGACGTGGAAGCTCAACGAGCGCCACTACGGCGCCCTCCAAGGTCTCAACAAGGCCGATACCGCGGCCAAGTACGGTGACGAGCAGGTCAAGATCTGGCGTCGCAGCTTCGACGTGCGCCCGCCGAAGCTCGAGCCCGGAGACGAGCGCGACCCCCACGGCCAGGCGGCCTATCGTGACGTCGACCCGGCGGACCTCCCCTACTGCGAGTGCTTGGCCGACACCATCGCCCGCGCATGGCCCTTCTTCGAGGGGGAGATCCTGCCGCAGATGCGCGCCGGCAAGCGCGTCCTCATCGCCGCGCACGGCAACTCCCTGCGCGCGCTCGTCAAGGAGTTCGACCACCTGGGGGACGACGAGATCGTGGGCGTGAACATCCCCACGGGTGTGCCCCTGGTCTACACGTTCGACGAGGACATGAACGTCCTCGACAAGCACTACGTGGGAGACCCCGCCACCATCGCGGCCAAGATCGACGCCGTTGCGAACCAGGGCAAGGCCAAGAAGTAGCGAGGAGAACAGCACGTCAGACGCACGCGGACGCCGATGTCACGAGAGGGGTTCCTCGCTCCTGACATCGGCGTCCTCTCATCCCGAACCATCTAATCCCAAAATTCCTATTGACTTGCTATGGATTGACGCGTATAAAGTTCCCCAACGAGCGGTCACGGATTCGAGCGGAGGTGGACGGCATGACGTGCGAAGGCGAAGCGGGCATCACGATGATGTGCGAGATGCGAATGATCGGCTCCCGGGTGCCGCAGGCCTCCTGCGTGCTCGGCGCGACCGTCCGTCCCCGCATGGCATCGACTCGGACCATGCGACACGAGAGGTAGCGCGAGCACAAGACGAGAAGCCAGGCGCCCGGGAGCTGAGGGGATTCAGCACCCGGGCGTCGTCATATGACGCGCCCGTCACCGAAGACACAGACCCAGGACAAGGAGCGCATCATGGCAGAGAACACCACGCAGGCAGACGGCACCGCACGCAAGCTCGGATTCACCACGCTTCAGGTACACGCAGGGCAGGAGGAGCCCGACCCCGCCACCGGCGCGAGGGCCGTGCCCATCTACGCCACCACGTCCTACGTCTTCAAGGACGCAGCCGAGGCCGCGGGCCGGTTCGGCCTCACGGTGCCCGGCAACATCTACTCCCGTCTCACCAACCCCACCACCGACATCTTCGAGCAGCGCGTCGCCGCGCTGGAGGGCGGCGTGGGCGCACTCGGGTTCGCGAGCGGCTCGGCGGCCATCACCGCAGCCATCGAGAACATCGCCGACGCCGGGGACCATCTGGTCGCCAGCACCAACCTCTACGGCGGCACGGTGAACCTGCTCGCGAACACCCTGGCTGACCGCGGCATCGAGACCACCTTCGTGGACCCAGCCGACCTCGACGGCATAGCGGCCGCCATCCGACCCAACACGAAGCTCCTCTACGCCGAGACGCTCGGCAACCCCAACTCCGACGTGCTCGACGTGGAGGCCGTCGCCGCCATCGCCCACGCGCACGGCATCCCCCTCGTGGTGGACAGCACGTTCGCGACCCCCTACCTCCTGCGCCCCATCGAGTACGGCGCGGACGTGGTGGTCCACTCCGCGACGAAGTTCATCGGCGGGCACGGCACCGTGATGGGCGGCGTGCTGGTCGACTCGGGCAAGTTCGACTGGACCCAGAACGACAAGTTCCCCGGTCTGTCCAAGCCCAACCCCTCCTACCACGGCATCGTCTTCACCGATGCGGCGGGTCCCGCGGCCTACGTCACCAAGGCCCGCGCCACGATCCTGCGCGACGAGGGCGCGACGCTGTCCCCCTTCAACGCGTGGCTGCTGCTCCAGGGCCTCGAGACCCTCTCGCTGCGCGTCGAGCGCCACGTCTCCAACGCACTCGCCGTGGTCGACTGGCTGAGCAAGAACCCGCAGGTCGAGAGCGTGAACCACCCGGCTCTCTCCACCGGTCACGCCCATGAGCTCTACGAGCGCTACTTCCCCAACGGAGCGGGCTCGATCTTCACCATCGACATCAAGGGTGGGGCCGAGAAGGCCCGCCAGTTCTCCGAGAGCCTGCACCTGTTCAGCCTGCTCGCCAACGTGGCTGACGTGAAGAGCCTCGTCATCCACCCGGCCTCCACCACGCACTCGCAGCTCAGCGAGGCCGAGCTCCTCGCCGCGGGCATCCGTCCGAACACGGTGCGCCTCTCCATCGGCATCGAGGACGTGGACGACATCATCGCAGACCTCGACCAGGGCTTCCGCGCGATCCAGTAGCGGTCATCCCCGACAGGCCAGGCACGTCGTCCGACCGATCCCCACAAGATGGAGGAACCATCATGGCTGACAAGACCAAGACCGTGGCCGAGAAGACCGCCACGGAGCACGTCCCCTTCCGCGCCGACTTCGTCGGGAGCTTCCTCAGGCCCGAACGCCTCAAGCGGGCACGAGCCGATTACGCCACCGGCGCGCTCGACGACGCCGGGCTCGAGGCGCAGGAGGACTCCTGCATAGACGAGCTCATCGCCCACCAGAAGGCGGCCGGCCTCCACGCCATCACCGACGGCGAATTCCGCCGCAGCTGGTGGCACCTCGACTTCTTCTGGGGGCTGAACGGCATCGAGAAGGCAGCCGCGCCGGGAGGCTACCCCTTCCACGGCGAGACCACGCGCGCCGAGACCGCCGTCATAGCAGGCCCCATCTCAGGCGAGGACCATCCCTTCGTCGACCACTTCCGCTACGTGAAGGCGCACGAGGAGCCGGGCGTCGTGGCCAAGCAGACCATCCCCGCGCCCATCCAGTGCGTGGCCGAGCTCAGGCTCGCGCAGTCGCGCGGGCAGAACGCCGCCATCTACGACGACGACGAGGCCGTGGTCCAGGCCGTGGTCGCGGCGTACCGACAGGTGATCTCCGACCTGTATGACGCGGGCTGTCGAAACCTCCAGCTCGACGACTGCACCTGGGACTTCTACATGGACCGTGGTCAGTGGGACAAGTTCGGCCTGGACGAGGAGAAGGTCAAGGCGGGCTCGGCCGACGGCGTCCGCATCAACGACCTCGCACTCGAGTCGATCCCGTCCGACCTCACGGTGACCACGCACGTCTGCCGCGGGAACTACCACTCGCACTACGCCTCCGAGGGAGGCTATGACCTGGTGGCGCCCCACCTGTTCGCCCACGAGAAGGTCGACGCCTTCTACCTCGAGTACGACGACCCCCGCTCGGGCGGCTTCGAGCCCCTTTCCTGCGTGCCGGCGGGCACGAAGGTGGTCCTCGGCCTCGTGACCACCAAGAGGCCGGACCTCGAGGACGCCGACGCGATCAAGCGCCGCATCGCCGAGGCGGCGAGGTACGTGCCCCTGGACGACCTGTGCCTCTCGCCCCAGTGCGGCTTCGCCTCAACGGAGGAGGGCAACCAACTCACCGAGGAGGACCAGTGGGCCAAGATCGCGCTCGTCCGCAAGGTGGCCTCCGAGGTATGGCCCGACGCGTGAGGCGATGTGGACCGCCTGTGAAGAGATTCATTACTAGTAAACCTAGGTTAACTTCTAGGTGAGAAGATGCGATAATCGCAGGTGCCAAGGGAGGCCGACCTCCTCCCTGCAGGGTGTGAAACCCTTTCGGACGCGTTCGTTTACCTCCTCTCCCGAACGCGTCCGAAGCGAATGACCAGCCGCCTAGACAACGGCAAAGAAGACGGGGTCCCCTTGCAGGGCCCCGTCTTCTTGTGTGTCGCCTCCCCCATGACGCACGGCTTGCGCGCCTGACGTCACGCAGGAGATCGCGGCGGAGGTCCGAAGGCCCCCGCATGACGCTTCCCCTGACTCAACCTGCGAGAAGGGCGCCGAGGTCGCGACAGGCGCCGGAGGCGTCGTCATCGGGCTCCCCGTTGGCGATGACGGTGTCGACCACGTCGATGCCAGCCTCGGTGGCGTCGGCCTCCCAGGTCTCCATCCACTCCCCCGTGCCCCATCCGTAACTGCCGAACAGGCCTACCTTTCGGTCTCCTACGTGCTCCTTGAGCTCGTCGTACATGGGTTGGAACTCCGCGTCCTCGAGCTCCTCCCCTCCCATCGCGGGGCAGCCGAGCGCGAAGGCGTCCGACTCCTCGGCGATCGCGGAGGTCATGCCGTCCGCCTGGACGAGCTTGGCCTCGCCTCCCGCCGACTTCACGCCCTCGGCCACGAGGGATGCCATGGCCTCGGTGTTTCCCGTACCGCTCCAGAACACGATCGCCACCTTGCTCATGATGTGACTCCAATCCTGAGGATCTGCCTGAGGGACCATCCGTTCACGTAGAGCTCGCTGGCCCGGCGCTCTTCCTCCCGGGCTCGGTCGAGCCGCCTGCGCGCGCACGTCACGTCCCCGTATGCCTTCCAGAGGCCACACGCCGAGGCGTTGGCCCCTCCGTTCACGATGAATCCCTCCACGTCCTGGAGGGGATAGCCCAGGAGAAGACCCACCTCGTGGGGGAATCCCGCCGTCCCGGACTGATAGGCCCTCATACGCCTCACGAAGGTGTCGACGACGTCGACGGTCGAGAGGTCCGGACCGTAGCCATGGTCGATGAGGAACCCTGCCGCCCCACCGTCGGCGAGAAGGCAATCGATGGCGCGGGCGCGATACGCGAAGAGGGACAGACGGCCCCCGAGGATGCCGAGCTCGACGAGCTCGACCCCGTATGCCCTGGTCTTCTCGGCATACACGTCGACGCATCTCTCGGCCATACGGAGCAGACCATCCTGCGGGGCGCGCCCGTGATCATCCCTGGGAACGAGGTTGAAGAGCGCCGACGGCTTGGTGCCCGTGAGCACCGCGCCCGCCTGACGCACGAGACACCCAAGCATCTGGGACTCGACGCGGTCGGCAGCCGAACGCATGTCGCACATGTCGACCAGGCTCTGGTCCATCCCTTGCCCCATGGGACCTCCCTTTCACCATGTCTGCGCCCGCGAATCGGTCTGCGAACACGTCGGGGGAGGTTCGCGTGCGGACCTCCCCCGACGGACGGCCATGGACTCGGACGGGCTATTCCTGCTCGACCAGCGAGGTCGCGATCCTCTCGTCCTTGGCCGCGTAGTCAGGCGCGGGACGGAAGATCATGTACAGGAGGAATGCGATCGCAGCGAAGGCGACCACGGTCCAGAAGCCGAAGTTCCCGAACACGAACAGCTCGTAGAGCTGGTTGATGATGAGCCCGACGACCCAGCCGAACACGCACTCGTAGCCGATGGCCGCGGCGGTCCACTTGCCGGAGTCCATCTGGCGACGGATGGTCCCCATGGCCGCGAAGCAGGGGGCGCACAGCAGGTTGAAGGCCACGAAGGCGAACATGGCCCCCGTGTGCATCACGCCGTCGACCACGAACATGTTGCCGAAGGCCGTCCACATCGAGGTGGTCGCCTCGGAGGCGCTGCTGCCCAGACCGAACAGGACGGCGAACGTGGAGACGAGGTTCTCCTTGGCGATGAGCGCCGTGAAGGTCGAGGCGCAGGCCTGCCAGTTGGCGAAGCCGAGCGGGGCGAAGATCCAGCAGATGGCGTTGCCGAAGCCAGCGAGCAGCGAGAAGTCCATGTAGTCGTCGCCCACGCCCTCCATGCCGGGGAGATACCCGAAGGCGCCGGAGCCGCCGTCCCAGCCTGCGAGGCCGAAGTTGGAGAGGAACCACACGAGCACGGCGGCCGCGAAGATGATCGTGCCGGCCTTGACGATGAACGACCTCACGCGCTCCCAGATGTGGAGCAGGTAGCTCTTGAACGCGGGAAGGTGGTAGGCGGGCAGCTCCATGACGAACGGGGCCACGTCACCCGCGAAGGGCTTGGTCTTCTTGAGCATGATGCCGGACACGATCACGGCCGCGACGCCCATGAAGTAGAACAGGGGCGCGATCCACCAGGCGTCGGTCCCACCGATGATGGCACCCATGAGCAGGGCGATGATGGGCATCTTGGCGCCACAGGGGACCATCGTGGTGGTCATGATCGTCATGCGGCGATCGGCCTCGTTCTCGATGGTCTTGGTGGACATGATGCCGGGGACGCCGCAGCCCGAGCTGATGAGCATGGGGATGAACGACTTTCCGGAGAGTCCGAACTTGCGGAAGATGCGGTCCATGACGAAGGCGACACGGCTCATGTAGCCGCAGTCCTCGAGGAAGCACAGGAAGGCGAAGAGCACGACCATCTGCGGGATGAAGCCGAGGATGGAGCCGACGCCGGCGATGATGCCGTCGACGATCAGGCTGTGCACCATGGCGCTCGCACCGATGTCGTCGAGCCAGCCACCCACCGCGTCAGGGATGGACGGGACGTAGATGCCGTAGTCGGCCATGTCAGGCTCGGGGGTGTCGACGGCTATGGAGAAGGCCGCCGCGTCGACGTCAGTCGTGGCGAGCGTCTGCCCCGCCTCGAGCACGGGCCGCTCGTCGTCACCGGTGCCGGTCGACTGCAGGACGTCGCCGTCCGTGTCGAGGAAGTTGCCGTCGGAGTCACGCACGGGCACCGCCTCGGCGGTCACGCCCGCAGCCTCGGCGTCGGCCTCGAACGTCGCGATGGTCGAGGCGTCCTCGTCGGTGGGATCGGTGGCATCGATGGCCTCCTGGACGCCATCGGTCGCGACGCCGGCCTCGTCGGCCGCGGAGATGTAGGCCGAGATCTGGTCGGGGTAGTCGTTCGCCGCCCAGTCGTCGTCGACCTGCGAGTACTCGGCATCACCGATGCCGAACAGGTGCCAGCCATCGCCGAAGACGCCGTCGTTGACCCAGTTGTTCGCGGCCGTGCCCACGGTGGAGACGGACACGAAGTAGACGAGCACCATGACGACGATGAAGATGGGCAGGCCGAGGGCGCGGCTCGTCACGACGCGGTCGATTCTCTCGGTCGTGGTGAGGCGCTTGGGGGCCTTGACCACGCATGCGTCGATGACGCGAGCGATCCACTCGTAGCGATCGGAGGTGATGATGGACTCCGAGTCGTCGTCCTGGGCACGCTCGACTGACCTGATGAGGGGCTCGGCGGCCTCGAGCTGCTTGGCCGACAGGCCGAGGGGCTTGATGGCCTCCTCGTCACGCTCGAAGACCTTGATGGCGAACCAACGCTTGAGCTCGGGCGCGCACGACGCGTCGATGATGGCCGAGATCTTCTCGATGGCGGTCTCGACGTCGGCGGAGAAGGTGCGGCGGGGCTCGGCGGCCTTGCCGGACCTCCCCGCGTCGACCGCGCGGCGGACGAGCTCGGAGGTGTTCTTGCCCTTGAGGGCGGAGACCTCGACGCAGGGGACGCCGAGCTCGGCCATGAGCTTGTTCACGTCCACGTGGTCACCCGACTTGGCGAGCAGGTCGCACATGTTGAGGCCGATGACCACGGGCAGGCCGCACTCGAGCACCTGCGTGGTGAGGTAGAGGTTCCTCTCGAGGTTGGTGACGTCGACGAGGTCGATCACCGCCGCGGGGCGGGAGTCCACGAGATAGTCTCGGGAGACGACCTCCTCGGGCGAGTAGGGCGAGAGCGAGTAGATGCCGGGGAGGTCGGTGAAGACGACGGAGCGGTCGTCCTTCCAGGCGGCCTCCTTCTTCTCCACGGTGACGCCGGGCCAGTTGCCCACGTATCCGTTCGAGCCCGTGAGGGCGTTGAACAACGTGGTCTTTCCGCAGTTGGGGTTGCCGGCAAGGGCTATGTGCATGGGCCTCGCGGCATCCCTCGAAGTGCTTGTGTCCAAGGTGCTTCCCTTCTTGTGACTGGCTGGGGACGGGAATTGTCCCCTGTCGAGTGACATTAGTTAGCCTAGGCTAACTCGTTCTGCCGAGAAAAGACCTCCGCAGAGGTCGCTCGGGTCGTGCCGTGGCAGGATTGATGACCTCCTAGGCCACCTCGACGTTGGCCGCCTCGTCCTTGCGGATAGACAGCTCGTAGCCGCGCACGGTGATCTCGATCGGGTCGCCGAGCGGAGCTACCTTGCGTACGTGCACCTTGGTGCCCTTCGTGAGTCCCATGTCCATGATGCGACGCTTGATCGCACCCGTCCCGGTGAGCCTCGCCACCGTGGCGTCCGATCCCACCTTCACGTCCCTGAGTGTTGCCACGCAACCATCCCCTCTTCCTTCTGCCTTGTGATCCCGGTCCGACGCCACGATCCGCATGTCGGAGCTAGCAGGTGATGACATGCGACGCGGTGTCGCGATTGAGCCCCAGCTGGGAGCCCTTGACGCACACGATGGTGTCGCCGTTGCCGCGAGCGACGACCTTCACGCTCGCGCCTTCGACGAAACCGAGCGTGGCGAGATGACGGGCGAACTCGCCATTGCCGCGCACGCGGGCCACATGGACCGTCTCGCCCTCATGGACCATCGACAGCGGCAGCTGTGACGAGGCATGCGACACGTGAGCCTGTGCGGTCGCCACGGACGTGCCCATGGCACCGGTCATGACACCTTCCATCTCGTGCTCCCTTCTCGAGCCGGACGCTCACGACCCGGCGAGCCCTTCTCGCCCGTCGTGAGTTAACCCTGTCTTACATAAAGTAGTATAAGGCTAACTTGCATGTTGTAAAGCAGATTCTCGAGAGCTGAGAGAGAGCTCGTCCTCACCCCCACTGATACTCGCCCCGGCCGTTGGTTTTCCGAGACGGGCCCAATCTCGTTTGAACTGATATGCAATAATGGCGCCATGGACCGGACCGGACGAGGCCGAGGAGCCGACATGGGCGAGGAAGGCACGAGGGCAGGGCACATCAGACAGGCCGCGAGGTCCGGGGTCGCCGCCTCCGAGTGCATGAAGGTCCTCGACCGGCTTCCTGACGAGACGAGCGCGGACTACGTCTACCGCCTGCTCTACTACAACATTCTGATGCTGTACATGCCCCCCGGCTCGTGGATCCGCGAGGGCGCGATAGCCGACCAGCTCGGCCTCTCCCGCACGCCGGTCCACGCGGCGATGGGGTTCCTGAGGGACAGGCACCTGGTCGACGTGGCGCCCCAGAGCGCGACGCACGTGTCGAAGATCGACATCTCCGAGCTGCGCCAGGGTTGCTTCATGAGGGCTGCGATCGAGCCGCTGGTGTTCAAGCAGGTGGGGGCATCGCTCACCGACGACGACCGCCTGCACCTCACAGGGCTCGTCGAGCGGCAGCGCGAGATAGCCACGGGCGGACGCAGCGAGGACGAGTACGTCGAGCTCGACGCGGAGTTCCACAGGACCGTCTACGTCGCCGCCGGCAAGGGGTTCGTCTGGGAGTTCGTGCGCAAGGCGTGCGCCCCCTATGACCGCGTGCGGAGCATGGGGGTGCTCTTCGGATACGAGCGGCCCGCCATCGAGGAGCACGAGGAGCTGCTCCATTACCTCACGTTCGGCGGGCTCACCGACGAGGGGCTCGACTCGCTCGTGCGGACGCACCTGTCCCATTACGTCGCGTACTTCGACAAGCTCCAGGCGGACTTCCCCGACTACTTCACGTTCGGCGAATAGAGTCGCAAGCGGGAGCATCGCGACACGAGCGAGGCCGAGCATCAAGCGGCGTCGTCTAGCGACGGCTCCTCCGCACGAGGGCGTTCGCCTCGGCCGCGAGACGACCGATCCCCTCGTACTCCCCTCCCTCGACGAACTCGGGCCTCGTGACCCAGTCCTGGGAGCAGCAGGCGATGACGGCGGGATCGGCCAGGAACGTCTCGACGTTCGTCTCGTCCACCCTGCCGACGGGCATGAAACGATGGCCCGTGAACGCGTCGGCGAAGGTGTCTATGACGGAGATGGCGTCGCGGTCGTTGGCGGTGACGATCCCGGTCACCTTGAGGCCCATGCGGTCGGCCTTGAAGATGCCTCCCTCGTCCACGGTCGTGGGGATGCAGGGCATGCCCGACTCGATGCACTCATGGCAGAGCGCCTCGTCATATGAGGGAAGCACGACGAAGCCGGCACCGGCATGAGCCACGTCCTTGAGGGTCTCAGACGAGGCGACGGCTCCGGCACCCACGAGGAGGCCGGGCTCGGCCGCGATCATGTCATGGATGACGGTCGCGGCACTGTCGCCCACGCACTCGACCACGACGACCCCGGCTCCGCCGGTGGCCAACGCATGCGCGAGTCTCGCAGGGTCCTGGACACGCTCGGAACCCGTCATGGGGATATAGCCCGCATGCTCGATGACCTCGTAGAACCTGTCCATGCTCATGCCCGTTGCCTCGCTCATCCTCGCACCTCTCGCCCGTTCCCGAAGTCGTTTTCGACTCGGATTCAATAATTCCGCTTTCGCTTCTACCCCATTCCCGATGAGCTAACGCCTCGGAAGGGTGGATGGGAGGAGCGCGCGGCGGGCGGAAAGGAAGGGATGACGACCCCGAAGAGCCGCCATCCCGATCGAGCGTGATATGAGGGCCTCGGATCAGCCCGTGTTCTGAAGACCCGCGGAGACGCCGGCCACGGTGGAGAGGATCAGCTTGATGCCCATGTCGCGCTCCTTGAGCGTGGCGGCGTCCATGTCCTCGTCCTCGCGTCCACTCGCGGCGAGCTCGTCCTGGTGCCTGCGCACCTCGGCGAGCGCATGGACCTGCGAGAGCGAGAGCGCGTCCACGTAGGGGTTGCGCAGACGGACCGCCTGGCCCAGCACGCGACGATGCTGGAGCGGCCACTCGTCGCCCACGATGGCGAGCGTCCACTTGCGCGTGAGCGCCATCTCGTCGAGGACCTTCTTCGAGAGGTCATCGCGGTCGCCCAGGCTCAGGTACATGCGGGCGATGCGGCCGTCGGTCTTCGCGATGGACATCTCGATGTTGTCGATGAACGTGGTGAACAGCGGCCACTCCGCATATGCGCGGCGGAGCAGGTCGATGTCGTCGAGCTTCTCGCAGGCCGTACCCAGCCCATACCATGCGGCGAGGTTTATGCGGGCCTGCGACCAGGAGAACACCCACGGGATGGTGCGGAGGTCGTCGAGCGACGTGGCACCGAGGCCGCGCTTGGCCGGTCGGCTTCCGATGGGGAGCAGGCCGATCTCGGTGAGGGGCGTCACCGTCGAGAACCATGAGGCGAAGTCGGGGGTGTTGAGGAGGTCGAGGTAACGTGCGTGGGAGGCCTTCTCCAGCGACGAGGCCATGCCGGCGTAACGTAGCGTCATGTCGGTGTTGAGCTTCTCGATGGAGGGTGCGGACTGCTCCAGCGTGGCTCCCGCGACGCTCTCGAGGTGGCGCTGGGCCAGGACGGGGTTGCCGTAACGGGCGAAGATGACCTCGCCTTGCTCGGTGAGCTTGAATCGGCAGTTGACCGAACCCTTGGGCTGCGCGAGGACCGCCTTGTTGGCGGGGCCGCCGCCACGGCCCACGGCGCCGCCGCGGCCATGCATGAGCGTGAGGTCGATGTCGTTGCGATCCGCCCACTGGGCTATGCGCTCCTGCGCCGAGTGCAGCGCGAGCGTGGCCGTGGTGGGGCCGGCGTCCTTCGAGGAGTCGGAGTACCCGAGCATGACCTCCATCTTGCGGCCCGTCTCGGAGAGGCGGCGCTGGACGTCGGGAAGCTTGAGCATGTCATCCAGCACGTCGACGCAGCCCTCGAGGTCCTCGAGCTGCTCGAACAGCGGGATGACGTCGATCGTGGGCACGTCCTCGGGATGGGCGAAGGCGAGACGCGATAGCTCGTAGACGTCGGCGACGTTCTGGGCCGACTTGGTGAACGAGATGATGTAGCGACGGGCCATCTTGATGCCATAGCGCTTCTGGATGGAGCCGAGCGCGCGGAACGTGTCGAGGCACTCGTGCGTCTTGGGGTCCAGCGCGCCGCGCTCGCCGTTGCGACCGTGCTCGTGGATGTCGGCCAGCGCGCGGGAGTGGACCAGCGAATGCTGACGGAACTCCATCTCCACCATGTGGAAGCCGAAGGTCTCCACCTGCCAGATGAGGGTCTGGACCGGGCCATAGGCGGCACGCTCGGCACCGGCCTGGGCAAGGGAGCTCTGCACGATGCGAAGGTCGCCGAGGAACTCGTCGGCGTCACGATACATGGTGTCGGTGTTGCGCGTGATGGTGGCGGCCAGGCGATCGGCCATGACCAGCATGACGGCACGGTGGGGCTCCGACTCGGAGATGAGGCTCGCGCGGTCGGTGAGCACCTCGCTCATCTCGACCTGGTGGTTCCACAGGTTCACGAGCTCGTCCGACGGCTTGGTGCGCGTCGCGTCGAGCGTGAGGTTGCGGCCGATGCGGCGGCACTTGTCGCACAGGGTCCCCACCATGTGGGTGAAGTACTTGACGGCGACGGCGCGGCTCACCTTAGCGGTGACGTTGGGGTTGCCGTCGCGGTCGGAGCCGATCCACGAACCGGGATGGAAGAACGCGGGGCAGACGGGCGGCACACGGCCGGCGTCCTCACCCAGGGCCCAGTCGTCGAAGCGACGGTACACCTGCGGGATCGTGTCGAACAGGGTGTTGTCGAAGATGTCGATGATGGTGTCGGCCTCCTCGACGGGGGTCGGCTTCTTGAGCGCCGTGGGGCTCGTGCGGAGCAGCGCGTCGATCTCCTGCAGCATGTGGCGTTCGTTCTCCGCGAGGTCGGAACCGCCCAGACGCGGGTGCTCCTCGAGGAGACGGCCGAGACGACGGATCTTGCCCTCGACGGCCTTGCGACGGGCCTCGGTGGGGTGTGCGGTGAACACGGGGTGGAACTCGAGCTGGCCCAGCAGCTCGGCGGCGCGGTCGGGACCGGCCTCCTCTACCAGACGGTGGTAACCCACCACGAGCTCGTTCGACGTGTCGACGTCGGAGTCCAGCGAGATGGCCTTCTCACGCTCGTGGAGGGTCTCGACGCGGTAGTTCTCCTCGGCGAGGTTGGCGAGGTGGAAGTACGTCGTGAGGGCACGGGTCAGCACGGTCTGCTGCTCGAGGTCGAGGCCGTCGATGAGGGCGACGGCCGCCTCGAACGACTCGTCCTCCGAGGAGGCGCCGGCGGCGCTCACGACGCCACGCTCGTCGGCCGAGATGAGGTCCGCGAGGAGCTCGTCGAACGAGTCGCGCAGCTTCGGGTCGTACTCGGTCAGCACCTCTCGCAGGAGGCGGAGCAGAAGCTCCATGTTGTCGCGGAGGCTCTCGGGCACCTTCATGCCGGAGAAGGTCTTGGCGGCATCGGCGCGGGCGCGCTCGCGTGCGGCTCGGACCGCCTCGCGCACCGCCTGGTGACGCGCCCTGATTGAGTTGAGGTCCTGGTTGTCTGGCAAGTTCGTCTCCCCATCTCCTCGCTCGCGGCGGACGTGGTGCGGCACATGTCCGCGACCACCCGACTCGAGTTCAACATGATAGCGACCTCGAGCGCGTCCGCGGGAGCTCGTTTCAGACATGTAACGTTGGGATGACGGGATTCGTCGGCACCCCGGCGACACCAGGAGGCGACTCCACCGAAACCCGTGCCAACGCGACGGTCGAAAACGACGTCTCCATCCGCGCACCCACGGGATCTCAGCGCGCGAGACCTCGCACCATGGCCAGGCCACAGACCACCGCGCCGATGGAGAGTCCCACGTTGAGGAGCACGTTCAGGGCGACGCCGCCCCAGTTTCCCGCCTCGGCGAGCTGGACCGTCTCGCTCGAGAAGGTCGAGAAGGTCGAGAGACCTCCGCAAAGGCCCACCGCCAACAGCAGACGGAGCTCCCCGGGAAGGGGACTCGCGAGGTCGGCTCCCGTCACCAGGCCGATGATGAGGCCGGCGATGACGTTGGCCACCAAGGTCCCGGCGGGGACGCCCGGCAGCAGACCCCTCATCCCGATGCCTATCCCCCATCGACTCACGCTGCCCAGGAATCCACCCAGACCGACGCACAGCAGCTCTCGCATGACCCCTCCATAGGAACGCGGGCCGACGGCCCTGCCTCGGGCGCCCACATGGCGGGACGTCCCTCGCAGAAGCCATCAGCCCGCAGGCGGTTCGACCGAGAGGTCGGGGAGGCATTCATTCCCCATGTGACATGCGGGACGTCCCGCGGGACGCAGGAACCCCGCGAAGCGCCGGCCCTACAGCACCCTCAGGCTGACGTCCTTGAGCTGCTGCATCGAGACCTCGGAGGGAGCGGCGCTCATGAGGTCCGAGCCACTCGAGGTCTTGGGGAAGGCCATGACGTCGCGGATGGAGTCGCTGCCGGTGAGGAGCATGCACACGCGGTCGAGGCCGAGCGCGAAGCCGCCCATGGGAGGCGCACCGAAGGAGAGCGCCTCGAGCAGGAACCCGAACTGGGCCTTGGCACGCTCGTCATCGAAGCCCAGACGGTGCAGGATGCGCATCTGCAGGTCGGCGTTGTGCACACGCATTCCGCCACCGCCGGCCTCGAAGCCGTCCATGACGAAGTCGTACGTGTAGGAGCCCACGGACAGGGGGTCGTCC
The DNA here is from genome assembly GCA_022655215.1 of Atopobiaceae bacterium. Lineage (GTDB taxonomy): Bacteria > Actinomycetota > Coriobacteriia > Coriobacteriales > Atopobiaceae > JALCUE01. The sequence goes on along the minus strand of JALCUE010000002.1, from coordinate 620,574 downwards.
TCGATCCTGTCGAGGTCCTCCACGACGGGCTGCGTGAACGGGTGGTGCTCGGCGCCGATGCGGCCGCCCTCCTCGTCCTGCTTGAACATGGGGAAGTCGACGACCCACAGGAAGTCGTGGCCCTCACGCTCGACGTCGAGCGCGTTGGCCATGTGGGTGCGCATGCCACCCAGGATCTCGTCGGACGACTTGCGCGGACCCGCGGCGAACATGACGAGGTCACCCGGCTCCACCTCGCACTCGCTCTTGAGCGCGTCCATCTCCGCATCGGAGAAGAACTTGACGATGGGGCTGTTCACGGAGCCATCGGGGCGGAACGCGATCCAGGCGAGGCCCTTGGCGCCGAAGAGCTTGGCGACGTCCTCGAGCTTGTCGATCTGCGCGCGCGGCCACTCGCCGGCACCCTTGGCGTTGATGCACTTGACGCAGCTGCCGGCCTTGTTCGCGGCGGACGAGAAGACCTTGAACTTGGACTCCTTGAACAGGTCCGTCACGTCATGCAGCAGCATGCCGTAGCGGGTGTCCGGCTTGTCCGAGCCATACGTGTCCATGGCATCCCAGTAGGGCATGCGGCGAAGCGGGCATGGCAGGTCGACGCCGACGGCCTTGAACGCGGCGCCAAGCACATGCTCCATCTCGCCCATGACGTCGTCCTGGTCGACGAAGCTCATCTCGACGTCCACCTGGGTGAACTCAGGCTGACGGTCGGCACGCAGGTCCTCGTCGCGGAAGCACTTGGCGACCTGGTAGTAACGCTCGACGCCGCCCACCATGAGGAGCTCCTTCAGGAGCTGCGGGGACTGCGGCAGGGCATAGAAGTTGCCCGGCTGGGTGCGACTGGGGACGATGAAGTCACGCGCGCCCTCCGGGGTGGACTTGAACAGGATGGGGGTCTCGACCTCCATGAACTCCGCACCGTTCAGGGCCTCGCGCAGGGCGAAGGTGAAGTCGTTGCGAAGGCGGAGGTTATGCATGAGCTCGGGCCTGCGGATGTCGAGGTAGCGGTAGCGAAGACGCGTGTCCTCGGCGGTGTCTATGCCGTCCTCGATCTGGAACGGGGGCGTGTGCGAGGTGTTGAGCACCTCGATCTCGCTGACGAGGACCTCGACCTCACCGGTGGGGAGCTTGGGGTTCGCGGTGTCCTCGGGGCGCTCGCGCACGAGGCCGGTGACCTTGATGGGCCACTCGGGACGGATGGTCTCGGCGGCGTGGAAGGCCGTGCCGCCGGAATGCTCGGGATCGAAGGTGAGCTGCGTGAGGCCGGCGCGGTCGCGCAGGTCCACGAAGATGAGACCGCCGTGGTCGCGACGACGCCACACCCATCCGGTGAGGGTGACGGTCTGGCCGATGTCCTCGCGTCGGAGCTCCCCGTCGGTGTGGGTATGCATGGTGAACTGGTCCATGTCGATCCTCTCGTCTGCGTCGCCCCGTGTCGGTACGGGCGACAGCTCTGCAGATGGCGCGGCTACGTAGACAGCGCAGGCGCGCACGCAAGGAAGCAGTGTACTACGAATGCGAGCACCCGTCGTGACCAGCACGACATCTCATGAGGGGGGGGACCTCGTCTCCGAGTTGTCATGTGAGCGCTCCTCCCGTAGACTCGATGGCATCTCGTCTCAACTTGCTTGCGGCCGCGCAGACGCGTGGAAGGCCGTTTAAGCGGGCCGAGGGTCATCCGACCTTTGGCCCGCTTTTCGTTTGGACACATGGGTCCGAGGACGCGTGGAAAGGAGGGGGCATGGCACGGGAGAGGGACCTCACGCAGGGTGCGGTGCTGCCGACGCTCGTCTCGTTCGCCCTCCCCTACCTCGGGGCGAGCTTCCTCCAGGCCCTCTATGGTGCGGTCGACCTCGCCGTGGTGGGCCAGTTCAGCGGGACCAGCGCGATCTCGGGCGTCAACATCGGTAGCCAGCTCATGCAGATCGTGACGGCCTTCGTCATCGGGATCTCCATGGGGACGACCGTGACCCTTGCCCGGCATGTGGGCGAGGGGGACGAGGACGCGTCCGCCGCATGCGTCGGCTCCTCGATCGTCGTGTTCGGAATCCTCGCCGTCGTGCTCACCCCACTCCTGTTCCTGGGAGCTCCCATGCTCGTGGGATGGCTCCAGACACCCACGGAGGCATTCGACCAGGCCGTGCTCTACGTGCGGATCTGTGCCTGTGGCATCCCCTTCATCGTGGCATTCAACGTCGTCGCGGCGCTGCTGAGGGGTCTGGGGGATTCCCGCACCCCGCTCGTCTTCGTGGGCGTCGCATGCGCGGTCAACGTGACAGGCGACCTGATGTTGGTGGGCGGCCTCGGACTCGGGGTCGCGGGCGCCGCCATCGCCACGACGGCCGCCCAAGCGATCGCGTCCGTCTGCGGCATCGTCTACCTCGTACGAAACGGACTCCCATTCCGCTTCGACCGGCACGACGTGCGCCTGGCGGCAACGCCGACCCGCGCCGTGACCTCGGTGGGTATGCCCATCGCCGCCCAGGACACGCTCATCAACATCAGCTTCATCCTGCTCACCGTCATCGCCAACGAGAGGGGCCTCGTGGCGAGCTCCGCCGTGGGCGTCACCGAGAAGGTCATCACGTTCATGTTCCTCGTCCCGTCCGCGATGCTCTCGGCCATCTCCGCCCTCACGGCCCAGAACGTCGGGGCCGGACGCCCTGGTCGTGCGGTCGAGGCGGTACGTTGGGGAATGGCCATCTGCGCCGTCTTCGGGGCGTGCATGTGCGGGCTCAGCCAGCTGATGCCGGACGCCATCTGCTCGGTCTTCTCGACCGACCCCGCCGTGGTGGGTCAGGCCGGGGACTACCTCCGCAGCTACTCGATCGACTGCATGCTCGTCTCGATCACGTTCTGCCTCAACGGCTACCTCTGCGGGACGGGCCGCTCGACCGTGACCTTCGCGCACAACACCCTCTCGATCTTCCTGGTTCGAATCCCCTGCGCCGTGGCGCTGTCGCGGGCATTTCCCGATTCGCTCCTGCCCATGGGTCTGGCAAGTCCTTTGGGCTCGGTCTTCTCGATCGCGTTCCTCATCTGCTTCCTCGCCTGGGATCGCAGGCGACCGCGTCGGTCGCGGGATGGGCGGACCGAGGGCTGAGCGAGGCGGACGTCCCGCGGTCCGTGCCCATGCGCTATCGTTGCTCCCGATGAGAAGGGGGAACGGATGCGCTATCAGGCGGCTCTGCTCGACATGGACGGCACCATACTCGACACCCTCGAGGACCTGCACCTCGCCGTGAACCACGTGCTGGACGAGAGGGGCCTGCCGTTGCGCACCCTCGCCCAGACACGGGCCACCGTGGGCCATGGCATCCTCTCCCTCGTCCACGACTCCTGCCCGGAGGGCACGCCGGACGACGTGGTGAGGTCCGCCTTCGACGACTTCAACGACTGGTACAAGGTGCATTGCGCCGACCACACACATCCCTATGAGGGCATCCCCGAGCTTCTCCGCGACCTGCGCCACGCGGGGGTCGCCCTCGCGGTGGTCTCGAACAAGAGCGACTACGCGGTGCAGGAGCTCGCGGAGCGCTACTTCCCCGACGCCTTCGACTGCGCCATGGGCGCACATGCGGGATGCCCCAAGAAGCCCGACCCCGCCATGTGCCGTCTGGCGCTCGAGGCCATGGACGTCGATGCCGATAAGGCCTGTTACGTGGGCGACTCGGAGGTCGACGTCGCCACCGCCGCCAACGCGAGGCTCGACGGCATCATCTGCGAGTGGGGGTTCCGCGACCGAGACGTGCTCGTCGCCGCAGGTGCCACCACGCTCGTGCCCGACGTCGCGGCGCTGCGCGACCTGCTCCTGGGCTGAGGGGCCCTCTCACGCAGGCATGGTCCAGGTGCAGCTCGTCTCGTCCCAGCCATCCCCGAGCACGCCGGCACAGAGGTCCCGGCACCATCTGACGGAGAAGTCCGAGCATCCGTCCGCATTCGTGATGGCGTTCGCGCCCGCGAGCTCGTCGGTGTAGTCGGCCAGCCGATAGGTGGTGAGCTCGGTCCCCTGGGCCTCGTGGGTCACGAGGGGCGTGAGCGAGCAGGATGCGAGGCGCGTGCCGGAGGAGTCCCGCTCGAACGTGACCGAGGCCATGCCGCCCACCATGCAGGCCGCCTGCCGCTGCCAGGACATGAAGTTGCCGATCGACCAGAATACGACCATGGTGTGCCCGTCGTCGCCGGTCACGACCTCGACCGGCTCGAGGACGTGGGGGTGCGTCCCGATCACCACGTCCACGCCCGCCGAGCACAGGACGTCGGCCCAGTAGCGCTGGTTCTCGTCGGACGTCTGCGAGTACTCGGTCCCCCAGTGGGGGCAGACGATCACCACGTCGGCGGCCTCGCGGGCGCACGCCACGTCCTTCTCCACTTTCGAGCGCGAGAGCATGCTCACCGCGTAGGGGTCCTCCTCGGGAAACGCTATCCCGTTCGTGCTCGACGCGTAGTTGAGCACGGCGACCCTGATCCCGTTGACCTCCCGCACGTGGACCTGGTCGTAGTGCTCCTCGTCCAAGGCGATGCCGAGGCAGGTCACGTCGGGATGGCTCCCCTGCCAGAAGCCCACCGTGTTCGCGATCCCCTCATAGCCCTTGTCCAGCGCGTGGTTGGTGGCCGAGCAGACCATGGAGAAGCCCGCCTGGGCCTCGGCATCCCCTATCTCCTGGGGACTGTTGAACAGTGGGTAGCCCGAGAGTCCCAGCGAGGTCCCGCCCAGGATGGTCTCCTGGTTCACGAGCGCGACGTCGGCGGCATGGACGAGGGGAGCGACCTGGGCGAAGAGGTGGTCGAAGGAGTAGGTCCCGTCACCATGGTCCCCGCTCGCCCATACCCCCTCGTGGACGAGGACGTCCCCCACCATCGAGAGGGTCGCGGTCGTGGTCGCGTCCTCGGGGGTCTCGGGGTCGACCGGGGCGACGGGATCCATCACCACGACACGGCTCCCCGTGTCGGCGGCCTCCTCCACGCCGGCCTGCGAGGAGGCGACGTCAGCGGGGGTGCAGGACGCGAGCATGCCAAGCGAGAGGAGCCCGGACGCGGCCACGAAGGCCCTCCGGGTGAGGAAGGGGCCCATGGGGAGACGATCGGTCCCGTCCATGATGCCGCGCCTCGGAGCCATGATCCGTCCCCCTCCCCCCAGAGGCCTCGGCCCTACTCCTCCCCGTCGCCTCCGGCGGTTGGATGGGCCGTGCCCTGGGCCTCGTCGGTCTCCGCGACCTCGTCACGGGCGTCCTCGGCCACGAGGGCCCTGACGCTCATGCGGAACGCGTCCTCGGTTGCGTTCTTGCGCACGGCGCGCTTCTTGTACATGTTCACCATCGCCGTGGACTTGGCGATGGGCATGAGCGTGCCGGCACCCGCGACGCAGCCGCCGGGGCATGCCATGCCCTCGAGCAGATAGCCGTCGAACTTGCCCTTGGTGGCGGCCTTCATCATCTTGCGGCAGTTCTCCAGGCCCTCCGCGGCCTCGACCTTCACCTCGCGGTCGGGATACTTGCGATGAATGGCGTTCACGACGGCGTTCGCCACGCCACCGGACACGGCGAACCCTCGGCCATCGGCACTCGCGGTGCGGAAGTCGGACTTGTCCTCGGGGTCGAGCGTCAGGTAGTCGATGTCCTTCGCGTCGAGCATGGCGAGGACCTCCTCGAACGTGAGGACGAAGTCGACCTCGCTCCTCACGCTCCTGCGCATGGCCTCGAGCTTCTTGGCGGCGCACGGCCCCACGAACACGATCTTCGCCTTCGGGTGCTGCTCGCGGATGAGACGGGCCGTGAGCGTCATGGGCGTGAGCGCCATGGAGATGCACTTGGCGTAATCGGGGAACTCGCGCTTGGCCATGACCGACCAGGCGGGGCAGCAGCTCGTCGCCATGAACGGGAGCTTGGCGGGGACCTCCTCCATGAAGTCGTCGGCCTCCTGGATGGTGCAGAGGTCGGCGCCCACGGCGACCTCCTCCACGCCGGAGAACCCGAGCGCCGTGAACGCGGCCTTGAGGTTGCCGACGTCGCCCTTGCCGCCATACTGGCCCACGAACGCGGGGGCCACGGCGGCGATGACCTCGTCTCCGGCATTGATGGCCTGGATGACCTGGAAGATCTGGCTCTTGTCGGCGATGGCGCCGAACGGGCAGTTCACGAGGCACTGGCCGCACGAGACGCACTTCTCGTAGTCGATGTCGGCACGACCCTGGGAGTCGGAGCCGATGGCATGCATGCCACAGGCCGCCGCGCAGGGACGTTCCTTCTTTATGATGGCGCCGTAGGGGCACACGCTCGCGCATTTGCCGCACTTGATGCACTCGGCGGAGTGGATGTGCGCCTTCTTGTCGATGAACTCGATGGCCCCCTTGGGGCAGCTCTCGCGACAGGGGTGTGCGAGACAGCCCTGACACTGGTCGGAGACCACGTAGGCCTTCTCCTCGCAGGCGTTGCACGCGAACTTGATGACGTTCACGAGAGGCGGCTGGTAGTACGTCTCGGGCTTGGCCGCCTCCGCGATGCCGTCGGAGAGCTTGTTGGGCTTGTCCACGCCCTGGAGCGGCAGGCCCATCGCAAGACGGACCCTCTCGCCCACGATGGCCCTCTCGAGGAAGACGCTCTCGCGATAGGTGGCGACATCACCCGGGATGATCTGGTAGGGGAGCTCGTCGACCCAGGCGTAGTCGCCGTCATCGGTCGAATAGGCGAGCCGCGCCACCTCGCGGAAGACCTGGCGACGGATCCTCGTCAGATTGGTGTAGACGCCGCGCATGGTGTCGCTCATCGGCTGTTTCCTCTCGTGAGACATGTCTGGCACACATGGTATCCCATATGGTCCCCCCGCCAGTCCCGACGGATGGTCCGACGGCACAACATGTTGGCTTCCCAGAGCGTCCCATGCCCATCATCATGGCCCCTATGCTGCATGGGAAGGTATGAGAAACCGAGTGCTATCATATGCAACGTTGATTCTGTTGCACGTCGCTCCGCAAGGGGAATTACATGGGAACCAAGTCCAGACTCGCGACCCTCGTCGCCACTCTCGCATTCGCGACCGCGGTCGCGCTCGCCCCGACACCGGCCTTCGCCGCCGCGGCCTCCACCGAGCAGGAGACCGCAACCGCGGTGACCCAGCAGATCACGTCGACCGACAAGACCGCCGATGCCACATCCGGCAAGGCCCAGGACGCCGTCACGCCCACCATCCCCTCGACCGGCTCGACCGATGCGGGCGCCACCACGCCCCCCACCGGCGACGCGGGTTCCTCGGATGCCTCCGGCTCGACCGAAGCGGGCGATGCGGCAGGCACCAAGCCGACCGACCCCACGACCCCCACCACAGACGACGAGTCGACCGACAAGGGCTCGACGAGCTCGACCGGCACCGCCACCGACAAGGGCGACGAGCAGGCCTCCACGTCTGACAAGACCACCGACGAGGAGGCCACGTCCTCCGGCAAGCAGGCCTCCACGACCGAGAAGGCCGCCACGTCCCAGTCAACCTCCACCCAGGCAGGCGACGAGAGCCTCGCCGACGGTACCTATTACTACGTCATACAGACCTCCAACGGAGGTCGCGGCACCGTCGACGTCGCGTCGGGCTCGAAGGCCTCCGGCGGGAACGTCCAGCTCTACTCATCCAACGGCACCGATGCCCAGAAGTGGAAGATCGTGGTCGTGAACGGCATCGCGACCATCCAGAACGTCGGCAGCGGCAAGTACCTCGACGTCAGCGGTGGCAAGGCCGAGAACGGCCGCAACGTCTGGCAGTATGACGGCAACGGATCGAACGCCCAGAAGTGGTTCGTCTACTGGGTCGACAAGGACTCCATGCTCGCGCGGTTCGTGAGCTACCTCGACAGCATGTTCTCGCTCGACATCGCAGCCGGCGGCAAGACCGATGGCACGAACATCCAGGTCTACCGCAGCAACGACACCGGCTCGCAGAAGTTCTACCTCTGGGCAACGGGTGACACCCTCGCCAAGAGCGATACCGGCACCAGTACCTCGGGGTCGATGGACGCAGGATACAAGGTCATCACCAACGGCAAGACCAACAAGGTCCTGGACGTGAGCGGCGGCTCGACCGCAGACGGCGCCATCGCCCAGACCTACGACTCCAATGGGACCATCGCCCAGGGATGGCGCCTCACCTCCGAGGGCGGATGCTACCGCGTCCAGAACATCCTCACCGGCAAGTCCCTCACCGTGGCCTCGGGTGACGTCGTCCCCGGTTCCTCGCTGACCATGCAGGCGAGCAAGACGGGCGACGCCGACCAGCTCTTCTACCTCACCATCATCGATGGGAAGATGCAGCTCGTCTCCAAGTCCCTGAGGCTCGCCCTCACCGTCTCCGGCTCGAGCCTCACCACCGGTCGCGTGGACGGCAGCGACGGCAGCCTCTGGTCACTCTCCGATTACACCCCGGCCGTCGACGACGGTTATTACACCATAGGCAGTGCGCTGGGTGGCAAGCAGGTGCTTGACGTGAGCGGAGGGTCCTTCTCAGGTGGCGGCAACGTCCAGACGTATTCCTCGAATGGAACGAGCGCGCAGCGCTGGCTCATCGAGAAGGGCACGGATGGCTTCTACACCATCAGGAACGTGGGAAGCGGGCTCTACCTGAGCCACGGCGAGAACGGCAACGTCATCCAGTCGCAGGGCGTATCCCGCTGGTCGCTCAGCTTCATATTCGGGAGCGGTTTCGTGCTCGTCTCGGGCGACAAGGTCGCGGACGTCGCCGGCGGCGTCTGCGACAACGGGACGAACGTCCAGATGTATGTCAGGAACGACTCGAAGGCCCAGGGCTGGGTCCTCAACGGAGTGAACATCATCGACTCCGGCTATTACGTCGTCCGCTCGGCGGTGAGCGACTCCACGTCGATGGTCCTGGACGTCTCCGCGGGCGATCGTGGCAACGGCGCAAACGTCCAGACCTGGCAAGCCAACGGATCGAGCGCGCAGATCTGGTACGTCGAACGCACGAGTGACGGCACCTACACCCTGAGAAGCGGACGTTCCGGCAGGTACCTCGACGTCGAAGGCGGCTCAACCGCGAACGGCGCCAACGTCTGGCAGTACAACTACAACGGCACCGACGCCCAGCTGTGGGTCGCCTCGCTTGGGAAGAACGGCATCGTCTTCACGAACAAGAACTCCGGCAAGGTCCTCGACGTCTCGAACGGGAGCTCGTCCAACGGTGCTAACGTCCAGGTCTACACCGCGAACGACTCGAGAGCCCAGTGCTGGCACATGGCCACCAGCGCCGCACCCGGCCTCGACGATGCGCTCGACCTGTTCGCCTACTACATGGCGTCCTATGCGAACGACAACTCCCATGGCTACGATCAGGTCTATCGCTGGGGCGAGTATGGTGACTACGACTGCTCGAGTCTCGTCATCACCTGTCTGCGGAAGGCAGGGTTCGACACCGGCAACGCCTCCTATACCGGCGACATGCGCTCCAACCTCACGCGACGCGGCTGGACATGGATCACGAACTTCGACTCGAGCGACCTGCGCACGGGCGACATCCTCCTGAGCGAGTGGTCCCACACCGCCGCGATGATCAGCCCGACCCAGCTCGCACAGGCGAGCGGCAACGAGTGGGGCGGTGCCACCGGCGGCACCCCGGGGGACCAGACGGGCCGCGAGATCAACATCAAGGCCTACTACGACTTCCCGTGGGACGGCATCCTGCGCTTCAACGCGTAGACCCTATCGGAGAGGGTCCGACGGCAGCTCGACCGGGCGGAACCATCGGCTGAACCGCTCCGGCCAATCGGTGCGCACATGGAGGGCCTCGCCTGTCAGCGGATGGGTGAGGTCCTCCTCGTATGCGTGGAGCATGAGGCCCGCGTCCGAACGCTCGCCACCGTAGAGCGCGTCTCCCGTGATGGGAAACCCCAGCGAGGCGAGATGGACGCGAATCTGGTGCCTGCGCCCCGTCCCCAGCTCGAGCAGGACCAGGGAATGGCCCGAGAGCTCGACGAGTAGACGCACCCATGTGATGGCGGGGCGACCGCCCTCGGAGACGCGCATGCGTCGGGCATCGTGGCGGTCTCGCCCCAGAGGACGGTCGATCACCTTGGTGCCGGACGGGAACCGTCCGCGGACGACCGCGAGATAGCGCTTCCGCACTCCCCCGTCGGCCACCGCGGCGTCGAGTGCGGGTTGGAACTCCTCGGCCAGGGACAGCAGCGTGACCCCCGTGGTGTCCACATCGAGCCTCTGGACCGCCTGAGGCACGGCCATGCTCCCCTCACGCCTGAGGTGACCCTGCACGCGCGCCGTGAGCGTGTCCGACGACGTCCCATCGCCATGGACGAGAAGGGATGCCGGCTTGTCGGCCGCGATCAGGACCTCATCCTCGTAGAGCACCCGGACGGGTCCGTCGCTCGTGGGGCCGGCGACGCGAGAATGGCCGAACGCGAGCTCGACCACGTCCCCGGCATCCACGACGCTGCCCGCGGCAAGTGCCATGCCGTCGCGGACGAGATGACCCTCCCCCAGGACGCGGGAGATGCCTGTCTTGGAGAGGCCCATGACCACGAGCAGGTCACGTGCCGACATGGCAGCCGTCGCGGCCACCTCGACCTGCGAGGCGGACCTGGTCCGGACCGTGTATCCCTTCTCACATCCCATGTGAGAGAGTGTAGCCTCACGCCCCACGTGCGCGATGGCCGCGCTGGTACAATCACGGCATCGGGACACGGGAGCGGTCCCTCAGGCGGCTCGTGTCAGGAGGCATCCATGGCGTTCATGTCCGCCCTCCTCGTGAACGGCGCGCTCTACGTCTTCCTCGGGCTCGCCGCCGTGTCCGTGCTCCTCATCGTGGTCGGCGCTGGGGTGGCCATCGTGTTCGCGCTACGACGGAAGCGCAGGCGCGAGCAGGGCCGCACGCTCGGCCTCAAGGTCGCCATCCCCATCATGCTCCTGGTGATCGGGATCGCGATGGCCATCCCCCTGTCCCTCATGGCCAAGGGCTACATCGCGAGCAACGACCGGCTTCACGAGACGAACGCCGTGAACGACGCGGCCTTCTCGGCATATGACGTCTCCGAGCTCGCGGACGCGCTCGACGCCCATCCCGAGGTCGGCGTAGACGAATACGCCAGCAGGAGGGGCTACGACTATGGCTCGACCCTCCTCCAGTCCGCGGTACGCGACGACGACGCGGGCAAGGTGAGTCTGCTCCTCGAGCGCGGGGCCGATCCCGACAAGGGATACAAGACCCCGCTCTACCTCGCCTGCGACACCACGGGCGACGGCCATTTCAACAGCTCTGACCTCGAGTCCGGCCGCGACGGATACGATCCCGCGATCGTGGTCGCCCTTCTCGAGGCGGGGTCGAGCACCGACCCCATCGGCGATCACTACCCGGTGTCACCGCTGTGCCGCCTCGTCCCGGGCCTGTTCGGGAACGGCCTGGACGAGACCGACGTGAGCGTGGTCACGTCCATGGTCTCCCATGGGGCCTCGCTCACGGCGACGGACGGCTCGGGGAAGCGCGCCATCGACGTGTTCGAGCAGACCATGGGAGCCGCATGGTGCGCGGACGCGGTCGCCGCGAGCGACCCTGCGGTGGTGGGCGAGCTTCGGGTGCTGCTTACCCCCGCGGCGTGAGGTCGCGGTCGGGCGTGGCGGTCTTCTCGGCAGCCCGGGCCTCGACGTCCCCGGGGCCCACGGGAGCGGAATCGAACGTACGGACGTCCCGCGCGATGTAGACGGGGCGGTGCTTGCCCTCCACGTACGTGCGGGCGAGGTACTCGCCGATGATGCCGAGCGTCATGAGGATGAGCCCGCCGATCAGGAGGATGAGGCAGACGATCGTGGCGTATCCCGCGAAGGAGTTCCTGAGCACCACGCGCTCCACGATGACGACGATCGCATAGATCACGGCCGCGAGCGCGGAGAGGGCGCCGACCCAGGTGGCGACGCGCAGGGGAAGCGTGGAGAAGCTCATGATGCCGCCGAGCGCGTAGCTCATGAGGGCGCGCATGCTCCACTTCGAGGAACCGTGGGCACGCTCCGACGGGACGTAGGGGAGGTAATGGGTATGGAATCCCACCCACGCGAAGATCCCCTTGGAGAAGCGGTAGTACTCGTGCATGCTCAGCACGGCGTCGCGGACGTTCTTGCGGAAGACGCGGAAGTCCGAGGCGTCGGGCCTCAGGTCGGTGTCGGAGACCTTGTTGAACGCCTTGTAGAACGACCTCTTGAGCCAGCCCTGGGAGGCCCCCTCATGACGCGTCTCCTGATAGGCGGCGACGCAGTCGTACTCGGGATGGCCCATGAGGAGGCGGTACATCTCGAGCAGCGTCGTCGGCTCCTGCTGCATGTCGGAGTCGATGAGGCCGGTGACGTCACCGCGGGCATGCTCGAGCCCTGCGAGTATCGCGGCCTCCTTGCCGAAGTTGCGCGAGAAGCTCACGAGCGTGACGTGGGCCACGTCGCCTTGGGAGACGAGCCCGTCCATCACCTCGGCCGACCCGTCGGAGCTCCCGTCATCCACGAGGATGACCTCGTAGTCGATGTCCTCCCCCGCGAAGGCACTCGCCACCGCGTCAAAGAGAAGGCGCAGGTTATCAGCCTCGTTGTAGCAGGGAACTATGATGGAGAGGTCCATAGGTTTCTTTCGCCGGGGATGTTCCGTGCATAGAATAGCCCTTGGGTCGGTTTGGCGCTTATGGAGGGACACGAGAGCTTGCACACCATCTTCCATGCCGATGATTTCGGCATAACCCCAGCGCAATCCATGCGCATTCTCGAGTGCTCGTCTGCCGTCGAGGGTGGGCACGGTCTTCTCTGCTCCACCAGCATCCTCGCGAACGGACCCCTCTTCGACGAGTGCGCGGATCTCCTCGACGGTCGTCCGGCCTCTCTCATGATCGGCGTACATCTCAACGTCGTGGAGGGTCATTGCTGCTCAGAGCCATCGTCCATTCCCATGTTGGTGGATGGGGACGGGATGTTCAGGCTCGGGTTCGCCTCGATGCTCCTCGCGTCCATGGGCCCTCACGGACACGAGCTGGAACGGGAGCTGGAAATCGAGATATCGGCACAAATCAGACGGGTTTCTGAACGCTTCCCAGAGCTTCGCGACCATCTCAGGCTCGATGGCCACCAGCACTTCCAGCTCATCCCCGCGATGTTCGAGGCGATACTGGCCGTCGTCGGGCGCGAGGGCTATCACCTCGAGTACCTCCGCGTGCCGGTGGAGCCGGCCGCACCGTTCCTACGACCTCGGGTCCTCTTCACCATCAAGCCCGTCAACTGGGTGAAGCACTGGGTCCTCGACTTCCTGTGGCGACTCGACCGCAAGCACCTCCCGGGATACCGAGACGTGTCCGCCGCGTTCTGCGGCGTCCTGTTCTCGGGGAGCATGGACTCGACGCGGGTCCCCGAGGTCTATGGCGAGCTCGCTCGCAGGGCCGAGCGAGATGGGATGGACCTCGAGCTGCTGTTCCATCCCGGCGGCGTCGCCTCCGCGGACGAGTGCCTGAACCCGTCGCTCACCGGGTTCACCGCCTTCTACCTCTCTCCGGGACGTGACGCGGAGTACCATGCCCTGAGGGAGATGCGTCTCGAGACGTCGACCTCCGGCGTGACGTCCCTCTCCTAGCCCCGGCAGGCTTCCGAACAAGGAGACCGCATGGTTCAGATACTCGTCCTGATCCTGCTGATGTTCCTCATCGCGAGGGGCATCGGCTTTCTGACGCACGTCATCTCCAACGCGAGGATGCGCGGCAAGCGCCTCCAGAAGATGATCGACGAGGGACGCCTGGACGCGGACGTGGTCGACGTCATAGAGAGGGCACGCGCAGGTGACGCCTCCGCTCGTCTCACCAAGGAGCAGAGGCGGTCGATCAGGCTCGCCCAGGTCGCCGAGCGAGACGAGTATCTCGAGAGCTTCCATCTCACCCTCTACCAGCTGATCTACATCTTCGTCATCGCGAGCATGCTCGGGCTGGTGCTAGAGGAGATCTGGATGTACGTCAACTTCGGCATCAAGGAGAGCCGGGTCGGGATGGTATGGGGTCCTTTCTCCCCTCTCTACGGCTTCGGCGCGGTCCTGCTCACCGTGGTGCTGTGGAAGCTCCGTCATCGTCCGACCTGGCAGATCTGGGCGATCTCCGCCCTGCTGGGTACGGCACTCGAGCAGTTCACCGGAATGGCGATGGAGATCGTGGCTCACGCGGAGTCCTGGAACTACCTGGGACTTCCTGATCACATCACCAAGTGGACCGCATGGCGTTTCGTCATCATCTGGGGCTTCCTGGGCCTCATATGGTGCCGCACCATCATGCCTGAGATGCTCTACAAGATCGGCACCGTCCACGAGGGGCATGGTCGTCTGATCGGGGTCACGGTGCTGGCCGTCTTCCTCGTCGCCGACATCGTGGTCACCGTGACCTGCTTCACGCGAAACACCGAGCGTGCGGAAGGGATTCCCGCCCACAACCCCTTCGAGGCCTGGGTGGACCAGCACTACGACGAGCAATTCATCCAAGACAGGTTCGAGAACCTCACGGTCGTCTCCTCCCCCACCATCACCGGCGAGGAGTGACGCAGGGTGTGTCGTTCGGGACGAGTAATGCGTCCGACATTTCAGACTTGATTAGTTTTGCCCTCCCCTTCAGCTAGAATCATGCTCAAGGGGAGGTAGGGATGCATGGCTGAGAGGTCGACGACAGGAACGGTCTCACCGCGTTCGCGCTACGTCACCTCCCTCGATGGGCTCAGGGCCGTCGCGATCGTCGCGGTCGTCGCATATCACCTGAACGTGAACGCCGCACGCGGCGGGTTCCTCGGCGTCCCCATCATGTTCCTCCTCTCGGGATACCTCGTCACCTCGCTGCTCCTGGCCGAATACAGGAGGACGAGGACGATCGACCTCAAGGCGTTCTGGGTCCGTCGCCTCCGCCGCATCATGCCCCAGGCCGTGCTCTGCGTGGTGGTGACCGCAGCGCTCTGCACGGTCTTCAACCATGTCCTCCTCACCAAGATGCGCAACGACGTCATCCCCGCCTTGCTCATGTTCATCAACTGGGCGAAGATCGCGTCAAACGAGTCCTACTTCGCGGCCGCGGGAGGACCGTCTCCGCTCACCCATTACTGGACGCTCGCCATCGAGGCGCAGTTCTATCTCGTGTGGCCGCCCGTCCTTCTCCTCCTCATCAGGCGCGGCACCGGCAGGCACCACCTCGCCGTAGGCCTCGCCGTGGTCGCCGCGGCCTCCGCGCTCGCCATGGCGCTCACGTTCTCCCCTGACATCGACCCGAGCCGCTCCTACTACGGCACGGACACCAGGGCGTTCAGCCTCATCATCGGATGTCTGCTCGCCCTCTTCTGGCCCCTTGACAGGTTGTCGCGGACCAAGGCCTCGGAGTGGAGGTACGGCGGCAGGCTTGGACTCGAGATGGGCGCGCTGGTTGGCATGGCCGTGCTTCTCGTGATGTTCAACCAGGTGAAGGGCTATGACGCGTTCCCCTACCAAGGTGGCACGCTCCTATGCACCCTCATCGCGGCCGTGGTCATGCTCGCCCTGGTCCCCGAGGGGACGCTCGTCAGCCGCGTGATGTCGATACGTCCCCTTGCCTGGCTCGGCTCGCGCTCGTACGCCATCTACCTCTGGCATTACCCCATCATCCAGCTGATGACGAACAGGAACTCGACCACCGCGGCACCGCTGTGGTGGTATGTGGCCGTGGTCGCCCTCACGCTCGGAGTGTCCGAGCTCACCTATCGACTCGTCGAGCGACCGCTGAGGAACGGCGGCATCAGGGAGTGGCTGGCGAGCCTCAGGCCGGCCGTGGCCTCGCTTCTGTCCAAGAGGGACGGTCGTCAGGAGGGCGAGCGGGGCGAGAGGGGACGCGACACCCACCCCGAGGTCAGGCGTGACAAGGTCCGCCTTGGCATCGCCGCCCTCTCGGTCGTCGTGACGATCGTCGCCGTGGCCGGTCTCATCCTCGTGCCACCCGCGAGCGCCATGGGAGGGGATGGTGAGGGCGGATCCCAGGTCTCCGCCGCCTCGCTGAAGAGGCCCCTTGCCGGCGGCATGTACGACGCCATCCTCATCGGGGACTCGGTCCCGCTCTCCTGCGAGCCGAACCTCTCCGATGCGCTCACGCACGGCCTCGTCGACTGCGCCGTGAGCCGCCAGGCCTCGGCCGCCCTCGAGGTCTATGACGGGTATCGCGACCAGGGGGTCGTGGGCGACATCGTCGTCTTCTGCGTCGGCACGAACGGCAGGCTCACCACCGACATACTCGACCAGATGGTCGCGGACGTGGGGCCCGACAAGAAGATCTGGTTCGTGAACGACCGCATGCCGGACGCTTGGCAGGACGACAACAACCAGCTGCTCGACGAATGCGCCGCCACCTATGACAACGTGAACGTCATCGACTGGCATGGCCTCTCGGAGGGGCACGACGACTGGTTCTGGAGCGACGGCACCCATCCGCGTCAGGAGAGCGACGGCATCACGGCCTACGTGAACATGATCACCGACGCCATAGGCTATGACGCCTTCGAGGCGCAGCCTACCACCTACGACGTCACGCTCCTCGGGGACGGCGTGGCCCTCGACGCCTCCGACGAGCTCGCCTCGACCTTCCCACAGGGCGTCATCGACTGCGCGGCGGGCCGTTCGTCCAAGGCGATAGCGGCCGCGTACCAGACCTATGCGTCGCAAGACGTGGTGGGAGACGACGTGATCGTCGCGCTGGGCTCGGGCGCGCGGCTCGAGCGCTCCGACGTCACCGACATCGTGGATGCCGTGGGTGACTCCCATACGCTCTGGCTCGTGAACTCCCGCACGTCCGATCCCTGGTGCACCGACAACGACCAGCTGCTGCAGCAGGTCGCGGACGAGCATGACAACGTCAAGGTGATCGACTGGTACTCGGCCTCCGCCGACCACGACTCGTGGTTCGCGGGAGACGGCGAGCACCTGAGTGACGAGGGCAAGGCCGCCTATGCCGAGACCGTGAAGACCGCCTTGGGCAGATAGGCCTGATGATGACCACGTCGGCCGTTCCCCGTAACGGCTCATGTCAGACCCATGTTTTATTAGGGCATCCACGCTTCCTGTCGTAAAATTGAACCTACGTCTCTGCCGCGAGCCCGAGGACAGCGAGCAAGGAGCCCTATGTTCGATCGCATGCGCAACGCCATATCGACACGTGTCGCCGTGGCCATCTCCCTTGGGATGGCCCTGGCCCTCGCGCTGCCCTGCGCCGGCGCGTCCGCGGTGACCTATGACATCGACTCCACGCCGGACGAGCTCGCCCAGAAGGTCGATGACACCGCAAAGGCCTATGATGACGCGGTCGCGAAGGTCGACGAGCTCCAGCAGAAGATCGACGAGAACCAGTCGAAGATCGACGAGGTCTCCTCCCAGATACCCGCCCAGAAGGACAAGAGCGCCTCCGCGATAAAGTCGCTCTACAAGCTCCAGCAGGACACCCCGGGCCTCGTGAGCCTGCTCCTCGCCTCGGATGACTTCAACCAGTTCCTCACGAACTACCACTACATGGAGATCATCCAGGGCCGCGTCACCGACGAGGCCTACAAGCTGTCCGAGATGGAGCAGGAACTCGAGGACACGCAGGCGGAGCTCGATTCCGAGAAGGCCGAGGCGGACTCCGAGAAGGACGCTGCGGCCACGGCCCTCGCCGAGGCACAGGCCGCCCGTCAGAAGGCACAGGAGGAGGCCATCGCCAAGGCGCAGGCCGAGGCTGCCGCGCAGGCGCTCGCGCAGCAGCAGGCGCAGGAGCAGGCCGCGGCCGATGCCGCCGCAGCGACCACCGGCGATTCGTCCACCGCCGACTCCTCGTCGACCGGCTCGGTCTCGTCTCCCACCACCGGCGGTGTCGACTGGTCCCTCGACAAGCAGGGCTTCGTCAACGAATGGGCCCCTCGCATCGACTCCTATCTCTCGGGATCGCCCCTCTCGGGCCATGGCTCGACCTTCGCAGCGGCCGCCTGGGATTATGGCGTGGACCCCCGCTGGTCACCTGCGATCTCCAACACCGAGAGCTCCAAGGGCCTCTACTGCTTCCAGCCGCACAACGCATGGGGTTGGGGTGACGTGAGCTGGGACGACTGGGACACGGCGATCTATGCCCACGTGAAGGGTCTCTCTTCGGGCTATGGCTACACCATCTCGATCTCGGCAGCCAAGAAGTACTGCCCTCCCACCTATATGGACTGGTACGAGGCCACGCTCTCGCAGATGCAGATGATCTAGTCCGGACCCATCCAGCTCTAGCCAAAGCAGACACGATCGTCATGACAGAAGGGCCGCCCACCGCGTATGACATGCGGTGGACGGCCCTTCTGGATGAGAGATGGCGACTGGCTAGACCTCGACCTTGTCAGCCTCGGCGTCCTTCTCGGCCAGCATCTTGGCCTTGCGGTCGACGTCCATCATGGAGATGTCATCCGCATAGACCTTCTTGCCGCCGGGATGCTCCTCGCACCAGAGCCTGTCGGCCTCGGGCGCCCACTTCTTGGCGTACGGCGCGGTGCGCTCGCACAGGTGGTCGACGTCCTCAGGCGAGGTGTACTCGGTCGAGGTGGCGCCGGCCTCGTGCACGATCTCGGGCAGGATCTCGGGGTTCTCGAGCATGGGGCAGGGCCTGAGCATGTTGTCGTTCCAAGGCCAGTGCTTGCGATAGGCCTGGAAGACGGGCTGCTGCAGGCACTCGATGAGCGACTTGTCATGGATGTTGGCGTTGGAGTAGTGGATGAAGACGCAGGGCTCCACGTCGCCACGGGCGTTGATGTGGCAGAAGACGCGACCGCCGGCGATGCAGCCGCCCACGAACTCACCGTCGTTCTGGAAGTCCATGGTCATGATGGGCTTGCCGCCCTCGTAGTCGCGCACCTCACGGATGCGGTGCAGCATGTACTCGCGCTGCTCGACGGTGGGCATTAGATCGGCGTTCGCGCCCTCGCCCACGGGCATGTAGTGGAAGTACCAGGCCCACAGCGCGCCCTTCTCGACGAGGAGGTCATAGTACTCGTCGGAGGTGACGTCCTCCACGTTGTCGCGCGTGTAGGCGGTGGACACACCGAACGCCAGACCGTTCTCGCGCATGAGGTCCATGGCGGCCATGACCTTGTCGAAGCAGCCGTCGCCGCGGCGACCGTCGTTGGCTCCCTTGAAGCCCTCGAGCGAGATCGAGAAGACGATGTTGCCCACGCGCTTGACGTCGTCGCAAAAGGCCTGGTCGATGAGGGTCCCGTTGGTGAAGAGGCCGAAGATGCAGTCGGAGTGCTTCTCAGCCAGCTTGACCACGTCCTTCTTGCGGCACAGCGGCTCGCCGCCGGTCATCATGAAGAAGTGGGTACCGAGCTCCTTGGCCTCGGAGACGATCTTGTCCATGTCCTCGAAGCTGAGGTTGAGCGCGTTGCCGTAGTCGGCCGCCCAGCAGCCCTTGCAGTGCATGTTGCAGGCGCTGGTGGGATCGAAGATGATGATCCAAGGCACGTTGCACTGGTACTTCTCGGCGCTCTGCGTGGTGGTGCGCAGACCGCGGAACGCTGCCTCGTAGGCACCGTTCAAGCCCGAGGTACGCAGGATGTTGGGGTCGACGCGGTCGACGAGGTCGAACATGAACTGCTCCCACTTGGAGCCGGGATAGAAGGCCTGGCGAAGCGAGCTGCCCATGTCGGGGGCGGTGTCGGCGAGGAGCTTCTCCCCCATGTCGAGGAACCTGTCGAGCGCCTCCTCGCGGTTGGGGCCCTTGACGCCCTTGATGAACTGATCGATTGCGACGCTGAACGCCTTGCGCTCCGCCGCGTGCGCGATCTTCGACTGCATGTCTCTCTCCCCTTTTCGCATGGCCACCGCCATCGGACATCCGATGGGACCGATGCATGGAATCCTCCATTAGGGACATCATAGTCTTTTTCAACCCAAGTTTTGACTCGCGGTTGAAAATTACTAGATAGCAGTCAGTAGTCGAGGATGGCCATGCGGGTGGTCAGGACCCGAGACTCAGAGGGGCATGCGGACCATCCCCGCGCAGGTTACCCGAGCATCCTCGTGACACCCTCGGCGAGCTCGCCCATGGGCACGCTGACCTGCTCGTGGGTGGACATGTCGCGCACCGTGGCCGCACCTGCCGCCACCTCGTCGGGTCCCAGGATGACGCAGAGGCGTGCGTGATGCTTGTCGGCCTGTTTGAACTGACTCTTGAGCGAGCGACCCTGGTAGTCGGCCTCCGTGCGGATGCCCGCGCCACGAAGCGCCAGCGTGGCCGTGAAGGCCGCCCCGCGCAGGTCGGGATCGGTGTTGGCGACGTAGACGCATCCGGGCTCCTCGCCCGCCATGTCCACGCCGGCATCGGACAGGGCGAGCGCGATCCTCTCGAATCCCACGGCGAACCCGATGCCCGGGGTGGGCTTGCCGCCCTCGAGCTCCATGAGGCCGTCGTAGCGACCGCCGCCACCGATGGCACCGATGTTGGCATCGCCGGCGTACTCGACCTCGAACACCGTGCGCGTGTAGTAGTCGAGGCCACGGACGAGCGTGGGATCCTCCTCGTAGGAGATGCCCGCCTCGTCAAGGTAGGCCTTCACCTGGGCGTAGTGCGCGGCGCAGTCATCACACAGGCAGTCGGTGACCTTGGGGGCCGCCGCCATGACCTCACGGCAGTGATCGTTCTTGCAGTCGAACGCACGCAGGGGGTTGATCTCGGCCCGCTCGATGCAGTCGTCGCACATCTCATCGGCATGGTCGAGGATGAAGGAGCGGACGGAGTCTCGATATGCGGGGCGGCACGTGGCGTCGCCCATGGAGTTGATCTTGAGACGCAGCTTGGAGGCATCGAGCCCCAGACGGCGGTAGAACTCCATCAGCACGATGATGCTCTCCGCGTCGGCGGCGGGGTCCGCCGCTCCCAGCCACTCCATGCCCACCTGGTGGAACTGGCGCAGGCGGCCCTTCTGCGGACGCTCGCCGCGGAACATCGCCTCGGCATACCACACCTTCACCGGAGCGCCGCCCTGAGGCACGAGGTTGTTCTCGACCGCGGCACGGACCACGCCGGCCGTGCCCTCGGGACGCAGCGCCAGGCGCTGACGGGGCTTCAGGCCCGACTCGCTGCCGGCACCCATGACCTGCTCGTAGAGGGCACCGGAGACCGCGCGGAACATCTCCTTGCGCACCACGTCGGTCGACTCGCCGATACCGTGGACGAAGGTGTCGACCTGCTCCATGGCGGGGGTCTCGATCATGTCGAAGCCGTATGCGTCGAACAGCGTCGAGGCGACCTCCTGCATGTGCTGCCACGCGCGCATGTAACCGCCGAAAAGATCCTCCGTGCCCTGAGCCTTCTGTGCCTGCATCCCTACGTCCACCCTTCGAGTCGTGTTCGGCTTGGGGCCACGAGCCAGTCCGTGCCTACGGCCTTCCCCGAGCCATGTGACGTCCAGTATAGGTGTCGGCCGACCCTCATCGGACGAGAGGGGGCGCCGGCCGAATGACCGACGCCCCCTCCATGCGAACCCTTGCGGCGGCTCGGACCGTGGCCTTCGATGGCGCTAGCAGATCTTGCAGATCCAGCCCTCGGGGCCGGCGACCTTACCGGACTGGATGTCCGTGAGGGTGCCGCGGAGCTTGGTCATGACCGGGCCCATCTCATCGCAGCCGGCCGGGAAGGTGGTCTTCTTCCCCTCGTTCGTGATGCTCGCGACGGGGCTGATGACCGCGGCGGTGCCGCACAGGCCGCACTCGACGAAGTCACCATTCTCCACCTCGGAGAACTTGACCGGGCGCTCGTCGACCTTCATGCCCAGCATGTTCTCGGCCACGTAGACCAGCGAGCGGCGCGTGATCGAGGGAAGGATGGAGTCGGTGAACGACTTGGGGACCACCAGCGTGCCGGACTTGTCCACGAACAGGACGTTGGCGCCGCCCGTCTCCTCCACGTAGGTGCGGGTCTCGGAGTCGAGGTAGAGGTTCTCGTTGAAGCCGTTGTGATGCGCGACCATGTAGGGATACAGGCTCATGGCGTAGTTGAGGCCGGCCTTGATGTTGCCGGTGCCATGAGGCGCCGCGCGGTCGTACTCGGACACGCAGATGTCGATGGGCTTGCAGCCGCCCTTGAAATAGGGGCCGACGGGCGTGACGAGAATTCGGAACTGGTAGGCGTCGGCCGGCTTGACGCCGATGACCTCGCCCGTGGCGAACATGAGGGGACGTACGTATAGGGTGGCACCGGAACCGAAGGGAGGAACCCAGGCCGCGTTGGCCTTCACGACCTGCTTGACGGCATCGACGAACTTGTCCTCGGGGAACTCGGGCATGATGAGTCGCTTCTCGGAGGAGGCCATGCGCTTGGCGTTGAGGTCGGGGCGGAAGCACACGATCGACCCGTCCTCGGTGGTGTATGCCTTGAGGCCCTCGAAGCACTCCTGGCAGTAGTGGAGGATGCCGGCACACTCGGAGATGGTGACGGTGTGGTCGGTGGTGAGACCGCCCTCCTCCCATGCGCCATCATGGTAGTTGCACACGTAGCTGTAATCGGTCCTCTGATACTCGAAGCTGAGGTTGCCCCAATCCAGGTTCTTCTTCTCCATGCGATTCTCCTTCGGTCCGTCTCACATGGAGCCACCCGCCCCATGTTGGTAGGGATTCTACTACCATCTGCCGAAGATGGAGCGTCTTTATCCGTCGCGGCGCGTAAGATGCTATCTTTTCTCTCGACAGAAAGACGGGGTCCTCCCCGCCCGACACGGTCCACACGTCCCAGGGAGACCCCATGCGCATGTTCATGAACGACTACTCGGAGGGCGCCGCACCGCAGGTGCTCCAGGCGCTCGTCGACACCAATGCCGAGCAGACCGTCGGGTACACCGAGGGCGACCCGCACTGCGACCGCGCCCGTGACCTCATCAGGCAGGCGGCTCGCACGCCTCACGCTGACGTGGAGTTCTGCATAGGCGGCACGTCGGCGAACCTCGTGTGCGTGTCGGGAATGCTCCGCGACTACGAGGGCGTCATCTGCACGCCCGACGCCCACATCAACGTGCACGAGACGGGCGCCATCGCGGCATGCGGCCGCACGGTGCTTCCCACCGATGACGCCGACGGGTTCCTCTCCCCCGACGCGGCCGAGAGGGTCTGGCGGTTCCAGACCGGCTGCGGCCGCCACATGACGAGGCCCGCGCTCATCTACATCTCCGACACCACCGAGCTCGGCGGCGTCTGGACACGGGAGCGCTTCGACGCCATCTGCGACTGGGCCGAGAGCAGGAACCTGCGCACCTACGTGGACGGCGCGCGTCTCGGAAGCGCCCTCACCAGCCCCGACAATGACCTCGACCTCGCTCACATCGCGAGTCGAGCAAGCGCATTCTCGATAGGCGGGACGAAGAACGGTCTGCTGTTCGGTGAGGCCATCGTGATCAACGACGCCCAGCTCAAGGAGACGTTCCCCTACATCGTGAAGGAACGCGGCGGTCTTCTCGCCAAGGGGCGCCTGCTCGGCGTCCAGTTCGAGGCGGCGTTCCAGGGCGGCCTGTACTGGAAGCTCGCCGCGCATGCCAACGAGTGCGCCTTGGCACTTCGTGACGGCCTCGTGGCGAACGGCTTCAAGCCCTACGGGAACTCCGGCTCGAACCAGCAGTTCTTCGTCGTGTCGGACCGCGTGGGAGACGCGCTCGAGAAGGCGTGCGGGTGCGAGTCCTTCTATCGCATCGATGCCACGCACAGGGTGATCAGGTTCGTGTGCTCGTGGGCGACGGAGCTCTCGGACGTGGACGAGCTCATCGAGTTCGCGAGCGCGCTCTAGCATGAAGCGGCAACGGACCTCCGCCCTCTCTCGACCGCTCGTGGTCGCCGCGCTCGCGTGCGTGGCCTGCCTGCTCTGGGGCAGCGCCGTGCCCGTGACGCGCATCGGCTTCTCGCTCTTCTCCATAGGCACCGACGACACGGGTGGTCAGCTGCTGTTCGCGGGGACGCGCTTCATGCTGGCCGGGACCTGCGTGCTGGTGGCATGGGCCCTCCTCGCACACAGGCGTGGCGAGCTTCGCCCGCCCCATGTCCGCGACCTACGCGCCGCGGCCGTGGTGTCGCTGTTCCAGACCGTGGGCCAGTACCTCCTCTATTACATCGGCCTCGCACATTCCACGGGGGTCACGGGCTCGATCGTGCAGGGCGTGGGCGTGTTCGTGTCGCTACTCGCCTCCTGCCTGCTGTTCCGGATGGAACGGCTCACGGGTCAGAAGGTGGCCGGCTGCCTGGTGGGCTTCGCCGGCCTCATCGTCGCCGACCTCGCGAGCCTCACCAGTGGCGCCGGGTTCACGTTCATGGGTGAGGGCCTGGTCATGCTCTCGGCGGTGTGCACCGCGATGGCCGGACCCTTCGTACGACGTTATTCGGCGAGGACGAACCCCGTGCTCATGTGCGGCCTCCAGTTCGTGATGGGCGGCGCGGTGCTCGCCTGCATCGGCGCGGCGGCGGGAGGGACGTTCTCCGTCGACGGTCCCACGCAGGCAGTGACGCTCGCATGGCTCGTCATGGTATCCGCCGTGGCCTACAGCCTCTGGAGCGTGCTGCTCGCCCACAACGACGTGAGCCACGTGACCGTGTTCGGCTTCATGACACCCGTGTTCGGGGTGATACTCTCCCTGCTCCTGCTGGGCGATGAGGGGCATCCACAGGGAATCGCCACCGCCATCTCGCTGGTGCTTGTGTGCATCGGGATCGTGATGGTGAGCCGCACGCCCGAGACCGACGACGCATCCGGCGAGGAGGACGCGGGCCGCGACTGACCGGATGGCTGAGGTCGACGGTCACGGCGGCCTGCGGGGACCGCCTCAGGAGTCGGATCGTCCCTTGCCCTTCCCCGGCCTCCATGAGAGGATCTGGGGACCAGCCTCGGAGAAGGCGATGGCGAGGAAGATGAGGGCAAAGCCGGCCACGAGCCTGCCCGTGAGCACCTCGCCGGCGAACATGACCGAGAAGGCCACCCCAAAGGGGGATTCGAGCGAGGAGAGCAGGGCGCCCGCCGTGGGATCGACCTTCGTGAAGGCGTGGTTTATCGCCGCAAGCGCGACGCAGGAGCAGACCACCGCGAGGAACACCAGGACGAAGACGTTGTACGGGGTGTAGACGGAGACGGGTGGCGGCGTCTCGAGGACGGCCGATGACACCGCCGAGGCCACACCCATGACGATGAACTGCCAGGTGGTGATTGCCCAGACGTCACAGTCCGGCCCGTGCTTGGAGACCTCGACCATCTGGAGCGCATAGAAGACGGCACCCACCAGGGTGAGAAGGTCCCCAGAGTTGACGAGGCTGCCGCCGTCGAGGGCCACGAGGCCGAGTCCCGCGACGCAGACGAAGGCGGCGATCACGTTGTGCCGCTCGGGGCGGCCAAGGCCCAGGGCCCATGCGCAGAACGGCACCATGACACAATAGCATCCCGTGAGGAACGCGCTCTTGCCCGGGGTCGTCATCGTGAGCCCCACCGTCTGGAACGCATAGCCGGCCCATTCGAGGACTCCCAGCAGCACACCCACGCCGATGGTCCGCCTGTCGAGATGGGCGATGACACGCCTGCCGAACACGACGAGCATGACGAGGGAGGCCAGGCCGAAACGTACGGCCAGGAGGAAGAACACGGGGAACTCGGCCGTGGCGTCCTTCATGACGAAGAACGAGAACCCCCAGGTCAGGGCCGATACTATGATGAGGATCTTGCAGAACCCGGACGAGTCGAGTGCGCGCAGGACCTTGGTCCTGGCCCCGGGGCAGCTCGGGGCCGTCACAGCGTGAGCCCGACGAACGTGGAGATCGCCTCGTCGGCCTCGGAGGTGTCCTGGTCGATGACGGAGCCCTCGTAACCGCAGACATAGAGGCCGGCTGCCTTGGCCGCATGGATGCCCGTGGGCGAGTCCTCGAACGCCACGCACCGCGATGCGTCGAGCCCGAGGTTGGCGAGCGACGTGGCATAGCAGAGGGGATCGGGCTTGCGACGTTCGACCATGTCGCCGCAGACGATGGAGTCGAACAGGCCCACGATGCCCATCTGGTCAAGCGCCGCGAGGATGTAGCGGGATAGCGTCGTGGAGACGAGGGCCGTGGGAAGGCCGGCGGCGCGCACGCCACGGATGAACTCGAGGACGCCCGGCATGGGCACCATGTCGCAGATGACATGGATGTTGCCGCGTGCGTCATCCTCCGCGAAGAGCTCGTCGGACGTGAGGTCGGACCCCTCGAGGAGCCGGTCCATCACGGCGCTGCCGTCCGTGCCCACGAGCGAGAGATGCTGCTCGGGCGTGAGCTCGATGCCGTGGAGCGCGAGGGTCTCGGTGAGGTGGTCCATCGCGAGAGGCTCGGTGTCACAGATGACGCCATCGAAGTCGAAAAGGACCCCGTCGATGCCCTTCGGCCTTCCCATGGGACCCATCCCCTCCCCATCGCAAAGAGGTCAGAGACCTTTCGGCCTCTGACCTCGTCTTCTCATGGAGCCAGCAATCAGACTCGAACTGATGACCCCCGCTTTACGAGAGCGGTGCTCTACCAACTGAGCTATGCTGGCGAACCGATGCGACGTCGGGCGATGCCGAGACGCCGAGCTCTTATGGTACGGATAAGACCGCGCGATTTCAAGCGTCAATCGGACATGATGCCTAGAGCATCCGGAGGACGCCCCTGACGAGACGCTCGAAGTCGTCCTCGTAGTCGTGGGCGCACTCCAGCACCGTCTCATGGGACACGTCCGGGTCGCCCGCGACGTTGGCCGCGAGCGTGAGCCCAAGCACCTTCATCCCGAGCGCATGGGCCATGATGACCTCGCATACCGTGGACATGCCCACGTAGGAGACCCCCATCGTCCTCAAGGCGCCGATCTCGGCGGGCGTCTCGAAGCTGGGGCCGAGAAGACCGGCATAGACGCCGCTCCCGAGCTCTATGCCGAGGTCGGCTGCCACTCCGATGGCAAGCTCGCGCAGATACGGGGTGTAGGCGTCCGCCATCCCCGCGAACGGGGTCTCGACGTCGGAGAGGTCATCCTGCTCGACGAGCGGGTTGGTGCCCGTGAGGTTGATGTGATCGGTGAGGACGCCCAGGCCGATGCCGGCCATCTCCGGGACCGCGCCCGTGGCGCACGCGAAGATGATGTCGTGGCAGCCCAGACGGTGGGCATGGCGGACCAGAGCCGTGACCTCGGCGGCGGAGTAGCCCTGATAGAGATGGACCCTGCCGGGATACACCACGACGGGCACGTCATCCACGGTGCCGATCGTCGCCTCGAACACATGGCCCTCGATCGGGCGCGCGTCCACGGGGAACCCGTCGATGTCGGCATAGTCTATCCGTCGCACGGGCTTGACCTCGCGCGCGAGCGCGCCTAGGCCACTTCCCAGCACGATCGCGACGGGATGCTCGACGGACGGCCTCATGTCCTTGACCTCGTCCTCACTCACCACGCAGATCCCCTCCCCTTCGAGGAGCTCGGCGGCTACGCCCGCCCCTCTTGTCAGACTTCCCGTGAAGCTTCCGTCATAGATGAGCCTACTGCCGCAGGATGGACTCTTCGACTTGAGAACGGCGAGCGTCGCGCCGGCATCGAGGGCACGCCGCAGCGTCTCCTGGGCACCACGGGCGAACTCGACCGTGACGTCGGTGCCGTCCGAGAGCACGACTCGGCCCCCGGCGCGCTCGGCAGGCGGCCGAGGCGAGCTCAGACCGCCGTCGCACTCGGGGCACACGCCCATGACGTCAGCCACCGAGGCGAGCCTCCTCACGGCGTCGCATGGCCTCGCGCCGCCGTCATAGCGGCAGTCATCGCCCAACAGGCATCTGCTCGCCAGGATCCTCATCCGTCACTCCCCTTTTTTCGGAACGGTCACGTTTGGCTCTTTCAGCCTTCTACCCAAGAGACGGGACCCTCGCGGGCCCCGTCTCGGTGACGTACGCTATGTGGTCCCCGACGGGCGCCCTTAGGAGACGAGCGAGTCGATGGTGATCGAGGCCTTGGAGAGCAGGCCGTTCACGTAGTCGGTCCACTGGGTGCTCGCGTTGCTCGAGCTCTGCGAGTACTGCTGGTAGGCCACGTAGTAGGCCGTCTCGGCCTGCGTGTAGGTGGCGGAGTCGCTGGTGAACTGCATGCTCGACATGGACGAGTAGAACGGGCCGTCGGTGCGGGCCCACGTGTTGTTGGTCGAGTCCCACTCATCGCCGAGCAGGTTCACGATGTAGGCACCGTAGTCCGCGGTGGCCTCGTCGTTGTTGCCATCGGAAGGCGCGGTGGGGGCCGTGGGCGAGGTGGTCACCGTGGTGGTGACGACCTGGTCATAGAGCTTCTTCACGCCGCAGGACTGCCTGAGGATGTCCTTGACGCTGTCCTCGTCCAGGCTGTACTGGGAGGCGATGGAGGAATAGTCATCGGTGTTGAGCGTCGAGGTGGCATAGCTCGAGATGTCGTCATCGGTGACCTCGATGCCCTGCGCCTCGACCTCGAGGGAGAGGATGCCGTTCTGGGCCTTGGAGAGGATCGTGCTGGCCGACGGCATGTTGTAGGTGCCGTCATCGTTCTTGGCCGAGTCAAGGCTCGACGAGCTCGTGATCGCGTCGCGGGCGCTGATGGTGTAGCTCTTGCCGTTGTACGTGTAGGTTCCCACCGTGGTGTCGAGCTGGTCCTCGGTGAGGGTGGTCTTGCCGCTGACCTGGTTGCTGGTCAGGTTGCCGATCACGAAGTAGCCGAGGAGGGCGCCCACGACCACGCAGGCCACCGCCACGATGATGGCGACGGGCATGGAGACGACCTTCTTCTGGCGAGTCACCTTGGAGGCGGCACGTGCCGGGATGTCATCCTTGGACGACTTCACGGGCTTGTTGGCCTTGGAGGGCTTCTTCTTCGCGGGGGTCACCTTCGACTTGACGCCGTCGGCCTCCTCGTCATCGGCCTTGTCGTCGGACGTGTCCTCGGCCTTCTCGTCCTCGGCCTGATCGGCGGTCTGATCGTCCTTGGTCTCGTCGACCTCGGGCTCCTCGTCCGTCTCGACCTTCTTCTCATCGTCTGCCATTTACCTGGATCCTCCTGTCATGTGACATCCACGCGGCATGGGGCCACGTGGATGCCCACCTTGCGAACGTTGCCTAGTCTACCCCGACTACCTTCCCGCCGCCACACGGCGCGCGACGGCCTGTCCATAGGCCTTTGTGCCGACACAGCCCTTAGGGGAGCCTGAAAGGGCACGCTTGATGTCGCCGGTGACCGTCTCCCCCTCGGCAAGCGTGGCCCGGACCGCCTCGCGGATGCTGTCGGCGGCGGCCGTCTCGCCGAGGTGATCGAGCATCATGGCCGCGGAGAGGATCTCCGCAGTGGGGTTGGCGATGTCCTTGCCGGCGATGTCGGGGGCGCTGCCGTGCGTCGCCTCGAAGATGGCGCAATCCGCCCCGATGTTGGCCCCGGGGGCGAGGCCGAGTCCGCCGATGAGACCGGCGCAGAGGTCGGAGACGATGTCGCCGTAGAGGTTCGGCAGCACGATCACATCGAAGTCATGCGGGTCCATGACGAGGCCCATGCACGTCGCATCGACGATGCGGGTCTCGAACTCGATGTCCGGATAGTCCTCCGCCACCTTCTGGGCGGTATGGAGGAACAGTCCGTCGGAGCACTTCATGATGTTCGCCTTGTGCACGGCACAGACCTTGTGGCGGCCGTTGGCGCGCGCGTAGTCGAAGGCGTAGCGGACGATGCGCTCGCTGCAGAAGCGGCTGATGGGCTTCAGGGAGACGGCAGAACCCTCGCGGATCTCGCCGGCACCGGTGCGAGCCACCATCTCGGCGAGCTCGCGCACCTCGGGGGTGTCCACGTCGTACTCGATGCCGGCGTAGAGGTCCTCGGTGTTCTCGCGCACCACCACGAGGTCGACGCCCTCGTAGCGGCTGCCGTCGCCCGGCATGGACAGGCATGGGCGGACGCACGAGTAGAGGTCGAACGTCTTGCGGAGCGCCACGTTGACGCTCCTGAACCCGGAGCCCACGGGAGTCGTGACGGGACCCTTGATGGCGATGCCCGTCTCGCGGATGGAGTCGAGGACGTACTCGGGGAGGGGCGTCCCCTCCTTGTCCATGACCTTCGCGCCGGCCTCGACCACGTGCCAGTCGATGCCCACGCCCGTGGCCTCGACCACCTCGCGCATCGCGTCGGTGATCTCGGGGCCTATCCCGTCACCCGGGATGAGCGTCACCTGATGGTTCGTCTTCGGAGCTGAGGCCATTACTTCTTCTCCTTGTCCTTGGAGGCTGCGATTATCTCGGCGGAGCAGGACTTGATGTAGCCACGGCCCGACTCGGCGTCGAAGGTTATCCTGTCGACGAGGGCGGCGCGGGTCTCCTTCGAGATCTTGCCTTTCACGAAGTCGAGCAGGCAGCCCAGCATGTCACGGTACTCGGTGTCGCCGTGGAAGCACTGGATGGCCTCGTCGAGCAGAGGCCAGACCGTGTCGGAACGCTTCTGCGACGTGGCGCCGAAGCGCGCGAGGAAGCGGAAGGCGGCGAGGCGCACGGTGGACGAGCCCTCGTCGAACAGGGCGGCCTCGGCACCGTCATAGGCGTCGGCAACCGCGGCGGCGTTGGTGAGGGCCAGCTCGGAGAGTGCGTCGAGCACCTCCCAACGGGTCTGGGCCTCAGGACGGTAGAGGGCGTCCGTGAGCTGGTCGACCTGGTCGAGCAGGACGGTGGGGTCCTCGCGCGCTATCAGGCAGATCCTGTGCGACGCGTCCTGCCGCCTGCGCCTGTTCGGCCCCGAGAGCTCCTCCACGAGGTCGGGGAGCTCGGAGACGTCCGGCGTTGGCTCGGAGGCCTCCACGGGCTGCTCGACCTCGGCGGTCTTCTCGTCCACGGTCTTGGCGTCCTTCTTTTTGGTCATGGTCTCTCCAACCTATTCGCAGAAGCCGTCGACGACGGCCGTCCCGCTCCGCTGGTCCCGATGGATCTCGATGAGGCCCAGGCTCGCGGCCTCCTTGAGCAGCTCCGTGAAGGAGCGGTACCCGTAGCTTCCCTCCGAGAACTGGGGGCGCTTGCGCCGCATCGTGTCCTTGAGCAGGGAGGCCAGGATCGCGCTGTCGTTCTCGCGCTGGAGGGCATCGATCGTCTCGAGGAGCAGCTGATAGCACGGCTCCTTCTCGCGGCTGACCTTGCCCTCGTAGGAGGGCAGGCCACCGGTGCTCACGATGTCCTCGTAGAAGATGAACTCGTCGCAGTTCTCGGCCAGAAGCGAGCTCGTGGATTCCTTCATGCCCACGCCGATCACGCGGCGGCCGTATTCCTTGAGCTTGGACACGGCGGGCGAGAAGTCCGAGTCGCCGGAGAGAATCGCGAAGGTGTCGATGTTCGCCTTGGTGAGGCACATGTCCACGGCATCCACCGCAAGGCGGATGTCGGCGGAATTCTTGCCGGTGTAGGCGCGGTCGGGTATCTCGATGAGCTCGATGCCGAGCTCATGCAGGGGCGTCACCGCATCCTCGAAGCGCTGCCAATCACAGTACGCACGCTTCGACACGATGCGGCCCTTGTCCACCAGGCGCTCCAGGATACGCTTCACGTCTGGCAGGGGTCCCGGCTCCTGGTGACCGTTGCGCTTGCGCTTGCCGGTCCCCAACGCCAGGTTCTCGTAGTCGATGAGCACTGCCATCGAACTGTTGTTGGTCTCGTTCATGTCTTACTTTCCCTTCTTGTGCGACGTCCGTGCCGATGCGTCGGCGCCGTCATCCGACGACGAGCCCGCCTCCGGCATCTGGACGCTCATGAGCTCGGGCTCGGGCTCGCCGGCGGCGCGACGTTCGCGCCTGCGGCGGGCACTGCCCGTCTCGTTGTTCTTGATCTGGTCCTTGTTGACCCTCATGAAGCGGTCATGGGCCTTCCACGGCCCCACCGACTCGCCGTAGCCGAACTTGAGGCCCGCGATGCCGCCGGCGATGACGCCTATCGTGAGCAGGGCGAGGACCACGAGACCCGTGGCCCACACCAGGGCCGACACCAAGGTCCCCACGAGGAAGACGGCGAGGTTGGAGAGCCAGTAGTCCTTGTTCGTGGTGCAGCGGCCGGCGAGCTCCTCGCCGATGCGCATGCCGATCACGATGCCGAAGACCGCGAGCAGCAGGCCCACGATGGCTATGGCGAATCCGTCGTCCAAGACCTATGCCTCGTGCTTCCCGCAGCCACAGCCACCATCATGGTGGTCGTGTCCGCATGTGCAGCCGTCATGGTCATGGCCACCGTGACCGTGTCCCTCGTGGTCGTGACCACAGCCACACGAGTCGTCATCGGCCTCCTCGGCATAGTCGTCCATGTCGAGCAGCGACCAGTCGAGACCCGCAGCCGTGGCCTCGCCCTCGTCGGCGTAGAGCAGGGCGAGCGCCTGCGTCCCCAGGCGGCTGCCGCCGATCTGGCAGAGCATGTCGTAGAGAGCGAAGGCGTTCTCCGCGCCGGGGAGCGTGATGTCGAGGTCCTCGGACTGGGCGAGTGCGAGCGCGATGTCCTTGCGCATGTGCTCCGCGAGGAAGCCCGGCTTCCAGTCGCCGTCGGCGACCTTGGGACCGAGTTCGGTGACGGCACGGGACGACCCCATCCCGCCGCCGATCATGTCGAGGACGGTGTTGACGTCGAGGCCACCCTGGTCGGCCAGCGCGACGGCGTCGGCCATGCCCACCATGCAGCTCGCCAGCGACACCTGGTTGCAGAGCTTCGCGGTCTGGCCGCAACCGGCCCCGCCGAAGCAGAAGACCTTGTCCGAGAAGGTCTCGAGGACGGGCATGATCGGAGCCACGTCCTCGGCGGTGGCGCCCACCATGAGCGTGAGCGTGCCGGCCTTGGCACCTGACTCGCCGCCCGTCACGGGGATGTCCACCGCGTGCTTGTCCTCGACCTCGGCCGCGTCATGGATGTCACGGGCGAGCTGCGGGGAGGACGTGGTGAGGTCGACGAGCCAGGCACCCTTGCGCGCGGTGCGGATCAGGCCGTCCGTGGAGAGGTAGACGTCCTCGACGTCCGAGGGATAGCCCACCATGGTGAGGATGACGTCAGCGGCCTTCGCGGCCTCGGCGGGGGTGTCCGCCCAGTGGGCGCCATGCGCGACGAGGTCATCGGCCTTCTCCTTCGTGCGATTGCAGACCGTGAGGTCGAAGCCCGCGTCCAGGATGTGGCCCCCGATGGGAGCCCCCATGATCCCGCAGCCGATGAGTGCGACCTTCATGTCGTGGTTCGATGCCATTCAGATCCTCCATGTGATGATGACGTGCGCCCAAAGGCGCATGACCCTAGCTTGCGTCCTGTCCCCCACGCACCTTGCGCGCGATGCGGTCGGTGAGCGAGACCCTCTCGCGCCGGTCCGAGCCCCAGAACGTGAGCGCGACCATGCCGGGACCGACGTGGGCCCCCAGGACCGGCGAGCACTGGCTCCTGATGATCGCGAGGTCGGAGCAGCCCGGCTCCTTCCTCACCTGCTCCTCGACCCAGTCGGCGTCCTTCTCGGCATCGGCCGAGACGATCGCCACGGGCAGGGAGGCGTCACCGCTCCAGTTGTCGTGGAAGTCGGCGAGGATGGCGCGCAGTGCCTTCTTGCGGCCGCGGCACATGCCCTTGAGGCTGAGGCTCGCGTCGAGGTCATAGGAGAGCTCGGGCTTGATGTCGAGCTTGCCACCCACCTGGGCGGCCGCGGGCGGGATGCGTCCCCCGCGAGCGAGCGCGTCGAAGCTGTCGAGCGTGAAGTAGCCCTGCAGGAAGTAACGCGCCTCCTTGGTCCAGCTCACGAGTTCGTCGAACGACAGGCCGTTGCCCGCCTGACGCACGACCTCGATGGCGAGCAGCTCGCTGGCCACCGAGTCGCAGAGGTTGTCGATGACCTCGATCTGGAAGCCGGGATGGCTCTCGCGGACCATGTCGGCCGCCTGCTCGGCGGCATAGAAGCTCGAGGAGAGGGCCGCGGTGAACGAGAGGTAGATGGTGGGGAGGCCCTCCTCGGCGGCATGCTCGAAGCACTCGAGGAAGCGACCGGGCGTGACCGCCGACGTGGTGACGTTCTCGCCCGCGCGGACGCGCTCGTAGAAGTCGTGCGGCGTCATGGACTTCCACAGGTCGGCGACGTGCTCCCCGTCATCCATGACGAAGGGGAAGCCGATGACCTCCACGCCCAGCGCCTCGGCGACGCCAGGGGCGAAGTCGGCGCAGGTGTCCACGATGATCTTGCAGGTCGCTCGCTTGCGGAACGCATGCCCCGCACGCGCCGCGGCGTCCGGCGCTTTCGCGTCGGGCGCCGCGTCGGCGGATTCGACTTCCTCGGTGGGTCTAGGCTTGCTCATCTGACTCCTCTAGCGGCTTGATGATTCCATAACCGCCGTTGTGACGGTGATAGATGACGTTGACGAGGCCGGTCGCCGAGTTCTCGAACACATAGAAGTCGTGGCCGAGCAGGTCGGTCTGGACGAGGGCGTCGGTCTCGGTCATGGGGACGAGGTCGACGTACTTCTCGCGGACGAGCTCATCGGGGTCGTCGTCCCTCTCGTCGATGAGGTCGGCGAGGTCGGTCGTGGTGAGCGGCTGCGGGGGCAGGCCCTCGGAGCGGTGCCTCTTGTCGACCACCTTGGTCTTGTACTTGCGGAGCTGACGGGTGACCTTGTCGGCCGCCTCGTCGATGGCGGCGTACATGTCGGGATCGACCGCCACCACACGCACGACGGTGTCGCGGACGAAGACGGTCGCCTCACAGGCGGCACTGTCCGGGTTGGAAGGGTTCTTCTCGACGCGGAGCACGACGTCGCAGCTCATGGGCTGGATATCGAACACCTTGAGGGAATCGCCGATCTTCTCGTCGACATAGCTGCGCAGGGCTTCCGTCACCGTGGTCTTGCGCCCCGACACCTTGATGTCCACCATGTTGCCTCCATTCGAGAGCCGATAGTCACGTTCGACGGGACCAGGTCCGCACCATATGCGCGCTCCCCTCGCGGGGCCCGACCCCATACTCTGGTAGTACCCAAACACGCCACGGTATTCCCCTCGGAGGCCGACGGATGCGTGGAGGATGCTTGCTAGTTCGTGGACGACACCGCGTTGGACCCGGCGCCCGACCCGTCGGTGGTCCCCGTCGCCGTGGCGGAGTCCGAGGTCGACGCGTCCGTCGTCGTGGTCGCGGAGGTCACGGTGATGCCGGAGACCTGGCTCGACGACGTGAGCTGGGCCATCGAGCCCACCCAACGCGAGCGGATGATGTCGTAGACGCCGTTCTGCGAGAGGTCGTCGATCGCCGTCTGGATCTTCGTCTGGAGCTCGGTGTTGGTCGAGGAGACCGCAACGCCGGCGGACGTGGGGACGTCGATCGTGCCGGCCATGGTGATGCCCGAGTAGCTCGTGGAGAGGTAGGCACCCGCATAGGCATCGCACAGCACGTAGTCGACCGAACCCGCGTTCAGGGCGTCGAACGCCTCGTTGAGGTTGCTGTACTCCTTCTGCGTCATGACGAGGCTCGTGCGCGCGAGGGCCTTCTGCGACGTCGAGGACTTCTGCACGCCCACGGTCTTGCCGGAGAGCTCCGTGGCCGAGGTGACGCCGGCGGCATCCTTGTGGAACAGGGCCACCGCCGACTCGGTGTAGCGGCCGATCACCTTGACGTCGGCCGACTCGCCGGAGGAGACGTCCATGACGATGTCACAGCCCTTGGCGATGCCCGACTTGGCATCGGTGACCGAGACGAACTTGACCTTGAGACCGAGCTCGTCGGCTATGGCCGAGGCGAGGTCGATGTCGAGGCCGGTGACGTCGCCGGAGTCGGAGGTGATGCAGAGGGGCGCCGTGGCGCTGGCCGTCTTGAGACCGACGGTGAGCGTGCCATCGGTCGCGATGGTCGGCGAGGTGACCTCGGCCTTCGTGGACGAGGCGGCCGACGAACGCGCCTCGTCGACCGACGTGGGCGTGAGGGAGAGCTGGCATCCTCCCAAGGCGACCGCACAGGCGAGTGCCATGAGCGCGAGCGTTACGAAATGCCTGACGAAATGGTTGCGCTTCATCTGCCAGCTCCCTGCCGATTCCTTTGATACAAGACGCGTCCCATCCAGCTGACCTGGTCTTTGACCCCACACTCGCGCACCGGGGCTTTTGCTCGACCGCCCGCAGGCGGCCTCACGACTGACCCTCTCGCCCGCGAGGCGGTATGCCTCATGCGTATGACGGGCGGTGCGACTTACCTCTAGGACGAACCATGATCGTCCCGCCGCGCACGACGGGGCTTACGTGGATCCCTTCGGCCTCGTCTGCCATGGACTAGGACGCTCGCGCGTCCGCAACCACAGACCTGGAATGAGACACGGGAATTATAGCAGGATTCGAACATATGTCAGACATCGTCGCAGGTCGCGGATGAAATCCTCACCAGACCCGCGCGAACGACGCCGCACTCACCGAGGACGCCCCCCTCCCGAGGAGCGTACGGGCCGCCTCCCTCATGGAGGCACCGGTCGTCACGACGTCATCGACGAGGAGCAGGTCCATGCCGCCCACGTCGTCCACCACCCTGAACGTGCCACGAGCGTTGTCCGCTCGTCCCTGCCTGCCCAGCGTCCTCTGGTCGGACGCATCGACCCTGGCGAGCACATCCGCCAAGGGGATCGAGACGAGGGTCGAGAGCTCGCGTGAGACCAGCTCCATGTGGTCGAAGCCACGCCTGGCGTAGGCGGCAGGCGTCGCCGGCACGAAGCAGATGGCATCGACGTCCACGTCGGAATGGCGGGCGGCACCATCACGAGCCGGCCATGCCGACGCCTCGTCGAGCGCGCACGCGATGGCCGCCGCCATGACCGGGGCGAGCCTCAGCTCGTGGGCGTCCTTGAGGAGGGTGACCGTGGCGCGCGCGGCGCCCTCGAACACGAGCGCGGAGGTCGTGGCGCGCATCTCCCACGGGTCGTCCCTACCGCACTCCGTGCACACGAGCCAACCGTAGGGGGCGCCGCACACGGGACATGCCCAGCGCTGCGCGATCCAGGCAAGCCCCTCCCGGCAGTCGTCGCACAGGAGCGTGCCGGGACGGTCACATCCGACGCAACGCGTGGGGAACGCGAGCTCGAGGGCGGCCTCGAGGAGACGCGACGCATGGCTTTCCTTGGATGTCGACGGAACCTCGAGACGCATGGCTCACCCCCGCTTGGCGCGCGAGGGGTCCCGGTCGGTTGGTCTGAGCATACCCATGCCCGTGCGCACGCAACGCCGCGGGCGTGCGGTCCGGCGGCCCTAGGAGATGGAGAAGAGCTCGCAGGCGTTGTGCCAGAGGGACTCGTAGGTCGCCTTGCGAGAGGAGATGCCGGCCTCCTCGCGGACGTCGGCGACGCATGCCGCCGAGAAGGCCACCATGGCCGGCTCGCACTCCTCGCCCCGGAGCGGGACGGGAGCCATGTACGGGCAATCCGTCTCGGACAGGATCAGGCCGTCGGGCACGAACGCCGCCGCGTCGCGGATGTCATCGCTCTTGGAGAAGGTCACCGCGCCACCGAACGCGACATGGCACCCCATCCCCACGAACGGGCGGACGCATGCGATGTCATCGGTGAAGCAATGGAGGTCGCATCCTGCCTCGGGCACGCCCCTCTCGGCGAGGAGCTCCGCCGCGGCGAGATGGGCGGCATGGGAGGCGTCGTCCCTCTCGTCACGGATGTGAAGCTCGACGGGAAGGGAGCGCTCGCGGGCACAGGCGAGCTGCTCGTCGAAGACGGCGAGCTGGACGTCGACGGGCACGTCGCAGGTGTAGTCCAGGCCGATCTCGCCCACGCCCACGCAGCGCGGGTCGGACAGGAAGGTCTCCAGCCGCTCGCGGGCGGCGGCATCGTGGATGGCGGCGCCGTAGGGATGGGTGCCGGCCAGGATGCGAACGTCCGGGATTCCCGTCCATGAGGGGTGGCCGGGGAACTCCGGAGGCACGAGCCCGTCGTCGACGGCCCGGGCGAGAAGGGCACGCGCCTCGTCGAGCCATGCGGTGAGCGAGGCGAGGAAGGCCTCGGCATCGGTGCCGTCCTCGGTGGGATCGATGGGCACCACGAGCAGGCGACACCCCACGAGAGCGGCGCGGCAGATCGCCTCCGCGGGGTCATGGCCCTCGAAGACGGTGAGGTGGCAATGGGTGTCGGCAAGGGGGGCCAGGGGCTTGGGCCATGGCTGGGGACGACCCTTGCGCGTGTGGAAGAGCGACCCGTCACCCTTGGTGAGCGAATCCATGCACTCGAGCTCCCTGCTCATACGCCACTCCCCTTCCCGGATGTCGCGCCGTCCCCACGACCGTTCCCGCCCAACGCGAGGGCGAGCCCCACGAACGCCTCACAGGGAAGCGTCTCCGCCCTGCACCCTGCGTCGATGCCCGACTCCTCGAAGGCGACGTCCAGGGCCGCCTTGTCGAACCCGGACGACGACATCGAGTTGCGGATGGTCTTGCGTCGTTGTGCGAACGCCGCGTCGATGACGGATGCCGTCGCGGCCACCTGCTCGGGCGTGAGGCACGCGCCGCCGGGTCCGACGGGGGCATGACGGTCGATGCGGACGACGGCGGAGTTCACATGGGGCGGCGGCATGAAGCACCCCGGACCCACCTCGAAGCGGCCCGTGACCATGCCTTGGAGTGCCAGCTTCGCCGTATACGCCCCATAGGCCTTCGTGCCCGGCGATGCCGAGATGCGGTCGGCGACCTCGGCCTGGACCATCACGACGGCACGCGAGATGGTGGGCATGGTCTGGAGGAAGCGCAGGAGCACCGTCGCGGCCACCTGATAGGGCAGGTTCGAGACGAACTCGGTGGGATGCGCCGGGGCTTCCGTGCGCTCGAGTCCCTCGAGGGCTTCGCCGACGGTGGCGGGAGTCGCCTTGAGGGCGTCTCCCATCACGAGGGCGAATCGGTCGGCGCCATCCGCGCACGTGGAGGCCAGCACGCGCTCGAGCTCGCGATCGGCCTCGAGCGAGACGACCGCACCGGCGTGGTCGAGGAGCGCGATCGTGAGCGTGCCGATGCCCGGTCCCACCTCGAGCACGGAGTCGGCCGGACCGAGTTCGGCCAGGTCGAGGATGCGCGCGATGACGGAGTCGTCCACCAGGAAGTTCTGGCCCAGACGCTTCTTCGTGGCCAGCCCGAACCTGTCGAGCACGGTCCTGGTCGAGGTGGGGTTCGCGAGCCGGGACGCCGGGACCTGGCTGTCGGGCTCCGACGCACGTCCGTCCATGTCCGGGGTGGTCCCCATCTACTTGCCGGGGGTGCCCAGGCGCGGAAAGAGCGCGTCGCCCTTGGTGA
Organism: Atopobiaceae bacterium; assembly: GCA_022655215.1. Lineage (GTDB taxonomy): Bacteria > Actinomycetota > Coriobacteriia > Coriobacteriales > Atopobiaceae > JALCUE01. The sequence continues at coordinate 581,306 of JALCUE010000002.1, read as the reverse complement.
CGGGCACGTCCTGCGGGATCGCGCCCCACTCGCAGGCGGTCGCGAGGTCGGTCGAGCCGATCTCGCCCTCGCAGGAGATGCGACGCAGGACCTCGGCCGAGGTCTCGGGGGTGAAGGGCTCGAGGAGGTGTGCGCAGATGCGGATCGACTCGAGCAGGTCGCCGATGACGCAGGCGAGCTCATCGGCGCGCACCGGGTCCTTGGCGAGCGCCCAGGGCTCGGTGTCCTCGATGTGGTGGTTGGCGGCATGGACGAGAGCCATGACCTCCTCGGCCGCCTTCCCATAGGCGAAGTCGGCCATATCCGCCGCATAGCGGTCGAGAAGACCATCCGCGGCGTCACGAAGCGGGCTCGCGGCGGTGGTCCAGCCCTCGGGCAGGACGGGGGTCTTGCCCTCGAAGAACTTGGCGCTCATGTTGAGCGTGCGGCTCACGAGGTTGCCCCAGCTGTTGGCGAGGTCGGTGTTGTAGACCTGCTCCATGCGCGAGAACGAGACGGCACCATCCGTGCCGGGCTCGACGTCGGTCATGAAGTAGTAGCGATAGCCCTCGACGCCGAGCATGTCGATGACCTCTGCGGGCGCGATCGCGTTGCCGCGGGACTTGCTCATCTTCTCGCCGGCTCCCGTCTCCTCGTTCCTCACCATGAGGAAGCCGTGGACGAAGACGCGCTCGGGGACGGGAAGACCGGCCGCCATGAGCATGGCGGGCCAGATCACGCAGTGGAAGCGGATGATGTCCTTACCCACGATGTGGGTCTGGGCGGGCCAGCGGCGGGCCAGCGTGGCTGCCGCCTCGGGAGAGTCGTCGCCATAGCCCACCGCGGTGAGGTAGTTGATGAGGGCGTCGAACCACACGTAGGTGACGTGGCGCTCGTCGAAGGGCAGGGGGATCCCCCAGTCGAAGCTCGTGCGGGAGATGGACAGGTCCTTGAGCCCGCCCTCCACGAACGAGACGACCTCGTTGCGGCGGATCTCGGGCTCGACGAACTCGGGGTGATCCCGATAGAGGTCGAGGAGGGGCTTCTGGAACTCGGAGAGCTTGAAGAACCAGCTCTCCTCCTGGACGCGCTCCAGCGGCCTGCCGCAGTCGGGGCAGAGGTGGGCTCCCTCGGTGTGGTTCGCCTCGTCGGAGTGTGCGACCTGGGTCTCGGTGAAGTAGGTCTCCTCGGGCACGCAGTACCAGCCGTCATAGGAACCCTTGTAGATGTACCCGCGCTCCTTGAGGACCTCCCAGAGGTGCTGGACCGACGCCGTCTGGCGGGGCTCGGTGGTGCGGATGAAGTCGTCGTTCGTGATCTCGAGCGTCTTCCAGAGGTCATCGAAGGCCGGCACCTGGGAATCGCACCACTGCTGGGGCGTCATGTCGTGCTCGGCCGCGGACGCCGCGACCTTCTCGCCGTGCTCGTCGAGGCCCGTGAGGAACATCACGTCATAGCCCATGGCGCGACGGAAGCGCGCCTGCACGTCCGCGAGGATCGTGGAGTACGCGGTGCCGAGGTGAGGCGCGGCGTTGACGTAGTAGATGGGCGTGGTGACGTAGTAGGACGGACGCTTGCCGTCGTCGGGGGTGTTCTCTGCCATCGGTACCTCTTCTTGGTCCGTGACCGCTTGGGTCACGTTCGTCAGGTTCGTGGTCGTCCGCCACGCGCGTCTCGCACGGGAGGAGGCCTTGCTCGGGCGTTGTCATTGTAGCGTGGCGAGGTGGAGCGCGCGTCGGGAGTCGCCCGTCGGGAGGCTCACCTGTAGAGGGCGAGGCCTCCCGTGATCGGGGCCATGGTCGAGGCGAGCGCGGGGGCGAAGCCCACGCAGGTCCAGCACGTTCCCGATGCGTCGGGCGTGAGCTCGGTGCGGCACTCGTCGAGGATGCGGAAGAAGTCGACGTCCTCCTCGAGACCGGCGGCCTCGGCACGGGAGACGAGCGCCTCCAGGCCGGACCTCCCATCGACCGCGAGGACGATCTTCGCCTCGCCGGACGCCACCCATCTCGCGAGGGCGTCCTCGTCGAGGTCGGGCGAGTGGAGCAGGAAGGCCACGGACGCATGAGCGACCTGCGCCGCGAGCTTGCCGGCACTCATGCCGAGTGAGCGGTCCGCGACCAGGTACTGGCGGTACTCATCGGGACGTGACGTCATTCGGCCGCCTCGAGCACCTCTCGCATGGCCTTCTGGACGCTGTGGTCGAGGTTGGTGCCGATGACCTTGGCCGCCACCTGCTTGATGGCATAGCGGGCGTTGCCCATGGCACGCGAGCTGCCCACCATGCGCAGGATCTCGTAGTCGTTCATCGCGTCGCCGAACGCCATGACCTCGTCGGCCTTGATGCCGTACAGGCCCATGATCTGGTCGATGCCGGACGCCTTGGTGACGCCGGGCTGCATGGCGTCGATCCACTTCCTGCCCGACGGCGCGAACACGAACCTGTCGCCCAGCTCGCGGTTGAGGGCGTATGCCATGTCCATGACCTGATCGTCGGCGTCGCAGAAGACGGATGCCTTGATGATGTTCGTCTCGGGGCCGGGCACCTCGAAGACCCTCTCGCCGTTCGGGAGGTCCTTGTCGATCTCGCGCTCGTAGTGCTGCTCCTCGTCGAACAGGAAGCTGCGGCGACGGTCGAACAGGACGAGGTGGAGGCAGTCGAACATGTCCACGACGCGCTCGAGGCGCTTCAGGGAGGCATGGCTGTAGACCTCGCGGTCGATGAGGTCGCCATCGGCGTAGACCTGCGCGCCGTTGGAGGCCACGAAGTCCATCCCGTCGGCGACGGGCTCGAAGAACTCGCAGAGCGTGTCATAGCGCCTGCCCGAGCTGGCCGCGAAGTGGATGCCCTTCTCGCGAAGCGAGCGTATGAGGTCATAGGTCTCGGGCGGGACGTGGGAGTCCCCGTCGAGGAGCGTGCCGTCCATGTCCGATGCGATGAGCTTGATCATTCGGTGTCCGTTCTCTTCTTCTCGTCTTCTCTTCATGAGGTATACGAGAAGGATAGGACAAGCCGCCAGCTGGCCGCCACTTCGTGGTCAACCTCATCAGACGCCGACAGGGCCTCTATGCCAGGGGCTCCGCGCCGTTGGCGAACACCGTGATGACGTCCTTGAAGGTCTCGAGCATGCTGGCATAGGCGGCCATGGTCATGTCGTGCCAGTAGACCACGGAGTCGGCCTCCTTGGCCTCGAAGTCGCGGATGGTCCGGCGCACGGCCTCGCCCGCATACTTGACGCCGTAGGTGTAGTAGTTGATCTTCCTGATGCCGGCGTCGATGGCGGAGCGGTAGTCGTCATCGGACACGCCGGAACCACCGTGCATGACCAGCGGGACGTTCACGCGGGAGCGGATGTCCGTGAGCACGTCGAAGTTGAGCTTGGGCTCGGCCTTGTAGATGCCATGGACGGTACCGAACGAGCAGGCGAGGATGTCGAGGTCCGTGGCCTCGATGAAGCCTGCAGCCTGGTCGGGGTCGGTGTAGATGGCCATCGCGCCCGACTCGTCGGCGTCATGGCCGGCACCGTTCTCGCGGGCGCCCATGCTTCCCAGCTCGCACTCGAGACCGCAGTCGAAGTCGTGGCACATGGCCGCCGCGCGCCGCGAGTTGGCGACGTTCACGTCATAGGGCTGCATGGAGCCGTCGTACATGACGCCCGTGAAGCCCATCTCGAGGGCACGGCGCATGTAGGAGAGATGCTCGCAGTGATCGAGATGGACGCAGACCTGTGCGCTCGAGCGCCCGGCGAGGGCCACCATGGCCGGACCGATCTTGTCCATGGGCATGAAGTCCTCATGGCACTCGGCATGCTGGATGATGACGGGATAGCCCGTCTCCTCCGCGGCGTCGATGGCGGCACGCACGGCCTCCATGCTCGGCGTGTTGAAGGCACCGATGGCCATGTTGTTCTGCTCGGCCACGGCGGTGATGTCACGAAGGTTGACGAGCATGGGAGGTCCTCTCTCTCCTGTCGCGCCGCCGCGGGTTCCCTCGGTGGGCGCCCCCGGCCCTTGTCGGCCAGAGCTTGTTCATTTCTTCCTGTACAAGTGTACGACAAGAAAGGGAGAATGGAACAGCCAATCGCCCGCGAACGGTATGCGCCATGCGACGAGAGGGGTCGTCAGGATCGTCCCGCCCCGTCATCGATTGCGTCGTCGCGCCCGGTGACCGAGATGATCTGGTTGAGGTCGAGCATTCCCGAGAGCATGCGGATATGACCGTCCCCGTATTCCACCTGCAGGTTCGGGAACCCCGAGACGCCTACCTTCGTCCACGACATGCGCGTGATGCTCGCATAGGGGATGTCGGTGGAGGGCCCGACGTGCGGGGTGAGGCGGAGGCGGTCGTCATAGGTGATGACCTTGTAGCGCCTCATGAGGCCCCACTCCAGGGAGAGGGCCAGCTCGAGGGCGAGGAACACCGTCAGGGCCCCGGTGACGTCGCCGGGGATGACATGCTCGGACATGAGCCATGCGGCGGCCAGGCCCGCCAGCGAGACGACGGCCATCCACACGACGAGGAAGCGCGTGTAGGAATGCGGCACGATGTAGGTGCCGTGGTGCTTGTGGTGTCGCTCGAGGATGTCGCCTGACCCGACCCACTCGCAGCCGACCCCCAGGAGGGGCAGGACGACGAGAAGGGTCACGAGCACGTAGATGGCCATCATCGTCCCCTCCCTCGCATCGGTCGGTCGCCTTCGATTCGCCACCCAACCGTAGCTGGGATTCCTCCGCGGCGGGGTGGCTAATGCGCGTACGGGGCAAACGATGCGGTGCGCGGGGGCGGGTTCGGGCTAGGCGGTCTGGGGGACGGAGAAGAGCGAGACGAGGTTCTCGAGGACGTCGACGGTCTTCTCGAGGCTCGCCACGGGGACGAACTCGCGCACGCTGTGTGCGTTGTACGCGCCGGTGGCGATGTTGGGGCACGGCAGGCCGCGGAAGGTGAGCTGGGCGCCGTCGGTGCCGCCGCGGATGGCGGTCGCCTCGGGATCGAGCCCGGCCATGCGGTTCGCCTCGACGACGTTGTCGATGAGGAACCGGCAGTCACCGAACTGCTCGGCCATGTTGCGATACTCCTCGCGGATGCTGACCTCCACGTGGGCCTTGGGCTCATAGCGGGCGTTCAGGAAGGCGGCGACGTCGGCGAGGGTGCGCTCGCGAGCCGCGAAGGCCTCCGAGTCGAAGTCGCGGACGATGTAGCCGGCATGGGCCTCGGCGGGGGTGCCCTCGACCGAGAGACGATGGTAGTAGCCCTCGTACCCGCAGGTATGCTCGGGACGCTGGTCGGCGGGGAGGAGCTCGTCGAACTCACGCAGGACCGTGAGCGCGTTGACCATGATGTCCTTGGCCGAGCCCGGATGGACGACGGTGCCCGTCACGTGGACGTCGGCCTGGGAGGCGGAGAAGCACTCGTAGTTGTACTCGCCCAGAGGCTCGCCGTCCACGGTGTAGCACCAGGGTGCGCCGAACGCCTTCACGTCCAGGAGGCTGGCGCCGTGGCCGATCTCCTCGTCGGGGACGAAGGCGATCCGGAGCGCGGGACGGGGCAGGGACGGGTCGGCCATGAGACGGGCCGAAAGGGCCACTATCTCGGCCACGCCGGCCTTGTCATCCGCCGAGAGGAGGGTGGAGCCATCGGAGACGACGATGTCCTGGCCCTCGAAGCCCGCGAGGTCGCCGACCTCCTCGGGGTCACAGGAGACCTCATGGCCGTCGACCACTCCCATGACGAGGGGACCGCCCTCGTAGTGGACGACGTGCGGACGCACACCCGCCGCCGGTGCGTCGAACGAGGAGTCGATGTGGGCGCAGAGGCCGAGTGCGGGAAGGTCCTCTGCACCCTCGCTCGCGGGGATCGTGGCCGTGACATAGGCGTGCTCGTCGACGCGCACGTCCTCGGCACCGAGGTCGGCGAGCTCATGGGCGAGCAGGGCCGCCATGTCATGCTGACCGGGGGTCGACGGGGTCACGGCCTCGTTGGCGGGGTCGGACTGGGAGTCGACCTGGACATAGCGCATGAACCTCTCGAGGACGTCACTCATGTGTGCTCCTTCTCGACCGCACGCGCGGTCGTCTCGTCCGACCTTCCCAGCCAAGTCTAGACCCGCGTCAGCCCTCGGCCTGCCCGGGATGCGTTCCGTCGGCGTCGCGACCGTTGCGGAAGTTCTCCTTCGCCACGCTGATCATGAGCTTGATGCGGTTGAGCTGGTTGACCTCCGAGGCACCGGGGTCGTAGTCGACGGCGACGATGTTCGACTCGGGGTGCATCTGGCGGAGCCGCTTGATGACGGACTTGCCCACGACGTGGTTCGGCAGGCACGCGAACGGCGAGCAGCAGATGATGTTCGGGGTGCCGCACTCGATGAGGTCGACCATCTCCGCGGTGAGCAGCCAGCCCTCGCCCATCGTGTTGCATAGGGAGAGGATCTGCTTGGCCTTCTCGCCCAGCTCGAAAACCTGGGGATACGGCTCGAAGCGCTTGCTGGCCTCGAGCATGTCGTTGATGGGGGCACGCAGGCCGTCGATGAGGCGGATGCCGGCCATGTGCGTGGCGCGACTCGTGGCCTTGCTTCCGATCTCGTCCTTCATGTTGATGGGGCTCGTGAGGCCGAAGAGGAAGAAGTCCACCAGGCCGGGGACGTTGGCCTCGCAGCCCTCGCGCTCGATGACCTTGACGACCTCGTTGTTAGCGGTGGGGTGGAACTTGACCAGGATCTCGCCGACGACGCCCACGCGCGGCTTGGAGCGGTCGTTCGTGAGCTCGAGCTCGTCGAATGCGTTCACCGCCTGCTGGCACAGCTCGTAGAAGGCCTTCTTGCCGGCCGTGGGCAGGAGCGCCTTGCCATAGCCCATGTACTCGTCGAACAGCCTGTCGGCCGATCCCGTCTCCGACTCGTAGGGTCGGGTGCGGTAGAGCATCTGCATCATGAGGTCACCGTAGAGCAGCGCATATGCGGCGCGGATGAGCATGCCGGGCTTCATGATGTCGAACCCGGGGTTCTCCTCGTCCAGGCCGGAGGCCATGTTGAGCGAGATGACCGGCACGTCGGGATGGCCCGAGTCGCGCAGGGCCTTCCTGATGAGGGCGATGTAGTTCGTCGCACGGCAGCCGCCACCGGTCTGGGAGATGAGGACGGCCGTGTGGGAGAGGTCGTAGCGACCGCTCTCGATGGCCTCCATGATCTGGCCCACTGTGAGGATCGACGGGTAGCAGATGTCGTTGTTCACGTACTTGAGACCGGCCTCGACCGCGCCATGGTCCACGGACGGGAGGAGCTCGATGTTGAAGCCGTAGGCCTTGAGGATCTCCTTCACGAGGTCGAAGTGGATGGGGCTCATCTGGGGACAGAGGATCGTCCAGCCCGCGTCCTGCATCTCCTTGGTGTAGCGGACCTTCTTGAACGCCGCGCTCGCGCTCTCGCGATAGACCGGCGCGCGGTTCGAGAGGTCGGTGTTGCGGACGTGCTCCAGTGTGCCGTCGGCCATGTGGCAGTCGACGGGCGCGGCCTCATGGACCTTGCCGGCACGGGCGTCGGAGAGGAGCGTCTCGCGCTGCTCGGAGAGGGCCGCCATGAGCGAGCGGATGCGGATGCGCGCCGCTCCGAGGTTGGAGACCTCGTCGATCTTGAGGACGGTGTAGATCTTGCCCGCGGCCTCGAGGATCTCCTGCACCTCATCGGTGGTGAGGGCGTCCAGACCACAGCCGAAGCTGTTGAGCTGGATCATGTCGAGGTCGTTCCTCATCGCGACGAAGCGCGCGGCGCGATAGAGGCGGGAGTGGTACATCCACTGGTCGACCACGCGGATCGGTCGCTCGGGCCTCACCTTGTGGGCGATGGAGTCCTCCGTGAGCACGGCGAACCCGAACGAGTTCACGAGCTCGGGAATGGCATGGTTGATCTCGGGGTCGTTATGGTAGGGGCGACCGGCGAGCACGATGCCGTGGCCGTCGTGCGACTCGATCCACTCGAGGGTCTCGTCCCCCTTGCGACGCATCTCGTCCTTGAACCCCTCGTCCGCGTCGTAGGCCTCGTTGACGGCGGCGTCGACCTCGGCACGGGTGATTCGGGGACCCTTGACGCGACCATGGCCGTCGGCGGCGTCCGAGACGCGCTGTACGGCGATGAGGTCATAGAGCCGATGCTTGAGCTCGCGCTTGTCGTCATAGGGGACGAACGGGGCGAGGTACTCCACGTCCGAGGCGGCCAGGCCGTCGACGTTGAGGCCCAGGGCCTGCGGATAGCTCATGACGATCGGGCAGTTGTAGTGGTTGGTGGCGGTGTCGTCCTCCTTGCGCTCCCAGCGGATGCAGGGCATCCAGATGAAGTCCGGGTCCTTGTCCAGGAGGTTCATGATGTGGCCGTGGGAGAGCTTGGCCGGATAGCACACGGACTCCGACGGCATCGACTCGATGCCGGCCTCGTAGGTCGCCTTGGTGGACTGGTCGGAGAGGACCACCGAGAAGCCCAGCTTGGTGAAGAACGCGTGCCAGAAGGGATAGTTCTCGTACATGTTGAGCGCACGGGGGATGCCCACGGTGCCGCGGGGGGCCGTGTCCGCGTCGAGCACGGGACGGTCGAACAGCAGCTTGTTCTTGAACTCGAACAGGTTGGGGGCCTGCGTCTTCGACCTCTTGTGACCAGCACCCTTCTCGCAGCGGTTGCCGGTGATGAACTTGTGACCGTCACCGAAGTCGTTCACCGTGAGCAGGCAGTTGTTCGAGCAGCGGCCGCAGTGGACGTTCATGTGCTTGACCTGCAGGTTGTCGATAGCCTCGCGCGAGAGGACCGTGGAGCCGGTGAGCTCGCTTGCGCGGTCACGGGCGAGAAGGGCCGCCCCGTAGGCGCCCATGCATCCGGCGATGTCGGGACGGATCGTCTCGCGGCCGGTGAGCAGCTCGAAGGCGCGGAGCGTCGCGTCACTCATGAACGTGCCGCCCTGGACCACGACGTGCTTGCCGATCTCGTCGGGATCGCGCAGCTTGATGACCTTGAAGAGGGCGTTCTTGATGACCGAGTAGGACAGTCCAGCGGCGATGTCGCCCACCGTCGCGCCCTCCTTCTGGGCCTGCTTGACGCGCGAGTTCATGAAGACGGTGCAGCGGCTTCCCAGGTCGACGGGGTGCTCCGCCGCGACGGCGGCAGCCGCGAAGTCCTCGACGCTCATGCCCATGGAATCGGCGAAGCTCTCGATGAAGCTGCCGCAGCCGCTCGAGCATGCCTCGTTCAGCATGATGTGCTCGATGACGCCGTCCTTGACGCGCAGGCATTTCATGTCCTGGCCGCCGATGTCGAGGATGAACTCGACGTCGGGGATGAAGGCCTTGGCGCCGCGGAGGTGCGCGACCGTCTCGATCTCGCCGGAGTCGGCCCTGAGCGCCTCGATGAGGAGGGCCTCGCCGTAGCCGGTGGTGGTGACGTGACCGATGGTGCAGCCCTCGGGGATGTGGTCGTAGAAGTCATCCATGATGATGCGGGCGGTGCCGAGGACGTCGCCGTTGTTGTTGCCGTACCACGTGTGCAGCAGCTGGCCTTCCTCCCCCACCATCGCGGCCTTCATGGTGGTGGAACCGGCATCGATGCCGATGAAGACGCGACCCTGGTATCCGTCGAGCGTGCCCTTGGGCACGACCTGCGCGTCATGGCGGGCATGGAACTCGTCGAGCGCCGCCTGGTCGGCGAAGAGCGGATCGAGTCGCTGGACCTCGGAGCCCTGGGTGTCGCCCAGGTTGTCGAGGGCGGCGATGACGTCGTCGAAGGTGACCTTGCCCGTGGTCTCGCCGGCCAGAGCCGCGCCCTCGGCCACGAACAGGTGGGCGTTCTCGGGGACGATGCGGTGCTCCTCGTCGAGGTCGAGCGTGACGTAGAAGCGCTTCCTCAGCTCGGAGAGGTACTGGAGCGGGCCGCCCAGGAAGGCGACATGGCCGCGGATGGGATGCCCGCACGCCAGACCCGACACCGTCTGGTTCGCGACGGACTGGAAGATCGAGGCCGCCACGTCGGCCGGCGCCGCGCCCTCGTTGAGCAGGGGCTGAACGTCAGACTTCGCGAACACGCCGCAACGGCTCGCGATGGGATAGATGTGCTCGGCGGACTTCGCGAGCTCGTTGAGACCGCCCGCGTCGGTGTGCAGAAGGCTCGCCATCTGATCGATGAAGGCCCCCGTGCCGCCCGCGCACGTGCCGTTCATGCGCTGCTCGATGCCACCCTGGAAGTAGATGATCTTGGCGTCCTCGCCGCCCAGCTCGATGGCCACGTCGGTCTGGGGGATGAGGGCCTCGACGGCGCGCTTGGAGGCGATGACCTCCTGGACGAACTCGAGCCCGAGCCATTGCGAAAGGAGCAGGCCGCCCGACCCTGTGATGGACACGCGCATGGGGGTGTCCCCCAGCACGGCCTGCGCACGGGAGAAGAGCTCCTTGGCGGTCGCGCGGATGTCCGTGTGATGTCGCTGGTAGTTGGCATACAGCAGGTGGGCCTCGTCGTCGATGACGGCGAGCTTCACCGTGGTGGAGCCCACGTCTATGCCCAGACGGAGCTCGGCATGCGAGAAGTCCGTCTTCGAGGCCGGCTTGAGCTCCGCGCCGTCGGCGACGAGTGGGAACGCGTGCCTGGCCGCCGCCTGCGCCTTGTTCGAGGACTCGGGGTTATTCGTCATCGCTGTCTTCCTCCGTGTTGATGAGTCTCTGCATCACCGCAAGGCCGTATGCCGGGATGTTGAAGTCCATTGTGTTGTCGTACAGGTCACCGGGACGGACGAACATCAGGAGCGTCATGATGCGTGCCATGACATCGACGCCCTCGCGCATCCCCCCGGCGAGCCACCTCAGCAGAACGCCCACCTCGGCCGATATGGCGAAGGTGAGGTAGTAGTCGAAGAAGGCGCCAAGGGCCCTGGCATCGATGCCGTCGAGGGCGCGGCCGGCCACGACCTCGTGGACCATGACCTTGATCTTCTCGACGAACGCCGGGTCGCCGCCCTGTCCGAGGAGGGCCGTGAGCACGTGGCCGTTCGCCTTGAAGTACTCGAGAAGCTCGACGGAACCGGGGCAGGGCTCGAGCTCGTCGATCGTCTCGTAGAGGTCCTCGAGCCGCACCGATGCGACATCCGCCACCAGGCCACGCAGGTCGCGCAGGACGTCGTCCTCCGTCTGGGAGACGAGGTCGGCGATGTCGTGGTAATGGGAGTAGAAGGTGCGACGCGTCAGGCCGGCGCGATCGGTGATGGAGCCCACCGTGACCCTTGCCAGGTCGCCGGTTGCCTCGACCTCGCTCGCGAGCGCGTCGCGCATGAGGCGGCGGGAGCGGGCGGTACGTGGGTCCATGCGGGTGACGCAGGTGCTTTCAGGCATTCACGTCCTCTCGACGGTCGGAACGGGCGCGCGGTCACGGCCGCGCGTCCTTCTCAACGTGAGAAGTATTGCACAACATGGGAAATAGTATTCACTCACATGCGTTTCGCAGACGTTCTCCATGGACCCTCGAGGCGGACCATCAGCAGGCAGGGCCTCACGGGATGGTTCCGCGAGGCCCTGCCTGGACAGGTCATGTCACCGGCCGAGGCCGGGTCACATCCCTACTCGTTGTCACCGCCGGTGACCTTGGTCGCCGCGAGCTCGTCGGTCGTCTCGGCAGCCTCTGGCCAGATCCAGTTGGTGAACTCGGGGTGGTCGACGCCGTTGTCGACGGCGTACTGGAACGCCTCGTCACGGAACTTGGTCCACTCGTCGATCTGGGTGGCCCACTTCTTGGCATCGACCAGGGAGAGGGCGTCGGCCGCGAGCGCCCAGCGGTCCATGTCGTTCACGCGGAGCATGTCGAAGGGCGTCGTGGTCGAGCCCTGCTCCTTGTAGCCATGGACGTGGAAGTTGTCGTGGTTGGGACGGTCGAAGATGAGGCGATGGATCGAGCCGGGATACGCGTGGAACGCGAAGAGGACCGGCTTGTCCTTGGTGAACAGGCTCGTGAACTCCTTGTCGGAGAGCGCCTCGTCGTTCTCGGCGGCGTTCTGGATCTTGAGGAGGTCGACGACGTTCACGAAGCGGACGGCCACGCCCAGCTTGGTGAGCATGTCGGTGGCGGCGAGGGCCTCCATCGTGGGGACGTCGCCGGCGCAGGCGATGACCACGTCAGGCTCGGCGCCCTTCGCGGTGGAACTCGCCCACTTCCACTCCGCCGCGCCCTTGGCCAGCTCGGCGGACGCCTCGTCGATCGAGAGGAACGTGGGCGCCGGCTGCTTGCCTGCGAAGATCGCGTTCACGCAGTTCGTGGACTTGTAGGAGCGCTCAGCCACGGCGAGCAGCATGTTCGCGTCCGCAGGGAAGTAGATGTTCACGACGTGGTCGTTGTTGAAGCTCTTGTTGAGCAGGATGTCGACGAAGCCGGGGTCCTGGTGTGAGAAGCCGTTGTGGTCCTGACGCCAGACATGGCTCGTCACCAGCATGTTGAGGCCGGAGATGGGCTTGCGCCAGTCGATGTCGCGCACGGTGGCCTCGAGCCACTTGCAGTGCTGGTTGACCATGGAGTCGATGACGTGGACGAACGACTCGTAGCTCGAGATGATCCCGTGACGGCCCGTGAGGATGTAGCCCTCGAGGAAGCCCTCGCACTGGTGCTCGGAGAGCTGCTCCACGACCTGGCCGGACGCGGCGAGGTGCTGGTCGCACTCGGGGTCGGCGTTGAAGCCAGCGTCCCACTGCTTGTCGGTGACCTCATAGGCGGCCTGGAGGCGGTTCGATGCCGTCTCATCGGGCCCGAAGATGCGGAAGCTGTGCTGGTTCCTGGCGATGACGTCGCGGGTGTAGTAGCCCAGGATGCGCGTGGCCTCGGTGGCGCCGTAGCCATGGCCCATGTCGGCGACGGGAATCTCGTAGTCATGGATGTTGGGGAGCTTGAGGTCGACGAGCATGCGACCGCCGTTGGCGTTGGGGTTCGCGCCCAGACGCAGGTCTCCCTCAGGCATGAACTCCTTGACCTCGGGACGGATGGCACCGTCGGCGTCGAACAGGCCGACGGGCTGATAGGAGCGCAGCCAGCCGCGCAGGACGCGGAAGTGCTCATGGGTGTCGCAGGCACTCGCCAGCGGCACCTGATGGGCGCGCCAGGAGCCCTCGGTCTTGTGGCCATCGATGACCTTGGGGCAGGTCCAGCCCTTGGGGGTCTTGAAGACGATCATGGGATACGCGGGACGGGCCGTGTCGCCCGCGTTGGCGCGAGCCTTGATGTTGCAGATCTCGTCGAACACCTGCTCCATGAGCTGGGCGAAGCGGCGGTGGATCGAGATGTGGTCCTCGTCGTCGAAGCCGGCGACGAAGGTGTGGGGCTCATAGCCCATGCCACGGAAGAACTCGTCGCGCTCGCCGTCGGAGATGCGGGCGAGGATGGTGGGGTTGGCGATCTTGTAGCCGTTGAGGTGCAGGATCGGCAGCACGATGCCATCGGTCTTGGGATTCACGAGCTTGTTGGACTGCCAGCTCGTGGCGAGCGGGCCCGTCTCGGCCTCGCCGTCGCCCACGGCGACGACCGCGAGCAGGCTGGGGTTGTCCATGACGGCACCATAGGCATGCGACAGGGAGTAGCCCAGCTCGCCGCCCTCGTGGATGGAACCGGGGGTCTCAGGGGAGTAGTGCGAGGGGATGCCACCGGGATACGAGAACTGGCGGAAGAACTTGGTGAGCCCCTCCTCGTCGTCGGTGATCTTGGGATAGCACTCGGAGTAGGTGCCATCGAGCAGCGACTGCGCGTTGCCCGCGGGTCCACCGTGGCCGGGGCCCATGAGGAAGATGGCGTTCTGGCCATGGTCATGGATGAGACGGTTGGTGTGGGCCATGAGGAAGTTGATGCCGGGCGTGGTCCCCCAGTGACCTACGAGACGGCGCTTGACGTCGCCTCGGCCGAAGTCGCGGACCTTGCCGGACTTCTCATCCGTGAAATCCGAACGCATGAGGGGGTTGGAGCGCAGATAGATCTGGCCGATGGACAGGTAGTTGGCACAGCGCCAGTACTTGTCCACCCACTCGATCTCCTCCTGCGAGACAGGGCCGTCGAGCTTCTTCCATGGCGTGCCGATGACGGGTTGGCTCATTCTCTCTCTCCTTCTATCTGTTCCCACCCCGGACTCACTCTCCAGGGTCTGCTTCGATTCTCTCGGGGTGTTTGGCAACCAGTGTTTGGCAACCTTCGAACGACACTCCCGCATGCTTATCGACATGATACCGCATTGGTTTTGGTTGAATCGGTTTAGCTGCGCTTTTCCTTTATTATTTGGGTGACTTTTGCAAAGTCGCGAAGTCTCTTCTGACGTCACTCATATCCGTAGCTGCGGAGACCCACAAAGGACTTATGTTTTGTAAACATATAGTAGTACAAATGGGGTTATGCGGTCACCATCTGCCTTACATTTTGTTCGCTGTTTAGTTCCCTCCGATACGGGGGCACGCTCCAGCAGTCTGCGAGAACGTGCCGGCCGTCTTCGGTCCCCGTGGTGACGTGGACGAGAAGCACCAGCTAGCGTCTTGTGAACCCAACTCGTCAGCCTCCTCCGCAAGCGGTCGCGAATAAGGGAGGAACGGTCTCGGGCCCATGCCTCCCGAAAACGGTCATACTATGGGCGAAGGTTGTTATGTTCAGCGGTGGTACCAGCGTTTAGTACCAAGCAAAACAAATCGCATACCGATTCGGGCACGGCCCGCGGATTCGAGCGCGGGGGAGCATAGAGGCATTCCATGGCAAAGGTCAGCGTGAGGGAGATCAGTCGGAGGACGGGTTATTCGCCTGCCACCGTATCGAACGCCCTCAATCACAAGAAGGGGGTCAGCCGGGAGACGGCCGACTCCATCATCGCCGTCGCTCAGGACCTGGGTTACCAGCGTCCCGAGCGCCTCGACAGGATCGTGTTCGTCCTCGCGCGCAAGAACGGCCTCGTGGTGGACGAGAGCATGTTCCACCCCGCGGTCATCGACGGCGTCGAACGCCAGGCGCGCCGTTACGGGCTCCAGACCTCCTACGTCACGCTCGAGCTCGCGGACAAGAAGGCCGCGGCGAAGCAGGTGGAGGAGCTCACCCAGGACACGTCGGGCGGCATCGTGCTCCTCGGAACGGAGATGCAGGAGGAGGACTTCCGTCTCTTCGACGACGTCACGACCCCGTTCATCCTCCTCGACAGCTGGAGCGACGAGCACTTCTTCGAGTCGATCAACATCTCCAACGAGGACGCGTCATATCGCGCCACGAAGTACCTCATCTCAAAGGGTCACAAGCGCATAGGCTACCTCTCCGGCAGCTTCGCCATCCGGAACTTCCCCAACCGTGGCATGGGCTACAGGCACGCCATGGAGTCGGTCGGCCTCGAGGCCGACCCCGCATACCATGTGAGCGTGGGCACCACGTTGGAGTCGGCCTACCAGGACATGCTCTCCTGGCTGTCCCACTCCCCTGAGCTTCCGACCGCGTTCTTCTGCGACAACGACGTCCTCGCCGTGGGGGCCATGCGCGCGCTCATGGAGAAGGGCTACCGCGTCCCGGACGACGTGTCGTTCGTCGGCTTCGACGACCTGCCCTTCGCGAGCTTCGCCAACCCGCCCCTCACCACCATCCACGTGCCAAAGCGCGAGTTCGGTGAGCTGGCCGTCAAGAAGCTCATGGAGAACATCAAGAGCCCCAAGGGCTATGTCTGCAAGACCCAGATGAGCACCATCTTCGTCGAGCGCGAGAGCGTTCGCGAGATCTAGGGACCGAGACCCGGCCATGACACGACGGCCACGGGGCCATGAGCACAAGGAGGGGGACGCACGCGATCGCGTGCGTCCCCCTTCGCCACACAACGCGGGCTGACAGGAGAGTGTTACTTACCCGCGTTGGCTTGGCCGTAGTAGGCGTTCGGCCCGTGCTTGCGCAGGTAGTGCTTGTCCTGCAGCTCCTGGGGAGCGGGCGTCACGTCGGGGTTGATCGTCTCGGTCTTGACGGCGAGCTCGGCCACGCGCTCGAGCACGACCGCATGGTAGACGGCCTCCGCCGCGTCCTTGCCCCAGCAGAAGGGGCCATGGTTCTTGCACAGGACGGCAGGGACCGCCTCGTAGTCGAGTCCCGCGTCGCGGAAGTGGTCGGCGATGAGGACGCCCGTGTTGCGCTCGTAGGCCTCGTCGATCTCCTCCTTCGTGAGGTTGCGCACGCAGGGGATCTCACCGTAGTAGTAGTCGGCATGGGTGGTGCCGTAGCACGGGATGCCACGCCCGGCCTGGGCCCAGCTCGTGGCCCACGGCGAGTGCGTGTGCACGATGCCGCCGATGTTCGGGAACGAGTTGTAGAGGACCACGTGCGTGGCCGTGTCGGAGCTGGGGTTGAGGTCGCCCTCGACCTTGTTGCCGTCGAGGTCCACGACGACCATGTCGTCGGGGGTGAGCAGGTCGTAGTCGACGCCCGAGGGCTTGATCACGAACAGCCCGCGCTCGCGGTCGATGCCGCTGACGTTTCCCCAGGTGAAGGTCACGAGGCCATGCCTCGGGAGGTCCATGTTGGCCTCGTACACCTGCTTCTTGAGCTTCTTGAGCATGTCGATGTCCTTTCCCGTCCCGCCTGATGGCGCACTAGTCCTCGGCGACGGCCTTCTCGGCCGCCCTCTCGACCTCGTTCACCTGGCGGAACAGCTTGATGAAGGCTTCATAGCCGGCGACGTCGGCGGGATCGGGGGCGATCGTCTCGCCCTCCATGCCGACGAACACCTCGTTCGTGAGGTAGTCGGCAAGCGTCTGGCCGTCCGACTTGTGGATCATATAGGAGGCCGCGACCGCCTGGCCCCAGGCCCCACCCTCCCCCGCCGTGGCCAGCACCGTGACCGGCGCATCCATGGCGGCGGCGAGGATGGACTGGGCGACCCTCGGCGTCTTGAAGATGCCACCGTGACCATAGAGCTTGTCGATGCGCACGTCCTCCTTCCGGAGGATGTCGTTGCCCACCTTGAGCGTGCCGAAGGCGGCCATGATGTTCATGCGCATGAGGTTGGCGATGGAGAAGTCCGCATGCTCGCGACGGAGAAGCAAGGGATGACCCACGTTCACGCCCATGATGGGCTCACCGGAGATGAACGGCGAGCTCATGATGCCACCGGCGTCCTTGTCGGCCGCGAGCGCGCTCTCGAACAGCTTGCCGAACAGCTCGCCCTTGTCGCACTCGAACCCCATGAGGTGGTTGTAGCCGTCGAGCAGCTCGACCCAGTCGTTGATGTCGGAGGTGCAGTTGTTGCAGTGGACCATGGCGACGGCGTCACCCACCGGCGTGGTGACGAGGTCGATCTCGGAGACGGTCGCGTCCTTGAGCGGGTGGTCGAGCACGACCATCGAGAAGACCGAGGTGCCCGCGCTGACGTTGCCCGTGCGCTGCGCCACGGAGTTGGTCGCGATCATGCCGGTGCCGGCATCGCCCTCGGGAGGGCACAGGGGGCATCCGGGCTGGAGGTCGCCGGCCGCGTCGAGCAGGGCCGCACCCTCGGCCGTGAGGTACCCGGCCACCTCGCCCGCCACGGCGACGCGTGGCAGGAGGTCCTCGACGTGCATGCCGAGCGCGGCGACCCGGGGCAGGGCGTCGAACTCCGCGATCATGGCGGCGTCATAGCCCTTGATGGCCGAGTCGATGGGGAACATGCCCGAGGCGTCGCCCACCGACAGCACGTGCTCGCCCGTGAGACGGGCGTGCGCGAAGCCGGCGAGCGTGGTGAACGAGCGGACGCGGCTCACGTGCGGCTCATCGTCCAGGATCGCCTCATAGAGATGCGCGATGCTCCAGCGCTCGGGGATATGGAACCCGAAGAGGTCCGTGAGCGCGGCCGCCGCCTTGCTCGTGGTGGTGTTGCGCCAGGTGCGGAACGGCACCAGGAGACGGCCGTCGCCGTCGAAGGGAAGGTAGCCGTGCATCATGGCCGACACTCCCATCGAGGCGAGCTTGGTGAGCGTCACGCCATAGCGGGAGGCGACATCGGCCTTGAGGCTCGCGTAGCAGGCGGCGAGTCCCTGGAATATCTCATCCTCGCCATAGGTCCAATAGCCACCCTCGAGTCGGTTCTCCCAATCGAAGGTACCTATGGCCACGGGCTCGTTCGACTCGTCGACCAAGACGGCCTTGATGCGGGTCGAGCCGTACTCGATGCCGAGGGAGCAGGCACCGGCCTCGATCCGTGCCGCAGTGTCTTCTGCCATCGTCCGCACTCCTCTGTCTCGAAGGCTATCGGAAGGGGCCGCGACCCCAGGAGGAATCGCGGCCCCTGGTAGGTGATCCGTACCGGTGCTCTAGCGGTAGTACACGCTTCCCAGCTTGAGGTCGCGCTTGAAGTCGGGGATGTTGGTGTTCTCGTCGATGACGACGGACTCGACGCCCATCTGGTCGGCCCAGTCCACCATCTGCTCGGCCGTGAGGTCATACGACATCGCGGTGTGGTGCGCGCCGCCGGCGTAGATCCAGGCCGTGGAGCCCACCTTGAGGCTGGGGCGCGGGGTCCAGAACACGGTGCCGGTGGGGAGCATCGGCATGGGCTTCTCGACCTTCTTGCAGTCGACGACGTTGATGATGAGACGGAAGCGCGGTCCGAGGTCGATGAGCGATGTGGCGATGGCCGGGCCGGTCTTGGCCGTGAAGATGAGACGGGCGGGATCTTCGCGATCGCCCATGGACAGCGGCGTCGCACGGATGGAGATCTTGCCGTCGGCCACGGAGGGGTCGACCTCGCTCATGTGGCTCTCGAGGATGCCCTCCTTGCCCTTGACGAGGTTGTAGGTGTAGTCCTCCATGAGGCCCGAGCCCTTGGCGTTCGCGTCGCCGGCGGTCATGACCTTCATGAGGCGCACCATGGCAGGTGTCTTCCAGTCGCCCTCGGGACCGAAGCCATAGCCCTTCTGCATGAGGCGCTGGATGGCCAGGCTCGGCAGCTCCTTGAGGTCGCCGAGGTCACCGAAGTGATCGGAGAAGGCATTGTAGTCGTTCTCCTTGAGGAAGGCCTCGATGCCCAGCTCCTGACGAGCCTGGACCTCCACGTGGGAGCGGAACTCCTTGGGGTCACGACCGTCGAGGATGATGTCGTAGGTGTCGTAGTACTCGTCGGCGAGCGAGGTCACGTCGGCGGCGGAGATGCCGTCCACGTAGGGGGTGAGCTCGTTGATGGGCCATGCGTCGACCGTCCAGCCGAACTTGACCTCGGCCTCGACCTTGTCACCGTCGGTGACGGCGACGTTGCGCATGGTGTCGGCGAAGCGGGCCACGCGGATGTGGCGGCTCTCGATGCAGCCCACGGCCACGCGCTGCCAGCTGCCGAGCTCGGCCTGGACCTCGGGGTCCTTCCAGAAGCCGAAGACGACCTTCCTGTTCTTGTTCAGACGGGCGAAGATGTGGCCGAACTCGCGCTCGCCGTGCGCCGCCTGGTTCTCGTTCATGAAGTCCATGTCAATGGTGTCGTACGGGATCTCCTCGTTGTACTGCGTCGCGAACTGGCACAGCGGCTTGCGGAGGTCCTCGAGACCCAGGATGTAGGACTTGGAGGGCGAGAAGGTGTGCGCCCAGGTGATGATGCCGGCGCACTCATCATCGACGTTGGCCTCGTTGAAGGTCCTCTCGATGACGTCGGAGGTGATGAGCGTGGGCTTGAGCACGACCTCGAACGGGACCTTGTCGCTGGCGTTCAGGGCCGCGACGACCTCGGCGGCATGCTCATGGACGTGCTTGAGCACCTCGTCGCCATACAGGTCCTGCGAGCAGGGGCAGAACCAGAACTTGTACTTCTTGATCTCCAACATGACGTGGGACCTCCTTCTCCCGCACCCTGTCGTCCCGGCCGTGCAAGGTCGGGACGACAGATATGAGGCGGGCTACTTGATGACTGCGATGGAATCGCGGTCGGAGAAGAGCGCGACCACGATGAGGAACACGACGCCCATGATGAGCTGCTGGATCTCGGTGGTGAAGCCCATCATGACCAGGCCCTTCTGGAGCACCTCGTAGCTGAGGACGCCCATGACCACGTTGGAGAAGCGGGCCTTGGCACCGCCGGAGATGGGCATGCCGCCCAGCACCAGTGCGATGAGGATCTGCGTCTCGAGCATGTTGCCGGCGGTCGAGGTGACGGAGCCGTTGCGGATCGCCGAGAGGAACGCGGCGAAGCCGGTGATGCAGCCGGCGGCCACGTAGACCAGCACCTTGGTGCGGTTGACGTTCACACCCGCGAAGCGCGCGGCCTTCTCGCCGGCGCCGATGGCCTTGAGGTTCGAGCCCAGGGCCGTGAAGCGGTAGAGGAAGAACACGATGAGGAGCACGACGACCACGCAGCCGAGCATGAAGGGCAGCTGGTTGAAGTCGGTCATGTAGCTCGCCGCGGCCGCAGGCGCGTCGGTGGTGAGGTAGGCGCAGACGCCGCGGAGCAGGAACATCATGCACATCGTGACGATGAACGAGGGGATCTGCCTGCGCACGTGGAAGTAGGCGTTGATCGCGCCGATGCAGCCGCCGGCGACGATGCCACCGACGATGGCGAGCACGACGTTGTACTTGGACAGCGTGCAGACCACGATGCAGGTCACGCCGAGCATGGAGCCCTGGGAGAAGTCCAGGCAGCCCATCGTCATGATCATGAACACGCCCACGGAGGCGATCATGAGGACGTAGGAGCCGGACAGCATGAGCGTCAGGTTCTTGGGTGTGAGGATGGAGCCACCCGTGGCGATGGCGAAGAAGCCGAGGATCACCACGAAGCCGAGGACCGGCATGATGGCACGGATGTTGAACCTCTCGGACAGTTTCTGCTTGCCCTCATCCGCCTCTGGCGCTGCCGGCACAGGGGTCTTCGGATCGAGGGTCTGGGAATCATTGGTAGTCATGTTCTCCTCCTAGACCATCTTCGCGATGACGTCTTGCTCGGTGAGCTCCGGGCTTCGGTCGAGTTCGCCGTTGATCTTGCCGTCCTTCATGACGTAGATGCGATCGCACATGCCGATGAGCTCCATGATCTCCTCGGAGATCACGAGGATCGCCTTGCCTTCCTTGCGCATCTTGTCGAGAAGGTCATAGATGTCGGCCTTCACCTTGATGTCGATGCCTCGCGTGGGGCTGTCGAGCACCAGGATGTCCGATTGCTTGCCCAGCCAGCGAGCGAGGACGACCTTCTGCTTGTTGCCGCCGGACAGGGCTGACACGAACTGGGAGACGCCGACCATCTTCGTGCTCATGAGGTTCGCGTACTCGGTCGCGAAGCTCTTGAGCTTCTTGTCCGAGAGGACGTGTCCCATGTCACGCATCGAGGGCAGCGTGATGTTGTCCTGGATGGTGTCGTTGATGAGCAGGCTCTCGTTGTCGCGGTCCTTGCTCGCATAGGCGATCGAGCTGTTGATGGCGGTGTTGATGTCGTTGACCTCGGTGCCGTCGGCCAGGGTAACCGAGCCGGTGCGGTTGTAGGAGGCCCCGAAGATGGCCTTGCCCACCTCGTGCATGCCGCACTCGGACAGGCCGCCGATGCCGAGGATCTCACCGCGGTGCAGGTCGAAGCTGATGTCCTCGAGCTCGTCGGGGACGGACACGTCCTTGACCGAGACCGCGACGTCGGAGGCGAGGCTCTCGCCGTAGTCGGTGCGGTAGTAGTGGTCGCTCATCTCACGGCCGACCATGAGGGTCTTGAGGTCGTCCTGGGTGACGTCATCCTTGATGACGGTCTTGATGAACTGGCCGTCTCGGAGGATCGAGATGGTGTCGCTCATCGTGAGGACCTCTTCGAGGTCGTGCGAGATGAAGATGACGCAATGCCCGAGCTCGCGCACGTGCATCATGCACTTGAAGAGCTGCTCGCGGCCGCTCTGCGAGAGGGCCGTGGTGGTCTCGTCGACCACGAGGATCTTGGGGTCGAACCACGTCGACTTGACGATCTCGACGAGCTTCCTGTCCTCGAAGTCGTAGTTGTCGATCGAGGAGGTCGCCTTGATGTGGTCGAGGCCGTAGCTGTCGAGCAGCTCCTGGGCCTTCTTGTTCATGGCGGCGGTGTTCTTGATGCCCTTGCTCATGAACTGGTCCTCGTCGCCGAGGAAGAGGTTCTCGGCCACGGACAGCCCCGAGAGCGTGCCCATCTCCTGGACGACGATGGCGATGCCGTGGTGGTTCGCGTCGACCTGGTTCTTGGGCGCGACCTCCTCGCCGTCGAGGGTGAAGGTGCCTTCGCCGATGGGCAGGATGCCCGTGAGCATGTTGGTGAAGGTGGACTTGCCGGAGCCGTTCTCGCCGATGAGGGCGTGGATCTCTCCCCTCTTGAAGTCGAGGGACACATGATCCACTGCGTGAGTGGGCCCGAAGCGCTTGTCGATCTTCTCTGCATGGAGCAGGATGTCGTTTTCCATGGTTTGTCCCTCCTTACTTGACGACGGCGCCGTTGACGCGCTTGGTGGTCAGGCAGACGATGATGAGCAGTGCCGCGCCGGTGACCACGTTGTTGACCGTGGTGGGCATGCCGAGGGCGACGAAGCCCGCGAAGATCATGGCGATGATGAACTCGCCGATGGCGATGGAGACGACCGGGTGGCCGTACTTCTTGAACGCCAGGCCGAAGAACGTGCCCATGAGCGGCTGGAAGTTGAGCGCCTGCGAGAGCATGCCCGTCTGGGGCGTCTGCGCGGTGCCGTAGCCGAGGTACAGGATGGACATGAGACCGGTGAACAGGCCGCAGAGGGTGAACGCGATCACCTTGTACTTGTTCACGTTCACGCCCATGTTCTTGGCCGTGAGCTCGTTGGAGCCGATTGCGTTGGTATAGGTGCCGACCTTCGTGTACTTGAGCAGGAACCCGCAGAAGCAGAACGCCGCGAGGGCGAGGATGAGGTTCCAGGGATACGAGCCGAAGGCGTTGTATGCGGAGTCAAGTCGCGTACCGCCCCAGTTGGAGGCGAACACGGAGAAGGACTCGTAGATGAGCGAGAGTCCGGTGGTGACGATCATCGAGGGGATGTGCAGCTTCACGTATGCGATGCCGTTGCACAGGCCGAGGAGAAGACCACAGACCACAGGCGCGATGATGATGCCCGCATAGCCGATGTACTGGCAGCTACCAATGGCAAGCAGCTCTGAGAGGATCATCATGGCGCCGATGGAGAAGTCGAAGAGCCCCATGACCACGATGAAGTACAGGCCACAGCCGCCGACGGCGTAGATCAGGCCGCTCTGGAGGTAGGTCATCATCTTGTCCGCGGAGCCGAACGTGGTGGGACAGGCGATCTTGAATACGGCCCAGCAGATGAAGGTCATGATGAGCAGAAGGCCCACCCCATACCATTGGCTCTGCCGTGCTTTGGTGAGAAACGAGTTCATACATCGCTCCTTCCGTAGGAAAGGTCCCCCCGAATAATCGGGGGCAAGCCCGAGACGCCGGACTTGCCCCCGATGACGGAAGGCGCTCTGACGTCACTTACGCTGCGTGACGCTTCTTCACGTCGTCGATCGACAGGGCCGTGGCGGCCGTGTTGAGGGCGTCGAAGTCGTCATCCGACAGGGTCTTCATCTCGTCGTCGGTGTACGGGGACTCGTCGACGAAGTACTTCTTGTAGTCGGCGTAGTCATCGGAGGAGGAGATGTAGATGTACGGGAACTTGATCTCGTAGCCGAAGTCCCCATCCTTGACCTCGTACTTGCCGCGGCAGGCGTTGTAGACCATGAGGAAGCAGTACAGGGGGTCGCAGAAGTGCCCGCCAGACTCGGCGAAGATGCCACCGCTCTTGAGCTGGTCCTCGAGGTCCTCGAGGAAGTCGGTCGAGACGACCGAGATCTGGCCGGTGAGGCCCATGTTGGCCAGCTGGCCGATGGAGCCGACCAGCGGGTCGCCGCCGCCACCGGCGACGATGAGGGCGTCCATGTCGGGGTTGGTGTTCACGAACTGCTGCGTGACCTTGGCGCCCTCGGAGGAGGAGGTGTTGGCATAGACGGGGTCGGTCATCGTGGCCTGGTCATCGGGATGAGCGGTGTTCCACTCGTCGATGGCGGCCTTGTAGCCGTTCCAGCGCTGCTGGAACGTGGCGTCGCCGACCGTCCAGCCCTCGAGGCAGATGTGGCGGGCACCGGTCTTGTTCGGGCCACCGCCCTCGAGCAGGAGGTTGACGAGCTTCTTGCCGTTCTCGACCTCGTTCTCGTGCACGGCGCCCACATAGTACTTGGACTTCTGGGCCAGCGAGTAGACGTCGGGCGAGTTGTCCTGGTTGATGATGCGGTAGAACTGGGCGATGTACACCTCGTTGGAGTCGCAGGTGTTGATGCAGGAGGTCATCTCGGAGTCTGCGGAGTTGCAGATGATGATGCCCTGGCAGCCGGCTGCGCACAGCGTCTCGACGGACGCCGTGACCTGCTCGGAGACGTGGCCCTGGTCGACCCAGCTGGTCTCGACGCCGAGAAGCGTGGCGGCCTGGTCGACGATGTTCTTCGACAGCGAGCCGAGGGCATCGGTCGAGCTCCAGATGGAGCAGCCGATCTTGATCTTCTCAGTGCTGGCCGAACCGGTCGAGGAGGAGTCGCTGCTCGAGCTGGAGCCGCCGGAGCAGCCTCCAAGCATGAGAGCGCCACCCACACCGGCGGCGGTGAGCCCCGAGAGGCGCAGGAACTGACGACGAGAGAGATCCTTCATTAGTACTCCTTCCGTCACACACCACTAGAACTTTCTTCACCTTGTGATCGTCGTCAGACGCCCTGCCGACGACCCGAAACCCGAACGACGCGAATCAGATCGAACCACTACGTTTTGCAAACGTTCGTTCTCTTCCGCGTTCCAACGAGTGTCAGGGCATACCCACATGAGATCGACCCCGACGTATTCCGTCGAGACCTTTGTACTCTTGTAAGTGCGGGACTACCTAGCCATTCTCCGCCAGTGGTAGCTTCTCGATTCCAAGCGGCAAATCCTCAGCGTTTACCTATACGGTTTTGCCATCTTTTCCCTAGGTTCCTACTAAACGTTTTTCATATACGTTCAGCTCAATGCTACAGGTCAGGAACCAAATGGGTTACACATGCTATTGTTTACCTGCTATTTCTTAATGGTTGACCACCTCTAGCAGTACATTTACGAAAGAAGGGATATCCTGTTCATCAGCCGTTTTGTGTCTAGTAGTGTTTAGGTACGAGGGCATCAATTGCGTAAGGATGCTGGCTCGCAAGGCGTCGACGACGCCCCGCCGTGAACGTGCGCACACTATAATGTCCAGAAAAGGAAGGGCCGACATCGTGCCCTCAGCCCGACATCCCGGGAAGGACGAGCCTGTGTCAATAACGCCGGAAGAGGTCGCCGAGACCCTGAACATGGTCACCGAGCAGCACCTCGACATCCGAACAATCACCATGGGCATCTCACTGGCGGGCTGCGCGGACGAGGACATGGGCCGCATGTGCGACAAGGTCTATGACCGCATCACCCACCAGGCCGCACATCTCGTCGAGGTGGCCGAGGAGCTCGAGGGCGAATTCGGCATCCCCATCGTGAACAAGCGGATCTCCGTCACGCCCGTGGCGCAGATCGCCGCGGCCTGCCACGACGAGGACCTCACGCCCATAGCCGCCACTCTCGACCGAGCGGCCGAGGCCGTGGGCATCGACATCCTGGGCGGCTTCTCCGCGCTCGTGCAGAAGGGCATCGGCGATGCCGATCGCCGGCTCATCGCCTCGATCCCCCACGCGCTCGCCACCACCACGCGCGTCTGCTCCTCGGTCAACGTCGCGAGCCTGCGCGCCGGCATAAACATGGACGCGGTCCTGCTCATGGCGCAGACGGTCCTCGACGCGGCCAAGGCCACCGTCGACATCGACTGCTACGGCGCGGCCAAGCTCGTGGTCTTCTCCAACATGGTGGAGGACTCCCCCTTCATGGCAGGCGCCATCCACGGCTGTGGCGAGGCGGACGCGGTCATCAACGTGGGTGTCTCGGGCCCCGGCGTCATGGCCGCAGCCCTCTCCGAACTCCCCGAGAGCGCCGACATGATGGAGGTCGCCGAGAGGATCAAGCAGACGGCGTTCAAGATCACCCGCGCCGGTGAGCTCATGAGCCGCACCGCGGCCGCGCGCCTCGGCGTCGAGAAGGGAATCGTGGACCTGTCGCTGGCCCCCACCCCTGCGGTGGGCGACTCAGTGGCCCGCATCCTCGAGGTCATGGGCGTGGGCCAGTGCGGAGGCCCGGGCACCACGTGCGCCCTCGCCATGTTGAACGACGCCGTCAAGAAGGGTGGCGTCATGGCAAGCTCCAGCGTGGGAGGTCTGTCCGGGGCGTTCATCCCCGTGTCGGAGGATGCCGGCATGATCCAGGCGGCCAAGGACGGTGCCCTCTCCCTCGAGAAGCTCGAGGCGATGACCTGCGTGTGCTCCGTGGGCCTCGACATGATCGCCATCCCCGGCGACACGTCCGTGGAGACCATCGCCGGCATCATCGCCGACGAGATGGCCATCGGCGTCATCAACTCGAAGACCACGGCCGTGCGTGTCATCCCGGCCATCGGCAAGTCCGAGGGCGACGTCCTCGAGTTCGGAGGCCTGTTCGGATCCGCGCCCGTCATGCACGTGAACGAACATGCGGGTCATGTTCTCGCACATCGGGGCGGCCGCTTCCCCGCACCGCTCAACTCCCTCAAGAACTGACGGTACGGCCATGACGCGAGACGACGGACAGAGAGAAGGGACGAGCAGGAGGCCATCCCACGTCGCCTCCCATGCGTCCCTCCGTTCCACGTCACGGAGACGCGGGAACTCCGTGGAGCTGACGAGCGTCGGGGCGAGCCTCGCCGCCTGCCTCGTGGCCGTCGTCCTCTTCATGGTGGGCTCCATATCGAACGCCGTGGCCGGTTCCATCGAGGATGCCACCGTCGCACAGGAAGAGGTCGACGAGACCGTCGGCGTCGTGAACGATGCGCAGGGCGAGGGTCTGGCGGACGATACGTCCACGGCCACGGAGACCGTCGCCTCCGCCGACGAGGACCAGTCGCTCCTGGACGTCGACCTGACGGACGAGGGCCTCACGGACGATGAGTTCAAGGCCGCGCTCGGAGCCCAATCGCGCGCTGCCGCCGCGGCCGTCACCTCGGCCGACGAGCTCGCTTCGGCCGACCTCGGAGAAATCGAGGTGGAGGGGGTCGACGCCTCCGGCGCGGCCACGCAGCTCCAACGACTCGCCCTCGCCACCAGCGAGCTCGAGGGAGAGGGCTATACGGTGAGCTACGAGCTGGTGGACGTCAGCACGGGCGCCACCATCTCGCATGACAGCGACGCCACCGTCTACAGCGCCTCGTCCATCAAGGCACCCTACGTCCTCTACCTCGAGCAGAACGTCGTGGGTTCGAACCAGGCGGGGATGCGGGAGACCATAGCGGAATGCATCGAGAACTCGGACAACGACGCATACCGCACGCTCCACTCCACCTTCGGCGAGTCCGGCTTCGCCTCATGGGTCGAAGCCTGTGGATGTGACCTGTCCGACCTCTCCTACCACTACTACACGGACTACTCGGCCGCCGACCTCGTACGCATCTGGACGGCGAGCTATGACTTCCTCGTCGGGGGCAGGACGGACCAGGCCGTCTTCACGGCGGATATCCTCTCCAACACCCTCAAGTCCCCCATCGCCGCCGTCACGGATGGCGTCGATTCCTGGTCGAAGGCAGGATGGTACCCGGATGCGGAGTCCAACGCGGGCCCCTCGACGGTGGACGGCGGCATCGTCCGTGCCGACTCGGGGGACTACGTCGTCGCCGTGCTCACGGATGACCCCGAGGACTTCCTGGCGGTGGGCACGCTCGTGGCCTGCCTGGACAACGCGCACACGGCGCTCATGACAGCCTGAGGCCTCGGCCCCTAGAACCTGCCCAGGAAACGGACCTCCGGCTCGAGACGCACGCCGCTCGTGCGCTCCACCTCGTCTTGGACATGCGTTATCACGGCCACCACGTCAGCAGCCGTCGCGCCCCCCGTGTTCACCACGAAGCCTGCGTGCTTGGTCGAGACCTCCGCGGCGCCCACGCGATATCCCTGGAGCCCTGCGTCCGCGATGAGCTTGCCCGCGAAGTGGCCCTCCGGCCGCTTGAAGGTGGAGCCGGCGCTCGCCATGTCGAGCGGCTGCTTGTCCTCGCGCCTGCGCGTGAGGTCGTCCATGGTGTCACGTATGGTGTCGGGATCGCCCTCGTCGAGGTCGAACGTGGCCGAGACGACCACCATGCCCTCGGTGCGCACGCGGCTGGTACGATACCCCAGCTCGAGGTCGTCCACGGCGATGTCACGCACGTGCCCGTCGGCGGTCAGGACGCGGACGCGGTCGAGGACGTCGGCCACGCATCCGCCGTAGGCGCCGGCGTTCATGAACACCGCACCACCCACCGATCCCGGGATTCCGCAGGCGAACTCGAGGCCCGTGAGACCGAGTTCGCAGGCCATCTCGGAGGCATCAGCGAGCGCGACGCCGGACTGGCAGGTCATGGCTCCGCCCTCGACCACCACGTCGTCCATGTCCTCGGACATGGAGACCACGACCCCGTCGAAGCCCTCGTCGGACACGAGGAGGTCGCTGCCACGCCCCAGCACGAAGGTCTCGACATGGGCCTCTCGGCAGGCCGCGAGGACGTCACCCGTCTGGGTGGGCGTGGACGGCGACACGAACAACGCCGCCGGCCCGCCACACTCGAAGGTGGTGTGCTCGCTCATGGGCTCATCCACGACCACCGCCCCATCGCCTACGATGCGGCGGAGGTCGGCGGCCAGAGCCGCCGGCACCGTTCGCTGTCTATGGACGTCTCCCATTCGATCCCTCCCGAGCATGGCCGCGGCGACCCCGCCCGACCTTCCTGTGAGCATCCAGTCTACCCGTGGACGCAGGGGAAGGCGGAGCAGAGTCGCCGCATCCGCGCAGGCGGTCTGCCTCACGCGGCATCGCTCTCATCGAACTGCGAGTTGTAGAGCTTGGCGTAGGCGCCGCCCTTGGCGAGCAGCTCCTCGTGGTCGCCCTTCTCCACGATGTCGCCGTGCTCCATGACGAGGATCATGTCGGCGTCGCGGATGGTGGAGAGACGGTGGGCGATGACGAAGCTCGTCCGTCCCTCCATGAGGGTGTCCATGGCCTTCTGCACCTTGAGCTCGGTACGGGTGTCGACGGAGCTCGTGGCCTCGTCGAGGATCAGCAGGGGTGCGTCCTTCAACATGGCACGCGCGATGGTGATGAGCTGACGCTGGCCGGCGCTCATGGCCGAGGAGTCGTCGATCTTGGTGTCGTAGCGGTCGGGGAGCGAGTCGACGTATCCCGTGAGCCCGCAGGCCTCACATGCCTCGTCGAGCTTGTCGTCGGTCACGCCCTCGGTGTCGAACACGAGGTTCTCACGCAGCGTGCCCTCGAAGATCCAGGTGTCCTGGAGCACCATGCCGAACTGGTTGCGGACGTCCGCGCGCGGGACCTCGAGCGTCGACTTTCCGTCCAGCGTGATGCGACCCTCGTCGACCTCGTAGAAGCGCTCGAGGAGGTTCACGATCGTGGTCTTGCCGGCGCCCGTGGGGCCGACGATGGCGACCTTCTGGCCGGGCTGCGCCGTGGCGGTGAAGTCGTTGATGATGGTGCGATCGGGCTCGTAGCCGAACTTGACGTGATGGAACGTGACGCGGCCCTCGACCTTCTCGATGCGCTCGGTCTTGTCGGACTCGTCGGCCACCTCATCCTCGGCGAGGAAGTCGAACACGCGCTGGCATGCGGCGGCCATGGACTGCACGGACGTGGCGGCCTGCGAGATGTTCTGCAGCGGCTGGGTGAACAGGCGGATGTAGAGCATGAACGAGACGATCACGCCGAACTCGATCTGCCCGCTCATGGCAAGCACGGCGCCGGTGACGCACACCGCGACGTAGGAGAGGTTGCCGATGAAGATCATGATGGGCATGTTGAGGCCGGAGAGGAACGACGACTTCCACGCCGCCTCGTACAGACGGTCGTTGGTGGCATGGAAGCGCCTCTGCGCAGAGTCCTCGCCGTTGTGCGTGCGTACGACGTCGAGGCCGTCATAGATCTCCTCGACCTGGCCGTTGATGTCGCCGAGCTCCTCCTGCTGCGCCGTGAAGTGGGGCTGGCTCTTCTTGACGAGGCCTATCACCAGCACCACGCCGATGATGGTGGCGACCACGCCTGCCACCGTCATGAGGACGTTGGTGGCGAGCATGAGGATGAGCGCGCCCACCAGCTGACAGATGGAGCTCACCAGCGTGGAGAGGGACTGGTTCATGGTCTGGCCCACGGTGTCGACGTCGTTGGTGACACGGGAGAGCGTGTCGCCGGTGGGGTGGGAGTCGAGATAGCGAAGGGGCAGACGGTCGATCTTCTCGGATATGTCACGACGCATGTTCTGGGAGATGCGCTGCGACACCGTCGCCATGATGAAGCCCTGGGCGTAGTTGAGGATGAGACCGCCCACGTACAGGCCCACGAGCACCCATGCGATGGCCTCGATGGCGGCGATGTCGACGTCTCCCGTGAGACCTGCCGTGATGAGGTCGGTGACCTCGCCCAGGCGGGACGGCCCCATGAGGTTCAGGATCGCGCCGGCGAACGAGAACACGACGGCGATGATGACGGGCCACTTCATGGCACCGAGGTATCCGGCGAGCGAGGAGAACGCGCCCTTGATGTCGGCGTCCTCGCCCATGGCCTGCTGGTTTCCGGTTCCTGGCATGCTAGGCATTTTCGAGTTCCTCCTTCGAGAGCTGGGACGTCGCGATCTCCTGATAGGTCTCGCACGTCTTCATGAGCTCGTCGTGCGTGCCCTGGCCGACCACGCGACCCTGGTCGAGCACGATGATCTTGTCGGCATCGCGGATGGTTCCGATGCGCTGGGCCACGACGAGTCGCGTGGTGCCCGCGCACCTCTCCTCGAGGGCGCCTCTCAGCGCGCGGTCGGTGGCGTAGTCGAGCGCCGAGAACGAGTCGTCGAAGACGAGGGTCTCGGGCTTGCGTGCTATGGCACGGCTGATGGCGAGACGCTGGCGCTGGCCACCGGAGACGTTGCGGCCGCCCTGGTCGATCTGGGCCGATATGCCACCCATGGCCTCGACGAAGTCGGAGGCCTGCCCGATCTCGAGCGCGTTCGTGACGTCATCGTCCGTGCAGGGCTGGGCTGCCTCGCCATAGGCGATGTTGCTCTCGACGGTGCCGCTGAACAGCGTGGCCGACTGGGGTATGTAGCCGATCCGGTCGTGCAGGTCGGCGAGCTCGTAGTCGCGCACGTCGATCCCGTCCACGAGGACCTCGCCCTCGGTGGCGTCGTAGAGACGGTCGACGAGCTGGACCAACGAGGTCTTGCCCGAGCCGGTGGCGCCGATGAACGCCACGTAGGAGCCCTTCTCGGCCGTGAACGAGACGTGGGAGAGCACGTGCCCCCCGCCATCCGGATAGGAGAAGGAGACGTCGCGGAACTCGATCGTGCCCTTGTCCTCCTCGGCCACGTCCGCGCCCTTGCCATCGGTCACGCTCGAGGCGGTATCGATGACCTCGCAGACGCGCCTGGCCGAGACCTGCGCACGCGGCAGGAGGATGAACACCATGTTGAGCAGGACGAATGCCATGATCACGTTCATGGCGTAGTTGGAGAAGACCACCATGTCCGAGAAGATCGTGAGGCGGGAGTCCATGCCCGCCGCGCTGATCATGTAGGCGCCGATCCAGTAGACGGCCAGCGTGAGCGCGGAGTTCACGAAGGTCATGCCAGGGCTCATCATCGCCATCGTGCGATTGGCCACGAGGTTGTTGTTGGTGATCTCGGTGTTGGCGTCGGCGAAGCGGGCCTGCTCGTAGTCCTCGGCGTTGTAGGCGTGGACGGGACGGATTCCCACGAGGTGCTCACGGCACAGCGTGTTGAGCCGGTCGGTGAGGCCCTGGATCGAGCGGAATCGCGGCACGGCCACGATCAGCGTGATGGCGAGCATGCAGATGACCACGAACACGGCCACGGCCGTGGCGGCCGACCACTGCCAGCCCTTGTTCCAGATCTTGCAGACGGCCCACACGGCCATGATCGGGGCCTTCACGATGGCCTGGAGTCCCATCACGATGAGCGACTGGATCTGGGTGATGTCATTCGTGGAACGCGTGACGAGACTCGCCGTGGAGAAGTGCTCCACGTCACCCTTGGAGAGCTCGAGGGTCTTGTCGAACACCTTGCCACGCAGCGTGCGCGACAGACCCGCACCCACGCGGGCCGCGTAGTAGGCCACCACGCACGAGGCGGCCATGGAGCCGACCGCGCACGCGAGCATGAGACCTCCCTGGACCAGGATCTCGCTCATCTCGGAGCCCGGCGTCTCCACCAGGGTGGTGATCTCGCTCATGTAATCGGGAAGCGTGAGGTCAAGCCACACCTGCACCACGATGAACACCAGCGCGGCGGCCACCTGCCCCCATTGCTTCCTGTCGAGGTACCTCAGCACCTTGAGCATTCCGTCCGTCCTCTCTCCTGCGTCCGCTCGTTCGGACGTCTCTCGCGATTAAGGTATCTACCAGTAGTTTCTATTAGTATTAGCAATATGATCCGAATGATGGCCGGCTGAGCCGGCCCGTGCGTCGCCCTTCCCTACCTCATTCCGCCACGGCGTCGAAGGACCCGACTCCCGAAAGCGCATGGGGCGGCGGTTCGATTCCCTCCCTCTTCGCGATGAGGGCCTCGATGCGCCCCATGATGCGGACGTATTCGCTCGCGTCCGGCTCACCCAGGTCATCGAGCAGGTCCTGGATGTCTTCTAGCGCACGCTTGCGTCCGGCCACCATGAAGCTGCGACCCTCGTCGGTGAGCGTGACCTGGACCCGCCTGCGGTCGACGGCATCCGGCGTGCGCTTGATGAGGCCCTTCCGCTCGAGGCAGTTCAGCGTGTTCGCGATACGCGCCGTGGTGAGCGCGAGCCTCTGGGCGATCTCGGTCGGACTCGTCGGCTCGTCCGTTGCCAGAAGGAACCCCAGCAGCGCCATCTCCCCCTGCGTCGCACCCTGGATCTGACGCATGGGACCGCGTGACATGATCCCCAGCGACAGGAAGAGCCTCGACGCCAGGTCCTTGTCGGACGCCCCCTCGGCTGTCTTGCTCTCGGTCATGACCCTCCTCCCGTCTCGTTCGAGATGATCGTCATCTGACGAGCAGTTCCCTGCCCTCGCGGTCACTCTAGCATCTTCGATACCCGATTACTAGTAGTGTTAGTAACTCTTCTATCACTAGTAGCTATTTTTCCACAAACGCGTGTGGGGAGCGGATACCGCTAGAATGGCGACGTTTGCCATCAGAGATGAGGAGAGGTCGCATGTCGATAAGGGAACGCTGGCTACCGACGCTCCTCGCTGGCACGTTCGTCGTGGCCATGTGCGCCGTAGCCGATGCGACCGGCTGCATGGAGCTGTTGTTCCCTGAGATGGCGGCCATCCTGCTCGGTGCCTGGATGCAGCCGCGCCAGGCCTGGAACGTGAGTCGGCCACGTATGGTGGCCCTCATGGGGGCGGGCGCCGTCTTCGGGCTCTGCCTCAACCTCCTCCTCCCCGCCCCCATCTGGGCGAGGGCCCTCGTCGCGTATGCCTTCTGCGCCATCGCCATGAACGTGGCCGGCGCCGACATGTCCCCCATGGTGTCGGCCACCATCCTGCCCGTGCTCCTCTCCACCACGAGCTGGCTGTACCCTGCGGCCGTCATCGCGATGGTGTCGGCAGTGGCCATCGGTCAGTGCGTCATGGAGGACAAGGGCCTGCGCGAGCCCACGGGCTTCCGTCCCCTGCGCGACCCCCTCCTCCCCACCGCGACCTCCTGGGGCCGAAGGCTCCTCGTGTTCGCGGCCCTCTCGGCCCCCGCCTATCTCACGGGCGAGGTCCTGTTCGCCGTGCCGCCGCTTCTGGTCGCGTTCACCGAGCTCACGAGGCCCGACTACACCCTGCGCCTCAGGCCTTGGCGCGGCGTGGCCGTCCTCGCATGCGCCGCCGTCATCGGCGATGCCTGCCGAGTGGCGGTCGAGCTCGCGGGGCTGCCCCTCGCGGCGGCCGCGGCACTCGCGTTCGCAGGTCTTCTCGTCGTCTGGAACGCCTTCGAGACATGGCTTCCCCCGGCTGGCGCGGTCGCCCTCCTCGCCCTGCTCGTCCCCTGGTCCGGACCGGGCGTCTTCGCGGTCGAGGTCAGCGTGGGCGCGCTCGTCTGGGTCTCGGCGGCGGTCCTGCTCTTCCCTGGGATACGACCGCGCCGCAGGGCGAACGATGTCGACGGCGGACAGCCCGACCCCCTCCCCTAGGCCGATCCCCTCCCCTAGGCCGATTCCCTCCCTTGGGATCCGTCATGTCCCTAGGGTCCGTCATGTGCTATCGTCTTTGTCGCATTCTCAGGGCGGGGTGAGACTCCCCACTGGCGGTAACGCAGGCGTGTCATCGAGACGCGACCTTCGAAGCCCGCGACCCGCGAAGAGCGGCTGATCCGGTGGGATTCCGGGGCCAACGGTCATAGTCCGGACACAAGAGAAGGAGGGCCCTCATGGCCACCCATCCAAACGCACGTCCCAGCTCCCACTCGACCGGCGCCGACTCGAGCGGTTGGTCGACCAGGCGCATCGCCACCTGCGCGCTCTTCGTGGCCGTCGCGATGGCCGCGAGCTTCGTGGAGCTCCCCATCTTCCCCGCAGCCCCCTACCTTAAGTACGACCCCTCGGGCATCGTCTGCCTCGTGGCAGGCCTGGCCTTCGGACCGGCGACGGGCGTGCTCGTGAGCGTGCTCTCGTGGCTGCCGCATCTCTTCCTCGACCCGTTCGGCGGCATCATGGGCATCCTCGCCTCCGTGGCGCTCACCGTGCCCGCCGCCCTCGTCTACCAGCGCATGCACACGCGCATGGGCGCTGCGGTGGGCCTCGTGGTGGGTGCGGTCGTGGCGCTCGCGGCCTGCATAGGCGGCAACGTGGTCATCACGCCGCTCTACTCGGGAGTCACGGTCGAGACGGTCATCGCGATGATCGTGCCGATCCTCGTGCCGTTCAACCTGCTCAAGCTCGCCATCAACTGTGTGGTCACGTTCGCCACGTACAAGGGCGTGTCCCGGCTCGTGGGAGAGTAGCCCACCATGGGCGAGGAAGTCGGAAGGGACGTGAGAGACGACGGGTCCGGT
Source organism: Atopobiaceae bacterium (assembly GCA_022655215.1). Taxonomy (GTDB): domain Bacteria; phylum Actinomycetota; class Coriobacteriia; order Coriobacteriales; family Atopobiaceae; genus JALCUE01. The sequence goes on along the minus strand of JALCUE010000002.1, from coordinate 546,214 downwards.
CGCGACGACAGGTCCGGTCGCGACGACGTGGTCGTGCGCCTGGAGGGCGTGAGGCTCACCTACGACGAGGGCTCGACCTGGGCTCTGGACGACGTCACGCTCGAGGTCCAAGCGGGCGAGAGGATATGCGTGCTCGGCGCGAACGGGTCCGGCAAGTCCACGCTCGCCTCCGTCATATGCGGTCTTCTCGCCCCCGACGAGGGCACCGTCGAGCTCATGGGCGAGATGGCGTTCGACGGGCACTCCGCGGACGCGGACGCCTACCGCCACGCCCGCCATCACATCGGCCTCGTGTTCCAGAACCCGGATGACCAGATCGTGACCACCGTGGTGGCCGACGACGTGGCGTTCGGTCCCGAGAACCTCGGCGTGGAGCCCGCGCAGATCGCACGACGCGTGGACCGCGAGCTCGCGCGCGTCGCCATGGGAGACTACGCGGACGCGGACCCCAGCCGCCTGTCCGGCGGCCAGCAGCAGCGCATCGCCATCGCCGGGGCTCTCGCCATGGAGCCTGACATGCTGGTGCTGGACGAGCCGGGCGCCCTGCTCGACGTGCGAGGCAGACGTGGCATCATGCACGTCATGGACGGCCTCTCGGAGACCGGCACCACCATCGTGCACGTCACCCACTTCATGGACGAGGCCCTGGCGGCCACTCGCGTGATCGTGCTCGACCACGGTCGCATCGTGGCCGACGGCACCCCCGACCAGGTGCTCCGCTCCCCGAGTCGCCTCGCGGCGTTGGGCCTCGAGGCTCCGTTCGTCGTCCGTCTCGCGGACGCGCTGGACGGGACCGGGACCGGAGGAGACGAGACCTCGGGTGCCGGGGACGAGGCCGTCCCCCGAGACCGCGACGGGGCCTACCGCGAGTCTGGCGTCCGCCTCGACCGCGTGTCCTTCTCCTATGCCGACGGCGGGACGCGCGGTCGCGCGCTCTCGGACGTCAGCGCCGACATCCCCGCAGGTCAGCTCGTGGCCATCTGCGGTCAGACCGGAAGTGGCAAGTCAACGCTCGCACGTCTCGTCTGCGCGCTCGGCACCCCCGATGACGGCCGCGTCCTCGTGGACGGCATCGACGTCACGGACCGCGGACGGCGGATGGAGCTGCGCGGGCACGTCGGCTATGTGATGCAGAGGCCGGAGCGGCAGCTCTTCGCCGACACCGTGTCCGCCGACGTCGCCTATGGACCCACCAACCTGGGCCTCTCCGACGAGGAGGTGCGTCGACGCGTGGACGAGGTCCTCGACTTCCTGGGGCTCACGGAGCTCGCCGGTCGCTCCCCCTTCGACCTGTCGGGCGGCCAGCGGCGGCTCGTGGCGCTCGCAGGCGTGCTCGCCATGGGTCCCGACGTGCTGGTGCTCGACGAGCCGACGGCCGGCCTCGACCCCCGCGGGAGGCGCCATCTCAGGGACATCGTCCACGCGCTCCATGCGAGCGGCACCACCATCCTCATGGTCACCCACTCCATGGACGACGTCGCCAGGCTTGCCGACCGCATGCTCGTGCTCGATGCCGGGAGGGTCGTGGCCGACGGAAGCCCCGCCGAGGTCTTCTCGCATGGCGACGAACTCCAGCGGATCGGCCTCGGCGTGCCCGACGCCCTCGCCTGGGCGAGACACCTGGAGGCGTCGGCACACCGAGGGGGCCTCGAGCTCGGGCTGGGCGAGCCGATCACCTTGGGCGGGCTCGTCGCCGCCATCGATCGCGCCGGCTGCCACGACCTGGCCCGGCGTACGCTGGTGGAAGGGGGCCTCGCATGGCGATAGGAATCGGCTTCGGACGCTATTGCCCCGGGGACTCGCCCATCCACCGCCTCGATCCGCGCTGCAAGGCGGTCTGCGTGCTTGCGCTCATGGTGACCACGTTCGCCATCACGACCGCGGGCCAGCTCGCGATCGCGGTCGCAGGCGCCCTGGGCCTCGTCATGGCCACCGGGGTGCCACTGCGCCGCACGCTCGACTCGGTGAGGCCCGTCCTCCTGTTCATATTGGTGATAGGCCTTCTCGACCTCTTCTTCGTCTCGACCGGCGAGACCCTCCTCGCGGCAGGACCGGTCCGCGTGACCACCGGCGGCGTGTGGACGGCGGTGCTCTATACCTGCCGATTCGCGGTCCTCGTCCTCTATGGGGCCACGCTTCTGCTCACCACCACGCCGACGGCCCTCACCGATGCCTTCGAGTCCCTCCTCTCGCCCCTCGCCCGCCTCGGCCTTCACGTCCATGAGATATCGATGGTCCTGTCCCTCGCGCTGAGGTTCGTGCCCACCCTCGCCGACGAGTGCTCCGCGATCATGGACGCCCAGGCCGCACGCGGCAGCTCGCTTGCCAACGGCGGTCCAACGCAGCGGCTTCGCGCCTTCGTGGCCGTGCTCATGCCCATGTTCGCCGGTGCCCTCCGGCATGCCTCCGGGCTCAGCCGCGCCCTCGACGCGCGATGCTACGAGGGTGGCTCCGGCAGGACCCACTACCACGTGCTCCGTCTCGGCAGGCGCGACGCGTGGTTCTCGGTGGCGACGCTTGCCTACGTCGCCGTCCTGCTCGCCCTGGGCATGGTCGGAGCGGGGGTCTGACATGAGTGCCGACACGCCCGAGCAGGACAGGTCGACGACCACCAAGTCGGACGGGGTAGGTGGCTACTTCGTCTACGTGATCCGGTGCGAGGGCGGCGAGCTCTACTGCGGCATCACCACCGACGTCGCGCGGCGCATGAGGGAGCACGCCTCGCGCAAGGCCCCAGGGGCGAAGTACACCCGCACGCATGGCGTGGTCGCATTGGAGGCGCTCTGGTCGGCGCCGGATCGGGCGAGTGCGAGCGCGCTCGAGTACCGCATCAAGAGGCTCCCCCGCAAGAGGAAGCTCTCGCTCGTCTCCGACCCTTCCGGGTTCTGGCGGCTCTGGCCCGCCGACAGTTCCGTCGCCGCCTCCATCGCCGTCGTGGAGGGCGTCACGCTCGACGACTGCCTCGCCGACGCGGATGGGGGCAGGGACGGTCGGGGTCAGGCAGGTTGACGGCTGGAACCGGCTGATGGCCACCGACAGGGTCTTGGCGAGTTCGGAGTCGGAGCCGGGCGTCGGGATCGGACGCTGGGACCGGGGGCCGGTACCAGAATCGGCCACTTAGTGACGCCGATTTCGGATAATATGCAGACCTGCCTGGAACGCGAGCTTGTTTTCGCATTCCTATCCATTCTTGCTCGGGAAAACGTCCCTAACCGTTCGATTCTGGTCCTCGATTCTCGCCTTGGTACCAGAATCGAACGGTTAGTGTCCCCTTTGGTACCGAAATCGGCCACCTAGTGATGCCACGGTCCCACGATCGGCCATTAGTACCCCCAGCGGTACCGGAATCGAACGGTCAGTGACGTGCTGGTACCGCGTTCGACCGATCGGCAGGCCGAGGTCCGATGTCCCAGGGCCGCCCAGTTCGCTCCTCCGAAACATCCCGCACACAAGGTCGCGATACAATGCCACGGATGCGTCGCGGACCCATGCACGTAGGCCATCACGTCGCACACCTTCACCCAGATGAGAGGGGATTCATGTCAGTAGCGAAGAAGCCCGAGGATACCTGCGTTCTCGTCACCGGCGGTGCCGGCTTCATCGGCAGCCACACCGTCGTCGAGCTGTTGGAGAACGGCTATCACGCCGTCATCGTGGACGACCTCTCCAACTCATCCGCCAAGGCCGTCGACCGCGTGAAGACCATCGTGGGCGAGAAGGCTGCCGCGAACCTCACCTTCTACGAGGCGGACGTGAACGACCGCGCCGCCCTCGAGCGCGTCTTCAGCGAGAACACCATCGACCGCGTGATCCACTTCGCCGGCTTCAAGGCCGTTGGTGAGTCCGTGGGCAAGCCCATCGAGTACTACACGAACAACCTCGGCAACACCCTCACGCTCGTCGACGTCATGCGCGAGCATGGCTGCAAGTCGATCATCTTCTCGAGCTCGTCCACCGTCTACGGTGACCCCGACAGCCTGCCCCTCACGGAGGAGAGCCCCAAGAAGCCCGCCACCAACCCCTATGGCTGGACCAAGTGGATGATCGAGCAGGTCCTCACCGACCTCCACACGGCCGATCCCGAGTGGGACGTCGTGCTGCTCCGCTACTTCAACCCCATCGGAGCCCACGAGAGCGGCCTCATCGGAGAGGATCCCAAGGGCATCCCCAACAACCTCGTCCCCTACGTGGCGCAGGTCGCCATCGGGAAGCGCGAGTTCGTCCGCGTCTACGGCGACGACTACCCCACGCCCGACGGCACCGGCGTGCGTGACTACATCCACGTCATGGACCTCGCGAGCGGACACGTCGCGGCGCTCGCATGGATGAACGGCAGGTCCGGGGTGGAGATCTTCAACCTGGGAACCGGTCGCGGCACCAGCGTCCTCGAGGTCATCAAGGCCTTCTCGAAGGCATGCGGCCGCGAGCTCCCCTACAAGGTCGAGCCCCGTCGTGCCGGCGACATCGCCGAGAACTACGGAAACTGCGACAAGGCCGCCCGCGAGATGGGCTGGCATGCCCGCTACGACATCGACGACATGTGCCGCGACTCCTGGAACTGGCAGCAGAAGAACCCCGACGGCTATGCCACTGCCTAGCACCCGGACGGACGTCGCCCAGGACGGCGGACGCGAGTTCGTGGACTTCCTCCGCGAGCATGCCGGCGTCCTGGACGACCTCATGCTCGTCCCCTACGCGGACGAGACGACCGCCGACCTCCGTCGCTACCTCTACGACCCCCTCACCCGCTTCACGGCCAACGCCGGCAAACGGGTGCGTCCCCTCATATGCCTGCTCGCCTGCCATGCGGTGGGAGGCGAGCCGCTCGCGGCATCGAGCGCGGCCTGTGCGATCGAGCACTTCCAGAGCGCCGCCCTCATCCACGACGACATCGCTGACGAGGGGCAGCTGCGCCGCGGCGAACCCTGCATGTACCTCACCGAGGGCGTAGGGGTGGCCACCAACTGCGGCGACCTGGCCCTGTCCGAGGTGTTCGGCCTGGTCGCGAACGACACGACGCTCCCGGAGGACATCCGCCTCGCGGTCCTCGCCGAGCTCTTCTCCATGACGCACCGCACCATCGAAGGTCAGGCGCTCGACCTCGGCTGGGCCCGCGACGGCCGCTGGGACGTGAGCGTCGACGACTACCTGTCCATGGCCATGCTCAAGACGGCGCACTACTCCGCCGCGGTTCCCCTGGCCGTGGGCGCGACCATCGGCGGGGGTACGTCTCGTCAGATCGAGGCGCTGCGGTCGTTCGGGCTCAAGACGGGACTCGCCTTCCAGCTCCAGGACGACCTGCTCAACCTGTTCGGTGACGCGGAGGGTCAGGGCAAGGACTACCGCAGCGACCTCACGGAGGGCAAGAGGACCCTGCTCGTGGTCTGGGCACTCGCCCATGTGAGCGCCTCCGAGCGTGAAGAGCTTGTGCGACTGCTCTCATCACATGTCACGTCCTCTTGTGAGCTGGGGCGCGCCGCAGCTATCATTCAGAGGAGCGGTGCGATGGAGCATGTCCGCGAGTATGCGACGACGCTCGCGGCCGAGGCGAAGGGGCTCCTTCATGACCTCGACCTCGACGCGACGGATGCATCGACGCTCCGCTCTATGGCAGACTTCTTCGTGACACGCACGAGCTAACGACCGTCCGCGCGCGTCATCGTCCGATGGGAGAGACATGGAACCGATTCGCGAGGGCGCAAGCGGCGCCGCCGTGGAGGACATCCAGGAGAGGCTTGCAAGCCTCGACTACGAGATAGACGCTGCGGAGACGGACGCCCGCGCGTTCGGGGCCACGACGGCTGCGGCGGTGAGCCGCTTCCGCGTCGAGCACGAGCTCACCGCCGGGTCCGAAGTCGACTCCGCGACCTGGGCGGTCCTCGTCGACGAGTGCTACCAGATGGGCGATCGCACCCTTTACCTGAGGCTCCCGAGCTTCCATGGCAACGACGTCCGCACCCTCCAGAACTGCCTCAACATCCTCGGCTTCTCATGCGGGGAGGCCGATGGCTGCTTCGGGGTCCATACGGAGGCCGCGGTGAAGCAGTTCCAGGAGAACGTCGGCGTCTTCGCTGACGGCATGGCCTTCCAGGACACCTTCGACGCCATCGAGAGGCTCCACCACGTCTGGGGAGGCAAGCCCGCCGCGGGCCCGCATCCCATGGGCGGGATGGGATTCGCCCGCGCCGCGAGCGTCCTGGACGAGACGCACCTCGCCATCACCGCCGACGACCCCATCTCCAGGAACGTCGCCGGCCGCGTGTGGAACCTCGCCTCGGCCACGTCCGATGCCTCGGGCGTGAGCCTCGTGGACTCACCCGCCGACGTCACCGCGGACGACTCCGCACTCATCATCCTCTCGTGCGACCCGCCCAAGAAGGGCTCGACCATCGCGAACGTGCAGGTGACCGACATCGACGAGCTTCCCCTGCGCATCCGCACCGCCATCGAGAGCTGCACCGACGTGCCGCCCGTCATCCGCATCGAGCTGCCCTGCAGCTCCGACTGCGACGGCTCCTTCACCACGAGCGACTCCCAGACGCTCGCCGTCATGCTCCTCGATTCCATCTGCGGCGCCTTCGCCAGGTAGCAGGTCCGCCGCACGTCAGCCGACGCGCACGACACGCCGGGCCGCCCGTCTTGCTACACTAGGCCCGCGTCACTGGGGCATCGTCCAACGGCAGGACACGGGTTTTTGGTGCCTGGAACGGGGGTTCGAATCCCTCTGCCCCAGCCATGCGTCACGTCTTCGCGGGTCCTCGTCCACACGGGGACCCGCGTCTCGTATCCGCTCCGTGCACGCGTTCTGGGTTTCTTGCCATCTCACGCACACGGCGTCCGAGACCAGCCCTCCGTGCGTTATCATGGCCGTGATATGCGACTCCCGCCCGATGGCGGGATCGCTCCTCGTGAGGGGAATCATCGCCAGCACCCATCGCTCGCATCGGGAGGCCCTGTTCCATGCCCAGCACCGCCATCGTCCTAGCCGCAGGTGAGGGCACGCGCATGCGGTCGAAGCGCGCGAAGGTCCTCCATGAGCTCCTCGGCAGGCCCCTCATGGGCTGGTCGGTCGAGGTCGCCCGCGAGGCCGGCTGCGACCGCGTGATCGTGGTCGTGGGCAACGACGCCGACGACGTGCGCTCCGCGCTCTCGGGCACGGACGTCGAATGCGTCGAGCAGACCGAGCGTCTGGGCACCGGACACGCCGTCCGCTGCGCGCTCGAGCAGGCGGGCGTCACGTCCGGGACCGTCGTGGTCCTCTCGGGCGACTCCCCCCTCATCCGTCCCGAGACGATCTCGCGCCTTGCGGGCCGCATCGACGGCTCCTGCGCCTGCGCTGTCCTCACCATGACCCCGCCGGACGTCTCCGGATACGGTCGCCTCACGTTCGATGAGACCGGCCAGGTCACCGGCATCATCGAGGACAAGGACTGCACGGACGAGCAGCGCCGCACCCTCATGGAGTGCAACTCGAGCATCTACGCGTTCGATGGGGCAGCCCTCGCCGCCCACGTAGGCGAGATCGGCCACGACAACGCGCAGGGCGAGTACTACCTCACTGACATGGTCGCGATCCTGCGCGCCGCCGGACTGCCCGTCACCTCCGTCCACGTGGATGACCATACCGAGCTCCTCGGCGTGAACTCGCGCTCGCAGCTCGCCGACGCCACGCGCGTCATGCAGGCGCGCATCAACCGCTCTCTCATGGACGCGGGGGTCACCATGCTCGACCCCTCCCTCGTCTGGGTGGCCCCGGGCGTCACCGTGGGTGCCGACACCACCATCCTGCCCATGACCATGCTCATGGGGGACACGCGCATAGGGTCCGACTGCACCATCGGGCCGAACACGCGCCTCACCGACACGCACGTGGGAGATGACTGCGTGGTGGACGAGACCGTGGCCATCTCGGCGACGCTCGAGAACCACGTGGACTGCGGCCCGCGCGCCTACCTGCGCCCCGGTGCGCACCTGCTCGACCACTCCAAGGCCGGCACGCACGTCGAGATAAAGAACTCCACCATCGGCGAGGGATCGAAGGTCCCCCACCTCTCCTATATCGGCGACACCACCATGGGCTCCGGCGTGAACATCGGCGCCGGCTCCATCACCTGCAACTACGACGGGGTCAACAAGAACCACACCACCATCGGCGACGACGTCTTCGTCGGATCCGACACCATGATGGTGGCCCCGGTCAACATCGGCGACGGCGCGCTCGTGGGCGCCAGCAGCTGCATCACGAAGGACGTCCCTGCCGACGCGCTCGCACTCGAGCGCAGCGAGCAGAAGATGATCGACGGGTACGCACGGAGCAGACGGGACCGCCTCGAGCGGGAGAGGAAAGGGCAGCGGTAATGGCAGAGGCACACTTCAAGAACCTCAAGGACCTTCACGAGCTTGCGCCCATGAAGAAGAACCTGAAGCTCTACACGGGCACGAGCAACCCTGAGCTCGCTCAGGAGATCGCTGATGTGCTTCACGTCGAGCTCCAGGGTCTCACGCTCGAGAAGTTCTCGAACGGCGAGATCTACGCCCGCTATGACGAGTCGGTCCGTGGCTCCGACGTGTTCTTCATCCAGTCGGTGGCCGGCACCAACGTGAACGACATGCTCATGGAGGTGCTCATCAGCTGCGACGCCGCCAAGCGCGCGAGCTGCCGCACCTTCACGGCGGTCCTCCCCCACTACGGGTACGCCCGTCAGGACAGGAAGGCGGCCCCCAGGGAGCCCATCACCGCCCGCCTCGTGGCCAACCTCCTCGAGACCGCCGGCTGCGACCGAGTGATCACGCTCGACCTGCACCAGGGCCAGATCCAGGGCTTCTTCGACATCCCCGTGAACCACCTCACGGCGCTGCCCCTGTTCGCCGAGTACTACAAGGAGAAGGACCTCGACTGGGACAACACCGTCGTCGTCTCCCCCGACGTGGGTCGCGCCAAGGCGGCCAAGAAGCTCTCCGACATGCTGGGCTGCTCGCTGGCCATCGCCCACAAGGGCCGTCCCAAGCACAACATGGCCGAGGTCATGGCCGTCATCGGTGACATCGACGGCAAGACCTGCATCATCAACGACGACATGATCGACACCGCGGGCACCCTCTGCGGCTCGGTCAAGGAGCTCAAGGCGAAGGGCGCGGGCGACATCTACGTGGGCGCCACGCACGGGATCTTCTCCGGTCCCGCCATCCAGCGCCTGGAGGACGCCCCCATCGTGGAGTGCGTCGTCACCGACGCCGTCCCCTGCGACGAGGCGCACGCCTCCGGCCGCATCAAGTACATCTCCGTCGCCAACGAGATCGCCGAGGCCATCTACCACGTCTACACCGAGTCGTCCGTCTCCGGCATGTTCGGCGCGGACCTGACGCTCTAGAGATGTCGGCGTCACCCGACGTCATAACCCTCGTCTGCGGTCTGGGCAACCCCGGTGACGAATACGCCTCCACGCGACACAACGCGGGCTTCGCCGTCATCGACGAGCTCGCGCGTCGCCATGGCGCGAGTTACTGGAAGAGCCAGGCCGGGGCGGAGGTGGCGAGCGTCACCATCTCCGGCCGTGAGGTGGTCCTCGCCAAGCCGCAGTCGTTCATGAACTGCTCGGGCGGGCCCGTCGCCAAGCTCTGCTCGGCCTACCACGCGACCCCCCAGCAGCTGCTCGTGGTCCACGACGACCTCGACATCCCCGCGGGCGACGTCCGCGTGAAGTTCGCCGGCGGTCACGGGGGCCACAACGGCCTGCGCTCGATCATCGACAAGCTGGGCAGCCGCGACTTCAGCCGCGTGCGCTGCGGCATAGGACGCCCCCCTGGACGCATGGACCCGGCCGACTACGTGCTCAGGCAGCTCAAGGGCGACTTCGCCGAGGACTTCTCGGCCATGGTGGGCGAGGCCGCCGACGCGGTCGAGGAGGTCATCGCCGACGGCGTCATCCCCGCCCGTGACCGGGTGAACGGGAGCACGGGGAGCTCTTCCAGATAGCGCCACGAGATGAAACCATGCGTTGGCCCGAAACAGAGGACCAATGTGCGAAAGATGCATCACAATGAATCTCGTGCGACATCGCCTGGTGCATAGGGCATGCATGACAGGGACTTTGGTGGCCACGAGGGTGCAAGGACCCGAGGACCACAGGTAGATAAGGATGAGAGGAGTTCGATAGATGTACAAGATCCTCGAAAAGACGCAGTACTCGGAGAAGGTGTTCAAGTTCCGGGTCGAGGCGCCTCAGATGGCCAAGAAGGCCCAGGCCGGACAGTTCCTCATGGTCCGTGCCGACGAGCGTGGCGAGCGCGTCCCGTTCACGTTCGCGAACTGGAATCCCGATGAGGGGTGGGTCGAGTTCATCTTCATGGTGATCGGCAAGACCACCGAGATGCTCTCCACCTACAAGGAGGGCGACTCGCTCATGGACGTGACGGGTCCCCTCGGCAATCCCACCGAGATGGAGTCGGGCACGTGGGCGGTCATCGGCGGCGGCGTGGGACTGGCGATCGCCTATCCCGTGGCTCGCATGCTCTGTGAGAGCGGCCATAAGGTCAACGTCATCATGGGTGCCCGCACGAAGGACCTCCTCCTTCTCACCGACCAGTTCAGGGAGCTCCCTCTGGAGCACCTCTACATCACCACGGATGATGGCTCCGAGGGCGAGAAGGGCGTCGTGACCCTCCCGCTCGAGCGCATGTGCCAGGCCAAGGAGCTCGACCACGTCTTCGCGGTGGGCCCCGTCCCGATGATGAAGTTCTCGGCCATGACCTGCGAGAAGTATGACGTGCCCATCACCGCCAGCCTCAACCCCATCATGGTGGATGGCACGGGCATGTGCGGCTGCTGCCGCGTCGAGGTCGACGGGGAGACGAAGTTCGCCTGCGTCGACGGTCCCGACTTCGACGCCACCAAGGTGGACTGGAATGACCTTCGTGCCCGCCAGGCGTCCTATCGCACCGAAGAGGGCCAGGCCCTCAAGGCCTATGAGGAGGAGACCTGCCCATGCCATATATAGACGGAAAGTACAAGCCGAGCATCGGTGCCCCCCGTACGCCCGCTCGTGAGGAGGACCCGCAGGTCCGCGCGACCAACTTCGGTCCGGTGGACACCGGCTACACGCGCGATGACGCCATCGCCGAGGCCAACCGCTGCCTCGACTGCAAGAAGCCCCTCTGCGTGACCGGCTGCCCCGTTGGCATCAACATCCCCGGTTTCATCGAGAAGATCCGCCAGGAGAAGTGCGGCGAGGGTCTGGACATCATCCGCGAGGCCAGCATGCTGCCCTCCATCTGCGGCCGCGTCTGCCCGCAGGAGAACCAGTGCGAGGGCAAGTGCATCCTCGGCAAGAAGGGCGAGCCGGTGGCCATCGGCCAGCTCGAGCGCTACCTCGGCGACAATGCTCGCGACAAGGCCACCGATCCCGTGTGCCGCCACAAGAACGAGCACAAGGTGGCCGTGGTGGGCTCCGGCCCGTCCGGAATCGCCTGTGCCGGCGAGCTCGCCCGCAGGTGCTATGACGTGACCGTGTTCGAGGCCTTCTTCACCGGCGGCGGCGTGCTCACCTATGGCATCCCCGAGTTCCGTCTCCCCAAGGAGATCGTGAAGCGTGAGATCGAGGGCCTCGAGCTCATGGGCGTCGACTTCCAGTACGACTCCGTCGTGGGTCGCCTGGTCGATGCCGACGACCTGTTCGAGCAGGGATACGAGGCGATCTATCTGGCCGTGGGCGCTGGCCTGCCCAAGTTCCTCAACATCCCCGGTGAGAACCTCCCGGGCGTCTTCTGCGCCAACGAGTACCTCACCCGCGTGAACCTCATGAAGGCCAACAACTTCCCTCGCTATGACACCCCCACCAAGCATGGCAAGAACGTCGTCGTGTTCGGCGGCGGCAACGTGGCCATGGACGCGGCACGCACGGCCCTTCGCCTTGGCGCCGACCATGTCACGCTGGCCTATCGTCGTGGCGAGGAGGAGATGCCCGCCAGGCGTGCCGAGCTCCATCATGCCAAGCAGGAAGGCGTCGAGATCCTGCCGTTGGTAAGCCCTCTCGAGTTCAAGGCCGATGACGACGGCAACGTGGCGAGCGTTCGTCTGGAGCGCATGGAACTGGGCGAGCCGGATGCCTCCGGGCGTCGTCGTCCCGTGGCCATCGAGGGCTCCGAGTTCGAGATCCCCTGCGATGTGGCCGTGACCGCCATCGGCACGAACGCCAACCCGTTCGCCAAGATGGTCGGCGACGTGAAACTGAACAAGTGGGGCTATGTCGAGACCGATGAGAACGGCCAGACGTCAAACCCCAGGATCTGGGCCGGCGGCGACATCGTGACCGGTGCTGCCACGGTCATCCTCGCCATGGGCGCAGGGAAGAAGGCCGCAGCCTCCATCGCCGACAAGATCGGCGCATAGGGCGGGCGCGGACCCTTCGCACACGCACGACGCATGAGGACCCCCGGAGCCATGGGAAAGCGGCTCCGGGGGTCCTTCTTCTCGTCATGAGATGAGTGCGGTGATGGCGACCTGATGCCTGGGGTCATGGCCCCGGTCTCGTCTACGCCTCGACGAGCTCGATCTCGAAGTTCAGCGCCTGACCGGCGAGGTCATGGTTGGCGTCGACGGTGATGCCCTCGTCATCGACGGCGGTGATGGTCGCGGGGATGGGCTGGCCCATGGGGCCGGACAGCGCCACCTTGTCACCCACGCTCATCTGCTCGTGATCGGGCACCTGGTCGATGGGGAACGTCACGATGAGGTCCTCGCGACGCTCGCCATAGGCCTCGGACGGCTCGAGGTGGACCGTCTTCTTCTCGCCCACGGCCATGTCCTTCACGGCATCGTCGAAGCCGGAGATCATCTGGCCGGCCCCACAGGTGAACTCGATGGGCTCGCCGCGGTCGTAGGAGCTGTCGAACTGGGTGCCGTCATCGAGCGTGCCACGGTAATGGGCCTTGACCTTCTTGCCTTCGTTTGACATCTGGTCCCTCGTCTCTGGTTCGCAACGGTTGATGAGCACAGCGTACCCGAGAAGCGCCCTTCCACCGCCCTGGCCTGACCGACCACATGAGGCCTGCGGATGAGGACCATCCGGACAGGGAACGACGGCCGGCGTTGGGTTCAACACGCCGGCCGTCGAAAGGCCTGGGTCATATGTCACACCCGAACTTGGTACCGGGAGTCAGGCAGACGAGCCGCCTGGGCATCCCCTCTCACTTGACCATTTCGATCACATTGCCGCCAGTCTTTGCCTTGAGATTACTCACCGTGGAGTTGGAGACCGCCCCTGGCCCACCGAATATGTAGCCGGTCTCGATCTCGTCGGCATTATCCGCGACGATGGTGTTGACGCACGTCTGATCAGAGGTGGCAACGAGCACGAGGATGGAGTTGCTCTTACCACAGAGGGCCGCGCCGGACAGAGCATCTTCGAAACCGTTCACGGTGGCAACGCCCATGTGCTTGACGGTCATACCGTTTTCAAGCTCGAACTCGGCAACGGCCTGGCTCGTATCGATCGCAGAGTTACCCCAGATGCGGTCGACGTTGGAAATCCCGCAGGAGTTGGCGACCAGATTCATCGTGGACTGGGGCACGGCATTGACCCCGCCGAGGATGTAGCAGTTGGTGAAGTGACCATTCCTGATGGTCTTGAGGGTGCTTTCGCTCAGCGTACCGTCACCCTCGGTCAGGAAGATGGGGCATTTGTTGGCATAGGCATAGGGAGCAGCGGAGAGCGCGTCCTGATAGCCCTTCGAAGTCGCGATGAAACAGGTGCTGCCGTAGGAGTCTTCCTCGAGAAGATCGCTTGCGATCTCGTTGGCGGTGTCGGTCATGGTCTGTCCCCACACCCTGGCAATCCCGGCGCCCGGGAGAATCTTCCGGATGGAATTCTCGACGGTCTCAGAGACGGCGCCAGTACCGCCGATGATATCAACGCACTGGGGATTGATACGCTTGAGCTCGGCTTTCGTCTGGGAGGAGAGGGCCTTGCCGTTCGTGAGGAGGATGGGGGCATCCTTGAGACCGGCGAGTCCCGAAGCAGAGAGCGCGTCATAATAGCTGTCGCTCGTGGCGACGATGACGGTGCCTCCACGGTTACTCGAGAACACTTGTTCGGCGCTCGCGACGGCGCTCATCGTGTCCAAGGCCGTCGTGCCGTAAAGCCACTCCCATGTGGTCGCGAAGGCCGATGCGGGGGCCGCGAACAGCGCCACGCAGATGGTGACGACCGCCATCGCGACGAACCCTCTGACGTTGGAACCACTTCCCATGAACCCCGTCTTCTTCATCTTGAAGCACCTTCTTCTTCTCCGGATGCCATATCCGTCTGCCTTTTCCTTCGACGCATATATTACCGTTTTTGGTTGCGATGAAACGTTTTATCGCGCACCTCGGCCGAACGACACGAAATCGTGCTTAAACGTTTTGCTACTGGGGTATTTCCATGAGCAATCCGCCTGCTGTCATAGCGCAGGCTCCATCTCCGAGGACTCGATCACTGACAATTCCGAACACCGAGCTAGCAGGCGTGCGCATAAAAGTGGTATTGAAATGGACCTACCACCTGTCTGACGTCCTACGGGTGCTCGACGTACAACGCCGTCCTTCACATTTTCTACACATATGACTCCATGGCGCCCACCGCCAGGCGCCCCCCTCCCTCTGTCGTTCGCACGCGAAAAGACGACGTCTCGGCGCCTCGTCGACCATGGCCGTGAATCAAAGGGCAGTATCGACGATAGAATCGTTTCATCAACGAGAGAGCCACCACGGGAGGGGTGATCTCGTGAGACGCATCGGCATCGTGGTCCGCTGGGCGGTGGCGTTCCTCCTGCTCCTGACCATCTACTCCCTGGCCAGCATCGAGGTCATCCCCTACAGCACGTGGAACGAGGAGGTCTGCGCCACCATCACCCATCCCGATGGGTCCGTCGACTCGTTCGGCTCGAACATCCTCGAGCTCACCAATGCCGGCGATCACGTCTCGTTCACCATCCAGCTGCCCGAAGACCGCAAGGTGGAGAGTGGGTGCCTCTGCTTCCGCGTCTATCACTCGATGATCACCGCGACCTACGGCGGCACCACCATCTACACCTGGGGCCAGGACGAGGCTGCCGCCGGTCACATGTTGGGCTGTGTCTATCCGCGCATCGACATACCCGATGAGGCGTGGGGCCATGAGCTGACGCTCACGCTCGACGTCACCGAGGACGCCGCCTTCAACAAGATCAACTCGTTCGAGATGTACACGCAGCAGGACTCCATCGGGTTCGTCCTCAACCACGGGCTCGCGTTCCTCATGGTGTCCTCCGCGTGCCTCATCGTCGCGGTGCTCATGACCGGACAGGCGATCTTCTACGGCCATCGGGACAAAGCCACGCTTCAGAGCCTCTGCATCGCGAGCTTCGCGCTTCTCATGGCAGGCTGGATCTTCACCAGCAACGGCCTCGACAACTTCTTCGCGCCATCGTTCCTCTGGAACGACGTCGAGTTCCTCTGCATCTACGCGGCCGCCCTGCCGCTCACCCTCTACGTCGACCTTCAGGAGACCGACCCGCGCATGCACCGCGTGCTTCGCACCTACCTAGCGTTCACCACGGTGTTCGTGGTGGCGAGCGGCGTGGCGAGCATGACCGACATCGCGCATTACCCGAAGACGCTCGTGGCCTCACATGCCATCTCGTGCGTGGGATGCTTCATCGTCCTGTTCTCCATCGTCAGGCACCTCCGCGAGGGTCGGGCCTCGACGCGCTACCTCTTCATGGGGGTGGTCATCGTCGTGGCCACCGCCCTGTTCGACATATTCCGCTTCAACCTCATGAAGTTCGTTCCGGCGCTTGCCGGCTACATCCTCCCATCCTTCCTGCCCCTCGGCGTCCTCATGTTCGTGGCGGCGCTCGTGGTGTCCTACTACTCAGCCTCCGAGGAGTCCCACGAGGAGGTGGCGGAACGCTCCTACCAGTCGCGCCTCCTCCAGGACATCGTGAGCAAGGTGCCCACGGGAATCTGCGTCGCCGCGGCCGATGGTCCCGGCACGATACTCTCCGCGAACGGGTACTTCTACGGCCTCTTCGGATATGACGAGACGAGCGCCCGGGAGACCGGGTTCTCCACCATGACGTTCCCGTTCGACGAGAACGACGTGCGTTCGCTGTCGGGCCGGTCCGAGACGACGGGCGGCGAGGAGGTCGGCGAGCCGGCCGGCTCCTCATGGGAGTACGAGGCCCGCGCCCACACGCGGGACGGCAGGCACGTGGACCTCTTCATCCGCAGCCACGTGGATGACTCCGGCTCGCGCGTGGTCTCGAGCCTCACCGACGTGACCGAGCGAGACGAGGCGCTGCGCCAGCTCAAGCTGTCCGAGGCCTCCTATCGCATCGCCTCCGAGATGACGGACCGCTACATATGGCGCTACGACATCGCCAAGGACGACCTCACCTGCCTGTTCGACGGCCGCCGTGCGTTCGGGATCGACCAGGTGATACACGACGTCACCAACGACGAGTCGTTCCGCAAGGTCTGCTCGCCCGACGTCGCCGCGACCCTCATAGACCTCCGCGACGAGGTGATCGCCGGGTCGACGAGCGGCACGGTCCAGTTCCAGCTCCAGAACCTCGAGATGGGATCGAGACGTTGGTACCAGCTTCGCTACTCGACGATGGGCGTCAGCGAGGCCGACAGGATCGGCGTGGGCGTCATGACCGATATCACCGACACGATCGAGCTGCGTCATACCGCCACAACCGACGCCCTCACCGGCCTGCTCACCCGCTCCGCGGCACATGAGCAGATCGAGGCCTTCCTCTCCGGCAGGGACGCGAAGGACGGCGGCGCGTTCGTGATGGTGGACATCGACGACTTCAAACATGTCAACGACACCTACGGACACCCCTTCGCCGACACCGTGCTCATGGACGTGGCCCGCATCATGAGGGAGACCTTCCGCGACGGGGACGTCGTGTGTCGGTTGGGCGGTGACGAGCTGAGCGCCTTCGTGAGGTCGACCGACGGGAACGAGCGCAAGGTCGCCAGACGCGTGGAGGAGGCGCTCGGACGCATGCTCGCGTCCAAGACGCCCTCCGGCGAGATGAGCTGCAGCATGGGCGTCGCCCTCTGCCCGCGCGACGGGACGACGTACGACGAGCTCTACCGTGCGGCGGACCGTGCCCTCTATTGGACCAAGACGCATGGCAAGGGCGGCATCACCTTCCTGGAGGACATCGACGACTCCTGATGTCAGGAGGTCCGTCTTTCCCCGCGGGGCAACGTGACATGGCGAAGTGCTATGGTTGGAACGTTTTAACTGTCCATTCCCTGATTTCATGCGAATTGCGCAAGGGTTGCTCGCATCGCGGGGGAGAAGATCAGAGGAGTTGCCAATGTTCTGTCCTACCTGCGGTTCTTCCGTCCCCGATGGAGCTTCCCATTGTCCTAAGTGCGGAGCGGCGATGCCGGCGCAGAGCAGTCAGCCGACAACCGATCAGCAACCTGTCGCCCCGGCACCCCAGGTCCCAACGTCCCCGGCTCAGCCGAGCCCTTCTGTCCCCACGCCGAGCGGGGACTCCAACCCCATGGCCATCGCAGGCCTGATTCTGGGCATCATCTCCATCATCCTGGTCTGGTTCCCCGTCGTCGACTATCTCGCCCTCGTTCTCTCCATCGTGGGCATCGTCTGCTCAGCCAAGGGCATGAAGCTCCAGCAGAGCCATGGGATGGCCGTCGCGGGACTCGTCATCTGCATCGTCGCCCTATGCCTCTCCGTTCCGCTCATCCTCTGCACTGGCTGCACCCTGTGCACCGCTGGCAGCGTCGCCGCCGCCGGGGCGAGCAGCTCGATCCACTGACCGCCATCACTGGTGCTTCCCACCATCGTCATATTCGGTAAGAGCATCGGGACCTACAGCCTCGCCACCATGGCGGGGCTGCTCCTTCTTGTCGCCTGCCTATACCGTCTTCCTCGGATGAGAGGATATGACGGTGCCGATGAGATAATGGTCGGCATCTGGTGCATCGTGCCCACCGTGGTGGGCGCCTCGCTGCTCTTCGCATTCACGAACGCCGGCTATATCGTCGACGTCCTCGGGCATGCGGCAGGGCGTTCATTCACGGACGTCATCGCCGACATAGTCCCTGCATTCTCGGGGCTCGTCTTCTACGGCGGTCTTCTCGGCTGCCTCGTCGGCATCGTCCTGTGGTGTCGCGTGCACCATGAGCCGCTTGCGCGTCACATGGACGTATGGGCCGTCGGGGTGCCCGCCTTCCATTGCTGCGGAAGGGTGGGGTGCTTCCTCGGAGGGTGTTGCTATGGCATCGAGTCGCCCTTTGGCTTCACCTATACGCTGGACCCCATCGCGACCGCCAACGGGGTGTGCCGCTTCCCCGTCCAGCTCCTCGAGGCGGCTCTCGAACTCATCCTCTTCCTCGTCCTGGTCCGGCTCTATCGCACGCGCAGGCTCGAGGGACACCTCATGTTCGCCTACCTCATGAGTTACGCCGTCGTCCGCTTCCTCGACGAGTTCCTGCGTGGGGATGCCTACCGCGGGTTCTTTGGGCCGCTGTCCACCTCGCAGTGGATCTCTCTGGCCATCCTCAGCGGCTGCATCGTGCTCCTCATGTGCGATCGCCGGCAAGGAAGGGATCGGGGGATCCGCCAGGCACAGGACGGGACGTTGGATGGCGCACGCCGTCCGGAGGCGTGACGTCGCTCGGCTATCATCGAGGGGCACGGGAGCCGTCGATGATAAGGGGCCATATGCTGCCAGCATGCAAGGAATGCAACGTCGGAACCATGACACGTCTCGCCGACCTATGCGGCTATGACGCGGACACCGAGGCCGCCCTCGTCTCCATGGCGCGCTCCGTGACCGACTCCTACCCCACCGATGACGATTTCTCACGGAACTGCGAGAACGAGGGCGACATCTGGGGAAGGCTCGAGCCGATCATCGGCACCGACGACCCATACGCGAAGATGAAGCGCGAGTACAACGACCTCACGCTCTCCATGGAGGGGACGCTGGTCGAGAGGATCCGCTCGGCCGCCTCACCCGCACAGACGGCACTTCGCTATGCCGCCGTCGGCAACCTCATCGACTTCGGCCCCTCCGAGGGCTTCACCCCTGACGACCTCGTCGCCCTCATCGACTCCGCCCCTTCACTCGACTTCGTGGTGGACGACTCCGCCGAGCTCCTCGAGCGGGCGGCACGCGCCCGCACGCTCACCTACGTGGCCGACAACTGCGGCGAGATCGCCTTCGACAAGGTACTCATCCGCGAGCTCACGCGCGAGAACCCATCGCTTCGCGTCACCTACGTGGTGCGCAGGCTCCCCATCCTGAACGACAACACCATGGTCGATGCCGACCATGCCCGCATGGACGAGGTCGCCCGCGTCATCGACAACGGCGACGCACATCATGCGGCGGGCTCCGTCATGGGCTTCGCCTCCGAGGAGTTCAGACGTGCGCTCGCGGACGCCGACGTCGTCATCGCCAAGGGTCAGGGCAACCTCGAGACCCTCGCCGGCAACGGGCGCGCCGACATCTTCTTCATGTTCATGGCGAAGTGCGCGTTGCTCGCCCAGGGATGCGGCGTGGAGATGCGCTCGCTGGTGTGCAGCCATGGGTCCCCGAACGGCTTCGCGACACGACGCCCGGCGGGGGCGGAGGAGAAGGGACACCTCTCATGAGAAGGCTCCATGTGCTCGGGCTCATCCTCAGGCGAAGCAAGGCGAATCACATACTCTGGGGCTTCGTGGCCTTCGTCGTGCTCTCGGCCCTCGTGATCCTCGAGACGGACCCCGGCATCACCACCTTCGGCGACGCGCTGTGGTACTGCTACGCCGTGGTGACCACGGTGGGGTTCGGCGACATCACCACGACGTCGCTGGTGACGCGCATCGTGTCGGTGGTCCTCTCGTGCTATGCCGTCATAGTGATCGCGATCATAACCGGCGTGGTCGTTGACTTCTACTCCGAGACCATGCAGAGCCAGCAGCGCGAGACCCTCTCGGAGTTCCTCGACGAGCTCGAGCGCCTGCCGGAGCTGTCGCAAGACGAGCTCGCCCACATCTCCGAACGCGTACGCGAGCTGCGGGAGTAGGGTCCGCGGGAACCAGGGGCTTCAGCGGCGGACGATCGCGTCTACCTGTTCGCGCGCAGCGTCGCGAAGACCTTCGTGTTGTGCCTCTTCACGAACGAGATGAGACAGCCCTCGTTATAGGTCGTGGTGACGTCCTGGCGCCTGATCGGCACGAGCATCGCCGCCATCATGCGGGAACGCGGGCGCGCCACCGAGACCGCGAGCTTCGCCCTGTCGCTCGAGATCATCTTCCTGATGAGACCGCGCTTCTCGGCGGTGGAGAGGGTGCAGGCGGGCTCGCACAGGTTCTCGATGCAGCCCACGAGACGCTCGATGTAGCGACGTTGGACCATCTCCATGCTGGCGGGATCGCCCGCAAGCCCCCAGTGCTCGTAGAGGTCGAGCATCCAGGAGTGCTCCTCCTCGCGCTTCTCGTAGATGTCCGGGCGCCACTTGCTGGTCTCGGACTCCGCGCGGGAGCGGATGAAGTGGTAGTAGGCGTGGTCGGTCACCGCGACGCGTTCGACGTCGCGGATGTAGTCGAGAACGAACGGGAAGTCGTCCATGAACGTGGGACGGAAGCGCAGGTGGAGGTCCTCGATGCGCGAGCGGAGGAAGAGCTTGTTCCACGGCGTGTAGAGGAGGTTCTCGTCGAAGAGGGACCAGGCGCCCGAGCGGAACTCGGCCTGCGTGGCGTATACCTGGGACGGACGGCTCTTCGTCTCCAGCGTGTGCTGGTCGGCGTCGCCGTAGAAGGTCTCGATGAAGAAGCCGGCTATGGCGAGCTCGAGGGAGTGCCCCTCGGCAAGCGCCACCATGTCGGCAAGGCAGTCACGCTCGAGCCAGTCGTCGCCGTCGATGAAATGGACGTAGGTGCCACGGGCACGGTCGAGCGCGACGTTGCGAGCGGCGGCCGCCCCCTGGTTCTGGGTGTGGATGACGTCGATGCGGATGTCGCGGGTGGCGAGACGATCGGCCACGTCGCCGCTGCGGTCGGTGGACCCGTCGTCGACGACGAGCAGCTCCCAGTCCTCGAGGGTCTGGTTCTGGACCGACTCGATGGCGCGCGCGACGAATCGGTCCACGTTGTAGACCGGCATGATGACGGAGACCTTGGGTGCCCTCGGGGCCATGCGAGCCACTTGCCGACCAGCCTCCCGTCCATACGAGCGCATTTTGGCGCGGATGACGTCATTCGGACGTCTGGGTGCAAGGTTATCAGCCTCATACTCCCGAGGTGTCGCGTCCTGATGGAGACTGGCTGAATTCAGCAGAACCACAAACCGCGGCAGGATTCCTAGCCCTCGGTGACGAGGGTCCCCACGCCCAACCCGAACGCCTGGGTGTCCACGGTGAGTCCGCCGTCGGCTTCGGTGCCCTGGTCCTCATAGGTCGTGAGGTTCGCTCGACCCACGGACTGCACCTGCTTGAACAGGTCGACGAAGTCGGTCGCGGACATGTCGCTCCTCATGCCCGAGAAGAGGCCGCTCGCCTTCGAGATCAGCGTGGAGGTGCTCGAACCCTGCTCGACCAGTGACCACAGCTCCTCCCAGCTCGACGAGTCGATCACCACGGCATGGGACAGCGGGACGGCCGAGACGGTCGAGACGGGGCCCACGCAGGCCGCATATCCATCCTGCGAGAGCAGCCGGTCGAGCGGCATGACGTCACCGGCGGACGAGCCCTGCGTCGCAGTGACCAACGTGGAGGCGGGAAGCGTCGCCAGGCAGCCCTTCTCGGCCGTGGTGTCCAGCACGAGGATGTGGACGGCCTCCAGAGTGGGAGAGGATGCGCTGACGTCATCGACGGTGAGGACGAGCACGTTGGTGAACGAGTCGGTGGAGGCGGTGGTGCCCACGGGCGCGGTCGTGGTGGTCGCCTCAAGCGAGTTCGAGAGGCTCACGTCACCCAGGCTGGAGTCGGACTGGGCACGCTGCCAGAGGAACCATATGAGGCAGCCGATGAGTGCGGCGACCACCAGCAGCACGACGATCGCGATGACGTTCGCATGCCTGCCGCCGCGTGGGACGTCGGTGCGCTCGAACCTCTTGTCGGCCTCGCGCACGTACTCCGCGCGCCGACCGGTGCCTTGTTCCCCCGAATTACGACCGTGATGTCCCATGTCTTCCCTATCTCGAACAGGTCCTCGCTGCCGCGACCGCCGGAACGTGGCTAGAACGTGATGCCGAGCACGGTTATCGCGAGCCCGACCACCACTCCGATGACGTAGAGCAGACCCACTATAGCGACGTTCTCCCTCGCATCGGCGTTCGTGCGGAACAAGACGAGCAGACCGACGCCGCCGGAGACCAGCAATCCCGCCATCATGGCCCCGGCGCCCAGGGTACCGGTGAGGTAGAGCTGGGAGATGGCCACCGAGGCCCCGCAGTTGGGGATGAGTCCCACGAGGGCGGAGACGAGGATGGCGCGGACGGGATGCGCGCTCACGAGGGCGCCGATGGCGTCGGTTCCCACGAGCTCCATCACCAGGTCGAGCAGGATCGAGATGACCAGGATGAACGCGGAGACCTGGAGGGTGTGGACGAGCGCGCTGCGCACGATCGACCAGACCCTCCCATGGTGATGGGAACGCGTCGCATCGTGAACATCGTCGGCGCACGGCGCGCGGGACACCGACGGGTCGGCATCCGCGATGACGGGGTCCGCATCCACCACACCAGGGCAGCCTTCCTCCCGGGCGTCGTCATCGCAATGGCAGTGGGCGCGGTCGCACAGCTCATGGATGTGCACGTGGCCGTCGCCAGCGCGATGCGCCGCCCTGAGCCCCATGTCGATCAGGAGGCCGCAGACCATGCCCAGGACCACCTTGCTCAGCACGATCGCCGCGAGGGTGCCCAGGGGCGCCTGGTTCGCGATGAACACGGGAAGCATCTCGTCGGAAGTGGAGAGGATCACCGCCACGAGGGTCCCCAGCGTGATGACCCTTCCCGAGAAGAGCGTGGCCGCCATGGCCGAGAAACCGCACTGCGGCACGGCTCCCAGAAGCGCCCCCACGATCGGGCCGGCATGGCCGGCACCGGAGACCACGCGCTCGGAGAGACCCTCCGTGCCGTGCTCCAACGCCTCCATGGCCAGATAGGTCACGAAGAGGAACGGGACGAGCCTTATCGTGTCGGTGAGTCCGTCGAGCAGGACGTCGGTCAGCATCTCCAAGAGCCGGGCCGCTCCCCTACTCGAAGGCTTCGCAGGTGGGGACCAGGGCCTTCTCGGCGTCGATGACGCTCGCGAACAGCTCGTCCAGGGTCATGCCATTGAGCTCGGCACCCTCGGCGATGTTGTCGCGGTCGCAGCCGGCGGCGAAGCTCTTGGTCTTGAACTTCTTCTTGAGCGACTTCACCGAGAAGTCCATGACGGAGTGGGACGGGCGCATGTTCACGCACGCGTTGATGAGACCCGAGAGCTCGTCGCATGCGAAGAGGACCTTCTCCATCTTGAGCTCCGGCTTGGGAAGGTCGGTGTTGAGATCGGAGTTGTGGGTCTGGATCGAGTGCGCCAGCTGCGGGTCCGCGCCGGCCTCCGCCAGGAGCTCGGCGGTCTTGACGGTATGGGCCTTCTCGTCAGGCCACTCCTCCCAGTCGAGGTCGTGAAGGAGCCCGACCTGACCCCAGAAGTCCACGTTCTCGGGATCATAGGTCTGTGCGTAGTGACGCATGAGACCCTCGAGCTGCTCGGCATGAAGGATGTGATAGTCGTCCTTGTTGTACTTCTTGAGCAGGTCGAACGCCTGCTCGCGGGTGAGGCCGCTCTCGAGCTTCGCCATGGTCTGATCCTCCGTCTTCGATGTCTGCACCCGTCTGGCCGCGTCGTCGGTGGCATCCGTCAGCCGAGCGGGACGAGTTCGCGCTCCCCATATTCTACGCCCTGGAAGGTGAGTCCCTTGGCCGGGGCGCACGGACCGGCCGCCGCACGCTCACGCGCGGCCAACACGTCGGTGACCCACGCCGGCTCACGCCGATGCTTGCCCACCTCGACGAGCGTACCCGTCATCGTGCGGACCATGCTATGCAGGAACGCGTTCCCCCGAACGTCCACGCACGTCACCGGCTCGCCGCACTCGGTCGTCTCGGACACCTTGACCGACATGACGTTCCTGCAGGTGGGACGCCCCTCGGCCGAGGTCGCCTTGCACATGCTCCTGAAGTCGTGCTCACCTTCCATGAGCCGGGCCGCACGCGACATCGCCTCGAGGTCGAGGCGTGCCCTGAGCCACCACGCATGGTCCCATGCGAGGACGGGGCGGACCTCCCCCGTGCAGATGCGATAGCGGTAGGTGCGCGAGAGGGCGTCGAAGCGTGCCGAGAAGCCGGGGCGGGCCCGGAAGGCCGCGCGGACGGAGATGTCCTCGGGCAGGAGGGCCGTGAGCGAGCGGAGATACCGTCTGCGCCCGCGGCCGAGCTCCGCCTCCGTGGCCGGGAGGCTCACGTATTGGGCAAGGGCGTGCACGCCGGCATCGGTCCTCCCCGCGCAGGTGAGGTCGACGGGCCTCCCCAGGAAGGTGGAGAGGGCGCGGTCCAGCTCGGAGGCCACCGTGCGCTGGCCTGGCTGCACCGCGTATCCCGAGAAGGACGCGCCACGATAGCCCACCTCGAGCACGAGTGTGGGCGAGAGCTCATCGGGGATGGGACTCGTCATGTGACCTCCGTCACGCGATAAGGGCTGACACGATGCAGACGAATGCCGCGGATGCGAGGCCACACACGAGCGTGGCCACGTCGGCGGCCGAGAGCCGACGCGCAAGCCTCGTCCTGCCCTCACCACGATAGCAGCGGTCACGCATGGCGTCAGCCAAGACGTCGGCATCGCGGAACAACGAGACGACGAGCGGGACGAGAACGGCCGCCCACCTCCCGAGCCTCCGAGACGACGAGGTGTCGAGGTCCGCGCCACGAGCACGCTGGGCGGCCATGATCCGGTCGAACTCCCCCACGGCGAGCGGGACGAACCTGAGCGCGATCGAGAGGACCATGGCGAAGTCGCCGACAGGGAAGCCGAACGCGGCGAGGGGCGACATGAGGGAAACGACGGCATCCGCCAGCTGTGGTCCCGTGGTGGTGGAGGAGACCACCAGCGCGAAGCCCACCAGCAGGACGATCCTCGCGACGGCGGTAGCCCCGCGGACGAGGCCCGCCGCCGAGAGCCCGAAGCCACCCATGATAACGACGTCGGCCGTGCCATCGACCACGAAGGCGTTGGCGAGCAGGGCGAAGGCGAGGACCACCACGGTGGGCCTCACACTGCGCAGGAGCTGGGATGCCGGCACCCTCGCGGCGCGGGCGAGCGCCGCAAGGGAGATGACGGACACGGCGATCACGAGGGGGCTCACGCTCACGAACATGACCACGGTGACAGCGAGGAGCAGCACGAGCTTGACCCTGGCATCGCACTCGTGGACGCGGGTCGACGCGACGACGTAGCCGCCCAACGGGAGCATCCCCCTCATGACCGTCGCCTCCCCACACGGTCACGCGCATCGGAGAGCCGCGCGCGCAACGAAACGTCCAGAGGGGGCCTGAGCCCGGCCGCGAGGAAGGGCGCCTCGTCCGACACGAGCTCCGACGTCGGACCCGACCATGAGACCTTGCCATGGGAGAGGAGCACCGCCGCATCGGAGCAGGGAAGCCACTCGGCGAGATCGTGCGTCACGACGACCACGCACGACCCGGCGGAGGCGAGGTCCCTCACGAGGCCATGGACGAGGGTGCGCCCGGCACCGTCGAGGCCGGCGGTGGGCTCGTCGAGGACGTAGGCGGTAGGCTCGGCAGCCACGATCCCCGCGAGGGCGACACGGCGGCGTTCGCCTCCCGAGAGCCTCAGCGGCGCCCTCGACATGAGCGGCTCCTCCAGCCCCACGAGCTCGCAGGCATGGCTCACGGCCCTCGACACCTCTTCGGGGGACATGCCACGGCACTCCGGGCCATAGGCGACGTCCTCGGCGACGGTATAGCGGAAGAGCTGGTCCGCGGGCCGCTGGAACGCCAGACCCACCTGGCCCGCACGCACCGGCCGCCCATCGAGGAGGGCATCTCCGGTGCCGAGTTCGCCCACGCCCGCCAGCGCCATGGCAGCGGTGGTCTTCCCGGACCCCGACCTCCCGCCGATGACGAGGACGCTCCCATGCGGCACGTCGAACGTGACGTGGGAGAGGATGTCGCTCCCCTCCACACGGACGCATGCCTCGCGGAGGGAGAGGGTCCTGCCGTCCGCCTTGGCGTCAAGATCTCCCTCTCGGCCGGACGGCCTCCCCTGAGGGGAGACGAGGAGGCGAGCGAGCGCGTCGATGGCGTCGTCATCAGTGACCGCGTCGAGGATGGCGTCTGCGTCCAACAGGTCGGCCTTCGGGCAGGCACAGGAGAGTGCGAGGCGCATGATGTCGGGGGCGGACGAGCCATCCGCACCGGAGAGCTGGGCTCGGTCGAGGACGGACGTCTCGCCAAGCAGGTCTGCGGGAGAACCCTCCCAGATGATGCGTCCGGCCTCCATGACGAGCACGCGGTTGGAGCCGATGACGTCTTCCAGCAGATGGGTCACCTGGAGAACGCCCACGCCGCCTGCGACGAGTTCACGGACGAGCGAGCGGAGGTCGGTCCTGGCAGAGGAGTCGAGCTGCGAGGTCGCCTCGTCAAGGAGAAGATAGGAGGGACGCATCGCGAGGACGCCGGCGACGGCCAACCTCTGCTGCTCGCCGCCAGAGAGCCCCTCGACGCCCGAGCGCTCACGTGACCCCAGACCCACGGCCTCCAAGGAGGTCGTGACACGCTCCCTCACATCATCGGCCTCGAGTCCGAGGTTGCATGGGCCGAAGGAGACCTCGTCCGCGACGGACGAGCTCACGAGCTGGCAGACGGGATCCTGTCGGACGAAGCCGACGAGACGCGCGACCTCGAGCGAGGAGGCCTCGTCGGCCATGGGATCGATGCCATCGACGAGCACGCCGCCCTCATGTGCTCCCCTCGCCCCATTCATCACGCGCAGGAGCGTGGACTTCCCGCTCCCGTTCGAGCCGATGACACTCACGAGCTCACCTGGGGCCAGATCCAGCGAGACATGATCGAGCGCATCCGAGGAGGCGCCGGGGAAGGCGTAGCTCACGTCATCGATGACGATCATGCACCCACCTCCCCTGCCTCGAATCCCGGACATCGACGATGCCAACTGATACGAGAGGGAGGTCTCGGCGTTTGGCCAAGACCCCCCTCATGAGATACGCGTTCCTTGCTTGGAGGGAAGCCTACTCGGCCTTCTCCTCGGCGTCGGCCTTGGTCTCCTCAGCCTTGGTATCCTCGGCCTTGGTCTCCTCGGCATCAGCCTTGGGCTCGTCGGCCTTCTTGGCGGCCTTCTTGGCGGCAGGCTTCTTCGCGGCAGCCTTCTTGACGGGCTTGACCTCGGTCTTGCCGGAGGTCTTGGGAGTGACGGCCTCGGTGACGAGCTCCATGATGACGACCTCGGCGTTGTCGCCCTTGCGGGGACCGAGCTTCATGATGCGGGTGTAGCCGCCGTTGCGGTCAGCCCACATGCCCTGCTCGGCCTTCTCGAAGGTCTCACGGACGAGCTCGGCGTCGCCGATCTTGGCGATCGCGTTGCGGCGGCTCGCGAGGTCACCCTTCTTGGCCCAGGTGATGACGCGATCGACGTCGCCACGGATGGCCTTGGCGCGGGTCTCGGTGGTCTTGATGCGGTCGTTCTCGAGGAGTGCGCAGACAAGGCTCTTCTTCATGGCCTTGGTATGGCTCGCATCGGTGCCGAGCTTCATGCCCCTCTTCTTGTTGTGCCTCATATCGCAGTGCTCCTAATCGTGTACTGACGCCTGAGAGCTAGGCCTTGAGGCCCAGACCCATCGACTCGAGCTTGTCCTTGACTTCCTCGATCGACTTGACGCCGAAGTTGCGGATGTTGAGAAGGTCGTTCTCGGAGAACTCCACCAGCTGACGCACCGAGTGGATGCCAGCGCGCTTGAGGCAGTTGTAGGAGCGGACGGAGAGGTCCAGGTCCTCGATCTGCTTGTCGAGCTCGGAGTTGTCATCCTCCTGGCCGGCGGCGAAGATCGAGGCCTCCTCGACGGGCTCCGCCTCCTCTGCCAGCGACATGAAGGCGCTCATGTGCTGGTTGATGATGTTTGCAGCCTCGACCACGGCATCACGCGGGGTGATGGAGCCGTCGGTCTCGACCTCGAGCACGAGACGGTCGAAGTCGGTGTGCTGACCCACGCGGCAGGGCTCGACGGACTTGGCGCAACGACGCACGGGCGAGAACAGCGAGTCGACGTCGATGATCCCGATGGGGTCGTCATCGCGCTTGTTGTTGTCGCCGGAGACGTAGCCGCGACCCATGCCGACGCGCATCTGCATGGTGAGGTGAGCGCCCTCGCCGAGGGTGCAGACGACGTGCTCGGGGTTCACGAGCTGGAACTCCGCCGGGACCATGAAGTCACCGCCGGTGACCGTCGCGGGACCATCGATGGAGATGGTCGCGGTGGCCTCGTCGCCAGTGCCCATGGAACGGAAGATCAGGCCCTTGACGTTGAGCACGATGTCGGTGACGTCCTCGTAGACGCCCTCGACGGTGGCGAACTCGTGCTGGACGCCATCGATCTGGATGGCCTCCACGGCCGCTCCCTCGAGAGAGGAGAGCAGCACGCGGCGGAGAGAGTTGCCGAGCGTGTCACCGTAGCCGCGCTCAAGCGGCTCGGCGGTCACGCGGGCGAGGTTCTCGTTGACCTCTTCTACCGACACCTGCGGTCGGATGAATTCGGACATGCGTACCTCCAACCGAGTGTGATTACTTGGAGTAGAGCTCGACGATGAGCTGGGCATCGATGTCGAGGTCGATCTGGTCACGCGTCGGGAGCTGGAGAACGGTTCCCGAGAGCTTCTCGATATCGACCTCAAGCCATGCCGGCACGGTCATATGCTCGGAGGAGATCAGAGCCTCCTTGATGGGGAGAAGGTCCTTGGCCTTGGGGGCCACGGCGATGACGTCGCCAGCCTTCACACGGTAGGAGGGGATGTCGACGCGCTTGCCGTTCACGACGATATGGCCGTGACGGACGGTCTGACGGGCCTCCTTGCGGGTGCGAGCGAAGCCGAGACGGAAGACGACGTTGTCGAGACGAGTCTCGAGGATGGTCATCAGGTTGTCACCGGTGACGCCCTCGACGCGGAGGGCCTTCTCGTAGTAACCATGGAACTGGTCCTCGAGGACGCCGTAGATGAACTTGGCCTTCTGCTTCTCACGGAGCTGATGGCCGTACTCGCTCTCCTGGCGACGCTGCCTCTTGGGCTGACGGTTCGACTTCTTGTTGATTCCCATGACGATGGGATCGATATCGAGGGACCTGCACCTCTTCAGGACAGGGGTCCTATCCACAGCCATGCTAGTTATCCTTCCTGACTACACGCGACGACGCTTGCACTGACGGCAACCGTTGTGCGGGATGGGGGTCTTGTCCTGGATGCTCGAAACCTCGAGGCCGGTGGCCTGGAGCGAGCGGATCGCGGTCTCACGGCCGGAGCCGGGACCCTTCACGAAGACGGAGACCTTGTGGACGCCGTGCTCCATGGCGGCCTTGGCGCAAGCCTCGGCGGCCATCTGGGCTGCGAACGGCGTGGACTTGCGGGAGCCCTTGAAGCCGACGGTGCCGCCGGACTGCCAAGAGATCACGTTGCCCTGGGGGTCGGTGATCGAGATGATCGTGTTGTTGAACGTGGACTTGATATGAGCCTGCCCGACGGCGATGTTCTTGCGCTCGGAGCGCTTGACACGCGAGTGGGCGGCGGTCTTCTTTGCAGTAGCCATTTATTCTCCCTAGGCCTTCTTCTTTGCACCGATCTGACGACGCTTGCCCTTGCGGGTACGAGCGTTCGTGTGGGTGCGCTGACCACGGACGGGAAGGCCCTTGCGATGACGGAGACCACGGTAGCAACCGATCTCCATCAGGCGAGAGATGTTCTGCTTGGTGTTGCGGCGAAGGTCACCCTCGACGATGTAGTTCTCGTCGATGTAGTCACGGATCTTGGTGACTTCGTCCTCAGTGAGGTCACGGACGCGGGTCGCAGGATTGACGCCGACCTCGGCGCAAATCTTGCTCGCGGTTGTGCGGCCGATTCCGAAGATATAGGTAAGACCGATCTCGACGCGCTTCTCGCGCGGGAGGTCGACACCGTTGATACGGGCCAACTTGAAGCTCCTCTCCTAGCCTTGGCGCTGCTTATGGCGCGGGTTCTCGCAGATCACATATACCTTGCCATGACGGCGGATGATCTTGCACTTATCGCACATCTTCTTGACCGAAGGACGTACTTTCATCGATCTTTCCTTTCGGTAGTTCTGACTCGAACCTTATATAGTCGCCCAGCCGCTGGCGGGAATTCCGAGGCTGATCGGGTCTTGCAACCCGCCGTGCACGTACGAATGCGGACCTACTTGTAACGATAGGTGATGCGCCCGCGGGTGAGGTCATACGGGCTCATCTCGACCACGACCTTGTCACCAGGGAGGATGCGGATGTAGTTCATCCTGATCTTCCCGGAGATGGTGCACAGGATCGTGTGACCGTTCTCCAGCTCGACGTTGAACATCGCATTGGGAAGCGGCTCGACGACCGTACCCTCGAGCTCGATTGCGTCTTGTTTGCTCACAGCCTGTCTACCCTCTCCTCGCACGATGACAGCGGTTGATAATCATACAGAAAAAAGTCCTTCGCGTCCATGGTGACGACGCACCGACAAGGAAACGTCAAACGAGACCGACGCTCACTCCTTGCCACCTTCGAGTTCGCACCAAGGTCCTTGGTCATCCTGCGTGAGGATGACAGGGCCGTCCTCGGTGATGGCGAGGGTGTTCTCATAGTGCGCCGCGGTCTTGTGATCAGCCGTGACGACCGTCCAGCGGTTCGGGAGGACCTGGGTGTCATACGTGCCGAGCGTGATCATGGGCTCGATGGCGATGACCATGCCGGCCTGCAGGCGGACGCCCCTGCCGCACTTGCCGTAGTTGGGGACGTTCGGGTCCTCGTGCATGTCGTGACCCACACCGTGGCCCACGTACTCGCGGACGACGCCATAGCCGTGCCTCTCCGCGAGCTCCTGGACCGCATGGCCGATGTCACCGAGGTGGTTGCCGGGGATGGCCTGCTTGATGCCAGCCTTCAGGCAGTCACGGGTGACCTCGCACAGCGCGCGGTCCTCGCGGGAGGGCTCGCCGCAGAAGAACGTCCAGGCGTTGTCGCCCACCCAGCCATCGAGGATGGCACCGGTGTCGATCGAGACGACGTCGCCCTCCTCGAGGACCACCTCGTCCGAAGGTATGCCGTGGACGATCTGCTCGTTCACGGAAGAGCAGACGGTGCCGGGGAAGCCGCCGTAGCCCTTGAAGGCGGGGATGCCGCCGTGCATGCGGATGATGCCCTCGGCGACGCGGTCGAGCTCGAGCGTGGTGACGCCAGGCTTGATCATCGCACCGACGCGGCGCAACGCCATCTTGGACAGCGCGCCCGCGGGCTTCATGGACTCTATCTCTGCAGGTGTCTTGATTTTGATCATAGTGACAGGAGGGCCTTGACGTCGGCGTAGACAGCGTCGACGGGACGGTCCCCGTCGACCTCCTTCAGGATTCCGTGACCGCGGTAGTACTCGACGAGCGGGGCGGTCTGGGACTCGTAGACGTCGAGACGGTTCTTGATGGTGGCGGCGCAGTCGTCGTCACGCTGATACATCTCTCCCCCGCACTGCGGGCAGACCGCATCGGCGGTGGTGCCGGTGTAGCCGCAGGAGCGGCAGGTGCGCCTCGAGCTCAGGCGAGCGATGATGACCTCGGGCTTGACGTCGACGAGAAGCGCGGCATCGAGCTCGCGATCGAGCTCGGCGAGCTCGGAGTCAAGCGTGACGGCCTGCGCGGTGTTCCTGGGGAAGCCGTCGAGGATGAAGCCCTTCTGGGCGTCATCGGCGTCGAGACGCTCCTTGACCAGGTCGATGACGAGCTTGTCGGGGACGAGCTTGCCCTCGTCCATGAACGACTTCGCCTGGCGACCGAGCTTGCTGTCGGCTGCGACGGCGGCACGGAGCAGGTCACCGGTCGAGATGTGGGCGATGCCGTACTCCTCGACGAGCTTCTGGGCCTGCGTGCCCTTGCCGGCACCAGGTGCCCCAAGCAGGACGATGTTCATGGGTGATGCGCCTCCAGAAATTCGCTTTGCTTTCCTACTTGAAGACGTCGCCATAGTCGTGCGTCTTCAGCTGGCTCTGCATCTGCGAGATCGTGTCAAGAGCGACCCCGACCATGATGAGGATCGACGTGCCGCCGAACGACCTGATGAGCGAGTTGTTCGTGAACACGAAGACGATGGACGGCACGACGGCGATGAGCGCCAGGAAGATCGAGCCAGGCAGCGTGATGTGCGAGAGCGCGCTCTTGATGTAGGCAGCGGTCGCCGCGCCCGGTCGGACGCCTGGGATGAAGCCACCCTGCTTGCGCAGCGTGTCGGCCGTCTCGTCAGGATTGAACACCATCGAGGTGTAGAAGTAGGCGAAGAACACGATCAGCACGACGGAGAGGATCCAGTTGAGCCAGCCGGAGGAGACGGCGTTGGCGAACGTGTTCATCCAGTCGACGTTCGGGAAGAACACCGCGATCTGGGCCGGCAGGTACAGGATCGCCGAGGCGAAGATGATGGGAATGACACCCGCGGTGTTGACCTTGATGGGGAGATACGTCGACTGACCACCCATGACCCTGCGGCCGACCACGCGCTTGGCATACTGCACCGGGATGCGACGCTGGCCACGCTCGAGATAGACGATGAGGGGCACGACCGCGATGATGACCAGCACGATGATGATGGTCAGCAGCGGGCCGTTGTCGGAGTTCTGGAACGACTCGATGATCGACGTGGGAAGCCCGCTCATGATGTTCGCGAAGATGATGAGGGACATGCCGTTGCCGATGCCACGCTGGGTGATGATCTCGCCCATCCACATGATGAGGATGGCACCAGCCAGCATCGTGAAGACGACGATGAAGTCCATCAGCAGGTCGGGAAGACCGGTCGAGCTGAAGTCGATGTTGTACGTGCTGCTCTTGTACAGGAAGAGATACCCGATGGCGCTCACGAGCGCGAGCACGACGGTGAGGTAGCGCGTGTACTGGGTGATCTTGCGCTGGCCGGCCTCGCCCTCCTTGGCCATCTCGCCAAGCGACGGCACGACGGCCTGCATCATCTGCATGATGATCTGCGCGGTGATGTAGGGCATGATGCCGAGGCAGAAGACCGACACGCGCGAGAGCGCGCCGCCGCTGAACAGGTTCAGGACGGCGAGCGCGCTCGTTGAGTCGGAGGCCGCGGTGTACGAAGAGAACATCCCCTGGAACGGGATGCCCGGGATCGGCACGTAAGCGCCGATGCGGTACAGCACGAGGATTCCAATCGTGAGGAGAAGCTTGCCGCGAATCTCCTTCACGCGGAATGCGTTGAGTATCCCCTTTAGCACGGAAGCTCGACCTTTCCTCCGGCCGCCTCGACCTTGGCCTTGGCAGAGGCGGAGACCTTGTCGACCTTGACGGTGAGCTTCTTGGTGAGCTCCCCGTCGCCGAGGACCTTGACGGCCACGTCGGTGCTCTTGATGACGCCCTTCTCGACCAGAGCCTCGGTGTCGACGGTGTCGCCGTCGGAGAAGATGGCCTCGAGGCGAGCGACGTTCACGGGCGCGTACTCGACACGGTTGATGTTGTTGAACCCGGGGAGCTTGGGCAGGCGCATCGCGAGCGGCTGCTGGCCGCCCTCGAAGCCGGCGCCCTTGCCGCCACCGGCACGGGAGAGCTGACCCTTGTAACCGCGGCCAGCGGTGGTGCCATGACCGGAGGAGTTACCGCGACCGATGCGCTTGCGCGCCTTCTTGGAACCCTCCGCGGGCTGGAGATCGTTGAGCTGCATGAGACTGACTCCTAGTTCTCTTCCACGTCGACAAGGTGCTTGACCTTGAAGATCATTCCACGGATGCTCTCGTTGTCGGGCTGCTCCACGACGTCGCCGATGCGACGCAGACCGAGCGCCTTGCAGGTCGCGGTCTGGTCGGACTTGACGCTCGCGGTGGCGCTCCTCACGAGCTTGATCGTGAGGGTCTTGGACTTGGCCTTAGCCATCGTTAGTTCTCCTTCCCGACGAACATCTCGCCGACGGTGAGGCCACGACGCTCGGCCGTGTCGGCGGGGCTGGAAAGCTGCTTCAGGCCATCGGCTGCGGCCTTGATGCTGTTGAGCGAGTTGGACGTGCCCAGCGACTTGGAGAGCACGTTCTTGATGCCGGCGAGCTCGAAGAGCGGGCGGACGGGGCCACCGGCGATGACGCCGGTACCCTCGATTGCCGGCTTGATGAGGACGCGGCCGGCGCCGAAGTGACCGGTTACCTCGTGGGGCACGGTGCCGGAATCGGTGACGGGCACCTTGAACATGTTCTTCTTGGCGTCGTCGACGCCCTTCTGGATTGCCAAGGGCACCTCGGCCGACTTGCCCATGCCGAGACCGACGTTACCCTTGCCGTCGCCGACGACGACCATGGCGACGAGCGAGTAGCGGCGGCCGCCCTTGACGACCTTCGACACGCGGTGGATGAAGACGACGCGCTCCTGAAGATCGGAGTCCTCGTTGCGCCTTTGGTTACGAGCCATGTGATTCCTCCTAGAACTTCAGACCCGCGGAGCGGGCGCCGTCTGCGAGTGCCTTGACACGACCATGGTAGACACGGCCGCCGCGGTCGAACGTGACCTCGGTGACTCCCGCGTCCACAGCCCTCTTGCCGACGAGCTCGCCGACCTTCGTGGCGGCCTCGACGTTCGAGCCGATCTTGCCGGTGGCCCTGAACTCGGGATCGAGCGTGGAGGCCGTGCAGATCGTCTTGGAGTCGACGTCGTCGATCACCTGGGCGTAGATGTTGGCGTTCGTGCGATGCACGGACAGACGGGGGCGCGAGGCGCTCCCCATGATGTTGGAACGGACCCTGCGCTCGCGGCGCTTGAGACCCGCCTTCTTCGCCTTCTGCTTGTTCATTGATGCTCCTTCGTCACGCCCCCACCTGACGGGGTGGAGGACTTTCTCCTCTTAGCCGGCACGGACTACTTGGCGGCCTTGCCGAGCTTCCTTCTCACGTGCTCGCCCTCGTAGCGGATGCCCTTGCCCTTGTAGGGCTCGGGCGGACGCTTGGCGCGGATCTCGGCCGCGACCTGGCCGACCTGCTCCTTGGAGATGCCCTTGACCACGATGTGCGTGTTGTCGGGGACCTCGAAGGCGATGTTGGCGGGCGCGGGCATGATGACGGGGTGCGAGTAGCCCAGGGAGAGGTCGAGCTCCTTGCCCTTGAGGGCGGCACGGTAGCCGACGCCCACGAGCTCGAGGTTCTTCGAGAAGCCCTCCGAGACGCCCGTCACCATGTTGTGGATGAGGGTGCGCGTGAGGCCGTGCTGGGCGTTGGAGGCGGTCTCCTCGTCATTGCGCGTGACGATGATCTCGGAGCCCTCCTCCTTGATGGTCACGAGGTCGGAGAACGAACGCTCGAGCTCGCCCTTGGGGCCCTTGACCTTAACGTTGTTTCCATTGACTGTCACAGTGACTCCGGCAGGAATCTGGACAGGCATTTTACCGATGCGGGACACGGTGTCTCCTTTCCTAGTCCTTGCCAGAGTTACCAGATGTAGGCGATGACCTCGCCGCCGACGCCAGCCTTGCGAGCGTCGCGGTCGCACATCATGCCCTTGGAGGTCGAGATGATGGCGGTGCCGAGACCGCCGAGCACGCGGGGAAGGTCCTCGGCGGAGCTGTAGATGCGCAGGCCCGACTTGGAGATGCGCTTGATGCCGCGGATGATGCGGGCACGACGGGCACCGTACTTCAGCGTGATGTGGAGGGTCTTCTGGGGCTCGGTGTCCTCGACCGAATAGCCCTCGACGTAGCCCTCCTCGGTGATGACGCGGGCGATCTCCACGAGCACCTTGCTCGAGGGCATCGACACGTCGGCCTTGCCGGCAGAGTTGGCGTTTCTGATGCGCGTCAACATGTCTGCGATTGGGTCGGTAACGTTCATTCTTAGGTTCTCCTTCGTCTGAGATGAATCCCTGCGCCTGGTTCATGCCCGCCCGTGGCGGGGACGCCTTGGCGCGAGTACTTCCTGATGCGCGTCCGGCCTACCAGCTGGACTTCTTGACACCAGGGAGCTCGCCCTTGCTCGCGAGCTCGCGGAAGCACACGCGGCACAGACCGAACTTGCGATAGACGGAGTGGGGACGCCCACAGCGCTGGCAACGGTTCTGGCTGCGGGTCGAGTACTTCGGCTCGCGGTTAGCCTTGACGATCATCGATGTCTTAGCCACAAATCCTCCTTCTTGCAGCGGCCATGGTCTCCTTGGCCATGGCGCAACTGGTTAAATATAGCCCTAATCCTGCTTGAACGGGAAGTTGAACGCCTCGAGCAGAGCGCGTCCCTCCTCGTTCGTGGGAGCGCTCGTCACGATGGTGATGTCCATGCCGCGAACGTGATCTACCTTGTCGAAGTCGATCTCGGGGAAGATCAGCTGCTCGGTGACGCCCATCGAGAAGTTGCCGCGACCGTCGAAGCTCTTCGCGGAAATACCACGGAAGTCGCGGATGCGCGGGATGGCGACGGCGACGAGACGGTCGAAGAAGTCCCACATGCGGTCGCCGCGCAGGGTCACCTTGGCGCCGATGGGCATACCGGCACGAAGGTGGAAGGTGGCGATGGACTTGCGGGCATGCGTGATCATGGGCTGCTGGCCGGTGATGGCGCGAAGGTCCTCGACGGCGGCGTCGATGGCCTTGGCATCGGTCGCGGCCTCGCCGACGCCCATGTTCACGACGATCTTCTCGAAGCGGGGGACCATGTGGGGGTTCGTGTAACCGAACTTCTCGGTCAGCTGCTTGATGACCTCATCGTCGTACTTGGTCTTGAGACGAGGGACGTACTTGGTGGTCTCGTCCTTGGTCGCCTTCTTGGCGGCCGCCTTCTTCTCTGCCATGTTAAATCTCCTTCTGGGGTTTTAAGCATGGGGTCTTTGCCTCATGCCTCCCGCCCTCCCTGGCGTCGGGGGACGGGAGCCGTTTGGATGCGGTTCCTAGAACTCGGCGCCGCACTTCTTGCAGACGCGGACCTTGCCGTCCGCGGAGGTGCCGTGACCGACGCGCGTGGCCTTGCCGCACTTGGGGCAGACGAGAGCGACGTTGGAGACGTCGATGGCCGCCTCCTGGCTCACGATGCCACCCTGCTGGTTGGTCTGGGTGGGACGCTGGGCCTTCTTGACCACGGCGACGCCCTCGACGACGACCTTGCCCGAGTCGGGCAGGCAGCGCAGGACCTTAGCCTGGGTGCCGCGGTCCTTGCCGGAGAGGACCTCGACGAGGTCGCCCTTCTTGATAGTCATCTTGGTAGACATTCGACTCTCTCTTCCTAGAGCGTCTCGGGGGCGAGCGAGACGATCTTCATGTACTTGTGGTCGCGGAGCTCGCGGGCGACGGGCCCGAAGATACGGGTGCCGACGGGAGCGCCGTCCTTGTCGACCAGGACGCACGCGTTCTGGTCGAAGCGGATGTAGCTGCCGTCCTTGCGGCGGTTCTCCTTGACCGTGCGCACGATCACGCAGCGGACGATGTCGCCCTTCTTGACGGAGCCACCGGGGGTGGCCTCCTGGACGGCGGCGATCACGATGTCGGCGAGGCCGGCATAGCGACGCTTGGACCCGCCCAGGACCTTGATGCACTTGACTCGACGGGCGCCGGAGTTGTCGGCGACGGCGAGCATGGTCTCCTGCTGAATCATCAAATCCTCCGAACCTTGTCCGAGACCAGAGGTGCTCCCACACGAAGCGAGCACATGGTCCGGAGCGGTCTTCTAATAGGGCCGGACCCTACTTACTTGGCCTGCTCGACGACCTCGACGACGCGCCAACGCTTCGTCTTGGACAGGGGGCGGGTCTCCATGACGCGCACCGTGTCGCCGACGCCGGCGATGCCGTTCTCGTCGTGGCAGTGCAGCTTCTTGGTGACGTTCATCATCTTGCGGTACTTGGGGTGCGGCTTGCGGTCGCGGATCTCGACGGTCACGGTCTTCTCGCCGGAGATGGACGTGACGAGGCCGGTGCGGACCTTGCGCGAATTACGTGTTTCGACTTCTGCCATGTTCTTCTCCTGCGATCTACTTCGCCGCAGCGGAGGTTCCCGCTGCGATCTGACGTGAGCGCATCTCGGTCTGGATGCGAGCGATGTCACGCTTGACGGATGTGACGCGGGCCGTGTTGTCCAGCTGGCTCGTGGCCATCTGGAAGCGCAGGTTGAAGAGCTCGGCGCGGCCGTCCTCAAGCTTCTTGGTGAGCTCCTCGTCTGTGAGCTCGCGAATTTCGGTGGACTTCATGGTTGCTATTCCTCCCCGTCCTGGTCGGCGCGGGTGACGATCTTGGTCTTGATGGGCAGCTTGTGCTGGGCGAGACGGAGGGCCTCCTTGGCGGTGGCCTCATCGACTTCGCCGATCTCGAACATGATGCGGCCGGGCTTGACGACGGCCACCCACTCCTCGGGGTTGCCCTTGCCGGAACCCATGCGGGTCTCGGCGGGCTTCTTGGTGATGGGCTTGTCCGGGAAGATGGTGATCCAGACCTTGCCGCCACGCTTCATGCAACGGGTCATGGCGATACGAGCGGCCTCGATCTGGCGGTTCGTGATCCAGTGGGCCTCCTCGGCCCTGATGCCGTAATCGCCGAAGTGCAGGGTGGTATTGCCCTTGGCATGGCCCTTCATGGAGCCACGCTGCACCTTGCGGTGAAGGACGCGCTTAGGAGCCAGCATTAGTTGCCCCTCCTCTCGTTACGACGACGGGGACGGCTGGTGCCCTCGAGCTGAGGCGTGGGAGCGGCCTGGCCGGGGAGCTTCTCGCCCTGGTAGATCCAGACCTTCACGCCGCAGGCACCCATGGTGGTGCGAGCGGTGGCCTCGCCGAAGTCGATCTTGGCACGGAGCGTGTGCAGAGGCACGCGACCCTCGCGGTACCACTCGCGACGGCCCATCTCGGCACCGCCGAGACGACCGGAGCACTGGATACGGATGCCCTTGGCGCCGGCCTTGCGAGCGGACTGGACGGCCTTCCTCATGGCGCGACGGAAGGCGATGCGCTGCTCGAGCTGCTCGGCGATGGACTGGGCGACCAGCGAGGCGTCGATCTCGGGGCGCTTGATCTCGATGACCTCGACGTTGACCTGGCCCTGGCCCACGTGGGCGATGCCCTCGAGGTCATGACGCAGGGTGTCGATCTCGGCGCCCTTCTTGCCAATGACGATGCCCGGGCGGGCGGTGTAGATGACGACCTTCACCTTGTCGCCGGCGCGCTCGATATCGACGCGGGAGAGGGCGGCGCGCTCGAGACGCTTGTTCAGGAACTTGCGGATCTCGAGATCGTTGCCGAGCTTGGCGGAGTAGTCCTTGTCGGCGTACCAACGGGAACGCCAATCCTCGGTGATGCCGAGGCGGAAACCGGTGGGGGATACTTTCTGGCCCATGCTTTCCCTACGCCTCCTTTCGAGGAGCGACGGTGACGGTGATGTGGCTCGTGCGCTTGTTGATGCGCGAGGCGGAACCCTTGGCGCGGGGGCGGATACGCTTCAGCGTGGGTCCCTCGTCGACGTAGGCCTCGACGATGACGAGGTCATCGGCGCGGAGGCCGTTGTTGTTGACGGCGTTGGCCACGGCCGAGCGAAGAACCTTCTCGACGTCCTCGGAGACGGCGCGCTCGTTGAAGCGCAGGAGCTCCATGGCCTTCTCGACGGACTTGTTGCGGATCTGGTCGACGACCAGACGGGCCTTGCGCGGCGCGACGCGGACGTACTTGGCGGTCGCGGAGACCCTCGTGGTGGTTTCGGTGCTGCTAGCCATTGTTCAATACCCCCTAATCGACCTTGTGCCCGCGGAATGTGCGGGTGGGGGCGAACTCGCCCAGCTTATGACCGACCATGGACTCCGTGACATACACGGGGACATGCTTACGACCGTCGTGGACGGCGATGGTGTGCCCGACCATCTCGGGGAAGATGGTCGAAGAACGCGACCAGGTCTTCACGACCTCCTTGCTGCCGGACTCGTTCATCGCGGCGACACGCGCGAGGAGGCGAGTCTCCACAAACGGGCCCTTCTTGAGACTTCTGCTCATGTGTGCTTTCTCCTACTACTCGTGTTCCGACTACTTCGTCTTGCGACGACGGATGATGAGACGGTTCGAGCCCTTCTTCGGGTCGCGCGTCTTGTAGCCCTTGGACGGCTTGCCCCACGGCGAGACCGACGGACGGCCGGACGTGTGGTTCTTGCCTTCGCCACCGCCATGCGGGTGGTCGACGGGGTTCATGACCGTACCGCGGACGGTCGGGCGGATGCCGCGCCAACGGCTGCGGCCGGCCTTGCCGCCGGTGATGTTGGAGTGATCGGCGTTGCCGACCTCACCGATGGTCGCACGGCAGGTGATCTGCACGCGGCGCATCTCGGAAGAGGGCATGCGCAGGATGGCGTAGGCGCCCTCCTTGCCCATCAGCTGGATGGACGTGCCGGCGGAACGAGCGATCGCGGCACCCTTGCCCGGCTGGAACTCGACGGCATGGACGAGCGTGCCGACGGGAATCTCGGACAGGGGCATGGCGTTGCCCGGCTTGATGTCGGCGCCGACGCCGGAGACGACCGTGTCGCCGACATTGAGGCCCCTGGGGCACAGGATGTAGGCCTTGGCACCGTCGACGTAGTGGAGCAGCGCGATGCGGGCGGAGCGGTTCGGGTCGTACTCGATGGTGGCGACCTTCGCGGGGATGCCGTCCTTGTTACGCTTGAAGTCGATGCGACGGTACTGACGCTTGTGGCCTCCGCCCTGATGACGGGTCGTGATGCGACCGTTGTTGTTGCGACCAGCCTTGTTGGGCAGGGGCTCGAGAAGGCTCTTCTCGGGCGTGTCCGTCGTGATCTCCGAGAAATCGGAGATCGTCTGGAAGCGCCTGCCGGCGCTGGTCGGCTTGAGATGCTTGACTCCCATTACCAATCCCTTCCATTTCCGTTGGCCGTCCCGCTCAGGGATTGAGGCCGTTGTGCCTCGGCGAGACGACGCCGGATTACCACGGTACCGCGCGTATCCATTGGATGCGCGGCACCAGAACACGCCCTCGCTTGCGCGAGGACGGAGGTGCCTGATGCTACTCCTCGGAGGCCTTCTGGTTGCCGAAGATCTCGATGGTGTCGCCAGCGGCGAGCGTGACGACGGCCTTCTTCCAAGAGCGGGTGTTGCCGATGGCGTAACGGACACGCTTCTTCTTCGGCTTCACCGACATGGTGTTGACCTTGGTGACGGTCACGTTGAAGAGCTTCTCGATCGCGTCGGCGATCTCCTCCTTGGAGGTGTTCTGGGCGACCTCGAAGGTGTACTTGTTCTGGCTCATGAGGTCGAACGAACGCTCGGAGACGATCGGACGGACGATGACGTTGTAGGCGGAGTTCATTTAAGCGAGCACCTCCTCAAGCTTGGTCGCGACGTCTGCGGACATGAGCAGGGCGCCGTTGTCGATCAGGTTATGAGCGGTGGCCTCGCCGACGCCGATGACGCGGACGCGGTTGAGGTTGCGGAACGACAGGTAGGTGTTGACGTCCTCGTCGGGGACGACGACCGTCACGCGCTTGTCATCGATGCCGAAGGCCTTGAGGAGAGCCACGGCCTGCTTGGTCGAGGGCTTCTCGAAGCCGTAGTCATCGACCACGAAGAGCTCGGAGTCGGCAAGCTTGCCGGAGAGCACCGAGCGCATGGCGAGCTTGACCTCCTTGTTGTTGGTACGACGGGCGTGGGAGTGGGGCTTGGGGCCGAAGGGCACGCCGCCGCCGACCCACTGGACCGCGCGGATGGAACCCTGGCGGGCACGACCGGTGCCCTTCTGACGCCAAGGCTTCGCGCCGCCACCGGAGACCTCGGAGCGGCCCTTGGTGGAGTGCGTGCCCTGACGGAGGCTCGCCTGCTGGCAGACGATGACCTGATGGGTCACGGGGATGTTCGGCTCGATGCCGAACACGCTCGAGGAGAGCTCGGTCGTCTTGACCTTCTTCCCCTCCGCGTTCTGAATTTCGATCTTGGACATCATGTTCTCCTTGGTAGCCTAAAGGTGTGTTTGCTTCCGGGCCCTTAGGCCATGCGGATCGAGACGAGGGCGTTCTTGCCGCCGGGAACGGCACCCTTGATGAGCATGAGGTTCTGCTCGGCATCGACACGGACGAGCTTGAGGTTCTTGACCGTCACGCGCTCGTCGCCCATGTGACCGCACATGTGAAGACCCTTGCGGACGCGTGCGGGATAGGCGCACTGGCCGATGGAGCCCGGCTCACGCTGGTTGCGGGAGCCGTGGGACATGGGGCCGCATGCGAAGTTCCAGCGCTTGATGGTGCCCTGGAAGCCCTTGCCCTTGGAGGTGCCGGTGACGTCCACGGACGTGACCTCGGAGAAGTCAGCCACGGAGACGACGTCTCCGCACTTGTGCTCCTCGCCCTCGGCGGTACGGACCTCGCGCAGGAAGCGCGTGGGCTCCACGCCGGCCTTCTTGAAGTGACCGGCCATGGGCTTGTTGACCTTGTTTGCCTTGATGTCACCGAAGCCGATCTGGACGGCGTCATAGCCGTCCGTGGCAACGGTCTTGACCTGCGACACCACGCAGGGGCCTGCCTGGATGACGGTGACGGGCACGACGTTGTCGTCCTCGTCGAACACCTGCGTCATCCCGATCTTGCGGCCGAGAATCGTGCTGACCATACACATTCCTAACCCTCGGCGGTCATGGGACCTGTTGCTCGGCACATCCGTATGCCGGCTCCCCAGCGGACCGCTACCTGAAGTACGCTGCCGAGACAGAACTGTCCCTAAAGTTCGCAGCTGTCCTAGTGTACACTCGGCCGGCGCGTTTCACAATGTCTACAACAGCCTTTTTTCGCTGGTTCCAGATGGCCACTCCCCCGCGCGTATCCATGAGGGGGTAAAGGGCCGGGAACTGACGAGTGTGCGGGTCCATGCTGAAGCGAAGAGGGACCCCGTCGCGACGACGCGACGAGGCCCCTCCTGTCATTACCTGGCGAGAATCGAGCTTAGAGCTTGATCTCGATGTCCACGCCCGCAGGCAGGTCGAGGCGCATGAGCGAGTCGACCGTCGAGCTGGTGGGGTCGAGGATGTCGATGAGACGCTTGTGCGTGCGCATCTCGAACTCCTCGCGGGAATCCTTGTCCTTGTGCGGCGAGCGGATGACGCAGTACATGTTGCGCTCGGTGGGCAGGGGGATGGGGCCACTCACGCGGGCACCGGTCTTCTGGGCGGTGTCGACGATGAGCTTAGACGACTGGTCGACGACCTCGTGATCGTAGCCCTTGAGGCGAATCCTGATCTTCTGGCTTGACACTTCTGGTACCTCCGAAACGAATGCGGGCGGCCTGAGGCGGCCCGAGGGCTACTGATACTTAGGCGTTGCCGCCGGCCTTGCTGACGATCTCGTCCGCGACTGCCTTGGGGACGGGCTCGTAGGACGCGAACTGCATGGTGTAGTTGGCGCGGCCCTGAGACTGCGAGCGCAGGTCGGTCGCGTAGCCGAACATCTCGCCCAGAGGCACCTTGGCACGGATGACCTTGGTGTTCTTGCGATCCTCCATGCCTTCGATCTTGCCACGACGGCTGGAGAGGTTGCCCATGACGTCGCCCATGTACTCCTCGGGCGTCTCGACCTCGACGTCCTCGACGGGCTCGAGCAGGACGGGGTCGGACTTGCGCAGGGCGTCCTTGATCGCCATGGAACCGGCGATCTTGAAGGCGGCCTCGGAGGAGTCGACCTCGTGGTAGGAACCGTCGACGAGCTTGACGTGGATGTCCATGACGGGGTAGCCCGCGATGACGCCGGACTGCAGCGCCTCCTGGATGCCCTTGTCGATGGAGGGGATGAACTCCTTGGGCACGACGCCGCCGACGATGGCGTTCTCGAAGACGTAGCCGCTGCCGGTCTCGCCCGGCTCCATGTCGATGATGGCGTGACCGTACTGGCCGCGACCACCGGACTGGCGGACGAACTTGCCCTCGGCGTGGCTCACGGCATGGCCGGCGGTCTCACGGTAGGCGACCTGGGGCTTGCCCACGTTGCAGTCGACCTTGAACTCACGACGGAGACGGTCGACGATGATCTCGAGGTGAAGCTCACCCATGCCGGCGATGATGGTCTGACCGGTCTCCTGGTCGGTGTGGACCTGGAAGGTCGGGTCCTCCTCGGCCAGCTTGGCCAGGCCGACGCTCATCTTGTCCTGCTCGGCCTTGGTCTTGGGCTCGACGGCGACGTCGATGACGGGATCGGCGAACTCGATGGACTCGAGCACGATGGGGTTGCTCTCGTCGCAGAGGGTGTCGCCGGTGCCGGTGTCCTTGAGGCCCACGGCGGCGACGATGTCTCCGGGGTGGCAGGCCTCACGGTCGACGCGGTCGTTGGCG
Source organism: Atopobiaceae bacterium (assembly GCA_022655215.1). Lineage (GTDB taxonomy): Bacteria > Actinomycetota > Coriobacteriia > Coriobacteriales > Atopobiaceae > JALCUE01. Next base: position 501,625 of record JALCUE010000002.1, on the reverse strand, counting down.
TTCATCTCGAGGATTCGGCCGAGGCGCTCGCGCTTGTCCTTCGTGGCGTTGTAGACGTAGCTGCCGGCCTCGGCGCTGCCGGAGTAGACGCGAAGGTAGGTGAGCTTGCCCACGAACGGGTCGGTCATGATCTTGAAGGCGAGGGCGGAGAAGGGCTCGTTCGCATCGGCCTTGCGGGTGATGGTCTCCCCCGTATTGGGATCGGTGCCCTCGATGTCGGGGACGTCGAGAGGGCTGGGGAGGTAGTCGACGACGGCGTCGAGGAGCTCCTGGATGCCCTTGTTCTTGTAGGCGGAGCCGACGAAGACGAGGTTGAGCTCGTTGGCGATGACACCCTTGCGCAGGGCGGCCTTCAGCGTGTCGACGGGGATGTCCTTCTCCTCGAGGACCATCTCCATGACCTCGTCGGAGAAGTCGGCGGCGGCGTCGACGAGCTCGGTGCGCTTCTCGGCGACGATGTCGGAGAACTCATCGGGGATGGAGTCCAGGGGCTGCGGGTAGATCATGCCCTTGTCGTCCTCCTTGAAGTCCCATGCGGTCATGGTGACCAGGTCGATGAGACCCCAGAAGTTGTCCTCGGCGCCCATGGGGATCTGCGCGGCGACCGCAGGAGCGGCGAGGCGATCCTTCATGGTGTCGATGGCATGCCAGAAGTCGGAACCCACGCGGTCGTACTTGTTGATGAAGGCGATGCGCGGGACGTTGTAGTTGTGCGCCTGGCGCCAGACGGTCTCGGACTGCGGCTGGACGCCGGCGACGGCGTCGAACACCGCGACGGCACCGTCGAGGACGCGCAGCGAGCGCTCGACCTCGGCCGTGAAGTCGACGTGGCCCGGGGTGTCGATGATCTGGATGACGTGGTCCTTCCAGAAGCACGTGGTGGCCGCGGACGTGATGGTCACGCCGCGCTCCTGCTCCTGGACCATCCAGTCCATCGTGGCGGCGCCATCGTGGACCTCGCCGATCTTGTGCGTCTTGCCGGTGTAGTAAAGGATGCGCTCGGTGGTCGTGGTCTTACCGGCATCGATGTGCGCCATGATGCCGATGTTGCGCATGTCCTTGAGCGTGTACTTGCTCTTTGCCATGGAAGTGTCTCCTCGTATTCTCTAGTGCCTAGAAGCGATAGTGCGAGAAGGCGCGGTTGGCCTCTGCCATCTTGTACAGGTCCTCGCGCTTCTTGACCGAGGCGCCGACGCCGTTGGAGGCGTCGATGATCTCATTGGCGAGACGATCGGCCATGTTCTTCTCCTTGCGGGCACGCGAGAACGTGACGATCCAGCGGATGGCCAGCGTGGTGGCGCGACGGGAGTTGACCTCCATGGGCACCTGATAGGTGGCGCCGCCGACACGCTTGGGCTTGACCTCGAGCGTGGGACGGACGTTGTCCATGGCCTTCTTGAAGACGGACAGCGGATCGGAGTCGGTCTTCTCCTTGACGATGTCGAACGCGTTGTAGACGATGCGCTCGGCGGTGGACTTCTTGCCGTCCAGGAGGACCTTGTTGATGAGCTGGGTCACGAGACGGTTGTTGTAGACGGCGTCAGGCTGAACCTCACGACGGACTGCTGCTGCACGACGCGGCATGTTGTATCTCCTCAGTGCTCGAACCCCGAAGGGCGTGTGTGGTTACTTGGGGCGCTTCGCGCCATAGCGCGAGCGGGACTGCATGCGGTTCTGGACCGCGGCGCAGTCGTAGCAACCGCGGATGATCTTGTAGCGGACACCGGGGAGGTCGCGGACACGGCCACCACGGATGAGGACGATGGAGTGCTCCTGGAGGTTGTGGCCCTCTCCGGGGATGTAGGCCGTGACCTCGATGCCGTTCACGAGGCGCACACGTGCGACCTTGCGGAGGGCCGAGTTCGGCTTCTTGGGCGTGGTGGTGTAGACGCGCGTGCAGACGCCACGCTTCTGAGGATTGTGCTTGAGGGCGGCGTTCTTGGACTTGGCCTTGGTGGTGACGCGACCCTGGCGAACCAGCTGGTTAATGGTAGGCAAAGCTTCTCTCCTTCGTACCTATCGACTTCTACTGACGTGCGAATGACGTTCGTACTCAAAGGCGGCGCAGCACAACGTCGCCCCGAATTGGCGCGAGATGAGACTTTACGCCGCGACATATGGGATGTCAAAACGCCACGGTACCGGGCGTATCCACATCATGGGACCATCACAGAGATCAGGCGGACGGGCGAGTCCCTAGCGTAGGGAGTCCTTGCGGGGACGTCCGCGCCTCTTGGGCTTGATCGCCTCGGCACCACCGTCACGATAGGCGGCGCACCAACGGAAGAAGGCGCTCTTCGACAGGATGCCGTACCTCTTCATGACCTCGGAGGTCGGCATGTCCTCGTCCACATGGGCGCGGACCGCCTTCAGCTTCTTCGCATAGGTGTAGTTCTGGCGGACGTCAACCGCGTCGGCCTTCCCCTTTTGTGCCATCTCTCCCCCAGTTGCCGCCCGACGCACGCGTTCCTTCTCGCGGTGCGAGCAAGCCATCTCGTCTTTGCTATGGGAAGGATACCGCAACGTACTTGGCCGAACGGTGGACATACCGTTTTTTTATATGATAAGTCGTATAGGTTTCACTGTACAAGCTGGAATCCATGACTCTACTTCCATGGTAGGACGAGGCTATCCGAGGGTCCCCACCTCGTAGGAGACGGCAGAGTCGGTGCCCTCGCTTCGGGGCACCATGACCACGTTCGAGTCGCTCGCGATGGCCGGGCGGGAGTAGCCCGCACAAGAACCCAGATAGGCGACGCAGCCGCTCGACCAGTCGTAGGCATACATCCCCGCGTCAGAGGACTGCGAGCCGGACCCCCAGACGAACCACTCGCCATTGAGCGACCCCACTATCGTGGGGGATGCGACGTGCACCCAGCAGAGCGGCGTCCGGAAGTCGTCGGCCCAGAGGCCGACGTACGTTCCCGACGAGGAGTCCCCGTCCGTGAACGCGACGGCACGGAAGCCATCGTGCGCCCACACGCCGGACACGCCCCACGTGCCATCATCGGAGGTGACGGCGAGCACGTCGGAGAGCGCACCGTCGACCGTCGCTCGGCGAAGCGTGGCGTAGCTGTCGAGATGATCCGGGGAGGCGAGGTCGGTGGCGTAGAGCACTCCCCCATCCACCGCCGCCGGATAGCTTCCCACATCGAGCACCGACATCGACGAGCTGCCATCAAGGGGAGCGGACAGGACCACCGTCTCCTGCGAGTCGCCGGAGACGCGATTGCTCGCGAAGTAGGCCGTCGTGGCATTGGCCGTCGGCACCACCTCGCCATAGGTGGTACGGGTGACGCCGGCTCCGTTGAGGTCCGCCGCCGTGCCGAGGACGATCGTCTCTCCCGTCTCGGCGTCCCATGTCTGTATCCGCCAGTCATCGACGCCGAAGGCGGATGAGTCCCCCAGACGCGAGGACCTCCAGACGATACGACTGGCATCCCCCGTGCCATCCTGGGGCTCGTAGAAGTCGGTCGGATCCTGTGTCTCCTCCAGGGCGGTGCCTGAGTCCTGACCTATGAGGGCCGCCACGTAGGACACGAGGCTGTCCGGGTCATCCGTGGTCGAACCGAAGACGGTGTTCGCGGCGATGGGGAACGAGCCGATCTTCGAGTAGTCGCCGCCGAACGTCCACGAGTCCTTGAGGCTCATGGCCTCGGCCCCCTCGGAGACCTCGACGACCGCGCCGGGCGAGGTCACGCCGCTCACGGTGAACGGGAGGGACGGGGAGCCATCGGATGAGACAGCCACCGTCTCGACCGTGGCTTCGCCCGATTCAGGAGAGGAGGAGGTCGAGGCATGACTCCCGGTCAGGCCCCTCGAGACGACCACGCACACCACGGCGGCCGCGCATGCGAGGAGCGCCACCGCCATGATGACGAGGCGACGCGGTGCGGTCGGGCTTGGTCTGCCGTGCTCTCCCCTAGCCAATGCGCTCTCCCATCAGGAGGTGTAGATGCCGATGTGCTCGCGCCCGTCTCCCATGATCTCGGTCTGGAGATAGGTCTGGGTGAAGTCGGACAGGCCGTACCAGAAGTGTCCTGACGCACCAGACCATAGGGAGATGCCCGGGTCGGCGATGTAGATGGAGTCGGTGCTCGGGTCGTATCCGTCGACCACCATGATATGCGAGAAGGTCGAGTTGCTGTGACCGTTGAAGTGAGGACCACCGCGTCGCTCCTGCTCGTCGACGGCGGTGGCGTATCCCGTGTCATACGAGTGGATCACCGAATCGCGCACCTGGGAGACGGACGGGGTATGGATCGTGTAGTACACGTCCGAGCCGAGCCAGGCGTTCATGCCGCGGGCGAACCTGCGATCGTTGAAGCTGGTGTAGCCATAGGCATCCGTATGCATGTAGCTCGCCACGTTGTAGATGGAAAGCCCCGTGCCATCGGCCGATGACCAGGCATTGACACTCGCCAGGATCATGTAGCCCGAGGTGGGACCGCAGTAGTAGTTGTTGGGCTGACCGACCGTGTTTATGTGGTGATAGTAGTCGGGCGTGTAGGTGGTCGCGGTGAAGCGGAACCGCTGCGCCGCACTCGAGTTGTCCCCATAGACCTGGATGTTCCTGCCGTTGGCCGCCACGCCTCCACTGACGTCGAGGACGATCGACCTGTTCAGGGCGGACGAGATCTTGAAGTTGCCGCCGGAGACGTACTCGATCCTCCACTTCTGGGCCGTCGATCCGTTGGCATCCCACTGACGCACGTTAGTGCCGGGCGTGGTGCTGCCGCCCGCGAGGTCGAGCACCTTGTTGCTCTTGCAGTTGGTGAGGGTATAGAGCCCGTCCGACCCACGCTCGATCTTCCATTTCTGACCGCCGGTGTCGTTGTTCTGCCAGACCTGGACGTTGGCGCCGCTCGTACGCGACCCACCGTCGACGTCGAGGACGCGGCCCGTGTCGGAGGCGAGGTTCACGAAGTAGGTGCCGTTCGCGAGGGCCTCGGTCGAGACGAGTGAGAAGGACTGGGAGCTCGAGACGTTCGCCTTCCACACCTGGACGTTCGTGCCATCGGACGATTGCCCGCCGGACACGTCGAGGACCTTGCCCGTGGCGACGTTCTCGAACGTGACGCATCCGGCCTTGATCGATGGCACCCACCACTGCGAGCTCGTGTCCGCGAAGCGCTGGCAGACGTTACCGGACGAGTCGGCAGTGAGGTAGCCACCGGAGCTGACGACCTCGAGGCGATACGTGTTCTCCTTGCCGGAGACCTCGCAGACCTTCCACTTCTGGGAGCCCGTCGAGTTCGACGACCAGATCTGGACGTTGGCCCCATCGGAGGTGGAGCCGGCGGAGACGTCGAGGACGGCATTGCCGCGCAGGGCGGAGACGACGTTGTAGAGACCCTCGGCGAGCAGGTTCTTGCGCTCGGCGAGGGTGAAGCTCTGGGCGGCGGTGCCGTTGGGCGTCCAGCAGTCGATGTTGGCACCATTGGACTTGCTGCCGCCCGACACGTCGAGGGCGAGGCCGTTCGCCTTGTTGATGAAGGTGTAGCTGCCGTCGGTGTTCTTCGTCACCGAGAAGAGCTGGTTGTCATCGGAGGCGGTGGAGTCCCATATCTGCACGTTGGTCCCCGCGACGAGGTTGCCGCTGTCGACGTCGAGCACCCGTCCGGAGCCCGCGCTCTCGATGCGGTAGTAGCCGTCCTCGTACGTGAAGCGCCACATCTGGGCGAAGGTGTCGTTGGACGAGTACGTCTGGACGTTCGTGGAGTTGCCGGTGCCGCCACCTGCCACGTCGAGGACCTTCGACGTGTCGGAGGACAGGCCGATGGAGTACCAGCCTGACCCGAGGATGTCCTCGCAGGGGGCCACCTCAGGCGTCGTGGACACGAACGAGAAGGACTGCGCCGTGGTCGCGTTGTCGGAATACACCTGCACGTTCGAGCCGTCAGCCGTCCGACCGGCGGCCAGGTCGAGCGAGCGCGAATCCCAGAGGGCCGAGGAGATGCGGTATGCGCCACGGGAGTCCCTGGTGACGATCCACCGCTGCGCGATCGAGCCGTTCGAGTCGTACTGCTGCACGTTCGTGCCAGGGAAGGCCGATCCGCCCGAGGCGTCGAGCACGCGGCCCGACTTCTCGCTCGTGAGGATGACGTATCCCTTCTCGTCATGGGAGACGACCCAACGTTGGGCCTTCGTCATGTTCGAAGAGAAGAGCTGGACGTTCGCGGCGTTCTGCGTCGACCCATCGGCGACGTCGAGGACGCCCGTGGAGCGTGCCGTGCTGGAGATGACGTAGGTCCCGTCGGCGATGACCCCCTCGTTCGCGGCGGCCTTCTCGTCCAGGGAGGAACGGACATCGGAGACCTTGAGGAGGGAGAAGCGCTGGGCAGGGGTGTCGTTCGACGAGTAGAGCTGGACCTGCGTCCCCGCCGACGTGCGTCCGGAGGCGAGGTCCATGACCTTGGTGGGATCAAGGGCGCTCACGAGCTCGTAGCTGCCGTCATCCTGCCTGACAGCCACCCATTTCTGCGCCGCGGTGTCGTTTCCGGCGTAGAGCTGGAGGGCACGCCCATCCGAGGCGGTACCGCCTCGGACATCGAGCACGAGGCCCGAGGCCTTGCAGGTGAGGGTCACGTATCCGTTCCCATCGTGGGACACCACCCAGGTCTGCGCGACCCCGCCGCCCGCGACTCGCAGGACGAGCGAGGTGGAGGACGACGTGATACCACCCTGGGTTGCCACGAGGTTGTCGGACGAGCCGGCGGGCGCGATGTAGTACTCGCCGTCGGCGAGATCGGAGATGTGCTGGGTGGCGAGGACGTCGGCCGATTGGGCGACGAGGCCGCGGTCGTCCGCGGTCGAGGTCGCGGCCTCGGTGGTGGCAGGGGACGCGTCGTCCTCCGACGTCCGGAGGGAGTCCGACCTGGACGAGGGGTCCGTCGTCTCAGGCGCCACGGTCGTCTCAGGTTCCACGGTCGTGGCGGGCGTCGCGGAGGAGGCGGCTTCCGTCACCGGCTGGCCGTCCGAGCCCGCCGCGGCATATGCAACGGCGCCGGACGGCACGCAGATGGCGGCGGCGATGGCCATGGCCGCCAGCAGCTTGGTTCCCTTGGTCATGCTCTCCCCCATACGTCGCGCTTGAAAGGCACCAGCGTTCTTCCGGTCAATGCTATTCAATCATCCACGCCGCCGCAACGACGTCGACATGAACGAAGCGGGGGCCGTCCCGAAGGTCGGCCCCCGCGTGTGGTTCGATGAGCCGCCGCACTGGCGACTAGTCCTCGTCGCCCTCGCCGGGCTGCGAGTCCTCCTGCTTGACGACCTGGCTGAGAAGGTCGTCGAGGGAATCGAGGTCCTCGTTGATGACGGGAGAGCCCTTCTTGGGCTCGTCGTCATTGCCGCCGATCAGCTCGTCATCGAAGTGATGATGCGAGGGAGCCGCGGAGCCGAGCATGATGTCGCTGTCCGCATCCGGGCTGAACACCATGTTGAGCAGCTGCGAGAGGTCCTCGTCGTCGGCGACGTCGTCGTCGGGCTCGAGGATGTAGAGCAGGCCGCGGGCCTCGAGGCCGTCACGGAGCTCCTCGATGGCCTTGGCGCCGATACCGTCGATGCGGAGGAGGTCGTCCTCGGTCTTGCCGATGAGGTCACCGACGGTCTCGATGCTGACCTCGGCGAACTTGTTGGTCCAACGCTGCGAGACGCCCAGGTCGTCGAACAGGTAGAGCTTGGCGTCCTCGCTGGAGAGCGTGCGGCCGTTCTTGGAGTAGACGCCGCCGAAGCCGTAGTCGTCGCCGACCCAGTCGAGCTGCTGCGGAAGCTGCTCCTCGATGTCCTTGAGCTCATCGGGGGCCCACTCGGGCAGGCTCTTGGCGAGCGGGCTCGTGGGACCGTCGATCTTCTCGCCATGGTAGGTGAGGGAGACGTCGTGGTAGGCATCGAGACCGGTGCCTGCGGGGATCTGCTTGCCGACGATGACGTTGGACTTGAGGTCGAGGAGGTTGTCCACCTCGCCCTTGATGGCGGCCTCGGTGAGGACGCCGGCGGTGCGGATGAAGCTCGCGGACGAGAGCCAGGAGTCGATGGAGCTGGCGACCTTGAGGGTACCGAGGATGGTGGGCTCGGCCTCGGGAGGCGTGCCACCGGCCAGCGTGATCTCGTTGACGGCATCGGCGAACTCGTAGCGGTCGACATACTGACCGAGCAGGTACTTCGAGTCGCCAGGGTTGGTGACCTGGACGCGGCGGAGCATCTGGCGGGCGATGACCTCGATGTGCTTGTCGTTGAGCTCGACGCCCTGGGACGTGTAGACGTCCTTGACCGACTCGACGAACGTGTGCATCGTCGACTCGATGTCGGTGAGCTTGCGGAGGTTCCTGAAGTTGACGAAGCCCTTTGTGATCTGGTCACCGGCACGGACCTCGCAGCCGTCCTCGATGCCGGGCATGAAGCGGACGGACGCGGGGACGCGCTTCTCGGAGAGGATGCGGCTCGTGTCATCCGGGTCGAGGATGCGGATCAGGTACTGGGTCTGCTCAGGCGTGATCGACAGGATGCCCGTGAGGGAGGCCAGGTCGGCCTCGCGACCGAGGAGCTTCTCGTTGACGTTGCCGACGACGTCGAACATACGGCTGACGGTAGGCAGGCCCTGCGTGATGTCGTCGGCGCCTGCGACGCCGCCGGAGTGAATCGTACGCATCGTGAGCTGCGTGCCAGGCTCGCCGATGGACTGCGCGGCGATGATGCCGACGGCCGTGCCGATGTTGACCGGACGCCTCGTGGAGAGGTCCCAGCCGTAGCACTTCTGGCAGACGCCGTTCTTGGAACGGCAGGTGAGCAGCGCCCTCAGCACGACCTTCTTGAGGCCGGCGTCGACCATGGCCTGGATGTCGCCGGCGGACTCGATGTAGCCACCCTTGGCGACGATGACGTCACCGGTGGAGGGGTCCTTGATGTCGTCGAGCGCGCAGCGGCCGACGAGGTCGACGTTCAGGTCGCCGGTACCGGGCATCAGCAGGTTGTACGTGACGCCCTCGGCGGTGCCGCAGTCCTCCTCGCGGACGATGACGTCCTGCGCGACGTCGACGAGACGACGCGTGAGGTAGCCGGAGTCGGAGGTGTGGCTGGCCGTGTCGACCAGGCCCTTGCGGGCGCCGAACGAGGAGATGAAGTACTCGAGCGGCAGCAGGCCCTCGCGGAAGTTCGCCTTGATGGGCAGGTCGATCGTGTCGCCGGACATGTCGGCCATGAGGCCTCGCATGCCAGCGAGCTGACGGAGCTGCGTCTTGGTGCCACGGGCGCCGGAGTCGGCGAGCATGTAGATGGGGTTGTCCTCGGAGAAGCCGTCGAGCATGACGCGACCCAGCTCGTCCGTGCACTTCGTCCAGGCGTTGACGACCTCGGTGTGGCGCTCGGGCTCGGAAAGGAAACCGTCCTCGTAGTTCGAGTTGATCTGGTCGACGGAGCCCTGGGCTGCGTCGAGCATCTCCTGCTTGCAGTCGGGGATGACCGCGTCCCACAGGGAGACGGTCAGGCCGGCGCGCGTGGCGAAGTGGAAGCCGGCGTACTTGATGGCGTCGAGGATGGGCTCGACGTCAGCCAGCGGGTAGCGGTCGCAGCAGTCGTTGACCAGCTTGCTCATGTCGCTCTTGATCATCTTGTAGTTGATGAACGGGTAGTCGGCAGGCAGGCACTGACGGTTGAAGATGATGCGGCCGGCGGTGGTCTCGAAGCGCACGGGACCATCCGTCACGTCGTAGTCGGTCTCCTCGCCCGCAGCGGTGCGGACGCGGAAGAGCCTCTTGTCGCCATCGATGACGTTGGCGTCGGCGGTGCCGACACGGACCAGGACCTTGGCCTGGAGGTCGAGCTCGGTGCGGGCGTCATAGGCGTTCATGACGTCGTTGAAGTCGGAGAAGACGTGGCCCTCGCCCTTGGCGCCGGCGAGCTCGGTGGTGAGGTAGTACACACCGAAGACCATGTCCTGGGACGGCACCGTGAGCACCTTGCCGGATGCCGGCGAACGCAGGTTGTTCGAGCTGAGCATGAGCACGCGGGCCTCGGTCTGGGCCTGCGTGGACAGCGGCACGTGCACGGACATCTGGTCGCCGTCGAAGTCTGCGTTGAAGGGCGCGCAGACCAGCGGATGCAGGTGGATGGCCTTGCCCTCGACGAGGACGGGCTCGAAGGCCTGGATGGAGAGGCGGTGCAGCGTCGGGGCGCGGTTGAGGAGTACGAGGCGGTCCTTGATGACCTCCTCGAGCACGTCCCACACGCAGGACGCGGAACGGTCGATGGCACGCTTGGCACCCTTGATGTTCTCGACCTTGCCGAGCTCGACGAGGCGACGCATGACGAACGGCTTGAAGAGCTCGAGGGCCATCGTCTTGGGGAGGCCGCACTGGTGGAGCTTGAGCTGCGGGTCGACGACGATGACCGAACGGCCGGAGTAGTCGACACGCTTGCCGAGCAGGTTCTGACGGAAGCGACCCTGCTTGCCCTTGAGGGCCTCAGCCAGCGACTTGAGCGGCCTGCCGCCACGACCCGTGACGGGGCGCCCGCGACGGCCGTTGTCGAACAGCGCGTCGACGGCCTCCTGGAGCATGCGCTTCTCGTTGTTGACGATGATCGCCGGGGCGTCGAGGTCGAGCAGGCGCTTGAGGCGGTTGTTGCGGTTGATGACTCGACGGTACAGGTCGTTCAGGTCGGATGCCGCGAAGCGGCCGCCATCGAGCTGCACCATGGGGCGCAGGTCAGGCGGGATCACGGGGATGACGTCGAGGATCATGTTCGCAGGGTCGTTGCCACCCTCGAGGAAGGCGTCGACGACCTCGAGACGCTTGACGGCCTTCTCGCGCTTCTGCTTCTGGCCCTTGTCGGACGAGATGACCTCGCGAAGCTCCTTGGAGGCCTTCTCCAGATCGATGCCACGGAGCAGGTCGCGGACGGCCTCGGCACCCATGCCACCCTTGAAGTAGATGGAGTAGTAGCGGCGCATCTCACGGAAGAGCGACTCATCGGCGATGAGCTCGCGCTCCTCGAGCTGCATGAACTTGTCGTAGGCCTCCTGGCGGAGCTGCTTCTCCTCGGCGTACTCCTCCTCGAGGTCGGCGATCTCGGCACGGGCGTCGTCCTCGGTCAGCGGCTCGCTGCCGTTGAACTCGTCGACCTCCCCGCTGGCGAGCTCCTCCTTGATGCGGGCGATCTGCTCGTCACGCTCGGCGTCGACCTGCTCGAGGTCGGCGGCCAGCTCCTCCTTGAGGTCGGCTGCGTCGGCCTCGCGGGCCTCGTAGTCGACGTTCGTGATGATGTAGCTGGCGAAGTAGAGGACCTTCTCGAGGTCCTTGCTCTTGATGTCGAGCAGGCGCGAGAGCGGGAAGCAGTTCGGGCTCTTGAAGTACCAGATGTGGCTCACGGGAGCCGCGAGCTCGATGTGGCCCATGCGCTCACGACGCACCTTGGCGCTCGTGACCTCCACGCCGCAGCGCTCGCAGACGATGCCCTTGAAGCGGATGCCCTTGTACTTGCCGCAGGAGCACTCCCAGTCCTTGGCAGGACCGAAGATCTTCTCGCAGAACAGGCCGTCCTTCTCGGGCTTGAGGGTACGGTAGTTGATTGTCTCGGGCTTCTTGACCTCGCCGTGCGACCAGCTGCGGATCTGGTCCGCGGAGGCTAGCGAGATCTTGATTGCATCGAAGTCGGTGGTATCGAAGTCTGCCACGATTCGCTACTCCTTCTCGTTCTTGGTGTCGCCGACGAGTGCCTCGACGTCCAGGGTGTTCTCGTCGTCGGAGGTGCCGCCGATGAGGTCGTCGGACGTGTCCGCGTCCGCGAAGACGTCGACGGGGTTCTCGGATGTGGCGGCAGCCTTCTCGGCGGCCTTCTCCTCGTTGAGACGCTTGAAGGAGATGGGCTCGATGTCCAGGGCCAGGGAACGGATCTCCTTGACGAGGACCTTGAAGGACTCGGGGATGCCCGCCTCAGGCACGTTCTCGCCCTTGACGATGGACTCGTAGGTCTTGACGCGGCCGTTGGTGTCGTCGGACTTGACCGTGAGGATCTCCTGGAGGACGTTGGCCGCGCCGTAGGCGTAGAGGGCCCAGACCTCCATCTCGCCGAAGCGCTGGCCGCCGAACTGGGCCTTGCCGCCCAAGGGCTGCTGCGTGACGAGGCTGTACGGGCCGGTCGAACGCGCGTGGATCTTGTCGTCGACCATGTGGCCGAGCTTCAGGATGTAGGACGTTCCGACCGTGATGGGGTCACGGAAGGGCTCGCCGGTACGACCGTCGTAGAGGGTGGTCTTGCCGCCGTCGTTGAGCTGCGGGACGAACTCCTCGCGGATGTGGTCGCCGTAGTCACGCTTGGCCTTGTTCATGAGGTTGACGTTGGTGCGGCGCAGGACCTCGGCGACCTCGCTGCCGGAGGCACCGTCGAAGACGGGCGTCGCGACGGGCATGGGGCCGGGGACGTAGTGGTCGGAGGCATCGGACTCGGTGTCCCAGCCGTGGGCCGCGGCCCAGCCGAGGTGGCACTCGAGGAGCTGGCCGACGTTCATACGCGAGGGGACGCCCAGCGGGTCGAGGAGGACGTCGACGGGCGTGCCGTCGGCCATGTAGGGCATGTCCTCGACCGGCAGGATGCGGCAGACGACGCCCTTGTTGCCGTGACGGCCGGAGATCTTGTCGCCCTGCTGGATCTTGCGTCGCTGGGCGACGAAGACGCGGACGAGCTCGTTGACTCCGGGCGGGAGGTCGTCGCCGGCCTCGCGGCTGAAGCGGACCACGTCGACGACGCGGCCATAGGAGCCGTGAGGCATCTTGAGCGAGGTGTCGCGGACGTCGTGGGCCTTGGCACCGAAGATGGCGCGCAGGAGGCGCTCCTCGGCCGTGAGGGCCGTCTCACCCTTGGGCGTGACCTTGCCGACGAGGATGTCGCCGGGGCCGACCTCGGCGCCGATGCGGATGATGCCGTCATCGTCGAGGTTGGCGAGCATGTCCTCGGACAGGTTCGGGATCTCGCGGGTGATCTCCTCGGGGCCGAGCTTGGTGTCGCGGGCGTCGAGCTCGTGACGGGAGATGTTGACGGAGGTGAGCAGGTCGTCCTCGACCACGCGGTCGGAGATGACGATGCCGTCCTCGTAGTTGTAGCCCTCCCACGGCATGTAGGCCACCGTGAGGTTGGCACCCAGGGCGAGCTCGCCGTGGTCGATCGAGGGACCGTCGGCCAGGGGCGTGCCCTTCTCCACGTGGTCGCCGACATGGACCACCGGACGGTGGTTGATGCAGGTCGACTGGTTGGAGCGCTGGTACTTGGGCAGGTCGTAGCGCATGTCGCCATCGGCGGTGGTGATAGTGACGTGAGCCGCGTCCACCTCGGTGACCTCGCCGTCCTTGTCGGCGACGATGAGCTCGCCGGAGTCGAGGGCGGCCCTGCGCTCCATGCCCGTGCCCACGATGGGCGCGTGGCTGGTGATCAGAGGTACGGCCTGGCGCTGCATGTTCGCACCCATGAGGGTACGCTTCGCGTCGTCATGCTCGAGGAACGGGATGAGCGTGCCTGCCACGGAGAGCAGCTGGCGCGGGCTCACGTCCATGAAGTCGACCTCGGTGACGGGGCACTCGGCAGGGGCGCCGAACGTGCCGTCGAAGCCGACCGTACGGGCGACGATGCGCTCGGGGTGGGTGATCTTGCCGGTCTTGGAATCGACCTCGACGAAGGCGCCGGTCTTGGGGTCGACCGGGGTGTTCGCCGGGGCGATGACGTGGGTCTCCTCCTCGTCGGCGGTCATCCACACGATCTCGGAGGTCGCCTTGCCCTTGACCACCTTGCGGTACGGGACCTCGATGAAGCCGTAGCCGTTGACGTGGGCGTAGAGGGCGAGGGAGCCGATGAGGCCGATGTTCGGGCCTTCGGGGGTCTCGATCGGGCACATGCGGGAGTAGTGCGAGTTATGGACGTCGCGGACGGCCGTGGGCACGTTGGTGCGGCGGCTGGAGCCGGACTTGTGACCCGCGAGGCCACCAGGGCCGAGGGCCGAGAGACGACGCTTGTGCGTGAGGCCGGCAAGCGGGTTGGACTGGTCCATGAACTGGGACAGCTGGCTGGACCCGAAGAACTCCTTGATGGCCGCCACGATCGGGCGGATGTTGATGAGCGACTGGGGCGTGATGTCATCGACGTCCTGCGAGGCCATGCGCTCGCGGACGACGCGCTCCATGCGGCTCATGCCGATGCGGAACTGGTTCTGGACGAGCTCGCCGACGGTGCGCACGCGGCGGTTGCCGAAGTGGTCGATGTCGTCGACCTTCTTGGAGGGGTCGCCGGCGTGGAGCGCGAGCAGGTAGCGCAGGGCCGCGACGATGTCCTCGTTGGTGAGGGTGGTCTGCGTCGGGTCGATGTCGAGCTCGAGCTTCTTGTTGATCTTGTAACGACCGACCTTGGCGAGGTCATAGCGCTGCGAGTTGAGATAGAGGCCCTCGAGCAGCGAACGGGCGGAGTCGACCGTGGGGGGCTCGCCGGGGCGCTGGCGCTTGTAGATCTCGACGAGTGCGTCCTCGCGCGTCTGCGCGACGTCGCGCTCGATGGTGGAGCGGACGATGTCGGAGTCGCCGAGCAGGCTCACGATCTCGTCGTCGGTGACGGCGATGCCCATGGCGCGGAGCAGGAGCGTGGCCGACTGGCGACGCTTGCGGTCGATGGAGACGACGAGCTGGCCGCGCTTGTCGACCTCGAACTCGAGCCAAGCACCACGCGCGGGGATGAACTGCACGTGATGGACCAGGTTGCCGTTGTCGACCTCCTCGGAGAAGTACACACCCGGGGAGCGGACGAGCTGGGAGACGACGACACGCTCGGTGCCGTTGATGACGAAGGTGCCGCGCTCGGTCATGAGCGGGAAGTCGCCCATGAAGACGAGCTGCTCCTTGATCTCGCCTGTCTCCTTGTTGACGAAGCGGACGTCAACGAGGAGAGGAGCCTGGTAGGAGATGTCCTTGGCACGGCACTCCTGCACGGTATGCGCGGGATCGCCGAACTGGTGCTCGCCGAACGTGACCTCCATGGTCCCGGCGGCGTTCTCGATCGGGCTCGACTCGGCGAAGGCCTCGGAAAGGCCCTCGTCCATGAAGCGGTCGAAGGACTCCTTCTGGACACGGATCAGGTTGGGAAGCTCCATGACTTGGTCGATCTTGCCGAAGCTCACCCGCCCACTCTGGGTCGTGGAGGTGGTATTGGAAGACTTTGCGGTACGCACCAGGCATTTCCTCCTTCAAAATGGCGAAAGGCGGCAGTTGTCGCAAACTAGTAATCTATCGAAGCTACGACCGCTCGTCAATGACCAGACTTGACTTAGCGGTCGCGTTCGACTAGATTCCATGACTTTTACAGCCTTTTGCCCTCACGCACACCCCTCCACCAGGTAGGCATCACGACGATGCCAGATGTGGAGGAGCTGTGCAGCTAGATGGGAGGGGACCGACCCGTCTTCGGGGTCGGTCCCCTCCTGTTCGACCACCAGAGGCGGTCGGCTCAAGCTAACGGCGAATGCCGAGGTTACTTGAGGGTGACAGCGGCGCCAGCGGCCTCGAGCTTCTCCTTGGCGGCGTCGGCGTCCTCCTTCTTGGCACCCTCGAGGATGGCCTTGGGGGCACCCTCGACGAGGTCCTTGGCCTCCTTGAGGCCGAGCTGGGTGAGCTCGCGGACGACCTTGATGACGGCGATCTTGTTCTCGCCGAAGCCCTCGAGGACGACGTCGAAGTTCGTCTTCTCCTCAGCAGGCGCAGCGCCGGCCGCAGGGGCGGCGGCGACGGCGACGGGGGCGGCGGCGGACACGCCGAAGGTGTCCTCCAGCTCATGGACGAGCTCGGAGAGCTCGAGGGCGGGCATGGCCTTGATGGCCTCGATGATGTCTTCCTTGGTTGCTGCCATGTGATGCTCCTTCTTGTCTGGGCTCCCGTACGGGCGCCCGGTCTTTTGACGTGCCTTCGTTCCGCCTGCTTAGGCGGCGTTCTTCTGGTCGACGACCGCCTCGAGGGCGGTGACCAGGCCCTGGTTGATCCCGTTGAGGGCACGGACGGTGCCGGAAAGCGGGTTCGAGAGGGTACCGACGAGCTTGGCGAGGAGCTCCTCGCGGCTGGGCAGGTCGGCGATGGCCATGGCGTCGGCGGCGGAGACGACGGAGTCCCCCGTGATGCCGCCGAGGAACTCGACCTTGTTGAGCTTCTTCGAGGTCTCCTTGACGATCTTGGCAGCCTCGACGGGGTCGCCATCATAGAAGACGCAGGCCGTGGTACCGACGAGCATGTCGTCGATGGCGGGCTTGCCGGCCTTCTCGAGGGCGATCTTCACGAGGTTGTTCTTGTAGACCTTCATCTCCGCGGACGCGGCACGCAGGCCACGACGGAGCTCCTGGGCCTCCTTGACGGAAAGGCCGCGGTAGTCGATCACGAACATCCCCTTGGAGGAGTCGAGCGACGCGCTGATCTTGTCGAGCATATCGATCTTTGACTGTGCTGGCATTGTTACACCTCCTTGCGCTTGCATCGGGCACGAGCCGCCGGAACGGCGGGCCTTCGCAAGAGCAAAGACCCCGTCGGGCTTGGCAGCCAGGCGGGGTCTCGATGAGACGAATCTCCAAGACCACCTCGGCAGGCGGGACTGATCCCCTTAGGCCCTCTCGGGCACCGGCTGTCTCTGGCAGCGGACGTGCTGAACCTTAGAACCACCCTTGCGGGCATGGAGCATTGTCCCAGCATGCGCGGAGCATGTCAAGACGAGGCACGGGCGGGTGCGCCCGAGGGCCTGAGAGCTAGTCCTCCATGAGGGCGCGGACCTTGGAGGGGTCGACGCGGACGCCAGGGCCCATGGTGGAGGAGAGGGAGATGGACTTGATGTACTTGCCCTTGGAGCTGGCCGGCTTCACGCGCAGGAGCTCGGTGAGCAGGGAGCCGTAGTTCTCGACGAGGTCGGAGAGCTCGAAGGAGACGCGGCCCATGGGGACGTGGCAGATGCCGTAGCGGTCGGCGCGATACTCGACACGGCCGGCCTTGAGCTCGCCCACCATCTTGGCGACGTCCATGGTGACCGTGCCGAGCTTGGGGTTGGGCATGAGGCCGCGAGGGCCGAGGACCTTACCGAGACGACCGACCTTGGCCATCATGTTGGGCGTGGCGATGGCGGCGTCGAAGTCGATGGTGCCGCCCTGGACCGCGGCGACGAGGTCATCGGAGCCCACGATGTCGGCGCCGGCCTCCTCGGCTGCGCGGGCCTGCTCGCCCTCGGCGAAGACGGCGACGCGGACGACCTTGCCGGTACCGTGAGGCAGCGAGATGGAGCCGCGGATGTTCTGGTCGGCCTTACGAGGGTCGATGCCCAGACGGAAGGTGACCTCGACGGTCTCGTCGAACTTGGCGGAGGCGTTGTCCTTGACGAGGGTCATGGCCTCCTTGGGGGCGTAGAGCTTGCCGGCCTCGATCTTGGCCTCGGCGTTGCGGTAGTTCTTTCCGTGCTTTGCCATTGTGGACTCCTCTTGTGGTAAACGGGCGGCATGGCCCTCCCACGTATCTCTGACGACGACCGAGCGGTCGTCGGTCGGAACCTAGGTGCTACTCGGCTGCGGGCGCGTCGGCGGCAGCAGGCGCGGCGGCGGCAGGCGCAGGCGCGGCGGCCTTCCTCATGTGCTCGGCAGGCTGCGGCTTGCAGGGGATGCCCTGGATGGTGATGCCCATCGAGCGGGCGGTGCCGGCGACGACCTTCTTGGCGGCCTCGATGTCGTTGGCGTTGAGGTCGGGCATCTTGATCTCGGCGATCTTGGTGAGCTGCTCGTCGGTGAGCTCGCCGACCTTGTCGCGCTGGGGAACGGCGGAGCCGCTCTTCATCTTGAGCTCCTTGAGGATGAGCTGGGCCGCGGGGGGCGTCTTGCAGATGAAGTCGAACGAGCGGTCCTCGTAGACGGAGATCTCGACAGGGATGATGTCGCCTGACTGATCCTTGGTCTGCGCATTGAATGCCTGGCAGAACTGCATGATGTTGACCTGAGCGGCGCCCAGGGCAGGACCGACGGGAGGCGCGGGGTTCGCGGCGCCTGCCGGGATCTGGAGCTTGATGAAGTTGACGACCTTCTTCTGAGCCATGTCGGTGCCTTTCTGACTCTCGGTTTCCTATGTGCTCTCGTGCCTATGGTTCGCGCCGTCACAGAAGCATTCCTCACCGAACGTGACGCCGCGGTCGTGATCGCGCTTGGGACTAGCTGATGCTCGCCACCTGATCGAGCGTGAGCTCGACGGGCGTCTCGCGGCCGAAGATCGTGAGCATGACCTTGACCTTGCCGGCCTCCGGCATGAGCTCGGAGATCTGACCGTCGAAGTCGGCGAGAGGGCCGGAGGTGACGCGGATGGCCTGTCCGACCTCGAGGTCGGTGGCGGTCCTGTGCGGGGCCTCGGGACCACGCGTGGAGGTGCGCCTCATGATCTTGTTGAACTCGTCACGGGACAGAGGGGCGGGCTTTCCGTCGATGCCCACGAAGCCGGTGACGCCGGGGGTATTGCGCACGACGGCCCACGAGTTGTCGTCGACCTCCATGCGCACGAGGACGTAGCCCGGGAAGACCTTGCTCTCCTTGGTCTCCCTCTTGCCGCCCTCCTTGACCTCCGTGACCTCCTCGGTCGGGATCTTGATGTCGACGACGGCGTTCTCGAGCCCGAAGGTCTCGATGCGGTGCTCGAGGTCGGCCTTGACCTTGTTCTCGTAACCCGAGTAGGTGTGGATGACGTACCAGTGCTTTGCCATTGCCTATCCCCTCAGTCCGGAGTACCCGACGAGGGTGGCGGTGACACCGGTGTCGATGAGCCAGATGGCGACGCCGAACACGACGAGCATCGCGATGACGGCGAGCGAGTAGCTCTTGAGCTCCTCACGGGACGGCCACACCACGCGGTGCATCTCGGTGCGGACGTCGGAGAGGTAGTTCCTCATACGAGAGAAGACCCCGACCTTGGCCTGCTTCTCAGCGGACTTCTTGGCAGGGGCCTTGGCCGTGATGTCAGCCTTCTCGGACTTCTTCGCGGAGGTGGAGTCGGTGGCGACCGCCTCGGCAGCCGCGGCGCGCTCCTCACGTTCGGCCGCGCGGGCCTTGCGTGCGCTCCTCTTGTTGCGCTCCTTGTTCGCCATCCTTCTCAATCCCTCCGATGGAGAGCCTTTCCTCGAGCTCTCCCACTCATGGAAACCGGCCTCCCTGTGAGGGAGGACCGGCGTTGGTTTCTGGCAGGCCAGGAAGGATTCGAACCCTCAACAAACGGTTTTGGAGACCGCCGCTCTACCATTGGAGCTACTGGCCTGTGACTGAAGCACCCGGGTTTAGCGGGTCTCCTTGTGCACGGTGTGCTTGTGGCACCAAGGGCAGTACTTCTTCAACTCCATGCGATCGGGGTTGTTGGTCTTGTTCTTGGTGGTGGTGTAATTGCGACGCTTGCACTCGGTGCAGGCGAGAGTTACCAGAGTACGCATTGATCCTCCCAATACCAGGTCGTAGCCGAGACCATCCCAGCCACGGCGCGGTGGGATACGTTACCATCCTGTGGCTCTTACTGTCAACTCACGAAGGCCCCTCGCGGCGCCTTCGACAAAAGAAGCAGAAAACCGAGACCCCGAAGCGCCTGCGGCCCACCGCCTCCACACAAGCAAAGAGCCCGACGCCCCACGCGGGACGCCGGGCTCGATCGGAAGCCAGGTGCTAGCTACTCGATGATCGTGGCGACACGGCCATCGCCCACGGTGTGGCCGCCCTCGCGGATAGCGAAGCGCAGGCCCTCCTCCATGGCGATCGGGTGAATCAGGTCGGCCTCGATGGTGACGTGGTCGCCAGGCATGGCCATCTCGACACCCTCGGGCAGCTTGATGTTGCCGGTGACGTCGGTCGTGCGGAAGTAGAACTGGGGACGATAGCCGTCGAAGAACGGGGTGTGACGGCCGCCCTCCTCCTTGGTCAGGACATAGACCTCGGCGGTGAACTTGGTGTGCGGGGTGACCGAGCCGGGCTTGCAGAGAACCTGGCCGCGCTCGACGTCCTCACGCTTGAGACCGCGGAGAAGGATGCCCACGTTGTCGCCGGCCTCGCAGAAGTCCATGGTCTTGCGGAACATCTCGATGCCGGTGGCCGTGGAGGTCTGGGTCGGCTTGATGCCGACGATCTCGACGGGGTCGTTGATCTTGAGCTCGCCGCGCTCGACACGACCGGTGGCGACGGTGCCACGACCGGAGATGGTCATGACGTCCTCGATGGCCATGAGGAAGGGCTTCTCGTTGTCACGCTTGGGCGTGGGGATGTACTCGTCGACGGCCTTCATGAGGTCGCGGACGGACTCGACCCACTTCTCCTCGCCGTTGAGGGCGCCGAGAGCGGAACCGCGGATGATGGGGATGTCGTCTCCGGGGAAGTCGTACTCGGTGAGAAGGTCGCGGGTCTCCATCTCGACGAGGTCGATGAGCTCCTCGTCGTCGACCATGTCGCACTTGTTCAGGAAGACGACGATGTAGGGCACGCCGACCTGACGGGCGAGAAGGATGTGCTCACGCGTCTGGGCCATGGGGCCGTCGGTGGCGGCGATGACCAGGATGGCGCCGTCCATCTGGGCAGCACCCGAGATCATGTTCTTGACGTAGTCGGCGTGGCCGGGGCAGTCGACGTGCGCGTAGTGACGCGTCTCGGTCTCGTACTCGACGTGGGCGACGGAGATGGTGATTCCGCGCTCGCGCTCCTCGGGGGCCTTGTCGATGTCCTCGAAGGCCTCGAACTTGGCCTTGCAGCCGGGGGTCTCAGAGAGGACCTTGGTGATGGCCGCCGTCAACGTGGTCTTGCCGTGGTCGACGTGACCGATGGTGCCGATGTTTACATGCGGCTTGGTGCGCTCAAACTTCTCCTTGGCCATTGCCATCCTCCTTAACGGGGGCGGCCCCTTGCCGCCTCGCTCTTGCTTACGTACTAGTGCTCGTCGTACTAGTGCTATCTTCCAACGACCCTTGCGGGGCCGTAGGTTGGCTGGTAGCGGTGACTGGATTCGAACCAGTGACGCCGCGGGTATGAACCGCGTGCTCTGACCAACTGAGCTACACCGCCGTGCTTGAAATGGAGCCCGCGACCGGATTCGAACCGGTGACCTCTTCGTTACCAACGAAGTGCTCTACCGACTGAGCTACACGGGCGATGGTGGGGATGCTTGGACTCGAACCAAGGAACCCAGAGGGAGCGGATTTACAGTCCGCCGCAGTTGCCGCTGTGCCACATCCCCATCACGTTTTTCAAGCCGCCGACACGGACCGAGACCCATGCAAGCGGAGGAAATGTTACGACGCACTCGGGGGGTTGTCAACGCATACCACCCGACCGGGCGTAGCTCTCCCATGAAAGCTGCACAACCTGAGACGAGCGACAGGGACGGAAGGGGCGGAGGAGACATGCTCCCCCGCCCGGATTCCAGATGGAGCCAGCGGCCGGGCTCGAACCGGCGACCCACGGTTTACAAAACCGTTGCTCTGCCAACTGAGCTACGCTGGCGACCCCTGAATGGTACCCCAGGGCACGTCCCACGTCACGCGTGCGGATGCGGCCTCCTGCCGAGGAGGGCATCGAGCTTGGCTCGGGTGTCGTCGTCGAGACGGTCGGCGACGGTCATGCGAGGGACGGGGGAATCGTCCGTCGCGCGCTGCACGTCCTCGGCCATGGTGCCCATGTTCGAGATGAGCATGCGGCTCGAGATGCGCGTCACGCCATCACCCTGGATGGTGGACTGGATGCCCAGGTCCGAGCTGATCACGGTGACGGATTGGCCGGCACGACGCATCTGGGTGGCCATGGCCTCGATGACGGAGTCGGCCGACTCGCCCGCATGGCTGAAGAGGATCCTCACGCCCGCACGCCTGAACTCGCGCCGCTCGGGGTCGACGTTTCCCGCCCCGTCGTAGACGATGGTCGCGTCATAGCGGCCCTGCGCGAACGCGGCGACGTCGCCCACCAGGGCCTCGCGGGCCCGGAAGAACACGTCGTGGTCGAGCGAGCGGTCATCGGGCTCGTCCCTGAGGGACAGATAGCGGTCGTCGCCGTATATGACGTTGTAGCCGTCCACGAGGAGCGGCTCGTGGGCGGTCCGGGAGGCCCGGGACACGTCAGTCGTCCCCTTGGGCACGTCCGGCCTCGGGATGGGTGCGCCGCATCCACTCGTAGCAGAGCACCGTCGTGGCCTGGGCCACGTTGAGCGACTCGACGCGACCGAGCTGCGGGAGCCTGCAGGAGAAGTCGCAGCGGTCGAGCACGAGCCTGCTCACGCCCGAGCCCTCCGATCCCATGACGATGGCCACGCGCCCGGAGAGCGGTGCGTCCCAGGCCACGTCATCGGCGTGCTCGGTCGCGGCACCCACCCAGAAGCCCGCCTCCTGGAGCTGCAGCACGGCAGCGGCCAGGTTGGGGACGCGCGCGATCGGTATGTGGAGCACGGCGCCCGCGCTCGTCTTGTAGGCCGCCGTGCCGACGGCCGCGGACCTCACGTTGGGGATGACGACGCCGGCCGCCCCCACCACCTCGGCGGAGCGGACGATGGCCCCGAAGTTGCCCTCGTCGGTGACGTGGTCGAGCACGACGACCAACGCGTCGCCGGTCCCCGCACGTGATATGACGTCGGCGATGTCCGCATACGAGAAGGGCGCGGCCTCGACCACGACGCCCTGATGCGCGCCATGGCTCGAGAGGCCGTCCAGGACCTGGGCGTCCACGCGCTCCACGGGGACGTCGGCGGCGGTGAGACGGCTCACGATCTCGTCGAGCTTCGCGTCCTGGTTGCCACTTCCCACCTGGACCAGGGCCCTCCTGAGCGGGATACCTCCCTCGAGCGCCTCGAGGACGGCCCGACGGCCCTCGATGAGGGCGACGTCGGCATTGCGCGTTCCCGAGGGACGCGACCCGCGCGGGGCCTCGTGGCCCCTGCCGGAAGGACGGCCCTTGCCTGCGGGACGGCCGTTGCCCGAAGGGCGGCCCTTGCCCGTCGACGGCCCCCTGCCGGTGGGACGACCCTTCCCCGCGGACGGAGCCTTCCCCGTGGGACGGCCCTTTCCCGCAGGTGACGGCTTGCCCTGCCTGCCGCGCGCCATCGCTATGCCTCCGCCTTGCCCGCGGACGCCATCTTGAGGCGCGTGCCGGCGGCGGTGTCCTCCATGACGAGGCCGAGCGCGGAGATGCCGTCGCGGATGGCGTCGGCACGTGCCCAGTCCTTCTCGGCACGGGCGGCCGCGCGGGCGGCGAGCAGGGCCTTGGCGGCCTCGTCGGCGTCATCGCCCGCGTAGCCGGCCTGCTCGGCAGCCAAGGTCACGAGCTCGTGTGGCAGCTCGGTGGTCGCAGGACGCACGGACTCGATGCCCAGCACGCCTAGCAGCTCCACGAGCGTGTCCGACGCGCGGAGCGTCGCGGACGTGCAGACGTCCCCGCCCATCTGGTCGAGATACGCGTTGGATGCGGTGGCCAGGCCGAACACGGCCGCGAGCGCGCCCGCGGTGTTGAAGTCGTCGTCCATCTGTCGGCCGAACTCCTCGCGGGCGCCGGCGACCGCGGCTCCCAGGGCATGGTCGGCATCCGTGACCTCATGGTCGGACGCGCTCGCCTGGTCGGCGGCCCAGCGCAGGTTCGCCACGCAGCCGGTGAGACGGTCGAGCGAACCCACCGTGCCGTCGAGCCTCTCGTAGGAGAAGTCGAGCGGAGAGCGGTAGTGGGTCTGGAGCATGAGGAGACGGACGGCGTCGGCCGGATACTTGTCGAGGACCTCCTTCAGCGTGAAGAAGTTACCCAGGCTCTTGCTCATCTTCTCGCCGTCGACGCGGAGCATCCCCGTGTGCATCCAGACGTTGGCGAGGGGCTCGTGCCAGCAGCAGGTGGCCTGGGCGCTCTCGTTCTCGTGGTGCGGGAAGATGAGGTCGGCGCCGCCGCCGTGGATGTCGATGGGCGTGCCCAGGTAGCGATGGACCATGGCCGAGCACTCGGTGTGCCAGCCCGGCCTGCCCTTGCCCCAGGGCGAGTCCCAGCTGGGCTCGCCGGGCTTGGCGCCCTTCCAGAGCGCGAAGTCGAGCGGGTCACGCTTGTCCTCGTTCTCCTCGATGCGGGCCCCCACCTGGAGCTCATCGACCTTGCGGCCGGAGACGCAGCCGTAGGTGGGGCAGCTCCTCACGGAGAAGTACACGTCACCGTTGTCGACGGCGTAGGCGTTGCCCTGCCCGATGAGGCCTTGGATCATCTCGATCATGGCGGGTATCTCATGAGTGGCACGCGGACGGATGTCGGGGTCGAGCACGTTCAGGCGGCGCATCTGGCAGATGAACGCCTCGGAGAACTCGGACGCGACCTCCTCGGCGGTACGGCCCTGCTCGTTGGCGCGGTTGATGATCTTGTCATCCACGTCGGTGAGGTTCTGGGCGAAGGTCACCTGGTAGCCCTTGTACGAGAGGTACCTGCGGATGACGTCGAACGAGAGGAACGTCCGCCCGTTGCCGATGTGGATCTGGTCATAGACCGTGGGGCCGCAGACGTACATGCGGATCTTGCCGGGCTCGATGGGCTCGAGCTCCTGCTTGGCGTGCGTCTGGCTGTTGTAGACGAGCATCTTCACTCCTCAGAAGGGGCTGCGTGCCCCTCGAGCTCGGCGATCTTCTTCTCGAGATCGGCTATGCGGGTCGCCAGCGAGTCGACGGTCTGGTCGAGGGGGTCGGGTAGGTACTCCCTGTGCTCGACGTCCTCCTGGTGCTCGATGGCCTTCTCGATTGTAGCCACGTCCGCGTGCGCGTCCACCTCCAGGCTCTCCCGGGCGCGACGGACGCGCTCGCCGCCCGCGGTCGTGACGTGGCCCGGGACGCCCACCACGGTGCAGTCGGCGGGGACGTCGCGGACCACCACGGCGCCTCCCCCCACCTTGACGTGGTCGCCCAGGGTGATGTCGCCCAGCACGGAGGCACCCACGCCCACGGTCACGCCGTCGCCCAGCGTGGGGTGGCGCTTGCCATGCTGCTTGCCGGTGCCTCCCAGGGTGACCCCCTGGTAGAGCATGCAGTCGTCACCGATGATGGTGGTCTCCCCCACCACGATCCCCATGCCGTGGTCGATGACGAAGCGCCTGCCGATGGTGGCTCCGGGATGGATCTCCACCCCGTACTTGCGCCTCGAGCGCGTGGAGAGCGTCCTCGCCAGGAGATGATGGCCCGCCACCCAGAGCCTGTGCTGGTGGCGATAGGCCCAGATGGCACGCATCCCCGGGGAGTTCATCACGATCGAGAGGTCTGTGGTCGCTGCGGGGTCATGGGCGCGGAACGCCTCGATGTCCTCGCGATGCTTGTTGAACATGGTCTCTTCCTCACTGTCAGGTCATGTGGGGGTAGCACTCCGCGGCATGTCCGCGGGTGCGGGCACGTCAGGCGGAGGGCCGCCCGTCCGTCAGCAGAGCGACCGCCCAGGCGCAGATCCCCTCGCCACGACCCGTGTACCCGAGCCCCTCGGTGGTGGTCGCCTTGACCCCGACCGAGGAGACGTCGACGCGCAGGGCCGCCGCGAGGTTTGACCTCATCCCGTCCCTATGGGGGGCGAGCTTGGGCGCCTCGGCGGCGATCGTACAGTCGCAGTCAGCCAGCTCGAGGCCGGCCTCACGCGCGAGGTCCATCGAGCGGGAGAGGAGCTCCAGGGAGTCGGCGCCCTCATAGGCGGGATCGGAGTCGGGGAAGTGCTGACCGATGTCGCCCAGGCGGGCCGCACCGAGGATGGCGTCGGCCAGGGCATGGGTGAGGACGTCGGCATCGGAGTGGCCGAGAAGACCGCGCTCGTAGTCGATGTGGACCCCGCCGAGCACGAGGTCACGTCCCTCCACGAGGCGATGGACGTCGAAGCCGTGGCCGATGCGCAGCATGGCCTCAGACCTCCCTGAGCGATGGCGGCAGGAGACGACCCTCGAGGATGGCCTCGACGGGACGGAGGTCCTCGGGGACGGTGACCTTGATGTTGTCGCGCTGTGCCGCCACGAGCGCCACGCGTCCGCCGGCGTGCTCGACGAGGGAGGAGTCGTCCGTGCCGACGTACCCCTCGCGAACGGCCTGCTCATGCGCCGCGAGGACGACGCCACGGCGGAACACCTGCGGCGTCTGGACGCACCAGTAGACGGAACGGTCGGGGGTGGCCACGACGATGCCGTCCTCGGCGAGCTTGAGGGTGTCGATGGCGGGCTGCCCGCAGACGGCCCCCGCGAGGGAGGCATCCCCGCGCAGGCGCGCACAGGCGTCCTCGATCGCGTCGATCGTGATGAGGGGGCGCGCGCCGTCGTGTATCGCCACGAGGGCGAGGGCGGGGTCGGACGCCCTGAGCCCGGAGAGGCATGACTCCTGACGGGTGGCTCCCGCCGGGGCGAGCGTCACGGGCGTGGAGAGGGTAAGCATGGACAGCACGTCCGACTCCATCTCGTCCATGCGCATGTCAGGCACGACGAGGACGATGGAGGCGACGGAGGGCGCGCGGTCGAACGCCATGATCGACCAACTCACCATGGGTAGGCCAGCGACCTCGACGAACTGCTTGCCCCTGGGGTCACCGAAGCGCTGTCCCGTGCCACCGGCGACGATGATGGCGCAGGTGTCCGCCGAGGGGGACGTGGTGTGGATGCGGGAGGCGGCGGGAGCCGCGCAGGTCCTCATTCCTTCTTCCCCCACATGCGATAGAGGCTGTCAGCCAGGATGGAGGGGTTCTTCACGCCCAGCTGGTCGAGACGGGACGGGTTCTGCTCGATGTCATCGAGGATCTCGCGGAGGCTGCCGTACTCGTCCACGATCTTGTCGGCCATGCCCTCGCGCACCACGGAGATGCGGGAGAGGGTGCGCAGCCCCAGCGGGGCCATGACGGAGTCCTCCGTGAGGTCGTCGAAGCCGAGGATGTGGGCGACGCGCTTGCTGCTCCTGAGCTGGCCCTCCTCGGCATCGTGGAACTGCGCGCGGATGGAGGCGGCCGCCTCCTCGGAGGAGTCATGGGCGTAGTCGCGGATCATGAGCGTGTACTCCTCGTCCATGTCGCCCACGAGCTGCTCGCGCTGCATCTCGACGGTGCGGCCCTCGCTTCCCAGCTGGGCGATGCAGCCGTCGAGCTCGTCGGCGGCGGTCATGAGGACCTCGAAGTACGAGAAGATCGTGGTGATGTCGCCCAGCGTGACGTAGTTGTCCAGCTCGAGCGAGGTGAGGCGCAGGAGGTTCCTGTCAAGCGCCTGGCGCGTGGTCTGGAGGGTCACCAGGAGCTGGTTGACGTTGGTCATGATCTCGCCGACCGTGCGCAGCTGCGTGGAACGTCCTCCCAGGAAGACGTTCACCACCTGGCGCCTCTCCGACACGGAGATGACGGTCGCCTTGGTGAGAAGGCTCATGCGGGCGGCCGTGCGGTGGCGCATGCCCGTCTCGGACGTGGGCAGGGACGGGTCGGGGTTGAGATGGAAGTTCGCGCGGAGGATCTGCGTGAGGTCGCGGTCGATCACGATGGCCCCGTCCATCTTCGAGAGCTCGAAGAGGCGGTTGGCCGTGAAGGAGATGTTGAGCGGGAAGCCGTCGTTGCCGGCGGCGAGCACAGCGTCCGTGTCGCCCACGCAGATGAGGGCACCCAGGTGTCCGGCGATGATCATGTCGAGGGCGAGACGCAGGGCCGTGCCCGGCGCGGTGCGCCTGATGGCCTGGTCGAGACGACCGTCCAAGTCGGTCCTGTCCTCAGGTGCCTGCTCCATGGCCCCGCTCCTCTCGTCCTGGGTCATCGTCATCCATCATGTCCACGGCCAAGTATATGGCCCGACGCAGGGTCCGACCGCGTCACTCGGCAGAAGCCGCAGCACCTCCAGGGGCCGGCGGCGCGGGAGCCGTCGGCGCGTCACCATGGCCGGCGGGAAGGCCCGCCTCCTCGGAGAGGGGCGCCGCGTCGATGTGGCCCGCGCCCTTGCCAAACGTGAGCTTGCCGTCGACCGCGTCCACCTCGATGATGTCGCCCGTCGACCACTCGCCCTCGAGCATCTGCTCGGCCAGCGGGTCCTCCACGAGCGTCTGGATGGCACGACGCAGGGGCCTGGCCCCGTAGACGGGGTCGGTCCCCTCCTTGGCCACGAGGTCGCGGGCCGCGTCGGTGAGCTCGATGGACATGCCCTGGCCGATGAGACGGCCACGGAGCTCGCCCACCATGAGGTCGACGATGCGGCGGAGCTGCTCGGGCGTGAGCGACTTGAAGACGACGACCTCGTCGATGCGGTTCAGGAACTCGGGGCGGAACAGCTTCTTGAGCTCGCCGGTGACGCGCTGCTTGATCTCGCGGTCGGACAGGCCGCCCGCCCCTCCGGCGCCGAAGCCGATGGTGCCGGTCTGGGCGATGTCACGCGCACCGACGTTGGACGTCATGATGATGACGGTGTTCGAGAAGTCGACCTTCCTGCCTTGGCCGTCGGTGAGCCTGCCCTCGTCAAGTATCTGGAGCAGGATGTTGAACACGTCCGGATGGGCCTTCTCGATCTCGTCGAACAGCACCACCGAGTAGGGCTTGCGCCTCACGGCCTTGGTGAGCTCGCCGCCCTCGTCGTAACCCACGTATCCGGGAGGGGCGCCGACGAGCTTGGAGACGGCGAACTTCTCCATGAACTCGGACATGTCGAAGGTGATGAGGGAGTCCTCGCTGCCGAAGAGGAACTGGGCGAGCGACTTGGCGAGCTCGGTCTTGCCCACGCCGGAGGGCCCCAGGAACACGAACGAGCCGCCGGGCCTGCGCGGGTCCTTGAGGGGGCTGCGCGAGCGGCGGATGGCGCGGGCCACGGCCGTGACGGCCTCGTCCTGGCCGATGACGCGCTTGTGGAGGGCGTCCTCGCAGCGCAGGAGCTTGGAGGCCTCGGCCTCGGTGAGGTTGGAGACGGGCACGCCCGTGATGTCGGAGACGACGTCGGCTATCTCGGCCTCGTCCACGGTGACCACGTGCTCGTCGAGCTTGGCGTGCCACGCGCTCTCGAGCTCCTCCCGCTTGGAGGTGAGCTCCTTCTCCTGGTCGCGCAGACGCGCGGCCTCCTCGTACTCCTGGGCGCCCGCGGCGACGGCCTTCTCGTCACGGACCCGGGCGAGGTCCTCGTCCACCTGAGCGATCTCGGGCGGGAGCACCATCTTGTGCACGCGGGTGCGCGCACCGGCCTCGTCGATGACGTCGATGGCCTTGTCGGGCAGGAAGCGGTCCTGCACGTAGCGGTTGGAGAGCGTGACGGCCGCCTTGAGGGCCTCCTCGGTGTATCGGACGTGGTGGTGCTCCTCGTAGCGGCTGCGCAGACCCTCGAGGATGCGGAGGGTGTCGGCGGGCGAGGGCTCGGAGATGTAGACGGGCTGGAAGCGGCGCTCGAAGGCGGAGTCCTTCTCGATGTGCTTGCGGTACTCCTCGGCCGTGGTGGCACCGATGACCTGGATCTCGCCGCGCGAGAGGGGCGGCTTCAGGATGGAGGCCGCGTCGATGGAGCCCTCGGCCGAACCGGCACCGATGAGGGTGTGGAGCTCGTCGATGAAGAGGATGTCGTCCTTCGACTCCTCCACCTCGCCTATGACCTTCTTGAGACGGTCCTCGAACTCGCCGCGGTACTTCGAGCCGGCCACGAGGGCGGCCACGTCGAGCGTCCAGATCTGCTTGTTGCGCAGGATGTCGGGGACGTTGCCGCTCGCGATGAGCTGGGCCAGGCCCTCGGCGATGGCGGTCTTGCCCACGCCGGGGTCGCCCAGGATGAGCGGGTTGTTCTTCTGGCGGCGGGCGAGCACCTGCATGACGCGCTCGACCTCCTTGTCGCGGCCGATCACGGGGTCGAGCCTACCGTCGGAGGCGAGCTTGGTGAGGTTGCGCCCGTACTCCTCGAGCATGGACTTGTCATCGTCGGCGGACTGCTGGCCGCCGAAGCCCTCGGGCCCTATGCGGACCTCGGTGACACCCTGCTTGGGCTGGGCGTCGGGATTCTTCTCGATGAGCTCGTTGACGGCGTTGCGCACGGCGTCGCCGGACACGCCCATGCGCGACAGGGCCTCCATGGCCACGCCGTTGCCCTCGCGCACGATGCCCAGCAGGAGGTGCTCGGTGGAGATGTAGGTCTGGCCGTGCGTCATGGTCTCGCGATAGGCGCCCTCGAGCACGCGCTTGGCACGCGGCGTGAAGGGGATGTGGCCGCCGGGGACGGGCTCGGCGTCGCGCTTCGTTATCTCGGTGATGCAGGCGCGGGTCTCGTCATAGGTTACGTCGAGCTTGGCCAGGGCCTGGGCGGCGATGCCGTCGCCCTCCTTGATGAGGCCGAGCAGGAGGTGCTCCGTGCCCACGTACATCTGGCCGAGCTGCCTGGCCTCGTCCTGCGCGAGCGACATGACCTTGCGTGCCTTGTCGGTGAACTTCTCGAACATGGGTGAATCTCCGATTCGATCCTCTCGGGCGGACACCCGGGATGTGTGCATCATGAGCCGGGTCGGCTCCAAGACCGTATACCCGCTTGACCCATGACCTCAAACGACGGCGTGTGCGCGAGGAGGAGACCCTAGTCGCAGGTCGCTTCGGGACGCATGTGCGGGAAGAGGAGCACGTCGCGGATGGAGGGCTGGTCGGTGAGGAGCATGACCACGCGGTCGATCCCGATCCCGATGCCGCCGGTGGGGGGCATGCCGTACTCCAGGGCACGGATGTAGTCGGTGTCGTAGCCCATGGCCTCGTCGTCGCCGTGGGCCTTGGCCTCCATCTGTGCGGCGAAACGGCCCTCCTGGTCGACCGGGTCGTTCAGCTCGGAGAAGGCGTTGGCGTACTCGTGACCGCACACGACGAGCTCGAAGCGGTCGGTGAGGCGGGGGTCGTCGGCCTTGCGCTTGGCGAGGGGCGACACCTCGACGGGGTAGTCGCACACGAAGGTGGGGTCGACGATGGTGGACTCACCCAGCTCGTCGTAGAGCTCGAAGACGAGGCGGCCAGCGCCCCAGTCGTCACCGTAGGGGATGTGGTGCTGGTCGAGAAGGTCGCGCAGGTGGTCGACGGGCGTGTCGAGGTCGATCCGCTCGCCCACCACGGACGAGACGACCTCGGTCAGGGGACGCGAGGCCCAGGTGCCGGAGAGGTCGATGGGCGTGCCCTGGTAGGTGATGTGCCGGGAGCCGCAGACCGCGTCGGCGGCCGCCTGGATGACGCCCTGCGCGAGCTCCTTCATCCCCTGGAGGTCGGAGTAGGCGCGATAGGCCTCCATGGTGGTGAACTCGGGGTTGTGCGTGAGGTCCATGCCCTCGTTCCTGAAGCAGCGACCCAGCTCGAACACCCTCTCGAGACCGCCCACGATGAGGCGCTTCAGGGGAAGCTCGGTGGCGATCCTCAGGTAGCACTCGGTGTCGAGGGCGTTGTAGTGGGTGATGAAGGGCTTGGCGTTGGCCCCGCCCAGGATGTCGGAGAGGAAGGGGGTCTCCACCTCCATGTAGCCGTTCTCCTCCATGTGATGGCGGAAGGCCGAGACGATCGCGGAGCGCTTGCGGAAGGTGTCGCGGACGTCGGGGTTCATGACGAGGTCGACGTAGCGCTGACGGTAGCGGGTCTCCTTGTCGGAGAGACCGTGGAACTTCTCGGGAAGGGGCCTCACGCTCTTGGAGAGCAGGGTGAGGTGCGACGGCGCGATGGAGAGCTCGCCCCTGCGCGTGCGGATGACCACGCCCGTGGCCTGCACGATGTCGCCGAGGTCGAGCTGGCTGACGAGGTCCCAGTCCTCGGACAGCTGGTTGACGCGGCAGAAGAGCTGGATCTGGCCGGTCACGTCCTCCAGCACGATGAAGCAGATCTTGCCCTGGCCGCGCTTGGCACGGATCCTGCCGGCCACGGTGACCACGTCGGTGGTGTCCTCGCCGTCGGCGAGGTCCGCGTGGGAGGCCGCGATGTCGGCCGCGTGGTCGGTCACGTCGCTCGCGATGGGATACGGGTCGACGCCGGCATCGATGAGCGCCTGCCGCTTCGCGCGACGGACGGTCCTCTCGTCCAGATGGGCCTCGTTGCTCCCCGTCATGTTCTGCGTCTCATCGGACATTGTCCTGGCCCTCCCATGGGATGAGACGCCCCTCCCCCGCGGCTCGCGCGAAGGAGGGGCGTCGATGCCTGTTCCTTGTTCCCTAGCGCGAGATCTTGGAGATGACGTAGTCGCGGGTCTTGCCGGAAGGAGAGCTCACCGTGACCATCTCGCCCTTCTTGTGGCCGATGATGGCCGCGCCCACGGGGCTCTCGTTGGAGATCTTGTGCTCGAGCGAGTCGGTCTCGGTGGTGCCGACCAGCGTGAAGGTGACCTTCTTCTTGGTCTTGACCTCCTCGAGCGCGACGGTGCAGCCAATGGAGACCGCCGGGTCACGCTTGCCGCCGGCGTTCTCGGAAATCGTGGCCGTTGCCAGGATCTTGCGGATCTCGGCGATGCGGGCGGCGTTCTTGGACTGCTCCTCCTTGGCATCGTCGTACTCGGAGTTCTCGGAGAGGTCGCCGAAGTCACGGGCGACCTTGATGCGCTCGATGATCTCCGCGTCCTTCTCGCCCTCGCGATACGCGAGCTCCTCGACGAGCTTTGCCTTGCCCTCGGGGGTGAGGATGATCTCAGTGTTGTCCATGCTTCGCTCTCTACTCATGCTTCCGTTGGGACGTGCGAGCGCCTGGGGCGGATGCCTCGGGCGCCATGTGGTGGTCTCTACTCGGCGTCGGCGTCGGAGTCGTCGGCGGGCTTGTCGGACTTGCCCTTGTCTGCCTCGCCCTTGAGGGGAGCGCCGCACTTGCAGCAGAAGGCGTCGGAGGCGTCGTTCTTCGTGCCGCACTTGGAGCAGAACACGACGTCGGCGGATGCGTCCTCGGCGTCCGCGTCCTCCTCGGCGACGACCTCAGTGGCGGAGTCGGAAGAGGCGTCGGCGCCCTTCTCGTCACCCATGCCCTCGCGGATGTTCTTCACCGTCTTGCCAAGGGAAGCACCGAGCTTCGGGAGGTTCTTGGGCCCGAAGATGACGAGGACGACGATGAGGATGACGATGAGTTCAGGCGCTCCGAGTCCAAGGATCATTGAGGTTTCCTCCAAACAGGATCTGGGCGACATCCGTGCGACGTGGCCCATATCGAGAGATTCTCATACAAAGGCAGTCGCTAGTATAGCCGAGAGACGTTTCGTTCCACAATCCGTCACAGACATTCCGTCCCACATTCTCTATCTTAGTAGGTCTGCCGAGAAGACCGCGCGGACCCGGGGGCCATCCAAGGCCGCCGGCTCATGCGTGCCGAGGGAGGAGGACACATGCGACTCATCATCGTGACCTGCGTCATCACCGTCGCGCTCATCCTGTTCGTGCGCGTCGCCCTCCCCCGCCTCCTGGAATGGAGGGGCGTCCATCTCGAGGGCAGGACCAAGTTCGGGCCTGCGCTCGTGTTCGACTCGGCCGACGCGGATGGCACCGCGGTCCGCCTCCTCTACGTGGGCGGCACGTTCCAGTCCGTGTGCTACCTGGACGATGACATCTGGAGCGAGCTGGTCTGCAGCTATCACCGCACCTTCGCCGAGGTGCTCTCGGCGGCAGGCGGCGTGGGCCGGGCCTGCGTGATAGGCGGGGGCGGCTACTCCCTGCCGAAGTACCTCATCACCCATGACGACCACATGCACGTCGACGTGGTCGAGATAGACCCCGCCGTGACCGAGCTCGCGCGGCGCTACTTCCTGCTCGACAGACTCGAGGGCGGATGGGACAGCGTCCACAGGCTCGGCCTCGTGACCGATGACGGCTGGGAATGGCTCAAGAGGTCCGACGAGCCCTACGACCTCGTGGTGAACGACGCCTTCAAGGGACGCCGCCCGCTCGGCGCGATGGGGTGCGAGGAAGGCGCCGCCATCATCCACGACCATCTCACCGAGGGCGGCATCTACCTGGCGAACGTGAGGGCGAGGCTCGAGGGGGCCGACAGGGACAGGCTCGACGACACCGCCGAGGCCTTCTCCCATGCCTTCGCGTACGTCCACGTCATCCCCGAGTGCCCCGAGGAACCGGGCCGGGTGGGCAACAACGTGCTCGTGGCGAGCGACCGCGACCTGTGGGTTCCCGGCGAGCCGCTCGCCTCCGAGTGACCGAGCGGGTCAGTCGAACAGGTGAGAGGTCTCGCCGCAGGAGCAAGCACGCTCGCGCGGGAGGTTGGGCACCATGTCGGCGATGAGGTCGCGGACGCGGTGGAGGTTCTCGCCGAAGACGCGGGTGACGTCGTCGGCCTTGACCGCAGCGTACTTGCCCAGGCCGGCGTCGTAGTCGGTGACGAGGCTCACGTTGACGTAGCACATCCCCAGCTCGCGGGCGAGCCATGCCTCGGGGTACTGGGTCATGTTCACGCAGCTCCAACCCATCTTGGAGAACCACTCGCTCTCGGCCTTGCTGGAGAAGCGCGGTCCCTGGATGGTGACGACCGTGCCGCCGTCGTGCACGTGGATGCCGAGGCGCTCGCACGACTCGACGGCCACCTTGCGCATGGCCGGGCAGTAGGGCTCGGCCGCGGAGAGGTGCTGCACGCCGAGGCCGGCCTCATGGGTGAAGAAGGTGTCCGCGCGTCCGTTGGTGCGGTCCACGAACTGGTCGCAGATCACGAAGTCGCCGGGGTGGATGTCCGGGGAGAGCGAGCCCACCGAACAGGGCCCGATCACCTGGGTGACGCCGAGCTCGCGCATCCCCCAGAGGTTGGCGCGGTAGTTGACCTCGGATGGGGCGAAGGTGTGCTTGTGGCCATGGCGCGGGAGGAAGGCCACGGAACGGCCGCCGATGGTGCCCAGGGTGTAGGTGTCCGAGGGGGCGCCCCACTTCGTGTCGATGCGCACCTCCTGGGCTCCCTCGTCGAACAGCTCGTAGAAGCCGGAGCCGCCGAAGATGCCTATCTCGGCCTGAGGAAGGTCTGCTGCCATGTCTCTCCCATCGTCCGGGCGACGCGTGCGCGCCACCTGCGTCTCATGTCAGGCCAAGGTTAGGGCCACGCGCGACGTCGGGCAAGGGGTCAGGCTCAATGTCCCTTGATGGAGTCGAGGAAGTCGCGGGCACGCTCGGTGGTGGGGTGGTCGAAGAACTCGTCCGGCGAGCCCTCCTCCATGATCGTGCCGTCGGCCATGAACACCACGCGGTTCGCCACGCGACGGGCGAAGCTCATCTCGTGCGTGACGACGACCATGGTCATGCCCCCACGCGCGAGCTCGACCATGACCTCGAGGACCTCGTTGATCATCTCGGGGTCGAGCGCGCTCGTGGGCTCGTCGAACATCATCGCCTTGGGATGCATCGCGAGAGACCGGGCGATGGCCACGCGCTGCTGCTGGCCACCGGAGAGCTGGGCGGGGACCTTGGCGGCCTGCTCGGCCACGCCCACGCGCTCGAGCAGCGCCATCGCGCTCTCCTCGGCCTCCTTCCTGGGAACGCCCTGGACCTCGATGGGGCCCATGGTGACGTTGTCCAGGATGGTGCGATGCGCGAAGAGGTTGAAGGACTGGAACACCATGCCCAGCTCCGCACGTGCGGCGGCGAGCTCGCGGCCCTCTTCGGGAAGGGGCTTGCCGTCAATGAGGATCTCGCCGGAGTCGATGGTCTCGAGGCGGTTGATGGTGCGGCACATGGTCGACTTGCCCGAGCCGGACGGCCCGATGACGACGAGGACCTCGCCCTTCCCCACCTTGAGGTTGATGTCGCGCAGCACGTGGAGGTCGCCGAAGTGCTTCTCGACGTGGCGGAGCTCGATCATGGGCACCTGGCCCGCGACCTCGCTCCCTGTGTTCTGCTCTGAGGACATCTCGATCCCTTCCCGGGCCGTGGCGGCGCTACTTGATTATCTTCACCCCGGTGCGACGGCTCACGGTGACCGCCGCGCGGTTGATGAGGTAGTTCACGATGATGTAGATGACGGCGATGACGAAGTACGTCGAGACGAGCGCGTCGTAGTTCGAGATGAGCACGCGGGCGTTCTGGAGCAGGTCGGGGTAGCTCACGACGTAGGCGACCGTCGTGTCCTTGACGACCACCACGAACTGCGAGATGAGCGACGGGATGACGAAGCGGATGGCCTGCGGGAGCACGATCTTGAAGGTGATCTTGGACGGCCTCATGCCGAGCGACATCGCCGCCTCGACCTGGCCCTTGGGCACGGCGTTCACGCCGGCGCGGAACACCTCGGCGAGCACGCCCGACGCGGCGAGTCCCACGGGCAGCGTGATCATCCAGAACGAGGACATCTTGATGCCGTACTGGGGGACGACGAGGAAGAAGAAGTACACGAGCAGCAGGCTGGGGACCCCGCGGAAGAACTCGATCACGATGCGCGCGGGGACGTTCAGCGCCTTCAGGTGACTGGTGCGGCAGAGCATGAGCACGAGGCCAAGCACGAGCGAGATGGCCCCGGCGACGGCGGCGACCTTGAGCGTGCCGAGGAAGCCGTCCCACAGGAACCGCCAGGTGGTGGGCCGCGTGAAGAAGCTCCAGTACTTGGGCGAGAGCTGGCCGGTGACGTAGAACTGCCTCACGACGAGGAAGACGAGGAGGCAGACGAGGATTCCCGCGATGACCGTGCCTATCAGGATGCGACGACGGGTCTTGGGGCCCGGCGCCTCGTAGAGGGCGTCCCTCATGGACGTTGTCTGGGCGCTCATCTGAGGATCCTCACCTTCCGGTCGATGCGGTTGCCCACGAATCCGATCACGAGGGCCGTGCCGACGTATCCGAGGGCGGAGATGAGGAAGGTGGCGATGCCGCCCGTCGTGCGCGTGTTGATGTAGGAGACGAGCCCCGTGAGCTCAGGCGGGCTGAGCGGCACCTGCGAGCCGATGGCCGTGGTGAGGAGACAGGCGATGGCGAGGTTGGTCATGGGCAGGACCGCCGAGCGGAGCGCCTGCGGGATGACCACGAGGCGCAGCGTCTGCGAGAAGCCCAGCCCGATGGAACGGGCCGCCTCGATCTGCCCGATGCCGATGGTGTTGATGCCGCTCATGAAGTTCTCCGAGCCGAACGCAGAGACGAGAAGCACCGTGGCCACGATCACGCACGTGCGATACGGCAGCGTGAGGCCGAGGTTGGGAAGGGCATAGACGATGATGATGAGCAGGCAGATCCCGGCGATGTTGCGGAACACCTGGACGTAGAAGTCACCGAGGACGCGCAGCGGCCTTATCGGGCAGACGCGCATCACGGTGATGAGGACCGCGAGCGCCATGGCGATGACATAGGAGACGGCCGTCATGGCCCACGTGGTGAGGAGGGCCTGGAGGTACATCCCCCCATATGTCGCCCAGAGCTCGGATATCCCCATCAGCACCCCCTCGTCGTCGGGTCCCCGCCCACTCGGACGGGGACCCGTTGGCATGTCTCGTCATGCACTCGCATCCCATGGCCCGTGAGGGCCGCGGAGGCAAGGGCTAGTTGGTCTCGGTGCTCGTCTCGCCGATGGTGGGAGGCGTCGGGGCGGTGGTGAGGCCGGTGCGGTCGCCGATGGCGATCTGCCAGAGCTTGGCCCACGTGCCGTCGTCCTCGACCTTCTGGAGGAAGTCGTTCACGAACGCGACGCCGTCGGAGTCGAGGGGAAGGCCGATGCCGTAGGGGTCGGTGGGCCCGAAGTACTCGTCCAGCAGACGGTACTTGCCGGGGTTGGAGACCATGGCGCCCATCTGGAGCGTGGCGTCGATGACGTAGGCGTCGACTCGTCCCTGCTCGAGGGCGGTGCGGGCCTCCTCGTCCGTGCTGAACTCCTGGACGGTGGCGGTGGGCACCTCCTTCTCGACGAGGCTGGGACCGGTGGAGCCGGACTGGGCGGCGACGGTCTTGCCGGCCAGGTCGGACAGGCTGTTGATGTCGGTGTTGCTGGCGGAGACGAGCACGCCCTGCTGCGAGGTGTAGTAGGGACCCGCGAAGGAGATGATCTTCTTGCGCGAGTCGGTGATGGAGTACGTGGCGAACACGGTGTCGACCTGGTCGTTCGTGAGCACGGACTCACGGGTGTCGGAGGTGACCTGCGTCAGCTCGTACTTGCTCTCGTCGCCCAGGATGTAGCGGGTGAGGAGCTCGAACAGGCCGGCGTCGAAGCCGCGGACCTTGTTGTCGACCTCGTTGAGCAGGCTGAAGAGCGTGGAGGTGCGGACGCCGCCCACGCGCAGCTTGCCGGCTTCCTTGACCTTGGTGGCCCAGGTGCTCGCGGCGATGGTCGCGTCATCGGCAGTGGTGCCGGCGGCGATGAGCGCGTCATAGGCGGTGGCGTCGATCTGCGTGGATGCGTCGGACGTGGAGGCGCTCGTGGATGCGGCGCTCGTCGAGGCGCTGCCCGAGGTGTCGGAGCAGCCCACGAGGCCGAGCCCGGCGATGGAGGCGATTCCCGCCAGGCCCATGCCGATGGCCCCGCGCCTGGTGACTACGATCTCGTCAAATGACTTCATGACAGTAACCTCTCTCTGATTGAGCGACGTTGCTCCTATTTATACATACCAGTAAATCATGCGGATGAACGCATGACCAAGCACCTTGTAACGGTCTTATAACCTAGGGGTCCTCCCCGCCGCCCGAGCGACGCGTCCCGTCCCGTGCCCCTCTCAACCGGTGCATGGGTTATACCCCACTTCCGCGCACTCATCCCGAATGGGATGGGCATTGGGGCGGGACGAGGGGATGGGCCGAGGGGAAGATGCGCTTGGGATCGCGTGGATTGCCGCGTGGTCCGTCGCGCGACATGACGACGCCCGGGTTCGAGAGGGGTGCGTCCCGAGGTGCGAGCGGGACGTGGCCCCAGGCCTAAGCGAGCCCGGGCCCGGGCATGAACAGGCCCAGACATATGCAACAGCAGTAGGTATGTCTCTTCTTCGTCGTCATGGTCTTGAATCATAGTTGTTTACTGTGATATTGCAAGGGCCGACGGTCGGCGCGAAGCAGGCGTCGGTACTTCGCAGACGCCGTCATCTCCCTCTTGTCTCAGCCTCCCCTGACACAGCGATAGGACCCGAGGGGCTCCTCGTCGTCCATCCCGTCGAAGTAGAGCACCTCGGCCGGACGCGGCCAGCGGGTCGATGGAGCGGGGGAAGACGGGGTGGTCGAGCGTCCACGCGGCCGTCGCGGCCGCGTGGACGTGGGTCCCGCGGCCGGACGGCAGGGACGACGCATCCCACGTCCGTCGTACCGCCGTGGGAGGACTATGCCGCGGCCCGTCTGGCATACGTGCCAGCGACCTGGTCGGCGACGATCACGCGACTCGTCTACCAGGTCCAGTGGCCGCCCGAGTCCCTGACATATGTCGCGCCAGTCGCGTCCGAGGAGCACCTCTCCGTCACGGTCACGGCATCATGATGGACGACATGCGTCACAGCGTCATGATGCCTGGTTCCCATGACTGCGTCATGGTGCTTAACGACAGCAGGATGGTCAATGGAACCGTAGCCACAATCGTGCTCTATGCAATAATCTTGGCAAGCATCTATGGAATTAAATGATGTGCCGTCACTCGCTACATATGTGGTATAAGCTGCGCTGACCGTTTCGTCATATGCAGCAGTTACGACGTAAGACTCGTCATAAGCAGCTCGGTCAACGACAGTCTCGTCCCAAGCAGCCTTCTGCACGGAGCGCTCGTAGTGGCCCCGCTCGTCGATCCAGTCGCGGTGGAGCCAGTCGTAGGTCTCCTCCGAGACCGCCATCCACCCGCCGAAGACCTCGCCGTGCGTGACGCAGGTCTCGTCGGCCTCGAGCGGCGTGCGGTAGCAGGTCTGGGCCGCGGAGCGGTTGCCGTCGTCGGCGAGCACGAGGATGGATCCCTTGCGTCCGCAGTAGGCGCCGCCGGTGAGGGCGTCCTGGTACTTCCGCGCGGTCGCCACTCCCATGCCGTTCCTGCTCATCCCCAGGTCGGAGACCTCCCACTCCCCTATGAGGGCGGAGGTGTCGTACTGGTTCTGGCCGCCGAGGCGGCTCACCGAGGTGACGCCGGCGGAGGCGAGCTGGCCCTCGACGCCGGCCGACACCGCGCCGGTCCCGCCGACGATCACGGCCTTGGTGAAGCCCTGCGACCTGATGTCGTCGAGGGTCCCCTGCGACAGGACGTTCCCGTGGTCCCCCTCGCACAGGACGATCGGATAGCCCTGCGAGTAGGAGGACGGCGACACGGACAGGGCGTCCTCGAAGCCGTTGCCGCGGGCGACGATGACGGTGCCGCCCCACGAGCCGCTCCCGCGCTCCATGACGGCCCTGGCGGTGCCCGCCGGGTCGGACCCGTAGACGCGCGTGCAGGTGACGCCGAGGCCCTCGAGCGAGGACTCCACGTCCTTCGATATGGCCATGTCGCCGCCGGCGATGTAGACCCTGGTCACGCCGAGGCTCTTTATGGCCTCGGCCGTCTGCGTCGAGAGGTGCCACCTGTCGGTGAGCAGGATCGGCGCGTCCTCGAGTCCCGCGAGCGAGGTGGCCGAGAGGGCGTCATGGTAGTCGTCGTTCCTCGCGATGACGGCGACGTCCGAGCGGTCCCAGCCGTCGGAGGCGATCGCCTCCATGGTGTCCAGCTCGTTCGTGCCGTAGATGCGGGTCCACGTGGGACCCTCCTTGTCGGCCGCGAGCGCGGTCGCCGGCGCAAGCGCCAGAGCCGTCGCCGCCACGAACGCGAGCGCGAGCGCCTTCGTCTTCCACCCGTCCATGTGACATCCCCCATGTCTGTATGTGCCGGCGCGCCACGGCACCGAGTCGTCCTCATGACACGAGCATCCCACCCAAAGGTGGCTGAACGCTTCGGACAGGCACGAACGGCGTTTGCTTCTGCCCGAAAAGGTGGGATACCCCTACAACCATGTGACCAAAGACCTGGGTTCGATTCGGTCATTCCCACAGATCGAGCTTTGGAGAATTCGTTCGGGAGGAGTCGATCTGGGACCAATTCGATGGTTCGGGCGAGGAGCATCAGCCGACATCCTCAATATCCGCAGTACCCATGCAGTACCCAAGCAGTACCCAAAAGAAAAAAGGTCAGAGGCATAAGCCTCTGACCTGCATTCCCATGGTCGGGATGACTGGATTTGAACCAGCGACCTCTCGGTCCCGAACCGAGCGCGCTACCAAACTGCGCTACATCCCGATGTGTGCGGAGCAATCCTATCAGTTATCGGGCCAGGTGTCACGCCGCGGACACGGCCGCCGGCGCCCGTTCCCTCAGAGGTCGACGACCTCCGGGCCCTTGTCCAGAAGCGTGGTGGCACACGCCCACCATCCCTGCTCACGAGCCGCATCGGCCACGGCCTCCGCAGGACCGGACCCGTCACAGACCGCGTAGGTACAGCTCCCGGAACCTGTGACGAGCACCGCCCGCACGCCGTTCCTCCTCATGAGCCAGGAGCGGACCTCGTCCAGGACGGGCTCGAGCCTGCGCGCGACGGGGTCGAGGTTGTTGGAGAGCAGGGACGGCACGGCGGCCACGTCATGGGCGCGAAGGGCTGCGAGCAGGGGCTCGCGGTCCTCGGGCCGGGAGGGCATGCGGTCGAACTCGCCATAGGCCTCCGCCGCGGAGATCCCGCCCCCCTCGGGCCTGACCAGCACGATGGGAAGGCCGGCAAGGGACGGGAGCCTCTCGGAGAGGACGTCGCCTGCGCCCTCGAGCAGGGCGAGCGGAGCATACAGGAAGAAGGGGACGTCGGCCCCGACGGAGCGGGCGACCTCGGGCAGGCGGGCGTCGGATACGTCGACGTCCCACAGGCGGCAGATCGCGAGGATGGCCGCGGCGGCATCGGTCGAGGCGCCGCCCAAGCCGCTCTTGGCGGGGATGCCTCGCGTAACGGATATGGAGACCGAGGGCTCGCGCCCGAAGGCCTCCCCCATCGCGACGGCCGCCTTCCAGCAGCTGTTCTCGTCCTCCGCACATCCCGCCTCGGGCACGCACGTGACCGAGAGCGAGCCGGAGGGGGTGACGGAGACCTCGTCATACAGGCCGACCGTGCTCATGACGGAGTCGACGCGGTGATAGCGCCTCTCGTCCAGCTCATCTCGGACGCCGAGGTAGAGGTTCACCTTGGCCGGGGCGAGCAGGGTGACGGTTGTGTTGGTCATGCGCATCCTCCGCGAGGACGGGCCGTTGGTTTCAAGGGAGATGGGGCGAGAACGGACGAGAGGGGATGGGACGTCTCGCAAGCGAGGCGACCGGATGCGTCCGCGCTACTCCTCGGGCGTGCCGAAGTCGAAGATCTTCTCGTCGGTCTCGCTGTCGAACAGCTCGACCGTGCCGGTGAGGACATCGACGTACTGGTAGGACTGGCGGGT
Source organism: Atopobiaceae bacterium (assembly GCA_022655215.1). Classification (GTDB taxonomy): domain Bacteria; phylum Actinomycetota; class Coriobacteriia; order Coriobacteriales; family Atopobiaceae; genus JALCUE01. Next base: position 459,373 of record JALCUE010000002.1, on the reverse strand, counting down.
CTTGCGGCCGCGCCTCTCGTCCACCTCGACCACGAAGAGGGAGGGATGGGCCTGGGCGAGGGTGCCGGTGCGCTCGACGATGCGCGAGCGGCCCATGTTCGCCCGCACCTTGATGCGGTGGCCCTGAAGCCCGACGAGCTCGTCGTGAATCTGATCGACCCTGTTGACCGTTGCTGTCTCGTTCTCCATGCCACGTTCCTTAACTGGCAGCCCCTATGTCTGGGCCGCTCGAATTGACCGATTGTTTATCCTACTCCGCTTGGACCAGCCCCTCAAGGTCGCCGCGTGGACCTCATGACATGCCCACGAGTCATCCTCCGGCATGCGAGATGGGAGGACCTGGTAGCGAAGAGGCAATGCTGCGGTGCTACACTGCGCGAGGACAAGGGATGCCGACGTCTCGAGGGGCGCTCGGCCGGATGGGAAGGGCCACGCATGGAGGACGCACGCATCGCACGGGTGCTCGAGAACCTCGACGGGATGGGACTGGGCCAGATGCTCGTCTGCGACCCCACCTCGATCCGCTATCTGACCGGGTACTACACGTTCCCCTACGAGAGGTTCCTGGGCCTGTACCTGTCACGCAACGCCGAGCCGACGCTGTTCGCGAACGTCCTCTTCCCTGACGCGACCCCCTGCTGCGACCACGTCGTGACCTTCGCGGACACCGACGACCCCATGCGGCTCGTCGCCGACGTCATGGACCACGACGCGCCTCTCGGCGTGGACAAGGACCTCGCGGCACGCTGGCTGCTGCCCCTGCGCGACATGCAGGCCGCCAAGGGCTTCCAACTGGCGAGCAAGGCCGTGGACGACGCCCGCTCGATCAAGGACGCCCACGAGCTCGACCTCATGAGGGCCGCGAGCGCGACGAACGACGAGGCCATGGGATGGCTCGTCGACCAGCTGCACGTCGGCGTGACCGAGATCGAGATAGCCGAGGGCCTCGTGGGGGAGTACCGCCGCCTGGGCGCCCAGGACAACTCGTTCACGCCCATCGTGAGCTTCGGCGCGAACCCCGCCGACCCGCACCACGAGCCCGACGGCACCAAGCTCCGCGAGCGCGACCTCGTGCTCTTCGACGTGGGCTGCCTGCGCGACTCGTACTGCTCGGACATGACGCGCACGTTCTTCTGGGGAGGCGAGCCCAGCGACCACGAGCGCGAGGTGTACGAGTGCGTGCGCCGCGCCAACGAGGCCGCCGAGGCGATCGTCTCGCCCGGGGTCACGTTCGCCGAGATCGACCTCACGGCACGGCACATCATCGAGGACGCGGGCTACGGCGAGTACTTCACGCACCGCCTGGGTCACCAGATCGGTCTGCAGGACCACGAGCCCGGGGACGTCTCGTCGACGCACGACGAGCCGGTCCGGGCTGGCATGTGCTTCTCCATCGAACCGGGCATCTACCTTCCCGGCGAGATGGGCGTGCGCATCGAGGACCTGCTCATCGTGCGTGAGGACGGTTGCGAGGTCATGAACAGCTATCCGAAGGACCTCACGGTGCTGGGCGCGTAAGGGAACCGGCGCCCAAGGAGCCGAGCTACTCCGGGCAGTCGGCGAGGGCGGCCTCGTCGGCGACCACCACGCAGTTGGTGTGCAGCTGCAGGATGGAGGCCGGGACCCTCGGGGTGACCGGGCCGAAGCACATGTCGTGCACGGCCTGGGCCTTGTCGGCACCGGACGCGATCATGAGGATCGACCGCGCATGCATGATGGTCTGCACGCCCATGGTGTAGGCCTGGCGCGGGACGTCGTCGGCGTTGTCGAACAGGCGGCTGTTGGCCTCGATCGTGGACTCGGTGAGGTCGACGCAGTGCGTGCCCTTGGAGAACGCGTCATCGGGCTCGTTGAAGCCGATGTGACCGTTGCGCCCGATGCCCAGCAGCTGGAGGTCGCAGAAGCCGGCCTCCGCCACGAGCTTGTCGTAGGTGGCGCAGGCCTCGGCGGCATCGGGGTTCGAGCCGTCGGGCACGTGGACGTTGGCCGGGTCGATGTTGATGTGGTCGAAGAGGTTCTCGTGCATGAAGTAGTGGTAGCTCTGAGGATCCTCATGGCTGAGACCGCGGTACTCGTCCAGGTTGTAGGTCCTCACCTGGGCGAAGTCGACGTCGCCCTTCTCATACCACTTGATGAGCTGCTGGTATGCCCCGATGGGGCTGGTGCCGGTGGCGAGGCCCAGGATGCAGTCCGGCTGCAGGATGACCCTGGCCGAGATGATGTTGGCCGCCTTGCGGCTCATGTCCGCGTAGTCCTTGGCATGGATGATCTTCATGTGCGCGCTCCTTCGCTCACGTGACCCCGGTCCAAACCGAGGTCGGTTTGGGCGTGACCACCAGGGCGAGGTCGCGCTATGCAAGGAAAGCACGGGGGCGTCGGGGCCCCTGCCCGTCCGCCTGCGACCCGGTCCACACCGAGCCAGCACCATTCTGCATCATCTGCGACAAGACGCAAGGCATCCCACGAGTGGTTCACGAACGAGACCCACCGAGGCGGAGGCAGGGGAGGTCTCAGGCGAGCTTGCCGGCGAGGTCGTGCAGGGCGAGGAAGCGGTGCGACATGGAGTTCTTCTCCTCCGGGGTGACCTCGGCGAGCGTGCGGCCGGGAGTGGCGTCGGGGAGGAACAGCGGGTCGTAGCCGAAGCCGCCGTCCCCGCGCGGCGCGAGCGCGATGCGGCCATGGAAGTCTCCCTCCCCCACCAGGTCAGGCAGGCCGGCGCGCACCAGGACCACGGAGGCATGGTAGTGGGCGCCGCGACGCTCGGCCGGCACGCCCTCGAGCTCGCGAAGGAGCTTCTCGTTGTTGGCGGCGTCATCACCATGGGAGCCCGCCCAGCGGGCCGAGAAGATGCCCGGGGCCCCGTCGAGCGCGTCGACCACGAGGCCGGAGTCGTCCGCCACGGCCATGGACAGGCCGCACTCCGCGAGCGCCGTCCGCGCCTTGATGAGCGCATTGGCCGTGAACGTGTCGCCGTCCTCCACGGGGTCCTCGAAGTCGCCGAGCTCGCCCAGGGCCACGAAGCGCACGTGCGGCATGACGGGCTCGAGGATGGCCTCGATCTCGGTGACCTTGTGCGGGTTCCCCGTGGCCACGACCAGCGTGCTCGCGGGGTCGAGGTCGGACGGGTCGATGATGGCATGGGAAGACACGTGGACCTCCTAGGCGGTGAATCCGGTGACCTCGTCCTGGAGCTGGACGAGACGGGCGATGGCGGACTGCCCCATGTCGAGGAGGGAGTCGAGGTGAGCACGGTCGAACGGCGTCCGCTCGCCGGTCCCCTGGACCTCTACGATGCGGCCGTCGTTCGTGCCCACGAGGTTCATGTCGATCTCGGCGTGGGAGTCCTCGGGGTAGTCGAGGTCGAGCAGGAGCCTGCCCTCGACCATGCCCATGGAGATGGCGGCGACCTGCCCAGTGAGCGGCAGACGCGCGATGCGTCCGGCATCGACCCACGCGGAGAGGGCGTCGTGGAGCGCGACCCAGGCGCCCGTGACGGATGCCGTCCGCGTGCCGCCGTCGGCCTGGATGACGTCGCAGTCGACGGTGACGGTGATCTCTCCCAGCGCGGAGAGGTTCACCACGGTGCGCAGGCTGCGGCCGATGAGACGCTCGATCTCCATGGAGCGTCCCTTGCGACCCTTGTACTCACGCTTCGTGCGGGTGTTGGTGCTGGCGGGGAGCATCGCGTACTCGGCGGTGACCCAGCCCTGGCGGCTTGCCTTGCGCCATGCCGGCAGCGTCTCCTCGATGGTGGCCGAGCAGAGCACCCGGGTGTCGCCGAACTCGGCCAGGCAGCTCCCGAGCGCGTTCTTCATGACGCCACGCGTGAGCGTGACCGGCCGCATCTCGTCCTCGGCACGTCCTCCGGAGCGCTCGCGGGCGCAACTGTCGTCTGCCATGTCTAGTTCCCTTCCATGTCTCGTTCGTCTGCGAGGGCCTCGAGGTCCTCGACGTCGATGTGCTCGATGGAATCGAGGTCGTGTCCGAAGATGAAGCTGCCCGCCACCGCGAACGAGGTGATGTCGTCGGACGTGGATGCGAAGCGATAGGTCGGCTCGTTGTCGGCCGAGGCGAGGTCACCACGGCGCTCGAGGGTCTCGGCGAGCTCGCGGCAGGTCTCCTCGGCGGAGGAGACGATGCGGACGCCGTCGCCCAACGCCGCCCTGATCTGCCTGGAAAGCAGCGGGAAATGCGTGCAGCCCAGGACAACGGTGTCGATGCCGCGGTTCATGAGCGGGGCCACGCCCTGCTCCACCGCGAGGCGGACGTCGGGGGCGTCGAAGACGCCACGATCGCGCATCCACTCCTTGTGAAGGCACTCGCCGCTGGTGAGCTTGCGCTCGACGATGTCCACGAAGACGGGCGCCGCCTGCTGGGTCACGCCGACGCCGGCGTCGAGCATGTGGATGGCACTCGGATAGGCCCCGGAGTCCACCGATCCCTGCGTGGCGAGCACACCCACCCTCCTGGTGCGCGTGGCCTGGACGGCGGCGCGGGCGCCGGGCTCGATGACGCCGATGACGGGCACGTCGAGGGCGCGCTGCAGCACGTCGAGGCCGGCTGCGGTCGCGGTGTTGCAGGCCACGACCACGAACTTCACATCGCGTCGTTCGAGCCACGCGCCGACCTGTCGGACGAAGAGGCGGACCTCGGCCTGGTCACGCGGGCCATAGGGGCAGCGCTTGGTGTCCCCCACGTAGGTGATCGACTCATGCGGCAGGGCATGCGAGATGGCACGGGCCACCGTGAGGCCGCCAAGACCCGAGTCGAAGACGCCTATGGGCTTGTCGTTGTTCGGCACGTCGCACCTCTCCAGTCACGCCTCGCCAAAGGGATGCGCGGCCCGAGGACCGCGCATCACAGCCATACGATTGTAGTCTTCCGCGCGCCGATGCCCTAGGCCTCGCGACGACGGCCGATCATGCCGATCGCGATCGCGGAGCCAGCCAGGGCGACGAGGACCGCCGCCGCGGATGAGGTCGGGTCGGATGTCTGGGGCGTGATGGTGCCGCCATCGGTGGGGATGACGTCGGAGGGCTCGGACGGGGTCGTGGGGACGTCAGGCGTCGTGGGTTCATCGGGTGTCGTGGGGTCGGCCGTCCAGCTGGCGTAGAGGGTCACGTCCGCGGTGACGGCGGTGCTGAAGTCCCAAGCCCGGGTGAGCCGCTTGTCCGCATACCAGCCCGCGAAGGCATAGCCGTCACGCGTGGGCGTGGCAGGCTCGGTGATGGTGTCGCCGGCTGTGATGGTCTGGGGGTCGACGGCGCTGCCACCGTTGCTCTCGAAGCTGGCGACGAAGCTCGGGACGTCACCTTCGACGAAGAAGGCCACGACGTCCTTGTCCTCGTCCATGAGCAGCGGGGAGAGGGTATAGGCGTCGGTGGAGAAGGGCATGGCGACGACCTTGCCGTTCACCTCGATCTTCCACAGATAGTGGCCGGCGTCGGGCGTGGCCGTGATGGCCTTGGTGGTATGCGCACCGTCGAGGCACTCCTCGTAGTAGACCCAACCCTGGCCGCTGATGGTCCCACCGGTGTCGGCGTCCACCGAGCAGGTGACCTTGAAGCTGTTCGCCTCGGCGACGGTAATGGAACGGGGAATGGCCGTGAGGGTGCTGGAGAGTTGGACGATACCGGCAAACGAGTCGTTGCCCGTGGCCCATACCTTGCCATCGGCCGAGGCGACGGCATAGTACTCGTCATCGGCCGTATCGGTGCCGTACAGATAGCTGTCGATGTACTTGCCGTCGGAACTCCACCGCACGATGGCCGAATCGGCGGCGCTGATATCGGAGGCGTGGACGGTCTCGGTCTCGCCGAGGATGGAGTTCTCGGCCTTGATCGTCACGGTCCCGGCCGCCTTGCCGGCGACGACGTAACCGCCCGCCCCGTCGGTGGCCGTGGCGACGCTGTCGAACTCCTGCTCGGTGTGGGAGGTCGCGTCGGAACCGAAGAACGACTGGGCGAACACGACCTTGCCCTTCGCGTTCAGCTTGACGATGACGGCGGTCTTGGCGCCGTTGGCATTGGTGTCTATCGTGATGGCATCACCGCTGGACGTCTGGGATCCGGGAATGGTGTATGAGTTCGTGCCCTCGGCCGTCGTTATGTCGCCGACCGCGATGTAGAACAGGCTGCCGTCCTCCGTCGTCTCGATGGCGTCATTGAAACGCGCGTTGGCGGCGCTCATGTTGAAGACCCACCTCTTGGTCACCGCGCCATCGTCCGCGACGCCGTACTTGCCCACGTAGGAGTTGGCCGTCTCCCCACCACCGGCCACGAGGAAGTCCCCGTCACCGGTCTGGACGATGGACTTGGCCGGACTCGCGCCGCTGGTTTCGAGTGACCCGGAGATGTACTGCTTGTTGCCGGCGAGATCGTACTTGTAGACCCTGTTGTCATCTGCCACGACCACGATGCAACCGTCGGAGGTCTTGTTGATGTCGAACTCTCGCCACGGCGCAGGCACCACGAAGCTTCCCGTCTCGTTGCCGTCGGCGTCGAACAGATGGACCTTGGGGCCGAGCGCTCCCGAGGCGGCCTTGTAGTCGACGAGCGCCGTGGTGCCGTCGCCCATATCGACCATCGAGTAGGAGCGGTCGTTGTCGAACTGCGAGACCCAGAGGATCTTTCCGGTCGAGGTGTCGACCTTGACGATGACGCCCTTGCCATCGGCCGGGTCGAGCGCGATCTCCTTGCCGTCATAGGTCTCGTCGCCGGGGATGTAGATGACGGCATCGCCGTCGATGCCGCCGCAGGCGAGCACGGAGTCACCTGACGTGATGATGTCGCGATAGCGTATGTTGGCCTGTTGGAGCTGCCAGTCCTGCACGAGTTGGACGCCGGAGTCATCCGAGGAGGTTATGGTCATCTCGTATTTCAGGGACTTCAACTCTGCATCCGAGTACTTGGTGGTGTCCAGGCCTCTCACGTACTTGGCGAAATAACGGCCTTCCCTGGTGACGGTAAGACCGGCAAGACCCGTTGAGTCGGTGGTCACCTCACCCAGACCGGTTATGGCGTCTGAGACGGAGTCGACGTAGGTGAATTCGAAGGTGACGCCCTCGATGGGATCACCCGACGTCCTCGCCGTCAGGGTGATGGCGGCGAAGCCTCCCCCTTGCGCGGTGGTCTGCGTGTCATTCGTCGTGGCGACGACATCCTCGGCAAGCGCATGGGATGGCATGGCCAAGACGATGCCCAAGACACAGGCGAAGAGCATCGGGGCGAGAGCGGCACGACGCGTTGCGGACGAGAGGCGCATCCTGACTCCATCTGTCATCACCCGAGATATATCTCAGATGTCATTCCGTTGTGCAGTCGATTGTATCAGCACATAATCCCGTTCCGCAGGAGAGCCACGAAGAGACCGCCATCACCTGCGTGATCAGGCATGGACGGTCATGATCGATCGATAGGGATGGGATGCCTCATGACAGGAAGGTCGGGGACATGGCATCCCAGCCGCCTGTTGGTATGTGGTGGGCGATGAGGGATTCGAACCCCCAACCTTGTGCGTGTAAGGCACCTGCGCTAACCATTGCGCCAATCGCCCCTGTACCTGCGCCATCATGGGCGCACGGCAGCGGCTAGTGTACCACAGGGGTCGTGACGGTCCCATGTTCCCAGGCCGACCGTGCCCACTCGACAGGAAGCGCCCCATACCTCGCGACATAAATGCTACATACGTGGAGGCATTTTGCCGAGGGAAACGGACCGTCGGCCGAACGAGGTGAATGGCCTCATGCCTGGCCGAGCGGCGCGGGTAGGACCTATGTGCCGTCGTGCGACGCGTGGCATGGGCCATGGCATCCGCAGAGACCGATGGCGAGAGGGAGGTCCCCCGATGGACGACAAGTTGCTCACCAACGAGGTCGGAGCCCCTGTGGCCGACAACGAGCACAGCATCACCGCCGGTCCGCGCGGTCCGGTGATGATGCAGGACGTATGGCTGCTGGAGAAGCTCGCGCACTTCGACCGCGAGGTCATCCCCGAGCGACGCATGCACGCGAAGGGGTGGGGCGCCTATGGCAGCCTCACCGTGACCAACGACATCACCAAGTACACCAAGGCGGCCATCTTCTCCGAGGTGGGCAAGAAGACCGACCTGTTCATCCGCTTCTCCACCGTGGCCGGCGAGCGCGGCGCCGCCGATGCCGAGCGTGACATCCGCGGCGTGGCCGTGAAGTTCTACACCGAGGAGGGCAACTGGGACCTCGTGGGCAACGACACCCCCACATTCTTCATCCGTGACGTCCACAACTTCCCCGACCTCAACCGCGCCGTGAAGCGCGACCCCATGACCGGCATGCGCAGCGCGCAGAACAACTGGGACTTCTGGACGCTCCTGCCCGAGTGCTTCCACCAGACCACCGTGGTCATGAGCGACCGCGGCATCCCCGACGGCTTCCGCCACATGCACTTCTACGGCGAGCACACCTACTCCATGTACAACGCGGACAACCAGCGCGTCTGGGTCAAGTTCCACTTCCGCACCGAGCAGGGCATCAAGAACCTGACCGACGCCGAGGCCGCCAAGATCTGCGCCTCCGACCGCGAGAGCTCGGGTCGCGACCTCTATGAGGCCATCGCCAAGGGTGACTTCCCCAAGTGGAAGATGTACATCCAGGTCATGACGGAGGAGCAAGCTAGGAACCACTACGAGAACCCCTTCGACATCACCAAGATCTGGCGCCACTCGGAGTTCCCGCTCATCGAGGTGGGCGAGCTCGAGCTCGACCGCTGGCCCGAGAACTACTACGCCGAGGTCGAGCAGGCCGCCTTCACCCCCGCGCACGTGGTGCCGGGCATCGGCTTCTCCCCCGACAAGTTCCTGCAGGGACGCCTGTTCGTCTACGGCGACGCACAGCGCTATCGCCTGGGCATCAACTACAACCAGATCCCGGTGAACCAGGCCAAGCACGCCCATGTGGCCGACTACCACCGCGACGGCGCGATGCGCGTGGACGGCAACTATGGTTCCGAGCCCGCCTACACCCCAAACTCGGCCGGTTACTGGACGGCCCAGCCCGAGGTCATGGAGCCGCCGCTGGATCTTGATGGCGCCATGTGGGCCTACGACCCCTGCGACGACCCCACCGACGACTGCTTCCGCGCCGGCGGCGACCTGTGGCGCGTGATGGACGAGGAGCACAAGGAGCTTCTCATCGGGAACACGGCGAGGAACATCGCGCCCTGCTCCGAGACGATCAAGTACCGTCACGCCGTCCACTGCACCTGGGCCGACCCCGCCTACGGCGAGCGCATCACCAAGGCCCTCAAGCTCGACCCGACCAAGGTGGCCGAGCTCGCCAAGGGCGACCAGAGGTCGCTCGTGGCGGCGACGCTGCCCGGTGGCGAGTTCTCCAGCGAGCCGTGCATGATGAGCTGTGGATGCTGCGAGAGCCCCTGCATCGACGAGAGGTACCTGCAGATGTAGGAGCCACGACAGAGCACCTGACGGCGGGCGACCCTACGAGATGTGGGGCCGCCCGCCTCATGCCGACCGATGGGGCGGCGACGCAATATACTGTCCTCATGACTACGACGCTCGCATCACTCACAGACCTGCTCACGCGGCAGGGCATGCTCGACCGTGGCACCGATGCCGCCACACCCGTCACCGGCGTGTCGTTCGACTCCCGCCAGGTTTCGCCCGGCGACCTCTTCGTGTGCAAGGGGGCTGCCTTCAGGGCCGGCTTCCTCGCCATCGCCATGGAGGCCGGCGCGGTGGGATACCTCTGCGACGAGACCCATGCCGACGCGCTCGCCGCGGCGCAGCCCGACGTCCCCGCCCTCGTGGCCCCCGACGACCAGCTGCGCCCCGCCATGGCCGTGGCCGCCGCCGAGGCCTACGACCACCCGGACCATGACCTCCACGTGGTGGGCATCACCGGGACGAAGGGCAAGTCGACCGTGGCCTACATGCTGCGGGCCATCCTCGACGCCGGGGAGCCCTACTCCCGTTGCGCGATCATGGGCTCAATCGACACCTTCGACGGCGTCGAGCGCTTCGAGAGCACGAACACCACGCCCGAGGCACCAGAGGTGTTCCGCCACCTCGCCAACGCGCGCGACGCGGGTCTCGGCTACATGGTCATGGAGGTGTCGAGCCAAGGGCTCAAGTACGACCGCGTCCGTGGGGTCGACCTGGGAATAGGCGTCTTCCTGAACATCGGGCGCGACCACATCTCCGCGGTCGAGCACCCGACCTTCGAGGACTACTTCGCCAGCAAGCTGCGCATCTTCGAGCAGTCGCGCGTCGCCGTCGTGAACCTGGCGACCGACCACGTCGAGGAGGTGCTGAACGCTGCCGAGAGGTGCGAGCGCGTCGTGTGCTTCTCGGCGGGGGGACCTGCCGCGGTCTGCGGCCGCACACCCGACGTCTGGGCCGAAAACGTGACCCCCTCCTGCGGCTTCGTCTCGTTTGACGCGCACACCCCGAGCTGGGAGGGACACGTCATCCTGGGCATGGGCGGCCTGTTCAACGTCGAGAACGCGCTGGCGGCCATCGCCTGCTGCGAGGTGCTGGGCGTGGGTCACGAGCAGATCGTCGACGCGCTCAACGTGGTCAAGGTCCCCGGGCGCATGGAGCTGGTGGAGTCAGGCGACGGCCGCATCGTGGCCATCGTTGACTACGCGCACAACGTGCTGTCGTTCGAGCGGCTGTTCGACTCCCTCGCCGCCGAATACCCCGGGCGCGAGGTCATCGCCGTCTTCGGCGCACCCGGCGGAAAGGCGCAGGAGAGGCGTCGCCAGCTGCCCGAGACCGCCGCGCGCTTCTGCGATCACATCATCTATACCGAGGAGGACCCGGCCCACGAGGACGCCGCGGCCATCTGCGCCGAGATGCTGTCGAACACGCCGGCCGGCGTGGAGGCGGAGGCCGTCCCCGATCGCGCCGAGGCGGTCCGTCGTGCGGTCGACGTGGCCCGCTCGAGCGGGCGCGACTGCGTGGTCGCCCTTCTCGCCAAGGGGGACGAGCGCCTGATGCACCGTGGCGATGCCTTCGAGCCATGCGAGACGGACGCGGAACTCGTGCTGAAGGCGCTGCGCGCGGCCGAGTAAGGACGCGCCCGTCCCATAAGCCTTACACTCGGAGGGGTCGTCCCATCGCGGTCGGCCCCGCCCTCTTCCCAGCGAACCTCCCAAAAGGAGACCCCATGAGCCACCTGCTGTTCCCCACCGACAAGCCCGCCGGAGAGATGGCCGAGCGTCTGCGTCGCGTGCGCTACGTCATCTCCGATGCCGACGGCACCATGTTCACCGGCGCCAAGGCCACCGTGGACTCCGCGGGCGCACCCTCGCCCGAGCTGGTGGAGACCCTGGTCGAGCTCACGCGTGCCGGCGTGTCGGTGATCCCATGCACGGGCCGCAACCGCTCCATGATCAAGGAGGACGCGCGCGTGCTGGGCATGCCCGGCTGGATCGCCGAGATGGGTGGCGTGGTGTGCACGCGTGAGTCGAGCCAGCCCGAGTGGAGCTACTTCACCGGCGACATGCCCTATGACCCTGCCTGCGGGAAGACCCCGCATGACGTCATCTGCGAGACGGGTGTGATCGATGACATCCTCGAGCGCTTCCGCGGTCACGTGGAGACCTATCACGACAACGGGATCGGATTCGAGTACCGCGAGGTCACGGTTGCGTTGCGCGGCGATGCCCCCGTGGAGGAGATGCAGGACATGCTGGACGCGTGCGGCCTGCCGCTCTACCTCGCCGACAACGGTCTGGTGCCGCGCATCTCCGGGGCGACGACGCTCAACTGCGACCTCGACCACCCCGTGGGGATGCACACCTACCACGTGACGCCCGTGGGCGTGACCAAGGGCACCGGCATCGTGCGGTTCGTGGAGCTGGCGGGCCTCGAGCCCGACGAGGTCATGGGCGCGGGGGACTCCCCCGCCGACTGCGTGATCGCCGACCACGTGGGCGTGTTCCTCTTCATGATGAACGGCCTGGATCACCCCAGCGCCGACGAGGAGCTGACCGCGCGCAACAACATCTACCTGTCGAGCAGGCCCTCGACCGACGGTTGGTGCCAGTGCATGCGCGCCCTGCTCGCCGCGAAGGAGTAGCGGATGGGTGGCGACACCGCCCTGACCTCGGAGGCCGGGCGAACCGGAACCCCACTCCCGAGGAAGGCCTCGATCAGCATCCTGGTCGGCATGGTCACCGGCATCGCCCTCGCCCTGGGCCATGCGCTCTACTCCTCCGAGGGTGGCAACATCGCCTTCTCGAGCGTGAGGCTATGGGCCACGGCCGCCGTCATCGGTGTCGTGGTCGCGGTGTTGGGCTTTCTCGCCCTCACCCTGTTGGATCGTCTCGAGGCCAGATCCCACTCCCGGACATGGCCGCTGAGCGAGCGCATCCGTTCCCTCAGACCCGGCATGAGATGGCTCGCGTTCCTCCTCGTCATCTCGCTGTCCTGGATTCCGGCATTCCTCGCGCTGTATCCGGGATACTTCGGGTGTGACGGCCCCCTCCAGCTCAACTGCCTGATGAACTACGGCTTCATCAGCCTGCAGTGGCCGACGGCGCACACCCTCCTCCTCTACGTGTGCGTGGGCGGCGGGAATCTGCTGCTCGGCTCATATGATGCCGGCGTGACCCTCTATTGCGTCGTCCAGGCTGGCCTTCTGGCATCCACGATGGCCTATGCCTCGAGCTACCTCATCGAGAGAGGGGCGCCCGTCTCCGCCGTCATCGCCCTTACCGCGATCACCATGCTCAACCCAGTGGTGCAGACATACGCCTTCGTGACGGCGACCGACTCGATGTTCGGTGTCTTCCTGCTCCTCTCCGTCGTGCTCGTGACGAGGCTCCTTGGCCTCGGGGGCGAGAGGGCCCCTCGAGGCCTCCTCGTGGCGACGGCCCTCGCGCTCACGGGGCTCTGCCTTTTCAGAAGCCAGGGAGTCTATATCGTCATCGTGGTCATGATCCTCGCCGCGTTGATCCTGCGGAAGAACGCCAGGTGTCTGTTGGGTTGCTCCACCACGGCCATCCTGCTCATGCTCGCCTTCAACCTTGTGGTGGGTCTGGCCTTCACCACCCAGGCAGACGCCCCCTACAACTCGCTCAATCTCCAGTCGCAGCAGATCGCCCGCGTCTGGGTGTACGACAGGGACTCGCTGACCGACGAGCAGGTCGGACAGGTCGAGCGCTATTACGACACCGATAAGCTCGAGGGTTATCTCCCATATCTTTCGGATCCCGCCAAGACGTCCCTGAGGACGGATGCCTATCTGGAGGACAAGGCGGGCCTCACCTCGCTCTGGTTGGACCTCGCGAAGGGGCATGAGGGACTCTATGCGGAGGCGTTCCTCTGGGACTGGATCGGATACCTCTATCCATCGGCAGCAGTCGAGAACCCCCGCTCGGGCCTCACTCCTTGGAACGAGTTCGGCTTCCAGTTCGAGGGGTCGGACTCTGGGAACGTCATCACGCAGGACAGTCTCCTCCCTGCGTACTATGAGTGGCTCTATGATGGATGCCAGCATATGTTCCGCGGAAACATCCTGCTCACGCTCTGGGTCTCCATCGCGACCCCAGGATATGTCCTCATCGCCTCGTTCATGCTCCTGGCCCGCAGACGTAGGATGCCATTCCTCATCCCATGGCTTGTCCCATTCGTCTTCTGGGGGACCCTGACTCTCAGTCCCATCTGCTCTATCCGTTATGTGGTCCCGCTTTTCTATTGCGTCCCCTTCCTTCTCCTGGCGCCATGGATCGCCCGCGACTCACATGAGGTCGCGGCTCATACCCAACCTGCTCGGCACATCAGGGCTCGGTGACACAGGGGAAGGGGCCGGAAGCCCATGGCCCCGACCCCTTCCGGATCAGACGTTCATGTGAGCGCGAGCGACGGGTGCGATCGACCTAGAAGTCGACGTCCTGGTCGTAGTAGACGCACTTGAGCAGCTTCTCCATGTCCTCCTGGGACGGCTGACGCGGGTTCTCGGGCGTGCAGGCGTCGAGGAGAGCGTTGGCAGCGACGGTCGGGAGCTTCTCGAGGAACTCCTTCTCGTCGATGATGGAGGTGTCGGCCTTGACGCCACCCTGCCCGTAGTTCTTGATGCCCTGCGGGATGTTGAGGGAGTCGTTCATGCGACGGATCTCGGCGACGAGGCTGGCGATGAGCTCGTCATCGGTGTTGCCGGGAAGGTGCAGGATCTCCTTGGCGACGTAGGCGTAACGCTCGTGCGCACGGGGGTCCTTGGAGTTGAACTGGATGACCTTGCCCAGGTACATGGCGTTGGCGCAGCCATGGATGATGTGGCCGCCGGAGAACGCGGCGCCGGTCTTGTGGGCCATGGAGTGCACGATGCCGAGAAGGCCCGAGGAGAAGGCGATGCCGGCGATGCACTGCGCCTCGTGCATGTGCTGACGGGCCTCATGGTCGCCCTCATAGGACTTGGGCAGCCACTCGTGGATCTCGCGGATGCCGTGGAGGGCGTTCGCGTCGGTGAACATGGAGGCGCAGGTGGAGACGTAGGCCTCGAGGCAGTGGGTCAGGGCGTCCATGCCGGTATGCGCGCAGAGCTTGGTAGGCATGGAGTAGGTGAGCTCGGGGTCGACGATGGCGACGTCAGGCGTGATGTTGAAGTCGGCCAGGGGGTACTTGATGCCCTTCTGGTAGTCGGTGATGACGGAGAAGGCCGTGACCTCGGTCGCCGTGCCGGACGTGGAGCTGATGGCGCAGAAGTGGGCCTTCTGGCGCAGCTCGGGGAAGCTGAACGGCTGGATGATGTCCTCGAACTTGACGTCGGGATACTCGTAGAAGACCCACATGGCCTTGGCCGCGTCGATGGGGCTGCCGCCGCCGATGGCGACGATCCAGTCAGGCTGGAAGGCGCGCATGGCCTCGGCGCCCTTCATGACGGTCTCGACGGAGGGATCGCTCTCGACGCCCTCGAACAGCTGGACCTCCATGCCGGCGGCCTTGAGGTCGGCCTCGACGTCCTGAAGGAAGCCACCAGCACGCATGCTGTGGCCGCCGGAGACGATGATGGCCTTCTTGCCCTTGAGGTTCTTGATCTCGTGGCGGCAACCCTCGCCGAAGTACAGGTCACGCGGATTAGTGAAACGACCCATGGTTCCTCCAAATCGACTGCCGGCAAGTCATGCCGGATTCACGTGCGAGGGACCCTCGGACGGGCCTTGGGTCCCCGATAGCCATTTGATATGCACGAATGAGTAGAACTCACTCATTTCTCGCATTCGTCTCATATTGTATCCGTCAGGCCGCTCGCCCAATCACCTGCTTCTCCTTACCGTCTTTTCCTGCCTTTCGCAGAAAGTCCCAGGTAATGTTATTTACAAACCTGAATGACCATGCTCTAATGTACATGTTAAGAGAGAAGGCCTGGTGTGCCACAACGGCTACCAGGCCTTCCTTTATGCATGTACCGTTCAGGTCTTGGTTCGGTTCCCGAGAAGCGCCGGCGCCGCTCCATCGGGACGGCCCCGCCCCGGCCATCCCCTACGTCACCGACACAACTCCCCCACGCCCTCGCACCGTCCCTCCTCATATAAGAGGAGAGACCCCTCTTGCGAAGGGTCTCTCCTTGCGAGCCACTATGTGGGACGTCGTCGAGAGGACGTCCGAGGGAGACGGCCAGAGACCTACGCCTGGGCGGCGCCAGCCTCGCCGGCAGCCTTGGCCTCCTCGGCGGCCACGTTCGCACGTCCCATGTCGGACCACTCGGGGTCCTCGTCGGGCATGGAGCCGGCCTTCTTTGTGAAGAGCTCCTTCAGGCAGTTGTACGCGACGATGACGCCCAGGATCATGAGCAGGATCGCGAAGAAGAGCTGCAGGCCGGAGGTGGCGATAACGGCCGCGCCGCCCGCCTGGAGAGCGGTGATGCAGCTCATGGCGGACTGCACCAGCGAGGTGAACGTGCAGACCAGGAGGAAGGCGACAGGTGCGTAGAGCATCCAGCCCTTACGACCGGTGGCCTTGCAGAACACGGCGAGCGTGATCATGGTCATGCCGCCGAGCAGCTGGTTGGAGGCGCCGAAGAGCGGCCAGATGTTGAGGTAGCCGCCGAAGGTGAGCGCGAGACCGCAGACCAGCGTGATGCCGGTGGAGAAGTACGTGTTGCAGAGGACCTTCTTCGCGCCGGTCTTCTCCTCCGTCTCGACGGCCAGGGGGTCGTTGGAGGTGGCGAAGAACTCCTGGAAGGAGAGGCGGCCGATGCGGGCCACGGCATCGAGCGAGGTGAGCGCGAGGGCCGAGACGCACATGGTCATGAACACGGTGGCGATGGTGGAGTCGAGACCGCAGGACGTCATGCCGCTGGCGATGGCAGCCGAGAAGATCTTGAACGGGGTGTAGAGGGCGTTGCCCGCGTCGTCGACCATGTTCACGTTCATCTTGCTGAACATGATGCCGGCGCAGACGACGGCGATGACGCCGACGAACGACTCGAGGATCATGGCGCCGTAGCCGACGGGCAGGGCGTCGGTCTCATTGGAGAGCTGCTTGGAGCTGGTGCCCGAGGACACGAGGCTGTGGAAGCCGGAGAGGGCGCCGCATGCAACGGAGACGAACAGGAGCGGGAAGAGGTACTTGCCCTTGGAGGCGAGCGTGGCCATGGTGTCGGAGCTCGCGATCATGGGGGCGGTCATCTCGGCCTGGCCATTGGCGCCCAGCACGAAGATGCCGGCGACGGCGCAGACGATCATGGTGATCATCATGATGCTCGTGAGGTAGTCACGCGGCTGCTTGAGGGTCTGGATGGGCATGGCAGCGGCGAACACGAGATAGATCATGACGACGGCGATCCAGCCGTTCGTGTCGAGGTAGATCGGGAACTGCATGCCGACGGCGAACATGGCGACCATGAGGGCCACGCCGAGGACGAGCTCCTTGGCACCCTTGACGTCGAACTTGCGGGTGATGTAGCCGAACAGGATGGCGACGAGGGTGAAGAGCAGCGAGATGGTGCCGGCGCAACCACCTGCGTAGGACTTGGTGATGTCGACCACGCCGTCGGCCGTCGTCATCTTGAAGGTGCCGGCCACCATGGAGGTGAAGGCAGCGATGACGATGAGGGTGAAGAGCCAGCAGAAGAGCAGGAACAGACGACGGCCGGTGCGGCCGATGTACTTGTCGATGAGCTGGGCGAGCGACTTGCCGTTGTTCTTGACCGAGGCGTAGAGGGCGCCGAAGTCATGGACGGCGCCGAAGAAGATGCCGCCGACGAGCACCCAGAGCAGGACCGGCAGCCAGCCGAACATCATCGCGACGATGGTGCCCGTGACGGGGCCCGCGCCGCAGATCGAGCTGAACTGGTGGGAGAACACGGTGAAGCGGCTCGCGGGCGTGAAGTCCTTGCCGTCTTCCATGCGACGAGCAGGCGTGATGGCGTCCTTGTCAATGCCCCACTTGTTCGCTAGCCAGCGTCCATACCCCAGGTAACCAATTACCAGGACCACCGCACTTATCAAGATGACTGCGACTCCGTTCATGTCTCTCGTCCCTCCTTAGGTGGACGCACTAGCAGGCCTTTCCCGCTACGTGTGTAAATTGACAGAAGGATATACGCCTAACCGCAAAACGGTCAAGCCAAATTATGCCAACTAGCTCGATAAATCGGTATTCGAGATTGCATATTGGTCTTTGCTTATGCATCATCATGAATTCTTCTCGGATTCTTCATGCAACCTACTCGAAATAGCTCCTTCTTGAACCGTTTACGATTTTTTCCGTGCTTCTCGTTGTAAATGCGAGTAGGACACGTATCGTGTCGACTCCCATTGGGTAACATCGCGCAACCGTTCGGAGGCAGAGGGCCGCACGGACGAACGGAAGGCCCGTCTTCGCTAACATGGTGGTAAGACCAACGATTGAGGGAGAGGAGGCGCCATGTCGTTCGACCCGAACAAGGAGGACTACCAGCGCCTCGGCCTGCGCTATGCGCGCACCCTCGATCCCTCCGACCCGTTCGCGACCGCGCGTGCCTTCGCGACGTTCAGCCGTCGCTTCAGCCAGAGCCGCGACTCCCTGCCGCAATCCGACGGCGACCGTGCGTTCCACCTCGTCACCAAGGCCACGGACCTCATCGACTACCAGCTGCCCTTCGCCCCCGACGAGGAGTGCGGTCCCATCATGGACGAGGCGGCGCGCGTGCTCGAGGAGGCCATCGACCTCGACCCCAGCTGCCATGACGCCGTGCGCATGAGGGCCGCGGCCGACTACGGCTCGTTCGAGGGCTACTACCAGTACCTCTCGAAGGGGGCCGACGCCGTCAGGCAGGACTGCGTCGCACGACATGACGAGGCGCTCGCCAACGGCCATGACGAGGGCAGGGTCCTCGAGGCCGAACTTGCCATGATGCCGTACGTCAGATGGATGTCCACGCTCGCGGCGAAGGCCCTCATCTGCGGCCACTACACCCGCTGCCTCTCGATCTGCCTGGACCTCATCGGAGACGACCCCTCGGACCCGTCGGACGTCCGCTTCACCGGGGCACTCGCCTGCGCGAAGCTGGAGGATGCCTCCGCGCTCGACAGGCTCGGCTCCCTCTCCCACGCAGCCGCACGCCATGACGACTCCGAGGATGGCTGGCTGCTTCTGGCCCGCATCGCCCTCGCCCACAAGTCACATGACCTCGAGCTCGCCCGCGAGCTCGTCTCCAGATGCCTGTCCGCCTACCCGCACGCCGGCATCACCCTGTCCCGCCAGGACGAGCTGCCCGACGGGGTCTTCGCCCGTCTCGCCGTGCCCGCCTTCAGCGAGGACGAGCTCATCATCGCCGTGTCCGAGGCGACCGTGGTCCTCGAGGAGGGCCGCGACTCGTCGGACCTCGGCAGCCTCGGCTCGTGGATCGCCCACGAGCCCGCGGTCGTCGCCTCCTGCGAGCAGGATCCCGAGTCGTCCGCGCTCGTCTCCCTCGACACGGGGAGGAACTGAGCGATGGACGCCCGAGGGGAGCTCGTTCGCAGGTGTGCGCTCAAGAGGCTCGCAAGCATCGGCCCCCTCTCGAAGGAGGGTTTCTCCGAGCTGCTCTCCGCCGTCGCGGCCGACCCACGCTCGTTCGCGGACGATGCCGAGGAGCAGGCCTTCCTCGAGATCGAGCAGACCCTGGAGAAGGAACGTGCCGCCACCGCCGGAGACGACCTCCTGGACGATGACGAGTACCAGCGCGAGCGCAGACGCAGGTTCGGCAGGATCGCCACGAGCTGCGACCGCGCGCTCGCCCTCGACCCCACCTGCATCGACGCTCGGCTGCTGTCATGCCTCGTGGCCGACCAGGAGCCGGACGCCACCCTCGGCCTCCTGCTCGAGCTCGACCATGACGTAGCCGACCAGCATGGCGCCATCGTCACGTCCGAGGGCGAGGACGCATGGGATGACGTGTTCCTGCGTCCGAGGCTGCGCGTGCGTGCCGCGATCTCGCGCACGTGCCTGGACACGGCTCGGTATCGGATGGCCGCGAGCTCGTGCCTGTCGCTCATCGACGCCTCCCCCACCGACGCGCTTGGCGCCCGTCTCACCGCGGCGCTCGCCTTGGCCAGACTCGAGGACGAGACCGGCTTCGACGAGCTCGACGCGCGCTTCCTGCGCCAGGGCAACGCCTGGTCCCATCTCGCGCGGGTCCTCCTCCTCTTCAAGCTCGACCGCCCGGCCGCGGCACGCCGTGCGCTCAGGGGCTTCGACAGCCTCTGCACCGGCGGCGCCTACGCGCTGCTCCGTCCCACCTACGTCGAGACGTACCTGCCCGACCGCCCCCAGAGCAAGCCGGGAAGCTTCGAGGAGGTCACGCTCTGCGTCCATGAGGCCGACCCCATCGTGGTGGACACCCCCGACTTCATCCCCTGGGCATCCGAGCAACCCGGCTTCGCGGAGTCGGCGGGCAGGTTCGCGGACAGGCTCGGCTACGACATGTGACGTCTCGGGGGGCACCGCCGGGCGCGCCCGGCTCCGCTGGCATCCGCCGCCGTCCGCGCCCGGCTCCGCCGACGCTTGCTTCGCTCGATGACTCCCGCCTTTGGTATACTTGCCTGCGCGTCCCCATCGTCTAACGGTTAGGACATCGCCCTTTCAAGGCGACGACACGAGTTCGAATCTCGTTGGGGGCACCTATCTCACATGCGACGCCCCGCCTCCCGACGATGGATGGCGGGGCGTCCTCGTATGCGAGCGCCCTTCCCATCGGCCCACCCCCTCCATGGGGCCCATGCGGGAGCTGACCCAAAGAGTGACGTGGACGACACGTCCCCGTGCCGATCCTGTCTCCGGTCGGAAACACGTCAGGCAGACCGTTGTATCCAATACGGACGGACCGCTGGGCGACGTGAGGGACGGTATGCCATGGCTGACGGGATCGATGCGCTCTGCTACGAGTTCGGGGCCGGCAAGTCGGCCATACGCGAGCAGTTCGAGAGGGCGACCAAGCTCAAGGAGAGCGGCGCGGAGAACATCTACGACTTCTCGATAGGCAACCCCTATGTGGATGCCCCGCCCGAGGTGAACGAGTCGATCGTCCACGCGCTCGAACTCCCCTCGGTCGACCTCCACGGCTACACGGCCAACCGCGGCCTCACCTACGTGCGCGAAGCCATAGCCACCGACCTCAGGCAACGCTTCGGTGGGAACTACTCGGCCGATGACCTCGTGCTCACGGCCGGCGCATCCGGTGCGCTCACCTCGACCATCTGCGCGCTCACGAGCCCCGGCGAGGAGGTGATCGTGCTCACGCCGTACTATCCCGAGTACCGCATGTTCATCCAGGCGTGGCACTGCAAGTGCATCCCCGTCGCCACGCAGCCGACCACCTTCCAGCCCGACGTCGACGCGATAGAGCGCGCCATCACGCCCTGCACGCGGATGGTGATCGTCAACTCGCCCAACAACCCCACGGGCGCGATCTACGACGAGCAGATCCTGCGCGACCTCGGGGCGATGCTGCGGCGCAAGAGCGCGGAACTCGACAAGACCATCTACCTGCTGTCGGACGAGCCCTATCGGGAGATCGTCTACGACGGCAGGAGCAACCCCTGGGTGGCTGGGACCTACTCGGACACCATCGTGTGCTACTCGTACTCGAAGTCCCTCTCGATAGCGGGCGAGAGGGCCGGCTACGTCCTCGTGCCGCGCTCCGTCATAAACCATGACCGGGTGATCGACGCCATCCTCGGCGCGCAGCGGGTCGTGAACACCATCATGCCGAGCATCATCCAGCGCGTGGTGGGCGAATGCGTGGGCGCGCCCGCCCCGATGGACGCCTACACGAGGAAGCGCGGCCTCATCTACGAGGGACTCGCGCGGATCGGCTACGAGGTGGTACACCCCGACGGCGCGTTCTACCTGTGGATGAGGGCGCTCGAACCAGATGAGGACGCCTTCTCCGACCGCGCGTTCGAGCACGGCCTGCTGCTCGTGGCCTCGAACGACTTCGGGATCGGCGGATACGAGCGCCTCTCGTACTGCGTGGCCGACGAGACCCTCGCGGGCTGTCTGCCGGCCTTCCAGGAGCTCTGGGACGACTACGGCGGCTACACCTGGTAGCGGTGGTGCGGCCGGCCGCGGCCGGTGGCGGCGGCATGGCGTTCGTTGGCGCCACGACACACGTCGGCGCCACGCGGACAGGAAAGGGAGGCACCCGCAAGCGGATGCCTCCCTGCTCGCACACACCTGGCCGAAGGGGGAGTACGACCAGGCAGTGGCAACGAGATGATGGGCCGCGATCGAGCGGCTAGCCGCGTCCTCCCTTGCGAGAGGCAGGCTTGGTGGTCTTGGCAGACCCGCCGGACCTGTCGGCGCCGGCCTTGGCGGCCTTGACGGTCTTGCCGGCGTCGGCGGCCTTATCGGCATCGGCGGTCTTCTCGGCCGCCGCATAGGCCCGCGCACGTGCCTTCAGGGAATCGGGCATGATGGTGCACTCGATATCCGTGATGCGGCGGTAGAGCTCCTCGCCGTCATCGAACCACTGGCCCCGCACCCAGTAACGGCCCTTGAGCATGCCGCCCCCGTTGATGCGCACGTAGGACTTGTACGCGTAGGGGAACTCGCGGACGCGGATGTCATCGATGTCGGCGAAGCGGTACGTGTCGGTGCGGCCGAAGCACGTGAAGGAGATGGACTCGTCGTCCACCGTGACCTCGCGCGGATAGGCCCTGGACACGAAGGTGTTCCATGCGGTGTAGAACGCCACGACCGCGCACACCGCCATGACGCCCGGGACGATGCCCATGAACGCCATGATGATGCAGGCCACGGTGACGAACACGCAGAACCATCCGGTGAAGGTCACCTCGATGAGGAAGCGCTTCGCGTCGTACGTGTACGTCCTGCTCTGCTTGTCGCTCATGTCCCTCCATGGGACGGGCCCCACGCGCGCGTCAGGCGCAGGGCCCGTCAGGTAAGACGGTGGTTACGAGGTCGACGCTCGCGAACTAGGCAGCCTCGGACTCCGAGTGGAGCTCCTTGGCCTCCTTGACGATGCGGAAGCGGTTCCACACTGCCAGCGCGACCGCGCCGACGGCGGGAATGGCGAGGCCGATGCCGTTGCCGAGCTCACCGATGCGGACGATGATCCAGGTGAGCGGGTTGGCGCCGTCGCAGATCGAGGAGATCTCGGAGGCACCGCCCATGTCGAAGTTGACGTTCTGGGCAGCGGTGGTGATGAGGGGCGCGAGGTCGGTGGCGATGTAGAGGCCCACGGCCAGGACGATGATGCCCACGATCAGACCACGGAAGCCGTTCTCGTTAACCAGCGGCGTGATGAGCACGAACATGTAGGGGATGCACGCGAGGTCGACCAGCGGCATGACCTTGTTGCCGGGGAGGATGAACGAGAGCGCGATGCAGAACGGCACGAGGATGAGGGCCAGCGTCAGGGTGACGGGGTGGCCGGTGCCGACGGCGGAGTCGAGGCCGATGTAGATCTTGCCGCGGCTCGCGAAGTGCTTCTGGATGAACGTGGAGGCCGCGTCCGAGATGGGCATGAGGCCTTCCATGAGCAGCGCGGCCATCTTGGGGATGAGCACCATGACGGCGCCCATCGAGACGGCGAGCGACAGGAAGCTCGGGGTGGTGACGGCCGTGCCGTCGGCGGCGGTGGTGGTCACGGGCAGCAGGCCGTAGCCGGCGAGCAGACCGATGACGAGGCCGATGATGGAGCCGAGCAGGACGGGCTCGCCGAAGACGCCGAACTTCTCCTGCATGCTGCGGACGTTGATGTCGATCTTGTTGAGGCCGGGGATCTTGTCGATCAGGGCGTTGACGGCCCAGGCGATGGGCGCGTAGGCGCCGGAGAAGCCGTGGGGGATCGAGACGCCGGGAAGGCCAAGGGACTTCTCGACCTGAGGCGCGGTGACGTCGCCGATGACGAGGACGATGACCTCGTTCACGATGGCGGCGGCGATGCCGATGGCGACGTTGTTGGTCACGATGGCCACGAGGGCACCCGTGAACGCGAAGTGCCAGTAGTTCCAGATGTCGACGTCAGCCGTCTGGGTGGTGTTCGTGATCAGCATGATGATGTTCACGAGCAGGCCCAGCGGGATGATGATGACGCCCACGATGGAGCCCATGGCGATGGCGGAGGCCGCAGGCCAGCCGACGTCCATGACGGACAGGCTGAGCCCGAAGCGCTCGACCATGGCGGTCACGCCGCCGGCGAGGTCGGTGCCCATGAGCTGGTTGATGACGAGGTTCAGGCCGATGAAGCCGATGCCGACGGTGAGGCCGGCCTTGAGGCTCTTCCCGAAGCCCGCTCCGAAGCAGCATCCGATGATCGTCAGCACGATGGGCATGACGACGGACACGCCTAGGCTCGAGACGCCGGAGAAGAATCCGATTACTGCGTCCATTCTCTCTCCCTCCAGGGCCGTCAGGGAGAACCCTTCGCGACGACCCGCTCTCTTCTCTCTCTTCTACTCTCTGCATGGTGCGTGGTTCGACGCGCTCTCCCCATGCGACCGGACTCTCCCCAGCCGGTCGCATGGGGTCATTGCCTTGAGGCTACTTCTTCATGAAGTCGAGCACCTGCTGCTCAACGGCCTCCTTGCCGACGCCGATGAGGAACGGCACTCCCGAGATGTACGGGCACTTGATGCCGTCAGGCGCCACGGTGGTGGCGATGAGCAGGTCCGCGTTCTCGGACTTGCCCACGGCCTCGGCGATCGAGCACTGGGTGATGTTGTACTGACCCGAGAAACCGTTCGAGTCGAGCAGGTCCTTCACCTTGTTGGCCACGACCGTGGAGGTCGCGACCCCAGAGCCACACGCGAGGATGATGTTCTTCATGTTCCCTCCCCCCTTTTTCTCGTTCGGATACCGAACAGAACCTAACACAGCCGACAAGCGGGATGCACGCCACACCCTCGAGCGTGGCTACTCGCCCACGACACAGACCTTGACCTTGCGGTCGCGCTCGCGGTTCTGGTCCCAGTCGACGAGATAGACGTACCCGAACTCGCCGGTGTTCATGACGCCGTCCGTGAGGACGAAGGTCTTGGAGCTGCCGAAGAGGCTGGCACGCAGGTGCGCGTCGCCGTTCAGGATCGAGGAGGGGTCCGCCGGGAACCCGGGGTTCTCCTCCGCGTAGTCCTCGAGGAACTGGACGTGCTTGGGGCCGGGATAGCGATACTCGCGCCCTTCCTCGAGCTCACGGGGGATCATCCGGTCGAGAAGACGGTTGAGGTCGGCCTGGAGGAACTCATCCCCCTGCCAGTTGGTGTCGTGGACCATCTCCTCGAAGAGGACCGAGCAGGTGGTGTGCGACGTCTGGCAGCAGACGATGCCGTTCTTGATTCCCGACGCGGCCACGATGGCCTCGACGTCGGTACGGATGTTGTGATAGCTGGGCTTGCCGGCGCAGGTGTGGATGACGATGGAGTCCTGGTAGGTTGCCATGTGCTAGGCCTCCTTGGCGATGTCGGTGCGGGCGCGGTCGAGGGCGGCGAACATCTCGTCGAGCGTGGCGAACGGGTCGTCAGCGGCGACGATGCCGGAGGTGCCGCCCGTGGCGTCCGCCCCACACATGATGGCGTCGTAGACGTTCTCGCCGGAGTGGATGCCGGCCGCCTGGAGCACCATGGTCTCGGGCGAGATGGCCTTGACCGCCTCGGTGCTCGAGCGCATGTAGTCCTCCCCCGCCACCTGGCCGGTGCCGATGAGGCTCGTGAGCTCGCAGGTCATGACGTCGGGATGGAGCTCGGCGATGGCCTTGGCCTCCTCGACGGAGTCGGCGCAGACCACGGTGAGAATGCCGACCTCGTTCGCACGGGCGATCGTGGCGGCGAGCTCATGGACGGTCATGGGGTTCTCGGCATGGTTCAGGAAGGTCGCCTTGACGCCGGCGGCGGCGAGCGCCTCGGGAAGGACATGGCCCATGCCACGACCCGGCTTCAGGCTCTCCATGAACTGGGCGCAGGGAATGAGGTGCGGGCAGTTCTCGACGACCCAGGGCAGGTCGATGAGCTGCGCCGTGAACAGGCAGTCGAAGTCGTACCTCTCGCAGAGCTCGTCGGTCTTCTCGGCCAGCTTGTGGGTCTCCTCGCCATAGAGGTACGACTTGGGGTTGACCACGAAGAACGGCCTTCTGAGCTTGGCTTTCTCCATGCTTGGTTCTCCTTCGTTCGTGCACGGACATCCATACGCCATGATTCATGACGTTCACATGATACTTGTATACCTATTACTGAACAAGTTATAGACGAGTCAGGGACACGTCCCTCGATGGACGGTATCTCAGTCGGGTTGAACGGCAGTACCCACGACCGCCTGGCCGCTCTTGAGCCAGGTGAGGCTCCACTCGACGGGGACCTCGTCGGCGAGACGGATGGTCTGCTCAAGCACGAGGACGGGCGCGGTCTCCTCGCAGGCGAGGTAGATGCCGTGCTCCTTGCCGGCGACGCGAGCCGTGTAGCGGATCCGCGAGTACTTGATCTTGCGGCCCGAGCACCTCTGGACGGCGTCGAAGGCCGACTCCTGGGTGTAGTCGACCTTGTCCAGGCCGGGGCACTCGCGGAGGTTCGACCAGCCCTCCTGGCACATGATGGGCTCGCCCTCGACCGACCGGACACGGCGGAGGAAGAGGACGGGGGCGCCCGGCTCGAGCTCGAGCTCGTGGGCGACGTCGTCGGGGGCCTGGATCACCGACTCGTAGATCACGCGCGTCTTGAAGTCCTTGCCCTGCTCGTGGAGGGACTCGGCGAAGGAGAGCGGACGCACGCCCACGGGATGCGAGATCCCCGGCTCGGCCACGAAGGTGCCCCTGCCATGCATCTGGACGAGAAGACCCTCATCCACCAGCGACTTTATCGCGCGACGAACCGTGCCGCGGCTGAGGTCGAACATGTCCATGAGCTCATGCTCGGACGGAATCTGCTTGCGCGACCCCCACTCACGCGAGTAGATCTTCTCGCGGAGGAGATCGGAGAGCTGGACGTGGAGGGGCGAGGACGAGGTCTTGGTGAGCGGGTGGGAGCTCGCAGACCCCCCATCTGCGGAGCCCATCGACGCGTTCTCGGGCGATGGCGCATGGGCGATGCTGAGGTCCATTGATGATCCTCTTCCGGTCAAGCGGTCGGCAGGTCTCGTACCTGCGGCTCCCGTGACAGACCTCGGTCGGCGTCACGGGCTCATGTACAAGTTTTGAACAAGTCCACGCCTACTATAGGGCAACCGTGCGGACCATGGCACGAGCACGCCCCTTCGTCGACACGAAGGAGGGATTTGCCTGCCCCATCGGAAGGCTGTCGCGCCCAACGGAAGGCTGCCGCGCGGTCTCACGCAAGTCGATCGTCCCTCGGATGCGATCCGTCTTCGGTTTTGCGATGTCAGGTTGGGACGGTCGCGGAGAGGCGCCTCAGTGACCTCGAGCTTCGCACTCCCCCTCGCCCGCCGTCGAGGCGATCTCACGCACGCGGCGACGAATCCCGCGCAAAACCGAAGACGGAACGCAAAATGAGGCGTTCGCACAGGTGGACGGTGTCGGGAGAGAAGCACCCACCCATCACGGGGCGGGTGCGAGCATGTTGGTAGGGGCGGCGGGACTCGAACCCGCAAGCCTTTCGGCGAAGAATTTTAAGTTCCCTGCGTCTGCCAATTCCGCCACGCCCCCATGAGGCACGGGGCAACCTTAGCGCAACAGGACGCCGTCACCCAACCCCCGGCTGCGTCAGCGGAGGGTCGCGAGCGTCGGCTGCCAGCCGACGGGAGACCGAGTGCCTTCGAGCGCCGACACTCCCACGATGGCGAGCCCCATGAGCAGGTCGCTCTCGCTGACGCGCAGCTCGTCCATGCCCGTGACCCCCATGAGCTCGGAGATGATGATCGAGCCGGCCAGGATGACCGGAGCCCGCTTGGGCTGCAGGCCCACGAGGCATCCCCTCTCCTCGAGGGTGAGCTCGCCCATCTCGTTGACGAGTCGCTCCACCGTGGTCCGGTCGAGGCGATGGAGATGGACGTAGGTGGGGTCGTACGGGTCGAGAGCCGCGTCGATCGCGACGAGCGTGGTCGCCGTGCCGCCCACGACCACGAGCCCCTCGGGCCTAGGCGCGGGGGCGGATTCGAGCGCGTCGTGGAGGAGGTCACGCGCGTAGTCGCGGGCCTGGCTCACGTCGGACGCCGACGGCGGGTCGCACTTCGAGAGGAACAGCTCCGTCACGCGGCGACACCCCACGTCGACCGACCTCACCCATTCGAGGTCGAGCGAGGTGCCACCGGCAATGTGGCGCGTCCCGAGCGCGAGTTCGGTCGAGCCGCCCCCATTGTCGGCCACGAGGATGCGCGAGTCGGGGAAGTCCTGCGCCACACCCAGAAACGTCAGGGAACCCTCAACCTCACCTGGTATCACCTCAGGCGTGAGCCCCAGGGAACCAAGGGATCGGAGAAGGTCGTCCGAGTTCGAGGCGTCGCGGGCGGCGCTGGTGAGAGTGCAGCAGCAGGCCTCGGCACCGGCCGAGCGAGCCGCGTCGAGATAGCCGCCGACGCACGAGACGACCCTGTCCTGCGCGGCCTCCGACAGCATTCCCGTCTCGGCCACGCCCTCGCCGAGGTCGCAGATCGTCGACGTCTTGGCAAGGCGAGAGACCTTCCCGTCCTCGGACTCGGCGACGCCGAGGCGAGCCGTGACCGTCCCGATGTCGATGCAGGCGAGACGCCTCACGTCATGACTCCGACTGGTATTGGAAGATGACGTCGAGCACGGACGTGTACCAGGGGACATCGGCCGAGGAGGACGAGGAGGACGATGCCGAGGCGGACGTGGAGTCCGTCCCGTCGTCCACGCCGGACATGTCGACCGCGGTGTCACCCTCGGTGACGTAGCCACGACGGCGCGCCTCGTCCTCTATCCCCTCACGGGTCTGGAGCGAGCTCACGTCAGCGTCGAGGCTGTCGTTGCTGGCGTTGATGGTGGCGAGCTGCGACGAGAGGTCCTGCTCGGCACGCTTCGCGACGTAGTAGTTCCTGGTCGGCCCGTAGAGCATGACCACGACCACGGCGACGCAGCCCAGGATGATGAGCGCCTTGCGCAGGCCATCCCCGATCGCAGGTCTTGCCTTGCGTGTCTCGGACCTGCCGTTCTCGGCCTCGTCGGACGAGCCACGCGAGAAGGTCGTGACGGCGGGGCGGACGCGGACGCCTGACCGAGCCGCGGCAGCTCGCTCCGCTGCCTGTGCCTCGGCGGAGGTCGACGCCCTCCTGGACGAGGAGGGACGCGACTTGGCGGACGCGCCGCGAGTCGAGGAGGCGCGGGATGACGAGTCGCGAGAAGAGGAGGCTCGGGATGCCTTGCCACGTGAGGTCGAGGCGGCCGTCGTCTGGCGGCGAGCGCCAGCATCACGCGATGTGCGTGTCTGGGCCTTAGGCCGGAAGATGATGGTGTCGTTCTCTGCGCTCATGCCTGGGTTCGTTTCTCGTGTGTATGCTGCGATGGCGCGCTTGCTTCGATGAACACGTTATACCAGATTATGACCCTCGTCCTCGTCGGCCTTCGCCCGACGCCAGAGTTCCTCCAGTTCGTCATGGGACAGGTCCGCCACATCATGTCCGTCCTCCGCGGCGGACCTCTCCATCGCGGCCCAGCGGCGACGGAACTTGTCGCAGCTCGCACGGAGGGCACCTTCCGCGTCGATGCCTTCCTTGCGAGCGACGTTGACGAGCGCGAACAGCACGTCACCGAATTCCATGACGGCCTTGTCGCTTCCAGGGTCCTCGGCCTCGAACTCGGCGCGCTCCTCCGCCACCTTGTCCCAGACGTCGGCCGTGGTCTCCCACTCGAACCCGCAGGCGGCGGCCTTCTTCGATATCTTCTGGCACTGCATGAGGGAGGGCAGGGCCCTGGGCACGGAGTCGAGAAGACCCGCCGGCGTCTGGGCGGCGGAACCCGGCTGGGCGGCGGAGCCTGGCTGGGCGGCGGCACCCGCTTGGGCGGCGGCACCCGCTTGGGCGGCCGAGGCCTCCTGCGCACGTTCGGCGAGCTTCACGTCGCTCCATATGCCGAGCACCTCGTCGGCCGAGGAGGCCTGTGCGTGATCGCCGAACACATGGGGATGACGGCGGACGAGCTTCTCGTCCAGCCCGGAGATGACCTCGTCTATACCGAAGGAACCCTCGTCGGCCGCTATCTGGGCGTGGAGAAGCACCTGCATGAGCACGTCGCCGAGCTCCTCGGCGAGATGGGCGTCATCGCCCTGCTCGATGGCATCGACCGCCTCGTAGGCCTCCTCGATCATGTTCTTCGAGATGGAGGCATGCGTCTGGACCTTGTCCCACGGGCAACCGTCAGGCTGGCGGAGGCGCCAGATGGTACGCACCACGGCGTCGAAGCCGGGATGCGTCCCCGGGGCGCCTTCCCGCTTGAGGGTCTGGGCATCGGCGGTGGCCACGGGGTCGGCGACCGTCTCGACCGGACGCACCGTGCCATGCGCGGTGGTGACATGCATGGAGACGTCGCCTATCGCGTCGAGCACCGCATCGGAGATGATCTCCGCGCCGGTCGAGGCGGGGTGCACGTGACGATCCGCGAGGAAGGCGTCGGAGTGCGGCATCGCGGCCCATCCGTCCACGACGTGGAAGTCGTCGCGACCCTCGCACGCACGCGTGAGCATCTTCCCCATCCAGGCGAGCTTCTTGCCGCTGGGGACCTTGTCGGCATGGTCGGTCCTCCAGAGGGGCGTGACCACGAACTTGGGCACGCCCGGGAAGAGCCTCTCGAGACGATCGAGATAGGCCGTCGCGTCACGCTTGATCTCCTTCGCCGACGCCTTGCTGGCCCAGTCGTTCGTGCCATATCCCACGAGCACGATGGACGGTTGGCGCTTGCGGAGGCGGAACATTCCGGAGAGGGTGTCCTCGTCGAACACGTAGCCGGCGACGGCCTGGTTCACGAGGTCGAGTCCGAGCGACGACGCCACGCGGGCCGGGTAGCTCTGCGACGGGCAGCCCACGATGAACCCCTGCATGATGGAGTCGCCCAGCGCGAGGAGGTAGCCGCGTTGCGGCGCCGGCGTGATGGGCCCGTTCGCGGCGAGGTTCCCCACGGCCACCGACATGATGCAGGGAAGGTAGACCTTGACCTCGACGCTGCTGTGCTCGGGATTGTCGAAGGAGAACTCGGCGCGGCCCGAGCGGACCGGCTCCGTGAAGATGTGACCGTCGATGGCGATGTCCATCCCGTCGACGATGCCGTCATCGGCCTCGCCGATCGAGCCGGCGCTCTCCATGACGGCACGGTAGTTGGGATGCGTGACGTCAAGCGGACGCGTGATCTCGACGTCGAAGGAGAACTCGTCACCCTCGGTCATGAAGTCGATGACGACGCCGGACGTGGCGACCGCCCTCTTGGTGCGTCCGGCCGCGGCAAGGACCTCCATCTGCCTAGCCGAGAAGCGCCGCGGCTGCACGAGGCCGTCGGCGAGACGCTCGACACGCACGGCGCCGCGCATGAATCGAGAGACGGGCACCGAGACCCAATTCTCGTCCACATCCGGGGAGACGACGGGGCCTCCCTCGCCGTCCTCGTCGGGAATCCCCATCCTGCCAGGTGTCAGAGAGACGAACGCCATCCCTATCGCTCCTCCGGATAGACGACGCCCCAGTCGGAGCGGAGGCGCGTCATGATCGACATCACATCACTGGAGACGGCAAGGTTGTCGACCTCGGGCTTGTGCCCGGCGACGGCGGCTTCGAGGTCGGCCAGCACGTAGTTCAGCGCGAGCGACGTGTCACCGGCGTGCACGTGCTCGCGCTCGCCCGTCTCGGTCCAGACGATGTCGGCCGAGTCGGCACGGGGATACTCCATGATCTCGATGTAGGCCTTGTCGGCACTCACCATGGCGCGTTTGGGCTGCTTGGAGTGGAGCGTGAGGGAGAGGACCACGAGCTGGCCCTCATCGTTGCGCATGACGATGCCGCTCGACTCGTCCACGCCCGTGGGCGCCATGTTGGCGAGCGAGACGATCTCGTCGGGCTCGCTCGCCAGGAAGAGGCGGGCGAGCGTGATGGAGTAGATGCCGATGTCGAGCATGGCGCCGCCGGCGAGGTCCGGATTGAAGAAGCGGTTCGACATGTCATAGGCCTTGTAGGAGCCGAAGTTCTCCTGCACCAGGTTGACCCGGCCGAACTCGTCTGCGGCCACGCGACGCGAGAGCTCCTTGTAGAGCGGCATGTGCAGGACAGTGCAGGCGTCCATGAGGACGACGCGGTTTGACTCGGCAAGCGCCTCCGCCTCGGCGAGCTCGGCCGAGTTTAGCGTGATGGACTTCTCGCACATGACGTGCTTGCCTGCGGAGAGGGCCGCGCGCAGGTAGGTGATGTGGGTGTTGTGGGGCGTGGTGATGTAGACGGCGTCGATGTCGGGATCGGCGAAGAGGTCGTCGATCCGGTCGTAGACCTTGGGGATGCCGTACCTGTCCGCGAACGAGACGGCCTTCTCGTGCGTGCGATTGGCGACACCCGCGAGCGTACGGCCCTCGGCGGCGAGCGCCTCCGCCATCTGGTTCGCGATGACCCCACACCCGAGCACTCCCCAGCGCAGGTGGGGGACCTCGCTGCGATCGATGCCGTCGACGGTCGTCTCCATCATGGTCCCCTCTCGAGAGCGTTGCCACTTTCCGCACATGATAACAGGGGCGACACCTAGATGGACATCATTCGGCTCCAGCGTGACCATGCCGCGCACGAACGAAGGGGCTCGTATGCACGAGAAGGCCGACCGGACCGGGCGGAGAGGCCGCTCGACTCCGTGAGAGGTGCAAAAGAAGATGGATGGGGCCTCGAAATGGGCCCCATCCATCTTCTTTTGCACCTCTCGTGCTGTTCGTCGCCTGTTCGTCGCCTATTCGTCGCCCTCGTCGTCCCCGCCGACCTCCTCGAGCACACCGAGTGCCGCGGGAAGCAGGTCCTCGTCGCCCTTGCGGAACGGGTAGGCGAGCTTCAGGCTCTTCGGGTAGACGATGGCGCCGCGCTCCTTCATCTTGAGCGAGGTCTCGCGGCTCACCTTGATGCCCTGGTACACGATGCGGCCCTGCGTGAGGGCGACGCTCGTGACCCCGAGCCGCTGGGCGCGGATGCGGATGCGCGCACGGTCGAGGAGGTTCTTGGCCGCGGCGGGCATGGAGCCGAAATCCTCCTCGCAGTCGTGCTCGAGGGCGTCGACGTCGCCGAGTTCGGTCGCGGCGGCGAGCCTGCGGTACGCGAGCACGCGCTTGTCCACGTCGCGCAGGTACTCGTCGGCGAAGAAGAAGTCGGCGGGCAGGTTGATGGTGACCTCCGCGGCCTCCACCTCGCCCGTCTCCCCCCGCGCCTCGGAGACGGCCTCGGACAGCATCTGGCAGAAGAGGTCGAAGCCCACGCTCGAGAGGTTGCCATGCTGCTCGGCGCCCATGAGCGAACCGGCCCCGCGGATCTCGAGGTCGCGCATGGCCACGCGCATGCCACTACCCAGCTCCTGGTACTCGTTGATGGCCGTGAGCCGGTCGGTCGCCTCGGGGGTGAGCGGGAGCTCGCCGGGGAACATGAAGTAGGCGTAGGCCTGGACGCGACCACGGCCCACGCGACCCTTGAGCTGGTAGAGCTGCGCCAGTCCCAGCCGCTGCGAGTCCTCGATAATGAGCGTGTTGGTGTGGGGGTTGTCGATGCCGCTCTCGATGATGGTGGTGGCCACGAGCACGTCGATCTCATGCTCCTCGAACCGCATCATGACGTCCTCGACCTGCTTGGCGCTCATCTTGCCATGCGCCACGCCTACGCGAGCCTCGGGCGCCACCTGCGTCACGCGGTCGACGGCATCGTCGATGGTGGTGACGCGGTTGCTCACGTAGTAGACCTGCCCGCGGCGGGCCAGCTCCTCGCGGATGGCCGCTGAGACGACGTCGGGGTCATACTCCCCCACCACGACCTTCACGGGAAGACGTCCGGGGGGCGGCGTCATGATGAGGCTCATGTCGCGCACGCCCGACAGCGCCATCTGCATGGTGCGCGGGATGGGCGTGGCCGAGAGGGTCAGGACGTCGACCTGCTCGCGCATGTTCTTGAGCTGCTCCTTGTGCTGCACGCCGAAGCGCTGCTCCTCGTCGATGATGACGAGACCGAGGTCATGCGGGTTCACGTCGGACGAGAGGAGCCTGTGCGTTCCTATGAGCACGTCCACCTTGCCATCGGCGAAGCCCTCGAGGCTCTTGCGCTGCTGGGCGGTGGTTCGGAAGCGGGAGAGGACGTCGACGCGGACGTCGAAGGAGGCGAAGCGCGAGAAGAACGTCTCGTAGTGCTGCTGGGCGAGGATGGTGGTGGGACACAGGACCATGACCTGCTTGCCGTCGGCGCAGCACTTGAAGGCGGCACGCAGGGCCACCTCGGTCTTGCCGAACCCGACGTCACCGCAGAGCAGGCGGTCCATGGGCTTGGCCGTCTCCATGTCCGCCTTGATGTCGGCGATGGCGCTGACCTGGTCGCCCGTGAGCTCGTAGGGGAAGCTCGACTCCATCTCGGCCTGCTCGGGCGTGTCCGGCGAGAAGGCGTGGCCTGCCACGCTGGCGCGACGGGTGTAGAGGTCCACGAGGTCGAAGGCGAGGCGCTTGGCGTTCTTGCGGGCCTTGCCCGTGGCGCGCGACCAGTCGGCCGTGTTGAGACGCGTGAGGCGGGGCGTGCCCCCGTCGGGCCCGACGAAGCGGGTGATGCGATCGACCTGCTCGAGAGGGACGAAGAGCTTGTCGCCGGCGGCGTACTCCAACAGGAAGTAGTCGCGCTCGCGGCCGCCCACCTCCTGGCGGACGATGTCGGCGAAGAGGGCGATGCCGTGCGTGGCGTGGACCACGTAGTCGCCGGGCTTGAAGGGGAAGGTCACGGCCGTGGGATCGACGCGACGCACCTTGCGATGTGTGGCCATGCGGGCTGTGAGGTCGGAGACGGAGAGGACCGCCATGTGAGCCGAGGGGACCACCACCCCGGCGGGGACCGGCGCGTCGAAGAAGGTCACGCGACCGCGGTCGAGGGGCTCGGCATGGTCCGCGGCGGAGGCGTCGAGGACGGGGACGCGGTTCTCGGCGGCGCTCGCGAGCGACTCCACGAACGGGATGCGCTCGTCGTTGAAGGTGAGCTCGAGCGCGGAGCGGGCCTGACGGTCGGGCACGGCGAACGCCACGGCGCAGTCGTCTGCGAGAAGCTGGCGCACGCGGCCCAGGAGCTTGGAGTCGGAGCCGGCGATGGCGGGCTGGCGCACGGCGAGCTCGGCGGTGACGGAGCCGCCCGCGCGCATGATGGAGGCGAAGCTGAGACGCTGCTGGCTGCCGAAGTCGAGGTCACGGGGCATGGTGCAGAGACCGTCGAGGGAGATGCGGGCGCTGCCCGCCATGGCCGAGACCTCGTCATAGGCACGCTGGCAGTCGTCGAACAGGGCGCGCGGCTCGGCAAGCGAGACGAACGCGTCCGCGCTCATGTGCTCGAGCGGCGAGGCGCTGTCCCCATAGAGCAGCGGAAGGTAGCGGTCGAGCGTGGGGGCCGGCATGCGGCTCTCGATGAGGTCGAGGTCCACGGCCACGGCGGTGTCGTCCTGGGCGGCAGCGTAGAGGGCCTTCCTCGCCCGGGCCACCGTGTCGTCGGTGAGGGCGATCTCGCGGCACGGCGAGACGACGACCTCCTCGAGCTCGCCGATGGTCTGTCCCGTGGAGGGGACCATGCGGCGGATGCGATCGACCTCGTCGCCGAAGAACTCGATGCGCACGGGAGAGGTCGCCTGCGCGGGGAAGACGTCGACCGCGTCGCCATGGACGTGGAAGGTGCCGGGGCCATCGACCTCGCCCGAGTCCGCGTAGCCCATGCCCACGAGGAGCGGCCCCATGTCCTGGTAGTCGACCTCGTCGCCCACCGAGAAGGTGCTGGACTCGAAGTAGCCCGTCCCCACGGGAGGCACGCGACGGATGAGGGACCGCGCGCTCGCGACCACGACGCAGGGCTCGCCATGGGCGAGACGAGCGAGGGATCGGCAGCGGGCGCCCACCACGGCCTGGTCGGGCGCGACGTCGGCCCAGGGGAGGTCCTTGCGCTCCGGATAGCGGGAGACCACGTCCATGCCCAACCATGCGGCGAGGGTGCGGGCCGTGCGATCGGCGGCCTCCTCACCCGAGACCACGAAGAGGCAGGGGCGGGGGCGATCGGCCCAGATGCTCGCGAGCAGGAGGGGACGGGCGCTCTGCGAGACCGCGAGCGTCGCGTCGGAACCGCCACGCAGCTCGTGCATGACGGGCATGAGCTCGGGAGCCGTGAGGATCTGTCTGGAGACGCGGTTTATGAACATGATGGCGTCATTGTACCCCGACCGCCCTACTCCCCCAGCGCGGACCAATCGCTCCACGGATCAAGGGCCGGGTTCATGTACGGATCGCCGTCCACGAGGGCCGGATGCCTGGCGAGGAGGGCGGCGCGGAAGGCCTCGGCCTCCCTCCCGACCTCGGGGACGTCGCCTCCGAAGGTGACCGGCGTGTAGGGCTCGACCACCACGAGGAGTCCCTGCTCGCGCATGCGGAGGCAGAGGTCGACCACATCGAGCATGCCGAGTCCGGCGTGCTCGTCGAGACCCCCCACGGCGTCGAAGACGGAGCGACGGAAGGCGAGGCAGGCACCGGGAACCGCGGAGCAGTCCCGCGCATGGGCGAGCATCGTCATGTATCCGAGATCAACCTCGGACAACCCACGGCCGACGGCACCGATGGACCCATCCGGCCGGACGACGAGGCCGTCGGCCACGACCAGGCCGTCGGCGCTGACGAGCTTGGGAGCCACCAGACCCACCTCAGGACGCGAGAGCGGGCCGAGAAGGTCGGAAAGCCAGGAGCCGTCCCCGGGGGAGCATCCCCCATCGACCAGGACGACCCGGTCGCACGTGGCCAGGGCGACGGCCCGGTTCACGGAGGACGCGTCCCTCCCGCATGGGATGACCTCGAGGCGGGGATGCCCGAGGTACGCTTGGGCACGCGTCGACGTCGCCTGGTCCCCCATGAGGACGACGGAGGCGCCGGCGGACGTCTCGTCGTCGTAGCGGACCCTGTACGAGAACGTGCTCACGCCCTCCTCGACATGGGCGGGGACGTCCGAGCGATTCAGATGGCCCTCGATGGCCTCGAGTCCGGCATGGAGCGCCTCGGGCTTGCTCCCGAAGTTCGCGGCCGTTGATCCGGGATGACAGCGCCAGTGGTAGAGGACCCGCGGGACGTGGCAGACCTCGCGGGCGACCTCGGACGCCTTGAGCGTGAGGTCATAGTCCTGCGCTCCCGAGACGCCGTCGCCGGAACGCTCGGTGGCCTCGAGCACGCGCCTGCTCACCATGAGGAGGTGGCAGACGTAATCATGGCTGAGCAGGAGGTCGGGGTTCCATCCCGGCTTGAGACGGGCGCTGAACGGCCTCGCACGCGAGGAATCGGTCACCGTCGTGGCGTCGGCCTCGGGATCGCCCCAGAGGTCCTCGTCGCAGAAGAGCAGGTCGCAGTCCGGATGGGAATCGATCGTCTCGACATAGCGGAAGAGCGCGTCCGGCTCGATGAAGTCATCATGGTCGACGAAGCCCACATAGTCGCCATGGGCGGAGGAGATGCCCAGGTTCGTGTTGGAGGCGATGCCGGCATTGTCGGCCGTGACCACGCGGATGCGTGGGTCATCGTAGGAGGAGAGCACGGAGTCGACCTCGGGGCAGTCGCCGCTGACGTTCACGAGGACGAGCTCGAGATGGCCGTAGGTCTGGGCGAGGACGGAGTCCACCATGGCGCGAAGGTAGGTCGCAGGAGGGCGGAAGACGGGCGTGACGATGCTCACGAGAGGGCCCGAGGGACGTGAGGCGAAGGCCTCGCGCTGACGGTCGAGCTCGGGAGCCTGCGCGCGGTGGTGCTCGAGCCAGGTCGGGTAGGCGGGATCGTTCTGCGCGCTCACATGGCCTCGGGCGAAGTCGTCCAGGGCCGCCCTGTACTCGTCCTCCGGAACGTCACGCGTCACGTGAGGGGCGAACACGCCGGGCCCCATGGTCACCGTTGCCCTGCAGGCCCAGATCTCGGGGGTCATCCTCGCGGTGAAGGTCAGGAACCTCCTGGCGTGACCGCCATCGCCCACGATATGGTCCTGGCTGACGAAGGTCTCCATGTGCCTGCGCCGACGGTTCCCGCACGTGGCATGGATGCGAACGGGGGCCTCCATGGAAGCCGGCATGGTGCAGACGAAGCGCACGAGGTCACCCCTCCCGTAGAAGGGGATGACCTCATCGAGCTCGAGGTCGATCGCGGAGGATGCGTCTGCCTTGTTCATGAGGCCATTCTACCGCGAGCGGGAGAGGAGACGAGGGGGTGAGGCGAGATCGCCCATCCAGACCACGGGCGTCTCGAAGCCATTCAGCATTCGCAATCGATCAATTTGCTGGCAGAACTGTCTCGTTGGGACTCATTACCGGCTATGGCGCCATCTGACTCGACACTGCCCGCATGCGAAGTGGACATCCATGCCAAGCAGATGAGATATGGAGCCGCATAGAGCAATGGCAACAGATATCTGTTTCCAAGCGACCAAACGGATACGGGAGAGATCCAGACCCCACCAAGCGTAAGAAGGACGGCGACACCCGCAAGAAGCACGATCGGTCTCGTCTCGCGGGAAGACTCGATGATCATGCCGAACAGGAAGAACGGAATCACAAGTGAGTAGAGTGCATTATGGAAGAGGACACCGACGAGAGGAAGGGATTCGACCGCAGAATAGACCTTCTGTGCATATTCGCCCGTTGAAATGAAGATACCTTCGCTCGTATATGCCTCTGGAATCCCAGAGGCATCATAATCTCCCATGAAACTCGAATCGAGCTGGGTCTTCATAAGCGCGTCGGACTTCCCAAAGTCAGACTCAAGTGCAGTATAGGTCTGGAAGTAGCTGCCGGGATGCCTCAGACCCTCCGCCACGTATGCCTTGAACCAATCGCCGTAGGCGTCCGTTGGCTCTTGAATCGCGTACTTCACTGGATCAGAGAGATACCAGACGCATCTGTCCGCCAGGTCATCATATCCAAGGAGAGCATCGATGGCCTCATGCTCCTCAGGGGTCACATCGTCCCCATGGTCGACCACGTATCGCGCCGTCTGTTGCAACTGGATGGAATACAGCTCGTAAGTTTCGCTTGGTTGGATTCCCACAAGCGGGAAAACGATCTTCGGCAGAAGGACCATCATCACGATGGCCGAGAAGACCAGAGTCGCCACAAGACGCCGTGCACCTGCCCTGAACGTCTGGTCGTCTCTCCAAGTCCCCCGGATGTGGACGAACGCCCATATAACCGTCACCAGAAGAGTACCTGCCACAATATAGAAACCGAGCTTCTTCACCAAGCACGACAGAATCGTTATCAGGACGAACTCCAAGGTCCTTCTCCTCGACTTTGCGAGAAGGGCCCCACGAGTACGCAGGGTCTCCACCAGGTAGACGAGCCAGACCAGAAACAGAGGCGCATAAAGCGAGTCCTTTGAGATGAAATCGTTCCAGACGGGAAACAGGGGGCAAAGCGCATAGATCAGGAACAGAAAGACGGCCGCGACCTTGGGGAGCCCAAGTCTCCTCTCTGCATGGACAAGTGCCAAAGAGAACGCAAGGGAGCAGAAAAAGGACTGGAGCAGGACATAGATGAAGAAGGCGATTCCAGCATCACCGATGACATCCCTGCCGAAGGTAGCGATGGAGCCATAAAGGAGCACGGTGAGAATAGGGTTGTGGTCGGAAAGCAAAACGGAGGAGCCATCGATGTACTTCGTGAACCAGCCCACGGAGATGAGGGTATCTCCAAGATAGTTCGCAGGATAGAGGGCGATAAGCCAAGGTAGCCAGCAAAGGAACATAACGCCGGCGCAGACTATGATTTTCCTACGCGGCAGAGATCCTTCCGTTACACGCGCCACCGTCCTACTCATGACATACCTGGCAAAGAGGAACACGGATGCGAGTAGGAGGGAAAGGCCCAGGGTTTGCAGGAGAACAGCCGGTCCGAGGTGAAGATAGCCGTTCCCATCGACCGCGTCGCATAATGAGATCACGACGGCAGACATAGCGGCACACACGACGAGCGCCGGATGGCCGAGGAACTCCATCGGCGTCGTTCTCCACTTACCATCCAAAGGCCTAATGGCCACAACAGCCGCAGCATCGTTTCC
Organism: Atopobiaceae bacterium; assembly: GCA_022655215.1. Lineage (GTDB taxonomy): Bacteria > Actinomycetota > Coriobacteriia > Coriobacteriales > Atopobiaceae > JALCUE01. The sequence continues at coordinate 419,744 of JALCUE010000002.1, read as the reverse complement.
ATCTTTGCCGGCAGCATGCATAGCATGCGGATGCTTCCGAGGCACGAAGGGCATGCACACGATCACCGGGGCGCAGAGGAAGAGCGGCGCCACGTATCGCAGGCACATGACGGGGCCGAGCGAGAGCGACAGCCAGTAGACGAACGGCAGAAGCCAGGCCACCAGAAGGCGTCCTCCCCTGCGGACGAGCAGGACGAAGGAGAACGTCAGGAGCAGGAACGGCAGCGCTGGCGAGGTGAGGAGCATGAGGGGCTGGCACGAGGCGAACATGTTCCAGCCGTTGCCCACGAGCCAGTCACGGTATGCGGGGAGCAGGCTGGTGGTGCCGTAGTCGGAGACCTGCTCGTCGGCCGGGACGCCGTCGATGGTGAGCGAGAACTCGTTCCAAGGTGACACCATGGTCGACCAGCGATTGGCCGCGGCCGAGGTGGGATACACGTACCCGACGTCCCCCCAGAGGAACGCCTCGAGGTAGACGCCCTCATGCCCGCCCATGAGGGAGAGCCACATGCTCCAGTAGCCTGCCGTGTCACTCGAATAGGCATCGGTGTCCAACGCCGCCTTGGCGGGATCGCTCACGGGTTCGAGGTAGCCACGGCCCGTGGTGGAGTCGAAGTGGGTCCCGATGCCGGCGTAACCCTCCCAGGGGCTGTCGGTGGTCCTGCCGGCCTCGAGGGCGTCCAGGTCGTAGTAGCGTCCGATCTGCTCGATCTGCTCGTCCGTGAGATCGTCATGGCAGAGCATGTAGGTGCGTGCGACCTGCTGCGACGGCACGGAGAGCACCTCTCGCGAGGAGTCCGCCTTGGTGACGAACACGGCCCCCACCACCATGCCGAAGACGGACGTGACGACGAGGGCTCCCACCGCAGGCACCATGACCTTGAGGCGCGTGGCCCATCCCCGCACGAACGGCAGCGCCACCAGCATCACCACGATGAGGACGTAGAGCCCCTGCTTGCGCATGAGGCACATACCGGTCGCGGCAGCCAGGAAGGCGAACATCCTGGACGGCGACGACGTGAAGCGTTTCGGGGTGCGGAGGAGGTCGATGAGCTCCACGAACGAGATGAGGAGGAATGCCGAGAAGAGCGAGTCCTTCGTCGTGGCGAAGGCGAAGTACTGGATGACGGGATTCGCCGCGACGAGCAGCACGAGCACGATGACGGGAACCGCAGGCACCTTCCACGAGATGAGCCTGTCGGCCGCGAAGGCCAGCGCATAGGCGATCAGGAGCGCCTGGCACACGCAGAACAGCGTGAGGCCCGCGTCGAAGGAGCCCAGGACCAGATGGCCCAACTCGAGGCAGCCGGCAAGCGCGAGGGTGTGCGCCGCCGGCCAGTGCAGGTCGAGGACGCCTTGGTTGAGCAGGGTGGTCACCTGCTCGGGAGCGTCGCTCGAGTAGTTGCCGGGATAGAACGCGAGGAAGGCCGGCACGAACAGGACGATGACGGCCACCCATACGAGGAGGCGTCTGCGATGGGAGTCGAGTCCCGCGAGCCACCTCGAGAGACGCGACCCCTCGCGAGGACGTGACGAGACGGCATCGGTCACGCGGAAGAGCACGAGCAGGAGCGCGAAGACGGCCACGGCATAGGCGAGCGCCCTCAGCCAGATCATGGGCCTGCCGAACGACACGCCCCCGGACGTGGCATAGAACTCGCGTCCCACGGAGAGGCAGACGCCCACGACGAGGGCGACCGCCACCGCGAGGATGACGTCACGACGGCTCGGACGCCAATGCGTCCGGACCGTGGCCTTCCCCTGCGGTCGTGTGGTCTCGGCCACCCTACCTGCCCTCGTACATCCTCTTGTAGTAATCCATGTAGGCACCGCTCGTGACGTGGCTCATCCACTCCTCGTGGGCGAGGTACCAGTCGATCGTGAGCACGATGCCGTCCTCGAAGGCGGTCTCGGGATACCAGCCGAGATCGGCCTTGATCTTGTCCGGCGCGATGCCGTAGCGGCGGTCATGGCCCTTGCGGTCGGTGACGTGCTCGATGAGGGCCTCGGTGATGGCGGGGTCGTCCACGGCCTTGGAGCACTCGGCGATGATGGACCTCACGATGAACATGTTGGGCTTCTCGTTGTGGCCGCCCACGTTGTAGACCTCGCCCGTCTTGCCCCCGGTCAGGACCATGTCGATGGCCTTGCAGTGGTCCGCCACGTAGAGCCAGTCACGGACGTTCATGCCGTCACCGTAGACGGGGAGCTTCTCGTGATGCAGGGCGTTGTTGATCATGAGAGGGATGAGCTTCTCGGGGAACTGGTAGGGCCCGTAGTTGTTGGAGCAGCGGGTGATGTTGACCGGGAAGCCGTAGGTGTCGCCGTAGGCCTTCACGAACATGTCGGCCGAGGCCTTGGAGGCCGAGTAGGGCGAGTGCGGGTTCAGGGGCGTGTCCTCGCGGAAGAACGTGTCCGGCTCGTCGATGGAGAGGCTGCCATAGACCTCATCGGTGGAGACCTGCAGGTACTTATGGTCGCCGTAGGTCCCGTCCGCCTGCTCCCATGCCTCCTTGGCGCAGTTCAGCATGGTGACCGTGCCCATGACGTTGGTCTCGGCGAAGACCTCGGGGTACTTGATGGAGCGGTCGACATGGCTCTCGGCCGCGAAGTTGACCACGTAGTCGGGCTGGTACTTCTCGAACAGGGCCTTCACCGCGGGCTTGTCGCAGATGTCGGTCTGCGAGAAGGCGTAGCGGGGGTCATCCTCCACGTCCGCGAGGTTCTCGAGGTTGCCGGCATAGGTGAGCTTGTCGACGTTCACGATGCGGACGTCATCATGGTTCTCGAGCATGTAGAGCACGAAGTTGCTCCCGATGAACCCGGCTCCGCCGGTCACGAGGTAGGTCTTGGACATGGTCTAGCCCTCCATCTTGTTCAGGTTCCCGAGGAAAGAGTCTAGCGCGTCGTGCCAGGGACGCATCTCGTCGCCCACGGTCGCGGCGAGATGAGCGTTGTCCAGGCTCGAGAAGGCGGGGCGGTGCGCCGCGTCCGGATGCGCGGCCGCGTACTCGTCGCTGGTGCAGCGGCACACCTCGCAGTCGAGTCCGGCGCCCTCCATGATGGCGGCGGCGAAGTCGGCCCAGGAACAGGTCCCCTCGTTCGTGCAGTGGTAGATGCCGTAGCCATCCGTGGCCGCGACCTTGAGGATCTCGTAGGCGAGGTCATTGGCGCTGGTGGGGTTGCCCATCTGGTCGTCCACGACGGTGACGTGGTCGTGGGTCTCGCCCAGCCCCATCATCGTCCGGACGAAGTTGTGTCCCACGTAACCGTAGAGCCAGGCGGTGCGCATGATGAGATGACGCTCGCACGCCTCGGCCACGAGACGCTCGCCGTCGAGCTTGGTGCGTCCATAGGCCGAGATCGGGGCGGGCTCGTCCGTCTCCACGCGAGGCCTGGGGTCGGTGCCGGGGAAGACGTAGTCGGTCGAGACCTGCACGATCCTGGCCCCCGTGGCCTGGGCGGCGCGGGCGAGGTTGCGGGGCGCGAGCGCGTTCACCTTGTGGGCGACGTCCTCCATGACCTCGCAGCCGTCGACGTTGGTCATTGCGGCGCAGTTGACGATGACGTCGAAGCGGCCCTCCTCGCAGAAGCGGCTCACCGCGTCCGCGTCGGTGATGTCCAGCGTGTCCACATCGGTGGGGACGACCTCGGCCGCAGACCAGATGGGGTCGATGGGGCCTATCTCGGCCCTCCCCTCGCGGATGATGCGCTGAAGCTCGTTTCCCAGCTGTCCGTTGCAGCCGGTGATGAGCACCTTCGTCATTGCCAGTCTCCCCTCAGTACCGTCGCGTTCAGGGCGCAGTATGCGTTGCCCGGGATGAAGTTCGGATTGCCGAACGGGTCGCCGTCCTCGAAGTAGGCGGGCCAGCGACGCATGAACTCGCCTTTCTCGGTGCGGAACCGCCGCGCCTTGTCACCCGAGGTCTCGGAGCCACGGGAGACCGACTCGTAATGGAGGAGCTGGGCCGTGGGGCAGTACACGACGTGATGGCCACGCTCGACCACCTTGAGGCAGAGGTCGACGTCGTTGTAGTTGACGGCCAGGCCCTCCTCCATGCCGCCCACCGCGTCATACTCCTCGCGCGAGATCATGAGGCAGGCACCCGTCACGGCGACCATGTCACGAGCCAGCAGGGTCGCCTCGAAGTTGCCTCCGACGCGCTCCGGCAGCAGGTAATAGAGGTGGCATGGTCCCTCGGTACCGAAGGTCACGCCGGCGTGCTGGGTGGTGTGGTCGGGGAAGAGGAGCTTGGCGCCCACGACGCCCACGTCCTCCCGCATGCAGTTCCCCAGCATCTGCTCGATCCAACCAGGCGTCAGGACCTCGACGTCGTTGTTGAGCATGAGGACGTAGTCACCCTTGGACGCGGCGACGCCGAAGTTCACGATGCGGGAGAAGTTGAAGCCCTCCATGCCCTCGAGCGTGACGACCCTCACGTTGCCGTGGGCACGGCAGACCTGCTCGTAGTAGGCGAAGGTCTCGGGATCGGTGCTGTTGTTCTCCACGATGACGACCTCGTAGTTCGAGTAGGTCGAGTGACGCAGCACGGAGGTGAGGCAACGGGCCAGCATGCGGACGTTGTCCTTGTTCGGGATGACGATCGAGACGAGCGGCCGGTCGGCGAGGTCGTAGTCGACCACGAAGCGTCGGGGCGAGAGGGGCGACTCACGCACCGTTCCCTTGATGCCCGACCGCTCGAGATGCGTGCGGACCGACAGGAGGCTGGAGTCGAGGGTGTAGTCCTTCTGCGCCGCGCTCGCGGCCGTTGAGTTCTCGTGTATGCGCCAGTGGTAGAGAACGCGCGGCACGTGGTAGACGTGCCTGGCCCTCTCGCCCACGCGGAAGGTCATGTGCCAGTCCTGCGAACCGTCGTACTCCCTCCCGGGGAGCTCGAGTCCGTCGACGATCGACTTCCTCACCGTGAGGAAGTGGCAGACGTAGTTCATCCCCAGGAGAAGGTCGGGGTTCCAGTCGGGCTTGAGGAACGGCTCGACGTAGCGACCGTCCTTGAGCTTGTCCTCGTCGCAGTAGAGCATGTCCGTGTCCGGGCGCTCGTTGATGGCACGGACGTAGCAATACAGCGCATCGGGCTCGATGACGTCATCGTGATCAAGGAAGCAGAGGAAATCGCCGGCGGCCGCCTTGATGCCCTCGTTGGTGTTCTCGGTGATGCCACGGTTCTCGGCCACGTCGACGCGCTTGATGCGGGCATAGCGCCTGCAGTACTCGTCCACCACGGCCGAGAGCTCGGCGTCCTCCGGACTCGCGTCCACGAGGACGAGCTCCCAGTTCGCGTAGGACTGCGCGAGGACGGAGTCGGCCATATCGCGGAGGAAGTCGATGGGGGTCCTGAAGAGCGGGACGATGATGGAGAACGTGGGCTCCGTCCCGAAGTGGGTGGAACGCTCGACCTCGAGCTCCCCGGGGAAGACACGATGCACGTCGCGGAACCAGTAGTCATAGCGGTCCGACTTGGCGGCAGGCTCCACGATGGCGGCCCAGTCGTGCCTCATGGTCCGGGTGATGTGGGGCTCGATCGCGGAGAAGCCGTCCTGCCTGCCCCCATCGGGGAAGCGCGCCCAGATCATGTAGCTCGGAAGCCTCGGGACCCTGAGCGAGAAGGAGACCCTGCGCAGCCGTGGCTGCGGCTGGTCGCCGCTGGCTATGACCTCGTCGGAAAGGCATATCCAGTCCCCACCGGAGGCACGCCTGCCGTCAGGACCGTTCGCGAAGACCTCCACGAGCTCGTCGGCGGCCTGGCCGTCGGCGAGCGGGATCGTCACCGTGCCCTGGATGATGTCCGTGCCGTCGACGTCGGAGATGATCCTGCCGGGACGGACCCTCACGTCCGCGGCCGAAGGGGGATTCCTGTCGCAGTTCCTCACGACGTTGGCCTCGTGGTTGCGCAGGAACGTGTTCTTCTGGGACTCGAGCTTGGTGAGTGTCGCAGGGAAGCGTCGCGACGTCGTGGCGACGTCGTCTCCCATCCTCACCGTGGCCGTCTGGTCGGAGGACATGACCGAGAGCACGAGCACGGGACCGCCCTTGGTGGGGACCACCTTGGCGGGGACCTCCGTGCCGTCGGCGAGGACGGACGTGGCCGTGAGCCTCACCCCGCCGGCACCCTCGATCGAGCAGAAGACCTTGCCCATGCCGCGTGTGACGGGGCCGAACGTGAGCCCCGCCTCTCGATGGGCGGGGGCGGCGGCCGAGAAGCCCGGCTCCGTGACGTCGCGGAAGTAGACGCGCTGGAGGTCGATGCCATCCAGGCCCTTGTCGTAGAGGTAGGTGAGGTACATCCCGCAGATCCTCTCGCCCAGGTACCCCTCGACCCTGCGCGCCACCGGCGTGTAGTGGGAGGTGTCGGCGAGCTTGGCATGACGGCCGAGGACGTCGAACAGGAAGGCGGAGTAGTCGCGGAAGATCTCGCGCCTCATCACGAACATGTTGCACACGTAGAGCTTGTCCTGCTCGAGGTAGCGCTTGGCCGACGGCCAGATGTCGGGATACTCGTGCTCGATGATGTCGAGGACGAGGTCGAGGTCCTCGATGTGGTGGCCACACGAGAGTCGGTACTGCTCGTAGACGTTGACGCCGTCGGGCGTGGCGATGGGGGTCGGAGCGATGAAGTCATGCGCCTCGATGATGGGACGCATGGTGGCCTCGTCGAACCCGATGCGCGAGAGGGTCTCGTCGTCGTTGCGGTCGAACACGACGTCACCGAAGATGAACGGCTCGTGGTGTATGGGCATCTCGACGCCGGAGAAGTTCAGGTAGCGGCGGTAGTGGAGGAAGCCATAGTAGTCCGCCTCGACGTTCTTCCATGCCCAGTACTGGCCTGTGAGCTCACAGTACGAACGGTTCGACCCTGACATGTTGTCGCCCGTGTCGTCGCGCAGCATCCCCGGCAACGTGACCGAGGAGATGCCCGCGCCCACGTGTATGGGCTGGAGCAGGTCGTTTTCGGGCATGTGGACGCCAGGCTTATGGCATGAGACAAAGAGCTTGATGTCTTCCGACACGATCCGTGGCCCTCCTCTTCGCATGGACTCCGCAAGACCCGAGTTTAACATCCACGACGTGGCAGCACACAGGCCCCATATTGCCCTCAAGGGTGCCGGAGCTAGTCCCTGCCCGCCTCGCGTGTGATCTCACGCAGGAACGCCTCGGACTTGGAGAGCTCGTCGGACACGGTCTGCCAACGCCAGTTGCCCTCGGCGGTGCCCGGCACGTTCATGCGTGCGGCATCGTCGAGGCCGAGCACGTCCTGGAGCGGCATGACGGCCACGTCGGCGGAGCTCGCCCATACCGCGCAGATGAGACGATCGGCCGTGGTGCGAGCCTCGTCACCGGTCACGCCGAATCGCGACTCGACCCAGCCCAGCAGGGTCTGCGTGTCATGCGTGCCCGTGTAGGAGACCTTGCCCGGTCGCGGCTCGTAACCCTGCCTGACGTCGCCGTCGGCGAACTGCAGCACGTCCATGCCGTCGAAGCCGCCCTGCGCCACGAGCGCCCGGACCGCCGGCGTGATGGTGCCGAGGTCCTCCGCGATGACCGGGAGCGGTCCGAAGAGGTCGTGGGCCTGCTCGAACAGGGCGATGCCGGGGCCCTTGAGCCAACGGCCCTCGCTCGCAGACGCCCCCTCGGGGATGGAATAGTAGGCCGAGAACCCCAGGAAGTGGTCGAGACGCACGCGGTCGTAGAGCTTGAAGGCACGGCCGAGACGGGACATCCACCACGCGAAGCCGTCCCTGGCCATGGCATCCCAGTCATAGGTGGGATTGCCCCAGAGCTGACCCGAGGTGGCGAAGGCATCCGGAGGGGTGCCTGCCTGCTCGTGGGCATGGCCTTGCTCGTCCAGATGGAACAGGGAACGGTTGGCCCAGACGTCGGAGGAGTCCGACGAGACGTACATGGGCATGTCCCCGATGATCGAGACGCCGTGGGCGTTCGCGTAGGCATGGAGGTCATCCCACTCGCGATCGAACTCGTACTGCAGGAACTCGTGGGCGGTGACCGCATCCGCGAGGTCGTCCCTCTCGGCGAGCGCCGGGTCGAAGGTCCTGAGCTCGGCGGGCCACTCCTGCCAGGGGACGTCGCCGTTGGCGTCGTGCACGGCCATGAAGGTGGCATACGGGAGGAGCCAGTCCGAGTTCCTCACGGCGAACTCGCGGAACCCCTCGTCATGGGCGGGATCGAAGGCGGCGAGACGCTCGTCCAGCGTGGTGCCGGAAAGCTCGAGCAGGCTCGTGTTGCCCGCGAGCGCGGACACTCCGGCATAGGGGCTCCCGAAGGAGTCGGTGGGATTCACCGGAAGCACCTGCCAGTAGCGGATGCCGCAGCGCTCGAGCCAGTCCACGAACCGATGCGCGGGCTCGCCCAGCGTGCCTCTCCCGTCCGCCCCGCCGGGCAGGCTCGTGACGTGGCAGAGCACGCCCGCACCACGGTCCATCGGCTTCGAGAGCCTGTGCGCCTCGTGGAAGTAGAGCACCGCGCTGCCGAGAGGGGCCAGAGTGACATGGGCGCGTCCCTCGGACACACGCACGGGCACGCCGCCCACCAGGTCGTCGACGGCCTCGCCACGTACGCGGACGCTCACCTCGCGCGGCTCCGACAGGCTCCTGTTCACCATGACGGCATATGACTCCCCGCCGTCCTGACGCCAGAACCCGAAGACGTCGTCCCCCTCCGAGAAGGGCTCGAACGAGCCGGCCACGAAGACGTCGGACGACCTCCTCAGCATGATGGCGTTGTGGTAGATCGTCTCGCAGTCGGGGTCCTCATGGCCCCAGGGGAAGCCCGCGCGGTTGCAGGGGTCGGTGAGACCCTCCATCCCAGCCTCGTCACCGTAGTAGACGCAGGGCACACCCGGCATCGTCATCTGGACGAGGGCGGCGAGCCAGAGCCGTCCCTTGGCAAGGCCGCGCTGGCCGTCGTCGAGACGGTACGCGGCGCGGTCGGCCTCGGACAGCGAGCCCGGGTCGGGGGCGCCGCCCAGCACGCTGAGGAGTCGCGTGCGGTCATGGCTCCCGAGGAGGTTCAGCGCCTCCGCGAAGGCATCGGGCGGGTAGTTCTCGAGCAGGGACTCGAGACGCTCGGCGACCTCGCCGGCCGGGATGGCGCCGGTGAGGAAGTCGAGGAGGGCCGTGCGGAACGGATAGTCCATCGCAGAGTCGAGCTCGGAACCCAGCAGGTAACGCCTGAGCTGGCCGTAGCTGATCTTGTTGGAGGCATCCTCCCAGACCTCGCCCAGGAGCACTCCGTCAGGCTTGGTGGCCAGCAGCGACCCCTTGATGCCCGCGATGAAGTCATCGGGCAGCTCGTCGGCCACGTCAAGACGCCAGCCACGCGCGCCACGCTCGAGCCAATGCGGCACGACGCCGTCCTTGCCGAAGATGAAGTCGCGATAGGCGGGCTCGGTCTCCTCCACGTCAGGCAGGTCGCCCACGCCCCACCAGCTGCAGTAGCTCTTGCCGTCCTCCCCTATCTTGTACCAGCTGCGGTACGGGGAGTCCTCGCTCTGGTAGGCGCCGGGACCCGGGTAGTTGTCGTACTTGTTGAAATAGAGGGAGTCGCACCCGGTGTGGTTGAACACGCCGTCCAGGATGATGGAGATGCCCTGCTCGGCGGCGTCCGCGCAGAGGGCACGGAAGTCCTCCTCGGTCCCGAGCATGGGATCTATGCGCATGTAGTCGGCCGTGTCGTAGCGATGGTTGCTCGCGGCCTCGAAGATCGGGTTGATGTAGAGGGCGGTGAAGCCCATCTCGCGCAGATGGGGAAGCTCCTCGCGGATGCCCGAGAGGGTGCCACCGTAGAAGTCCCAGCACTTGATGCGGCCCTGCTCGTCCTTGTCGTACGTGGGAGGGGTGTCCCAATCCTCGACGAGCCTGCGGGCCGGACCGTTCCTATGATGGCCGAGGGAGGCCTCGACGTTCTCGCGCCAGCCCGCCCCCCTGCGGTACCTGTCAGGGAAGATCTGGTAGACGATGGCGTTCTCGTACCAGGCGGGCTTCACCTCGCGCGGTTGGTAGACCGTCACCTGGAACGACGGTGGCATGTGGTCGTAGATGACGCCCTCGCCACCGGTCCTGCCCTCCCGGGCTCCGAGGTAGCGCACGACCGCCCCCGAGTACTCCAGGACGAAGCAGTACCAGAGGATCCGAGGGGCATCGCAGGCGATCTCGCACGAGAAGCGCATGTGATCGCCGCTCGGCATGCCGGTCATGGGCAGGTAGGTCTCACCTTCCCCATCGACCCAGGTCCTGCATGTGCAGACGACGTCCGGGTCATCCCAGACGTCGACCGACAGCGTGACCGAGCCTCCCACGACGACGGCCCCGAAGGGGGACCTGTAGGCGGCGTCCCTGCTGTTGTGCGTTGCTCTCATGTGACGGTTGTCCGTTCCGGCCCCTACGAAGGGCCTAGCCTCGCCCCGCGGAGGACCCCTTCTTCTTGAGTCCCGAGACGCTGCGGGTCTTGGGCGACGTCGCCTTGGGCTTCGCGGCAGGCTTGGGCGTGGCGGCTGGTTTGGGCTTCGCGGCCGGCTTGGGCTTCGTGGCCTTGGCGGCCGTGGTCTTCGGCTTGGCGGCTGACTTGGACGTGGCGGCCGTGGTCTTGGGTTTGGCAGCTGGCTTGGGCGTGGCGGCCGTGGTCTTGGGTTTGGCAGCTGGCTTGGGCGTGGCGGCCGTGGTCTTGGCAGCCGAAGGCTTCGTCGCCTTGGGCTTCGTGGCCTTGGCGGCAGCGGGCTTCGGCTTGGCACTCGTCGTCTTGGGAATGGGTTTGGCGGCGGGAGCAGCCTTCGCCTTCGGGATGGGCTTCGCCTTCGGCTTCGAGGCGGTCTTGGCCTCGGTCTTCTCCGCAGGCTTGGGCTTGGGCTCAGGCTCGGGCTTCTCCGCAGGCTCGGGCTTCTCCGCAGGCTCGGGCTTCTCCGCAGGCTCGGGCTTCTCTGCAGCCAGCTCGATCTCGGGATGGAGCCCCTTGTAGATGTCGATGTACTGGTCGGCGGCACGGGCCCAGCTGAAATCGGTCTCCATGGCGTTGCGCATGATCGACCGCCAGGCGTCCTTGTCGGTCCAGAAGACCTCGGATGCCTCGAGGGCGCAGTCACGCATCTCGTCGCCGTTGAAGTTGGCGAAGCTGAAGCCGGTCCCCTCGCCCGTGAAGTGGTTGTACGGGGTGACGGAGTCGCGCAGGCCTCCCGTCTCGCGGACGATGGGAAGCGTGCCATAGCGCATCGCGATCATCTGGGACAGGCCGCAGGGTTCGAACAGCGAGGGCATGAGGAACATGTCCGCGCCGGCGTACATGCGGTGCGCGAGCGCCGAGTCGAAGGCGATGCAGGCGCGCATGGAGTCGTGGTACTTCCAGTCGAAGTAGCGCAGCGAGTCCTCGTAGCTCTTGTCGCCCGTGCCGAGGATCGCGACCTGGACGGTGCGCGACAGCAGGCTCTCGAGCGCGTACTGCACGAGGTCGAGCCCCTTCTGGGCGGTGAGACGACCGACCATGACCATGAGCGGGCGCTCCGGGTTGACCTCGAGACCCAGCTCCTCCTGGAGGGCGGCCTTGCACGCGGCCTTGCCGGACATGTCGTCAGCCGAGAAGCGCGAGGCGATGGTGTCGTCATGCGTGGGGTCGTACTCGTCCACGTCGATGCCGTTCAGGATGCCGTACAGGGAGTCCTCACGCTGGCGGAACATGTAGTCGAGGTGCTCGCCATAGAACGGCATCTTGAGTTCCTCGGCATACGACGGGCTCACGGTGGTGAGGATGTCGGAGTAGGACAGCGCGCCCTTCATGAAGTTGATGGTCTTGGGACCGAACGACAGCTGGCTCGCGGCAGCCGGGATCCCCGCCAGACCACAGACGTCGCCCAGCACGTCATCCGAGTACTGGCCCTGGAACTTGACGTTGTGCACGGTGAAGACGGTCTTGATGTTCTCGTACAGGGGAATTCCCTGGTAGAACTCACGCAGGAACACCGGCACGAGGGCGGTCTGCCAGTCGTTGCAGTGAAGGACGTCGCAGGCGAGCTCGGGGACGTACTGCAGGCTCTCGCACACGGCCTTCGAGAAGAACGCGAACCTCTCGCCGTCGTCGAAGTAGCCGTACGCGCCATCGCGTCTGAAGTAGTCCTCGTTGTCCACGAAGTAGAAGTCGATGCCCTTGTAGTCCAGGCGCTCGATCCCGCAGTAGGGATAGCGCCAACCGAGGTTGAGGTTGAAGTCACAGACGTGCTCCATCCTCTCCTGCCACTCCTCGGGGATGAAGCCGTACTTGGGCAGCATCACCGACACGTTCACGCCAGCCGACGCGAGCGCCACGGGCAGGGACCCCACCACGTCGCCCAGGCCGCCCGTCTTCACGAACGGGGCGGCCTCGGAGGCGACGAGCAGGACACGCAGCTTGCCGTTTGCTTCGCTCATTCTGTGACTTCGCCCTTCCCCTTGACGAGCACCGCCTCGGGAGTCCCCCTCAGCTCGGTGCGAGCCGGAATCACGTTGTTGCGGTCGACGATGGCGTTCTCGACGCGAGCGCCGCTCTTGATGACGCAGGACTGCATGACGATGCTGTTGCGCACCGTGGCGCCGGACTCGACGATAACACCTCTGCCGAGGACGCTGTCGGAGACGGCACCCCGGATCCTGCACCCCGCGGAGACCAGCGAGTTGCAGACGTGGCTGCCCCTCTCGTACTTGGCGGGCGGGTTGTCGTGTGCCTTCGTGAGGACCGGACGGCCGGGCATGAACAGCTGGTCGTCGATGCTCGGGTTGAGCAGGTCCATGCTGTGGCGGAAGTACGACCTCACGTTGAAGATGCCCGCGGCATAGCCCTCGAACATGAACGGCCTCACGTCGAAGCGCTGGAAGTCGTTCTGCAGCGCCTCGAACAGGTCGAGGTAGTCGACCGCCGAGAACCACTCGAGGAGGTTCAGCAGCAGATCACGGCTGATGACGAAGCAGTCGAGGAAGGCGGTGTCGCCGAAGCCCACGCCATGGCTCACGCCGCAGACGCGGCCGTCGTTGACGTCGAACTTGGTGATGTCCTCGTCGGCGCCGTCCGCACTCTGGCACAGGACGGTGATGTCGGCGCCACTCGCCTCGTGGGCGTCGATGAGCGCGTGGTAGTCCACGTTGCAGACGATGTTGGAGGCCGAGCAGACCACGTAGGGGGCCGTGTCCCTCTCGAGGAAGACCTTGTTGTGCTCGATGTCGCGCAGCAGGAAGCGCGCGCCGGTGCGGGAGGTGCCGAAGGCAGTGCCGGGGAGCACGAACAGGCCGCCGTTCTTGCGGTCGAGCGACCAGTCCTTGCCCGAGCCGACATGGTCGATCAGCGAGCGATAGTTGTACGGCATGACGACGCCCACCGTGCGGATCCCGGCGTTCACCATGTTCGACAGCGGGAAGTCGATGAGGCGGTAACGGCCCAGGTACGGCAGGGACGCCACGGGCCTCTCCTCGGTGAGGGCGCTCGGGTTCTTGGTGGAGTAATTCGTGGTGATGAGTCCGATTGCGCGTGCCATGATTACTCCTCCCCCTTTCCGACCACCACGTCATCGCCGATGACCGCGGTGTCCTTAGTCTGGTCGACGCTGCCGAGGTTCACGTTCTCCTCGACCACGGAGTTCTCGCCGAGGATCGCGCGCACGACATGTGCGCCGTCCTTGACCCTGGCCCCCGGCAGGAGCACCGAGTCCTCCACCGTGGCACGCTCCCCCACGTACGAGTCGATCGAGAGGATCGAGTGCTTGACGGTGCCGTAGACGCGCGACCCGTTCGCGATGAGGCAGTCGGTCACCTCGCCGTTGGGCCCCACGTAGTGGGGCGGCCTCGTGGAGGCGTTGCTCATGATGGGGAAGTCCTTGGAGTACAGGTCGAACTCGGGCTGCTCGCCCAGCAGGCTCATGCTGGTCTCGTGGAAGCTCGCGATGGTGCCGACGTCGCGCCAGAACCCGTTGAACTCGTAGGTGTAGAGGCGCTTCCCGTCCCCCAGGAGCTTGGGGATGATGTCCTTGCCGAAGTCGTGCTCGGACTGCTGGTCGATCGCGTCCTCCTTGAGGGCCGCGAGCAGCAGGTCCGCCTTGAAGATGTAGATGCCCATGGAGGCGAGGTTGGAGTCGGGCTTGGTGGGCTTCTCGGTGAACTTCAGGACGCGATCGTCCTCGTCCTTCGTGATGATGCCGAAGCGGGAGGCCTCCTCCCAGGCGACCGGCATGACCGAGATGGTGAGGTCGGCGTCGTGGGCGATGTGGCTGTCGAGCATCTTGTGGTAGTCCATGCGATAGAGCTGGTCTCCCGAGAGGATCAGGACGTACTCGGGGTCGTTGAGCTCGATGTAGCCGATGTTCTGGTAGACGGCGTCGGCCGTGCCCTCATACCAGGAGCCGCCGGTCTCGGTGGCGTAGGGGGGCAGGATGGAGACGCCGCCGCCACGCTCGTCGAGGTTCCACGCCTCGCCGGTGCCGATGTAGGAGTGGAGCAGGTAGGGCTTGTACTGCGTGAGGACGCCGACCGTCCCGATGCCCGAGTTCGAGCAGTTGGACAGCGCGAAGTCGATGATGCGGTACTTGCCCCCGAACGATACCGCGGGTTTGGCGATGCCACGGGTGAGCGCTCCCAACCTGCTCCCCTGACCCCCGGCAAGAAGCATCGCTATGCATTCCTTCTTGCTCATCACGCACCCCTTCCAATCAAGCTTCCGTCGAAAAAGTCCCCTCACACATGCCAGATGTCGCTGGCGTACTCCCTGATCGTGCGGTCGCTCGCGAAGAACCCGGAGTTGGCCGTGTTGTGCAGAGCCATGCGGTTCCAACGATGCTGGTCGGGATAGATGGCCTCGAGCTCCTCCCACGCATCGACGTAGCTCCTGAAGTCGGCGAGGACGAAGTCCTCGTCGTTGTGGAGCATCAGCGTGTCGTGGATGCTCTCGAAGTCGCCCGAGAGACCGGCTAGAGTGCCGTCGACCAGCTCATCGACCACCTTGCCGAGACGATCGCGATCGGCGTTGTAGACGTCCCACGAGAAGTACCTTCCGCCCTCGCGCAGCGCGTCGACCTCGTCGACCTTGAGACCGAAGATCTTGATGTCGTCCTCGCCCGCGAGCTTGGCGATCTCGACGTTGGCACCGTCCAAGGTGCCCAGCGTGATGGCGCCGTTCATCATGAGCTTCATGTTCGAGGTGCCCGAGGCCTCCTTGCCGGCCGTCGAGATCTGCTCGCTTATCTCGGCCGCGGGGTAGATGAGCTGCGCGTTCGAGACGGCGAAGTTGGGGATGAAGGCCACGCGGATCTTGTCGTTGGCGCGGGGGTCGTTGTTAACGACGTCGGCCACCGAGTTGATGAGGCGGATGACCTCCTTGGCGAAATCGTAGCTCTGCGCCGCCTTGCCCGAGAAGATGAACGACGTGGGCTGGGGGTCATAGGAGCTGTCCGAGAGGATGCGGTTGTAGACGTCGAGGACCTTGAAGACGTTCAGGAGCTGGCGCTTGTACGCGTGGAAGCGCTTGACCTGCACGTCGAACACGGAGTCGCAGTCGAGGTCCACGCCGGAGGTCTGCTTGACGTACTTGGCGAGACGGACCTTGTTCTCCCTCTTCGAGGCGGCCATGGCGTCGAGGAAGCCCTCGTCGCCCTCGAACGCCTCGAGGCGCTTGAGGTCATCGGCGTCGTCGAGCCAGTGATCTCCGATCTTCTCGGTGATGAGGCGCGCGTAGGAGGGATTGGCCTCGGCCAGGAAGCGCCTGTGGGAGACGCCGTTCGTCTTGTTGTTGAACTTCTCGGGCGTGAGCTCGTAGTACTCCTTCAGGACGTCGCGCTCGAGGATCTTGGTGTGGAGGTCGGAGACGCCGTTCACGGAGTGGGAGCAGATGACCGAGAGGTTGGCCATGCGGACCTCGCCGTCCCAGAGGATGGCGGTCTTCTTGAGCAGCTCCTGCCAGTTCTCCTCGTCATGCGGGAAGGACTCACGATAGCGGCGGTCGATCTCGTCGATGTACATGTAGACGCGGGGAAGCAGCGTGCGGAACGTGTTGATCGGCCACTTCTCGAGCGCCTCGGGCAGCACCGTGTGGTTGGTGTAGGAGAGCGTGCGGGTGACGATGTCCCACGCCGTATCCCAATCGAGCCCCTCCTCGTCGATGAGGATGCGCATGAGCTCGGCACCGCACATGGCGGGATGGGTGTCGTTGGTGTGGATGGCCACGTAGTCGGGGAAGTGGGTCCAGTCGGTTCCGTGCTCCTTGTGGAACGTGCGGATGATGCTGGCGATGCCCGCGGCCACGAACAGGTACTCCTGCTTGAGGCGCAAGAGACGACCGTGCTCCCCCGAGTCGTTGGGATACAGGATCATCGAGATGGCCTCGACGTCCGCACGGCTCTTGGAGGCCTCGGCATACTCGCCGCGGTTGAACGCGTCCAGGTCGAAGTTCTCCTCGACCGGCTCGGCGCTCCAGATGCGGAGCTTGTTCACGGTCTCGCCGCCGTAGCCCGCCACGGGCACGTCATAGGGCACGGCCAGGACCTCGTCGGCGTTGTCCCAGGTGAACCAGAACTTGCCGTCCTTCTCGTGACGTACCACCTCGCCGCCGAAGCGGACGATGACGGCGCTCTCGGGCTTGCGTACCTCCCAGGGATAGCCGTGGACGAGCCAGTTGTCGGTCTCCTCAACCTGACGGCCGTCCTTGATGGCCTGGCGGAAGAGGCCGTAGCGGTAGCGCATGCCGTTGCCGTAGCCCGCGATGCCCTCGTGGGCCATGGAGTCGAGGAAGCAGGCGGCGAGACGACCCAGGCCGCCGTTGCCCAGTCCCGCGTCGGGCTCCTGGCTGCAGATGACGTCGAGGTCGGCCCCCATGTCGGAGAGGCCCTCGGCCACCATGTCGCGGACGCCGAAGTCGAGCAGGTAGTTGTCGAGCAGGCGACCGATGAGGAACTCGAGCGAGAAGTAGTAGACGCGCTTCTTGCCGTCGCGGGCCCTCTCGACCTCGTTGCTCGCGGCGATGGTCTGCGCCTTCTTGCCCACGAGCTTCGCCAGGACGGTGAAGCGGTCCTGATCGTCGCAGGCCTCGTAGTCCTTGCCGAGCTCCGACTGGAACGCCGCGCGGTACTGACGGATGAAGTCTTCCTTGTCCGAGAAAATCCTCTGCATGCACGTACCCCCTGTTATCAAAGCGACCAAACGGTCGCCCTTGGTCATTTCTAGCGAGACTTTCGCCTCGTATCGGCCTTCGTACCCTTATTCGCCGACGACTTGGTGGTCTTGTTGCCGGCTTTCTGCCCGGCGGTCGGATTCGTCTTCGGCGCGGCCTTCCTGGCCGCCCGTGCGGTCTTCGGAGCGTCCGCCGCCTTCGCCTTGGTGGCGGGCTTGGCCGCGGTCTTCGGCTTCGTGGTGGCCTTGGGCTTCGCGGCCACCTTGGGCCTTGCAGCCGCCTTTGGCTTCGTGGTGGCCTTGGGCTTGGCCGCGGCCTTGGGCTTCGCGGCCGCCTTGGGCTTGGCCGCGGCCTTGGGCTTCGCGGCCGTCGTGGTCCTCCTCTTGGGAAGGTCGCCTGCCCTCTTCAGCACGACGCCCCCCAGCGGCGGGATGCGCAGATGGACGGAGTCGGCCCTCCCGTTCCAGGGGATCTGCTCGCTCGCGAGCTTGCCCACGTTGAGGACGCCCGTGCCGCCGAACTCGGGGCGGTCCGAGCTGAAGGCCTCGACCCACAGACCGGGACGGGGCACACCCACGCGGAAGTCCTCATGCGCGGCGACGTCGAAGTTCAGGAGCACGATGAGGTCGTCGGCGGGATCGTCCCCATGACGGATGAACGAGAGGAAGGACTGCTTGGAGTCATCGGCATCGAGCCACTCGAAACCGTCCCAGGAGAAGCTGTCCTGCCACAGCGCCGGCTCCTCCTTGTAGAAGGCGTTCAAGGCCGCGACGAACGTCTGCTGGTCACGATGCGTGTCGTACTGCTCGGCCATGAACCACTGGATCGACTCGTAGTATCGCCACTCGATGAACTGGGCGATCTCGTTGCCCATGAAGTTGAGCTTCGCGCCCGAGTGCATCACCTGATAGAAGGCGAGCGCCCTCATCCCCGCGAACTGCCTCCACCAGTCCCCCGGCATGCGCCCGATGAGGGAGCACTTGCCGTGGACCACCTCGTCGTGCGAGAGGGGCAGCACGAAGTTCTCGTTGAACGCGTACATCATCGAGAAGGTGAGCAGCTTGTGGTTGCCGGGGCGGAACGGGAAGTCGGTCTGCATGTAATGGAGGGTGTCGTTCATCCATCCCATGTCCCACTTGTAGTGGAAGCCCAGGCCACCGTCCGCGGGCGGATAGGTGACGAGCGGCCAGGCCGTCGACTCCTCGGCGATCATCATGACGTCGGGGAAGTAGGAGCCCACGACCTCGTTGGTCTTGCGGATGAAGTCGATGGAGGCGAAGTCCTCCTCGCCACCCTTGCTGTTGAACTTCTTCTCCTTCGGGTCATCGACGCCGAAGTTGAGGTAGAGCATGCTGGTGACGCCGTCCATGCGGATGCCGTCGGCGTGGTAGTGCTCGAGCCACCACAGGGCGTCGGAGATGAGGAACGACCGGACCTCGCCACGGGAGAGGTCGAACTTGAAGGTACCCCAGTTGGGGTGCTCCTCCTTCTCGTAGAGCTTGTCTCCGTTGAACCGCACGAGCCCCTGCTGGTCACGGCAGAAACCGCCCGGGACCCAGTCGAGGATCACGCCGATGCCCGCCTGGTGGCAGGCGTCCACGAAGCGCATGAAGCCCTTGGGCTCGCCGTAGCGAGAGGTCGGCGCGAAGTAGCCGGTTATCTGGTAGCCCCAGGAGCCGTCGAACGGATGCTCCATGATGGGCAGGAGCTCGATGTGCGTGTAGCCCATCTTGCTGGCATACCCCACGAGCTCGTCGGAGAGCTCGTCATACGTGAGGTAGGTGCCGCCGCCCTCCTCGCCCTCGGGAGGCTCGAAGCCATTGCCCTCCAGGCCATCGTCATGCCGCTTCCAGCTGCCGAGATGGACCTCGTAGATGTTGAGGGGCGCCTTCGAGTGCGGGACGTCGTGGCGCCTCTTCATCCAAGCGCCGTCATGCCAGGCATAGCCTTCGACGTCGGCGAGGCGGGAGGCCGTGCCCGGAGGGCACTCCGCCCAGAACGCGTAGGGATCGGCCTTGAGGAACTCCTCGCCCGACGTGGTGCGGATGGCGTACTTGTAGAGCTGGCCGGCGCTGGCTCCCTCGACGAAGCCACACCAAAGACCACCGGTCTCGGTCTGGCGCAGGGGCGAGGCGCCCTCGTCCCAGTCGTTGAAGTCGCCCACCACATGGACCGACGAGACATCAGGGGCCCAGACGCAGAACGTGTAGCCCCTCTTGCCGTCGACGGCCGCCGGGTGCGCGCCCATCTTGTCGTAGCTGCGATACCACTCGCCCTTTGCCATGAGGTACACATCGGCAGAGGTGACGGTCAGGCCGTTCTCATCCATGGTGCGTTACCCCCAATATGTCAGTCGCGATCCTCGGCACCGCCCAAGGCGGGACAGGTCGCGAAGGTGCTTCCATGTCTGAGTGTATCCCCAATCCTTCACCAAACCTTCGCATGCTTAGGCTCGCGGACGCATCCATCCGTATTCGGTAGCATGTCACGTGACGAGAGGAGCGGCCATGCCAAGGGAATCGAAGGCGTCCAAGCGCGAGCGCGCGGTCGAGGTCTGCAGAAGGTTGGACGAGCGCTATCCCGACGCGGAGTGCGCGCTCGTGCACACCACACCGTTCACCCTGCTCATCGCCGTGATGCTCTCAGCGCAGACCACGGATGCCGGCGTCAACAAGGTCACGCCGGAGCTGTTCGACCGCTGGCCGGACGCCGAGGCCATGGCATCCGCAGACGTCTCTGAGGTGGGCGAGGTCATCCATTCGATCGGGTTCTGGCGGGCCAAGGCGTCGCACTGCGTCGAGGCGTCGCGGATGATCATGAGCGACTTCGCCGGCGAGGTCCCCGCCGACACCGAGCTGTTGCAGAGACTTCCGGGCGTGGGTCGCAAGACCGCGAACGTCGTGATGAACAACGCGTTCGGCGTGGTCGAGGGAATCGCGGTCGACACGCACGTGTACCGGATCGCCACGAGGCTGGGCCTCACCAAGGCGAAGACGCCGGGTGACGCGGAGCGCGACCTTCTCGACCTCATCCCCAAAGAGCTCTGGGGACCCGTGAACCACGAGTGGATTCTTCTCGGCCGCGAGATCTGCGACGCGAGGAAGCCGCTGTGTGACCAGTGCCCGCTCTCCGACATCTGCCCCAGCGCCTTCAAGCCGGTCAAGACCGCGAAGGCCAAGGGCAAGCGCTAGGGCAAGCGCCGAGAGGTGCAGAAGAAGATGGATGAGGCTCGAAACGGTGGCCGATTCATCTTCTTGTGCACCTCTCACGAAGCTTGATGCCTGAGATGACCCAGCGATCGGCGCGAGTGCCCGTTTGGAGACGAACGAGGAGCAGAGGCCCTATCTCCGAGGAACGCCCGCCCTCGAGAGGATGCGCCCGAACCGCTCCCTGTCATGGACATCCGAAAACGAGAACCGCGCGATGCTCGACGTCACGTAAGTGAGGCGGGACTCCCTAAGACGCTCCCTCCGAATGACCTCGGCAAGATCCTGGCCATGCCTGAACTCCGGGTCATCGTACTTGAGACCTCCATCGAGCTCCCCCAGTATCGGGAGACCGCCCGACACGCGCCAGGTGTAGTCGCCACGGAACAACCTGCCGTCAATCGGATCCCTATAGGAGACCTGCAGCTCGGGGATCTCGAACCGCAGCTCATCCATGACCGCGCGAGCTATCGACTCTCCCCCGCTCTCCGCCAAGGGATTCGAGAACTCGAAGGCTCTCCTCACATTGCGAATCCCCCGAGCGCCGGCATGTTCATGAAGGTAGTCGTCGAACGAGTCGTCGATCATCCCCATGCGCCTGGACGCGTCGAGGGCCGACACCGCATCCGGGAACGACACACCGCGCGCAAAGTCGAAGATGGTCCTCGCGGGCGTGGTCACCCGCAGGTTCCGAGCCTCCCAGGGAACGTCATTGATCCTCATGCGATGACGGCGGACGAGCGAGGAGTCCCTCGTGTGGGACGACTCGCCGGTCACGACGTCGATCCTCTTGAGTAGTCCCCAGGAGACGGGCAGACCATAGGCGACCGCGGCGGACGCGTGGCAGAACGTCCAGTCGGGATGCTGATAGGAGATGGTCCTCATCAGATGGAGATGGCGCTGTCGCGGGTCGAGATTCCTCCAGAAGCCAGGCCTCGCATACATGCAGCGAGCCGGTCTGACCAGACTCCCCGCATCGAGACGACGGCGGAGGGCCTGCGCATCCGCATCATATTCAGCAGGAAGGAGCATCCCGCAGCGCTCCGCCTCGTCGAGTAACCCGTCCAGATCAGCGTCCGTCGATCGCCACATCGCCTCTCCTCACTCCCTGGGGAGAGTTCTTGTTCCCAAGGACGAGGCTCCGGTGCCACGTGAGGAGACGCGAGCGGTCCGTCACCGCCGAGAGGTGCAGAAGAAGATGAATGGGGCTCGAA
This sequence comes from Atopobiaceae bacterium, assembly GCA_022655215.1. Classification (GTDB taxonomy): domain Bacteria; phylum Actinomycetota; class Coriobacteriia; order Coriobacteriales; family Atopobiaceae; genus JALCUE01. The sequence goes on along the minus strand of JALCUE010000002.1, from coordinate 398,181 downwards.
ACGGCGGCCGGTTCATCTTCTTTTGCACCTCTCGAGGTCGAAGCGCTGAGACGGGAGGGAGCGGGGCCGTCTACGCCCGAAAGGGCCGCCGCCCATAAGAAAGGACCCCGCCCCCCAGAGGGGACGGGGTCCGGCAGGACACATGCGGGTTCGGGCTAGTAGTTGATAGCCTGCTCCTCGAAGTAGGCCTGCGGGTGGTTGCAGACCGGGCAGATCTTCGGGGCGGTCGCGCCGACGTGCAGGTGGCCGCAGTTGGTGCACTTCCAGACCTTGACGCCCGGACGATCGAAGACCTCGCCCTTGGAGACGCGCTCGGCCAGCTTGTTGTAACGAGCCTCGTGCTCCTTCTCCACGGCACCGACGCCCTCGAACTTGGCAGCGATCTCCGCGAAGCCCTCCTCCTTGGCGGTCTTGGCGAAGCCGGCATACATGTCGGTCCACTCGTAGTTCTCGCCCGCGGCGGCATCCTTGAGGTTGGTCAGGGTGTCGGGAACGTTGCCGTCATGCAGGTACTTGAACCAGAGCTTGGCGTGCTCGGCCTCGTTGCCGGAGGTTTCCGCGAAGATGTTGGAGATCTGGACGTAGCCCTCCTTCTTGGCGGCCTTGGAGTAATAGCCGTACTTCATGGACGCCTGCGACTCACCGGCGAAGGCGGTCTCGAGGTTCTTCTTGGTCTGAGAGCTACCGAAATCAGTTGCCATTGAAATCCTCCTCATATGATTGCCTACAAGTCGCATCGACTTGTCGAGAGACATCATACCCAAATGACCAATTGCTACAGACACGACATCATATTTAGATTGTTCACCGGAGGAAACTACACGAGTCCTGCACGACCAGCGGCCCCTCGCCGACATGTAGACCGCGGGATCCGTCAGGCCGACCATACCTCGCCCTCGCGCGAGCAGAAGCCCTCGCTCGCGAGCTCGTCGAGGATCGACTCGACCTCAGGGGCATCCATGGGGTCCCGCCCCGCACGGACCTCGACGGCGGAGAGGGACTCGACGGCCGATTCGAGCGTGAGCGGCTCACCAAGCTCTCGGGAGTCGAGCAGGATCCGGACGAGCTCGGCTCGCTTCTGCCGGTGTGATCCCTCGAACCTCGACTGGCGAGCATGGGTTCGCGAGCGACGCGAGGGGTTGGGGCAGGTCCGCTTGAGCTCGAAGCCATAGTCGAGCAGCGCATAGTACCAGGTCCGAGGGTCATCGGAGGGGTCATCGGAGGAGAGGGGGCAGGTCTCGCGGACGAGAGGGACGAGCGCGGAGTCGGGGACGTCGGCGACGTCGGGGAAGAGGTCGTGGAGGAAGACCGTCCTCACGTTCGTCTCGAGGTAGACACCGGGCAGGTCGAAGGCGAAGGCGCGGATGCCGGCCGCCGTGGCTGGCCCCACACCGGGGAGGGCCCTGAGCGCGGCCTCGTCGGACGGGAACGCCCCGCCGGCCGCGGAGACCGCACGGGCCGCGTTCCAGCAGGCGAGCGCACGCCTGTTGTAGCCAAGCCCCTGCCACTCGTCCAGGACGTCGGCCGAGGAGGCGGCCGCCAGGGCATCGGCCGTCGGGAAGCGGGAGAGCCATCTCTGCCAACGTCCGTCGACGCGCGCGACCTGCGTCTGCTGGAGCATGACCTCCGAGAGCCAGATGGCATAGGGGTCGCGCGTGCGGCGCCATGGGAGGTCCCGATAGAGCTCATGGCCGCGCTCGAGCACGTGGGCGCGGAAGGGCGCGAGGTCAGACATGATACCGACCTACTCGGCCCGCTCCGGGCACTTATGCGCGAAGGAGACGAACGCGTCCTCGGACCAGAAGCGCTCGGAGACGTGCGGGCACCTCTCGCCCTTGACGACCTCCTCGAGCGTGACCGAGCCGAAGTAGTCCTTGAGCAGGGCTCGCGCGCCACGCCAGATGGGGTTGAAGCGGCACTCGGACATGCGGGGGCAGGGGCCGCCGTCGGGACCGACCGAGTCGCAGCTCGAGACGTCGACGGGACCCTGCACGGCCTCGACCACCTGGAGCAGCGTCACCTCGGACGGCTCCACGGCCAGACGCATGCCTCCCCTGCTGCCACGAAGGCTCTCGATGAGGCCGGCGCGAACGAGGTCGTGCTGGATCGACCGGGCGAACGAGTAGGGCACGTCGTTGTCGTCGGCGGCGATGCGGACCGAGACGATCCCGTCCGGCTCGTTCACAAGCGCTGCGAGCATCCGCAACGCATAGTCAGTCTTGCGCGATATGTCCATGGGCCCTCCCGACGGCCGACGAGCTTATGTGTCCCTGCATCCGACCCGTCTAGCTCCACTCCAGGATCGGCCAGTCGTTCCTCTTGGCGATGGTCTTGAGCGCCTGCCCGGGGCAGACGGCGAAGCAGCTCTCGGCGGACGAGAGGAGCTCCTCGTCCGAGTGATGGTCCCCGTAGGCGTAGGCGAGCGTCCAGGCGCCGGCGCCGTAGACCTCATCGGCCCACGCGGCAACAGCCCGGACCTTCTCCTCGCCCTGCACCACGCTCCCCTCCACCTCGCCGGTGAAGTGGCCCGTGGCGTCACGGCGCATCCTCGTGGCCACGGCGCCATCCATGCCGAGATGGGCGGCCCCGAGCTCGGCGATGGCCATGAACGTGGCGGAGACGAGCAGGGTCACGCAGCCCTCCTCGCGCCTCCTGCCGACCTCGACCAGAGCGTCCGCGCGATACCTCGGCAGGAGCACCTTGTCATGGAAGTCGCGCATGATGCGCTCGACCTCGTCGCAGTCGAGATGCCCCAGACGCTCGAAGATGACCTCGCGCGGAAGGCCCTGGCGATGCGGGAGGTGAAGCTGGTAGCGAAGCCCCCACAGCCCCAGGCTGAGCACCGCCTTCGGAGAAAGGTAGCCGCGTCGGAGCAGGTAGGTGGAGAACAGCGCGCCTGACTGGCCGTCTATGCAGGTCCCGTCATAGTCGAAGACGGCAAGACGGACCGGCGAGGCGACGGCGGTCGCTGCGTTGTCGGACGTGGTCGCTCGCCTCCCTCACTCATCCCGGATAGTCTGGCACGGGCCCACGTCGACCGAGGTCGAACGCGTCCTCTCCCCCAAATGCTGCTTATGTGGCACACATTATAGCCTTTGGGACATATGGGGGACCGCGCATGGGTCCCTCGTGTCACATGGGGCCACGGGGATCGGCCGATCGCGAGCGGGCACGAGACCGCGAGACGCCCGCGAACGGAAAAGAGGGACCCCGGTCTCCCGGGGTCCCTCATTGCATTCTATGGCGGGATATGCGGGACTCGAACCCGCGACCTCCGACGTGACAGGCCGGCGCTCTAACCAGCTGAGCTAATACCCCGTGCACATGGTGCGGGAGTTATTCTCACACAGATTCGACGGTCTGTCTAGCACGTCCGCGAAAATGTCTGGGGGAGCCCTCCGGGAGCACTGTAAAATCACAGGTCGTACGCGAACGACCGCTCGGCTACAGGACGTTGTCGAGGGTGACCGACGTGGTCTTCCCCTGGTCATCGACGAGCGTGAGGTTGGAGCCGTCGAGCGTGGCCGAGGAGAGGGTGCCGTCCCCTCCCACCGCGTCGCCCGAGGAGTCGCAGAGCTGCGAGGCCACCGAGCCGTCGCCCATGACGTAGATCATGACGTCCCACGAGCCGTCGTTGTTCTCGGCGATGACGAACGAGCCGTCATAGAGGACCACGGAGACGGGCGTCCCGGTGAGCTCGAAGAGGGTGAGCGGGCTGGAGCTGCCCTCGGCCGTGCGCGTGAAGGCGTAGGCTCCGTCGTCGGCGGTGGTGATGCCATAGGTGTAGCCACCATAGGAGATGGTCTGGTCGGCGGAGACCTGGGTCTGCTCGATCTGCGAGGAGGTGGTCGCCGGCGTGGACGTGGAGTCGTAGGCGTTCTTGACGAGGAGGCACACCACGACGATGACGATGACCGCCGCTATGCCCAGGCCTATGAACAGGCGCTTGTCGACCTGGAGGTTCTGCTCGTGGCTCGCGGTCTCGGGGCGGTGACGCCCGGAGATGCGCTCCGACCTGGTGGAACGCAGCGAGGAGCGGGCGGCATCGGCCGCGGCGTCGGCGTTGTCGCGCGTGGGGATGACGGCGCCCTCCCCGCTGCCGAGCTTGGTGAACGAGCCCGTCTCCGCGGGATCGACCCCGATGGGACGGGGTGCCTCGGAGGCGATGTCGGGGCCGACGCCGGCGCTCATGTGGCCGGAACCGAAGCCCACGGCGGAATGTGTGCGCGCGGCCGAGGAGAAGGGATCGGGGGCGACGGCACCCGTGGGCGCGGACGTCTCGCGGGTGGGCGACGCTTCGGAGGCGGCAGATGAGGGAGCCGCATCGGAAGGTGCGCGGAAATGGGAGCCCTTGCGAGGGTGCGGACGGGACTGGCCGTCGCTCTTCTCGGTCGGCTTGTCGAAAGGCATGCAGGACTCCTCGTTCGCTCGATGACCCAGGGCGTCATATGACGTCGCACTGCAGCCATCTTACCTGCAAACGATGATGGTTCGCATTCCTCGCCCAGAAAGCGGAGAGGTTTCACGGCGACAGGACGGTCCGCACCCCCTGACGTCGGGACCTCACGCGACGGCGACGGCCTCCGCCGGGAACGCCGCACGCTCGCACTCCCGACAGGTCAGGAGGTAATAGGCGCCCATCACGACGATGGTGGCCACGAGCACGGCCGCGACGGGCGCCGGGTCGGACTCGTCGAAGGTGGACACGAGGAGGTTGGTGAACTGGAGGCCGAAGAAGTCATGGACCAGCGCCATGGCGAGAGGGACGAGGAAGTACACGCCCACCTGACGCCTGACCGCGCCTCGCAGCATGCGTCGGTCGCAACCCAGGTCGCTCAGCATCAGATAGCTCTCCTTCTTGTCGGCGGCCTCGGAGACCTGCTGCAACGCGAGGATGGCGGCGGCGGTGACGAGCAGGACCGCGCCGTAGAACAGGGCGATGTAGGCGAAGAGGGAGAGCGAGTCGGCGGTGTCGGGGTCGAGGTAGCCACCATGGGCGCCCACGCAGAACCCCGCGCCACCGGCGACGAGGCACACGCCCGTGGCGAGAAGCACGCACACGCTGGTGACGGCCGTGCACGAACTGGTGACCTTGCCCTCGAGCTGACGCGTCACGAAGCAGGTGAGACCACGAAGGTAGACGGGACGGGCCTGACGAAGCGCTCGGGGCACCACGATCGCGAGCGAGCGCAGCACCAGGAAGGTGCCCGAGAAGGCGAGGAGCGCCATGGGCAGGAACAGGGCGAGGAAGATCCCCGGCAGGATCGTGGCCGTGAACCACACGAACGCCAGCTCGAGCGCGCCCACCACGAGAGAGCCCACGACGCCCAGACGGCCCGCGGCGCGGGGTCGCTCCACCGCATGGTCGGCCTTGATGAGGTCGATGAGGGGATGCCTCAGGACGTCTATGACGTTCACCAGCATGGAGACGAGGGAGATGGCCCCGAAGCAGCCGAGGGTCCACAACGCGGCCGAGGGGGACAAGACGATGGAGAAGACCCACGGCAGGCGGAACACGAAGGACGTGACGAGGCCGAACACGGGCGAGAGGAGCACGCCCGCGACCAGGCCGACGACGAGCGAGACGGCCCCCACCATCAGCGACTCGACGGAGAGGATGCGGGCGACGCGGCCCGGTCCCATGCCGAGCAGACCGTAGAGGGCGAACTCGCGCTTGCGCCTGCGCACCAGGAAGCGGTTCGCCGAGATGATGACGATCGCGAAGATGAGGACGACGAACGACGAGAAGGCCGAGAGGATCGAGTCCATCAGAGAGGAATCCAGGTAGTGGAGCTGAGAGCCCGTGAGGTCAAGAGCGCTCATGTACGTGCCGGCCGACGTGAACGAGTAGAGCAGGCAGGCCGCGAAGGCGAGCGTGGCGAAGAAGATCGAGTAGTCGCGAACGCTGCGACGGACGTTGCCCCTGGCGAGGTGGATGGTGAGTGACATGGGTTGTCCTTTCCGGGAGGTGTCGGCACGCAAGGAGACCCTCTAGCTGCGAGCCTCGACGCTGCGGGAGTTGACGACGCCTCTGGCCACGAGGAAGGTCACGAGGAGGTAGCCGCCATACACCAACACGAACAGCAGGCCGCACATGGCCGCGGGCCCCGTGATGTCCATCCGGCCGAAGAGGGAGACCACCGACGTGACCGAGCGGAGCGCCACGGTGGAGTGGGCCAGTGCCAGGACGAGCGGGAACAGGAAGTAGACGAGCGTCTGCATGAGCAGGGAGTGGTCGGACATCGAGCGAGGGCAGCCCAGCTCGGAGAGGAGCCTGTAGCGGGGCGCCGAGTCGGAGGCACCGGAGAGCTGCTGGATGGCGAGGATCGCCGCGCAGGAGATGACCAGGACGAATCCGATGTAGATGGCCATATAGCTGATGACGCCCGTGATACCGTAGGCATCGGTGAAGGTCTCCGTCTTGGTGGAGTACGTGTTGACCAGTCCCACGCTCACATCACCCTCGTAACCGCGGGTGTAACCATCGTTCGTGCTCCTGGCGGAGAAGGCCCCCTGTTGCATGTGGGAGACGCTGGCGACGATGGCATCGCCGGTATTGGTGTCCACACCGTAACGGATGTTGAGGAACGTCTGGTAGGGGGTGAGCCCGCTCACCACGTCATCGGGGACCACCATGGTGCCGGAGTTGGAGAGGACGGACGAGTCCTGCAGCGTGGCCGACTTGTCGGTGATCACCTTGTCTGACCTGGGCGTGAGCACGTGGCCGTTCGCGGTGATGGACACACCCTTCTCCATGACCTTGCCGTAGAAGTCGGTGATCTCCTGACCGGAGTCGCAGGTGATGAGATAACCGTCCTCGCCCAGGTCGACCGGGTCCATCCCGAGCATCGAGCGCATCGCGTTGTAGTCCGACACGCTCATGAGCTGGAGGCCGGTGGTATTGGCATCGGAGTCCTCCATGCCCCTGGGCAGACTGGCACCGGACGCCTCCGCGAACGTGCTCATGGCCACGCCGTCCTCGGCATCGTAGTAGATGGTCGACTGGACGGACGAGCCGGTCGTGCCCACGAGCGAACTCACATCGTGGCCGGAGTCGGCCAGCACCTGATACATGTCGACGGGCTTGGTGGCCACGCCGCGGTTGACGCCGTCGCCCGAATCGAACTGGCTGACCGAGTCGGCGGAGTAGTAGTTGAACGGGATCGACGCATCATAGGGGGTGTGTTCCTCGATCTCGCCGTTGAGGACGGTGCAGATGCTCATGCCGCCCGTGACCGACGTTATGGCCAGGAACAGGATGAGGCAGACGACGGCCATGGAGGCGGAGGCCGTGTTCACCCTGGCCGCGAGCTGGCGCGTGGTGAACATGTTGAGGCCATGGTAGTAGTGCGACTTGACGGCCTTCGAGACCACCAGCAGCAGACCCGAGAGGGCGAAGAAGAACAGGATGGTTCCCGCCACCATGAGAAGCGTGGTGATGAGGAAGGGCATGGCACCGTTGGCCCCGTAGACGGGCAGGCCATCGTGGTCGAGACGCACGTAGGCGATGACGATGAACGCGATGCCGACGACGCCGCTGACGATGGAGACGGGCAGGTTCCGCACACGAACGCTCTCGTTCTCGCGCTCGGCCCCCATGAGGTCGGCGAGCTTGACCTTCCTCAGCGTATGCAGGTTGAAGGCGAGCATGACGAGGAACATGAACACGAAGCAGGCGAGCGTGAGGAGGAACGCCGTGGGCGAGAACATGAAGCTGAACTGCTTGATCTCGTCATGGAACAGCGAGGCGGACACGAACAGGAGCAACTGGCTGGCGAGGATCCCCACGACGATGCCCGCGATGAAGCTGGCGACGGAGGCGAGGAGCGTCTCCAAGGCCAACACGCACGACACCTGGCCGCGAGTCATGCCCAGCAGCTGGTAGAGACCAAGTTCGCGCTTGCGTCGCTTGATGAGGTAGTTGTTGGCATAGACCATGAGAAAGCCGAGCACCAGCGCGAGGAACACGGTGAGGCCCGCCATGGTCCCGGAGAGCATCTGCAGGATGTCGCTGGAGCTCTCGGAGAGGAACCGGGCCTGGCTCGAGATGGTGTTGAAGGCGTAGAACGACGCGACGCCCAGAGCGATGGTCACGAAGTAGACCGCGTAGTCGCGAAGGCTGCGTCGGACGTTGCCGGCGGCGAGCTTACAGTACATCGGTCTGCTCGCCCCCGATCATGGCGACGACCTCCATGATGCGGTCGAAGAACTCCCTGCGGCCCATGTCGCCACGGACGAGCTCGGTGAAGATCTTGCCATCACGGATGAACAGGACGCGTCGGCAGTAGCTCGCGGCGAACGAGTCGTGCGTGACCATGAGGATGGTGGCCTGGAGCTTCTCGTTCAGTTCGTCGAAGCACTCGAGCAGGAGCTTGGCGTTCTTGGAGTCGAGCGCGCCGGTGGGCTCGTCGGCGAGGACCAGCGTGGGATCGCACACCATGGCGCGGGCCGCGGCGACGCGCTGCTTCTGACCGCCGGAGACCTGATAGGGATACTTGTCGAGCACCTCGGACACGCCGAGCGTGGAGGCCATGGACGAGACGCGCGAGTCGATCTCCCTGGCGCGGACGTTCGAGATGGTGAGCGGCAGCGCGATGTTCTCGCGGCAGGTGAGCGTGTCCAGGAGGTTGGAGTCCTGGAAGATGAAGCCCAGCTGCTCGCGACGGAACGCGGCGAGCTGACGGGAGCGCATGCGCGTGACGTCGGCCCCGTCGATGGCGATGAGGCCGGAGGTGGGTCGGTCGATGGTGGCGATGCAGTTCAGGAGCGTGGTCTTGCCCGAGCCGGACGGGCCCATGATGGCGACGTAGTCCCCCTGGTCGACGGAGAACGAGACCCCCGCGAGGGCACGCGTGGTACTGCCCTTCCCACCGCCGTAGAGCTTCTCGACGTTCGATGCCTCGAGTACGTGTGCCATGTCCATGCGTCCTTCCATCGGTGACGCCACGGATAGATGGTACCCCGTGGCCTGTCCATGAGATGCGGATGGGACCTCCACCCGCGAGAGCTCGTCCCACTCGAAGGTGGGACGACGGCGTGCATGACGGGGTGCCGGCCGCGCGGGGACCGGGGTCATGGTCGCGCTCATCTGGAGCACACCCAGAGCGCCGCCAGCATGGCCCCGCCCAGGATCGCCATGAGGACGACCCAGGCTATGCGCTGCGGCTGGCTCATCTCGTCTGCGACGACGCGGTCGTTCCAGTCCCAGAACCCGTCCGCGGCACGTGTGGTCATGTCGTCTCCCCTCCTCGGGACGTGTCGCGTGGGCGACACGTGCGATCCGAAACGTCTCGCCCGGGACCTCCCGGGCATGACATCATCTTCGCAAGGTGACATGACGCGTGCCATCGAACAGGCTTACGCGTGGGTGACGCTTTCGTAAGGTTGGACGCGCCTAGGACAGGACGGCCCCGAGACGGTCGAGGCACACGTCGACGTCGGTCTCCTCGCATATGAGGGGAGGCAGGAAGCGCAGGGTGTGGGGACCCGTCGCGTTGATGACGAGACCGGCCTCGAGGGCCGATGCGACCACGTCATGGGCGTCGGGGGCCGACCCGTCCAGGTCACAGCCCACCATGAGGCCGCTCCCGCGAACCTCGGTGACGTGGGGCAGCGTGGCCAGGCCCCGCATGAGATAGGTGCCCACACGCTCGGCGGACTCCTCGTAGCGACCCTGCTCGAGCTCCTCCAGCACCGCGTCGGCGCAGGCCACGGCAAGGTTGCTCCCACCGAACGTGGAGCCGTGGTCACCGGGATGGTACGTGTCGGCGAGCTCGGGCCGTGCGGCGCACAGCCCCATGGGGACGCCGCCGGCGATTCCCTTCGCCATGGTGAAGACGTCGGGCGTGATGCCCGCGAGCTGGAAGGCGAAGGGAGCCCCCGCGCGGAAGACGCCGCACTGGACCTCGTCGCAGATCATGGACGCCCCGTGCTCGCGCGTGAGGTCACGGACCGCACGCAGGTAGTCCGTTCCCAGGGGGTGGACCCCCGACTCGCCCTGGATCGGCTCGACCATGACCGCCACGACGCCGTTCGACTCACACGACAGGACCCTCTCGAGCGCATCGACGTCACCGGGGTCCACGGCGAGGAAGCCGCCGGGCAGCGGCCGGAAGTCGTCCTGGAGCCAGCCCTGCATGGTGGCGGCGACGGTCTCCAGGGTACGGCCGTGGAAGCCACCGTTCAGGCAGACGATGGTGTTCGCGGAGGAGCCGGCCCTGTGGGCCTGCAGGCGCACGAGCTTCATGGCACACTCGTTGGCCTCGGCGCCCGAGTTCGCGAAGAAGCTCTTCCACCCCAGGGCCTCGCCCGCATCGAGGCCGCGGTCGGCGAGCTCGCTCACGCGACGCGCGACCTCCCCCCTGTGCTCGATGTAGAAGTAGTTCGAGCAGTGCACGAGCCTCTCGGCCTGTCGCTCGATGGCATCCACCACGACGGGACTCGAGTGCCCCAGGCAGCACACGCCGATCCCCGCGAGGAAGTCGAGATAGCGCTTGCCCTCGTCATCCTCGAGGTACATGCCGTGCCCGTCCACGAACTCCACGTCGGCACGGGCGAAGGTGCCCATGACGTAGCGAGACTCCAGTTCCCTCTCCTTGGCCAGTGACATGCGCGCTCCCATCGGTAGGTGTCAGAAGTTGAGGTGCTCCGCGAGGGCACCGATCTGGGCGGCCGAGTCGTCGACGCGCTCGGGACCGTAATCGTGCTCGGGGGTCATCATCGTGCCGATGCCCTCGTCGGTGAGCATCTCGAGCAGGACGGAATGCGGCCGCGTCCCGTTCACGATGTGGGCGCGGGGCACCCCGCTGCGGATGGCCTTGACCATCGAGGAGACCTTGGGGATCATCCCCTCCGAGAGGTCGCCCGCCTCCATGAGACGCTCCGCCTCGCCGTCGGTGAGACGGGCGATCAGCGTGGTCTTGTCGGAGAAGTCCTCGTAGATGCCGTCGACGTCCGTGATGTAGACGAGCTTGTGCGCGCCCACCGCGGAGGCGACCTCGCCCGCGACCACGTCGGCGTTCACGTTGAGGCACCCACCGCGCCCGTCGGTGGCGATCGAGGAGAGCACCGGGATGTAGTCGGCCTCGATCAGGCGCGTGAGGTAGTCGGCGTTCACCTGGGTCACGCGACCGACACGGCCGAGGTCGGACGAGATCTGCTCGGCCATGACGGTGTTCGCGTCCATGCCCGAGAGGCCGACGGCGAGCGCGCCGTGGACGTTCACGGCCGAGACGAGCCCGGAGTTGACCGAGCCGCCCAGCACCTCGCGCACCACGTCCATGGCCTTGGGGCTGGTCACCCGCATGCCATCCTTGAACTCGACGGGGAGGCCCGCCGCCTCCATGGCGCGGCTCACGGCCTTCCCGCCCCCGTGGACGAGGACGGGCCTGATGCCGAGGAGCTTGAGCAGCACGAGGTCGTCCATGACCTGACGCTTGAGCTCGGCGTCCACCATGGCCGCGCCGCCGTACTTGATGACGACGGTCTTGCCCGAGGCCTCCTTCAGCCAGGGCAGGGCCTCCACCAGCACCCGCGCGCGCTCCTGCGCGTAACGAGGCGTCCTCATGTCGGTCGTGTACTCCATGGCTTCCTCCCTGATCCGTGCGAGCTCGTCGCGCGGGGACTCTTCGTATGCCGATCCCGTCGCGTCGGGACTAGGTGCGGTACTCGCCGTTGATCCTCACGTAGTCGTAGGTGAGGTCGCAGGTCCAGATCGTGGCCGAGCCGGTGCCGGCGCCGAGGTCGCACCATATGGGGACCTCGCGGGCCTCGAAGCGCGCGAGCGCCTCGTCCTCGTCGAACGCCATGGACATCCCCTGACGGCAGACCGGGATGCCCATGATGTCTATGTCCACGTCGGTCGCGTCGAAACGGGCACCCGACGTGCCCAGGGCCACCGCGATGCGGCCCCAGTTGCAGTCATGCCCGAAGACGGCGGTCTTCACCAGCGTCGAGCTCGCGACCTTGCGAGCGGCGAGGTCCGCCTCGGCGTCGCTTCGGGCCCCGTCGACGGTGACGGTGATGAGCTTGGTCGAGCCCTCGCCATCGAAGGCGATGAGGCGGGCGAGGAACCGGCAGACGTCGTCGAGTGCGACCACGAACTCGTGGTATGCCGCGTCTCCCACCTCGACCTCGAACGTCGGGGCGGCGGCGCCGGAGGCGAGCAGGATGCAGGTGTCGTTGGGGCTCGTGTCGGCGTCGATGATCACCCTGTTGAAGGTGTCGCCCACGACCTCGGAGAGCGCCTGCTGGGCCACCTCATGGGAGAGGGGCAGGTCGGTGGTGATGACCGCGATCATGGTGGCCATGTTGGGCATGATCATGCCCGACCCCTTGGTCATGCCGCCGACGGTGACGCGCGTCCCCTCGAGGCCGGGGGCCTCGCTCACGTAGGAGACCGCGTACTCCTTGGCGAAGGTGTCCGTCGTGAGGATGGCGCTCGCCGCGTAGGTCCCGCCGGGGACCGAGGCCCTCTCGAGCGCCATGGGGATGCCACGCTCGAACGGGCCCATGGGCAGGGGCACGCCCACGACGCCCGTGGAGCTCACCAGGACCTCGCCGGGGTCGCAGCCCACCGCATCGGCGACGAGGTCGCAGGTGTGGAGTGCCTTCTCGATCCCCTCGCGCCCGGTCGCGGCGTTGGCGTTGCCCGAGTTGACGATGACCGCGCGGGCCGTCCCTGCGGCGGCATGCCCCCGGGAGACCTGGACGGGGGCCGAGGCGAACGGGTTGCGCGTGAAGGTGCCCGCGCAGGTGCACGGCTCGTCGGCGAGCACGAGCGCCATGTCGAGGCGGGAGGGGTTCCTGCGGAAGCCCGCGTGCACGCCGGACGCCGTGAAGCCCGCCGCGGATGTCACGCCGCCCTCGATGATGGGGACGAGCTCGGGCGAGAGGCCCTCGTGGGCGGCGGCGACGTGCCAGCCGGCATCGACGGGGGCGTATGTGCTGGTATCCGTATCCGTGCTTGGTTCCATGGGAGGTCCTTGTCGTGTGGGCGGTGCGGGCGGTGAGTCCCGTTCGCGTCAGACGGCGCGCGGGGCGAGGTCGAGGCCTCGTCGCTCCCCCAGCCCGAACACGGCGTTCGCGCACTGGACGGCCTGCCCGGCGGCGCCCTTCCCCAGGTTGTCTATCGCGCAGGTCGCGACGACGCAGCTCGTGCGCGGGACGGAGACGGCGGCCACCTGGGCACGGTTGGTCCCCACCACCGACGCGGTCCGCGGTTGGCCTTCCACCACCGTCACGAAGGCGCTGTCCGCATATGCGTCGCGATAGAGCCCCGCGAGCTCGTCGGCTGCGATCGCGGATGCGAGGGACATGGTCACGGTCGAGAGGAGGCCCCGCGAGAGGGGCGCGAGATGCGGCGTGAAGACGACGGGATGGTCGTGGCCATCGGCGCGCGAGAGGTTCCGCTCGATCTCGGGGGTGTGCCGATGGGTGCCGACGCCATATGCCTCGACGTCCTCGTCGGCCGAGCAGAAGTGGGTGCGTGCGGAAGGCCTCTTGCCGGCTCCGGTGACTCCCGAGATCGCGTCGACCACGACGGTGCCGGAGACGAGGCCGGCATGGACGAGGGGCCAGGCGGCGAGCGTGGTGGCCGTAGGATAGCAGCCCGGGCAGGCCACGAGGGCGGCACGACCGGACGAGACGCGGTCCCTGGCGCGTGCGAGGTCACGGGAGAAGAGCTCGGGCAGGCCGTAGACGGCTCGCTCGAGGAGGTCGGGGCAGGCGTGCTCGACGCCATACCACTCGCGGTAGACGTCCGCGGACGGGAGGCGGAAGTCGGCCGACAGGTCGAAGACCGTGACGCCGGCGTCGAGGAAGGCGGGGACGCGTGCCATGGACGCCGTATGCGGCAGGGCTAGGAAGACGGCGTCGAGGTCGAGGCCGGACAGCGAGTCGTGCGAGGTGAAGGCGAGGTCGGTGAGACCCGCGAACGCCGGGTAGACGTCGCGGAGCATCCTGCCCTCGTCGGAATCGGAGGTGATCGCCACGAGATCCATGTCAGGATGCGCCATGAGGATCCGCGCCAGCTCCACGCCGGCATATCCTGCAGCACCCATGACCCCTACGCGCAGCACCGTGCGACCGCCTCCACGTCCATCATCGCCTCGAGAGCAAATTGTTCGCTACCTTATGCGATATGGAGGGAATGCGCAAGCCCTGAATTCAGATTCATGCGTAATCAGGCCGAGAAAACACGGTCTTCTCGGCTGAGGAGGCATCAAGGGACGATCAGAGCATGCGACGTGCCTCGATGGCACGTCCGAGCGTGACCTCGTCGGCGTACTCGAGGTCCCCTCCCACGGGAAGACCGCTCGCCAGACGCGAGACGTCGACGCCCAGGGGCTTGATCGTGCGGGAGAGGTACGTCGCCGTGGTCTCGCCCTCGACGTCCGGGTTCGTCGCGAGGATGACCTCTGTGACGTCACCGTCGGCGAGGCGGGAGAGGAGCTCGCGGACGTGGAGCTGCTCGGGCCCGATCTTGTCCATGGGCGAGATGACGCCACCCAACACGTGGTAGAGGCCGTGATAGGTCCCCGTGCGCTCGATCGCGGACACGTCGCGGGGCTCGGACACCACGCAGATGCGCGTGCGGTCGCGGGACTGGTCGCCACAGACGTCGCAGACGTCATGGGTCGCGTAGCTGAAGCAGATCGGGCAGAAGTGGACCTGCTGCTTCACCTCGAGGATCGCGGTCGCGAGACGCCGCGCCTCCTCGGGGTCGGCCCCGAGGATGTGATACGCGATGCGCTGCGCCGACTTGGGGCCCACGCCCGGGAGACGACCCAACTCGTCGAGAAGACGCTGGAGGGCGTGCCCGTCCGCGTGGGAGCTCACGTCGAAGTCCATTCCCCTAGAACATCCCCGGGATGTTCATGCCGCCGGTGGCCTCGCTCATCTTGGCGCCCGCCGCGTCCTGCGCGGAGGAGAGGGCCTCGTTGACGGCGGCCATCACCATGTCCTGGAGGAGCTCGACGTCGTCGGGGTCGACGGCCTCGGGGTCGATCGTGAGGGAGGTGAGCGTCATCTCGCCGTTGGCGGTGCACTTCACCATGCCGCCGCCGGCGCTGGCGGAGGCCTCGACGTCCTTGAGCTTGTCCTGCGCGGCCGCGAGCTGCTCCTGCATCTTGCGGGCCTGCTTCATCATCTGCTGCATGTTCATCTGGGCCATGGTGGGACCTCTCCTCTCGGCGGGCGCATCCGCCCGCGGACAACCTTTCCGTCGCGTCACACTCTACTGGTTGGTCGCCGGTCGCGGGAGCGGCGGGCGGCTAGTCCTCACCCTCGCCATCGGTGTCGTCATCATCCGCATCATCGACGAACTCGGGGGCCACCATGCCGTCGACCCCGTCATCGGCACCCATGGGGTCGGCCTCCGGCTCCGCCTCGTCAGGCGAGACGGGCGCGGACGTGGTGGTGACCGTGACACCCTCGCCGAACACGTCGGCGAGCATGGACGTCAGGGCCGCGGGAACGTCCTCGGAGGACGTGGGGGCAGGGGTGCCCTGGTCGTCGGGGACGCCGGCATCGGGGTCTTCCGAGCCGCCGACCCCATCAGCGGACCCGTCACTGACCGCGACGGGAGCGGACGGACCGACGGGCGCGCCATCCGGGCCCACGACCTCGGCATCGTCATACGGGGATGCCGGCTCATCGAAGAGCTCGATGGGAGGGAGGTCGTCATCCGGCACCGGGATGGCGTCGGGAACGGGGTCGGAGGTCGGCGTCGGAGCAGGGACCGGAGCAGTCGTGACGGCGGGCGCAGGGGCCTGAGCCGGCACAGGTGCCGGAGCAGGAGCCGGCGCGGGAGCCGGCGTCGAGGCAGGGGCAGGGGCCGGGACGGGAGCGGGCGCAGGAGCCGGAACGGCCTCGGCACGCGCCATCGCGACGTCTATGAGGCTCGACTCGACGTACACCATGCGACGCGGTCCGAATGCCGACGTGACCAGGGGCTGGATGGCCTGGCGCACGTCCTCGCGCTCGAGCATCTTGGCCGCGAAGCTGCTCCCCTTCGGAAGCGTGACGGTGAGCTGCTCACCGTCATCGGCGGTCGCGGAGGCCTTCATGAGGAGCGAGCCCACCGAAGGGTTCGAGCGGAGGAGCCCCTCGACGATCCCCCTCCAGGCGCGCTGGAGCTGACCGGCGCCCTGGGGCGAGGACGGTGCGGACGAGACCGGCGCAGGCGAGACGACCGCCGGCGCGGGTGCGGGCGCAGGGATCGCCACGGGCGCAGGCTCCGGCGCGGGAGGCTCGACGGGCTCGGGCGCAGGGGTGGCCGCGGGAGCAGCCACGGGTACGGCGACGGGAGCAGCCGCGGGTGCGGGAACGGGCGCCGCCACCGGTGCGGGGATCGGCGTGGGGACGGCAGCGGGCGCCGACGAAGCCGCGACGCCTGCGACGGGAGTGCGGCGCTCCAGCGCATCGATCCTCTCGGCAAGGGACTCGAGCGTGAGATCGCACTTGGGACGGGCCACGCGCGTGAGCGCGACCTCGAGCGCGAGCCGCTGGTTCGTGGCGAAGCGCATCTCGTCCGCCGCACCCCCCAGCACCACGAGGACGCGGGAGAGCCTGTCGGGGCTGCCGAAGGCGGCCACCTCGGCCTCGAGCGCGGAGAGCTCGTCTCCGGAGGCCTGGACCACGCCCTCCGACGTGCCGGCGATCGACATCACGTAGAGGTCACGCACGCGGGCCGTGAGCTCGCGTGTGAGCTGGAGCAGGTCATGGCCGTCATCGACGAGGCGTGCCACCTCGGAGAAGAGCGTGGGGACGTCACGGGCCGCGATGGCGGAGACGAGCTCGGACAACGTCGCCGTGGAGACCTCGCCCAGAAGGTCACGCGTGGCCTCGACGGTGATGTGGCCGTCGCCGAAGACGGAGAGCTGCTCGAGCGTGGAGAGTGCGTCGCGCATGCCGCCGCGGGCATGGCGGCAGACCAGCTCGAGGGCGTCGGCGTCGTAGGTGAAGCCCTCCTGGTCGCAGACGTAGGCGAGACGACCCTCGATGTCGGATGACGAGATCGAGTGGAAGTCGAACCGCTGCACGCGCGAGAGGATCGTCTCGGGGACCTTCTGCGGGTCGGTGGTGCAGAGGACGAACACGATGTGGGAGGGTGGCTCCTCGAGGGTCTTGAGCAGCGCGTTGAACGCCGCGGTGGTGAGCATGTGGACCTCGTCGATGATGTAGACCTTGTAACGGCCCCGCACCGGCGCGTACCCCACGCGGTTGATGATCTCCTCGCGGACGTTGTCCACGCCCGTGCGGCTCGCGGCGTCGAGCTCGTAGACGTCCGGATGCTCGCCGGCGGCGATCAGCCGGCACTGCTCGCACGTGCCGTCGGGAAGCGCGTTCGGACCCGCCTCGCAGAGGAGGGCCTTGGCGAGCAGACGCGCCATGGTGGTCTTGCCCGTGCCCCTGGGACCGCAGAAGAGGTAGGCGTGGCTCGTCTTGCCCTCGGTGACGGCGCGCTCGAGGGTCTCGACCACGTGCTTCTGGCCCACGACGTCGGCGAACGTCTGCGGACGGTACTTCCTGTACAGCGATTCCATGGGGCCTCCGGGCGCTTCGATGTGTTGCCTTCGAGTATAGCGGGCGCCGATGGGGCTCGGCATGCGAGAGGGGCCGCCACCTGTCGGTGACGACCCCTGGGTCACACATGGGGATGAGGTGCCTGACGCGCCTAGCCCTCGTGCCTGTTGCGGGAGACGCCGAGCGCGATGCCGATGACCACGACGGCCCCGAGGAAGACGAGGAACGCGATGGAGCCCGTGGAGAGGCCCTCGGAGGCCGCGGACCCCTCGGTGGAAGCCTCGTCAGAGGCCTCGGCGCATGCGTCGGCGACGTTCTGCTCGGCGGTCGCGGTGGCGTCCGCCTCGGTCGCCTGCTCGTCGGCGGCCTTCGTGGCGTCGAAGTCCTGGGCGGCCTGGGCATAGGTGACGGGCGAGACGAGCGTGCCGTCGGCGTCGAGGTCGGAGGAGGCGAACGGCGTGGAGAAGTCACCGGCCGCGACATAGGAGCGCAGCTCGTCCAGGCAGGCGGAGGCCTTGGCATGGACCTGCTTGGAGACCTCGAGGCTCATCTGGTTCGCGAACACGGTGCGCTGGTCGGACGGGATGGTGCTGATGACCTGGTCGACCGTGCCCTGCTGCTCGATGACCTGGTTCTGGATCGCCGAGAAGTACGCGGTCACGCCGGCGGCGCAGGCGTCACGGTTGGCATCGCAGAGGTCGGCGATGTCGTCGAACACGTAGACGGCCGCACCGGACTCGTCCACGTCCGTGGCCTCCTGGTCGTCATGGTCGACCGGGCCGTCGGAGTAGTCGGAGTCGACGGTGGTGACGAGCGACGAGTAGCTGGGCAGGAAGATGGAGAACTCCGCGCGGGAGAGGCACTGCCACTGCAGCGTGGTGATGTCGTCATCCATGTTCGGACGGACCTGGAAGAAGTGGCACTCGGCCTGGCGGGAGTTGCCCACCGGGTAGACGCCCTGGACCAAGGTGTGCCCGCTGGAGTCCTTGGAGCGCTGGTAGGGATAGAGGTCGGCATCGAAGAGCGTCCCCGTGCCACGGGTCGCGAGCGAGCTCAGGACCTCGGAGGTAGTGAGGCCGGAACGGGAGCTGATGAGGAGGTCGGCGTTCTCGATGGACGTGACCTGATGGTTGGCCGCGTCGTCCGCGCCGATCACGAGGGAGTCGCTGTAGGCCTCGTTGAAGTAGCGGGTGCCCATCCAGTAGCGGGTGTACTGGCCCGTGCCCTCGTCGGTGACGCCATACGTCCCGAAGACGTCCATGGAGCCGTCATCGAAGGTCTTGAGGAAGCCCTTCTCCTCGGGAAGCGACTTGAGGTCGGCGGAGTGGAGCACGTCGGCGGAGTCGAGGTCGATGTGGGCCTTGAGGGAGCTGTAGTTGGGGTTCACCGACACCTGGTCGGCGGGGAGCTTGAAGGCGACCCACTGGTGACCGGAGACCGCCGCGAACAGCCAGGTCTCGGTGCCGTCGCCGATGAAGAACTGATAGCACTCGCCGGAGCCGTACTCGTCGATGACTGCGCCGATGTTGGCCACGCCCTGACGCGCCGACTCGGACTCGCCGAGGATGATCGAGCCCAGGTTGAACTCGGTGAGACCGGTCTCGAGCAGGGGGTCGGCCGCGGCCGCGTCGTCGTTGTAGTCGGTGGTGACCGTCGCCGTGGTGCCGACGCCCTTCTCGTTCACGCCGGCCTCCGCGTAGGCGAGCTGATAGCCGGCCCAGTAGTTCGCGGAGTCACGGACGTAGGTGAAGCGATAGGTCTTGGAGGGATAGGGGCGGGAGAAGTGGTCGTCGGAGGGGTCGTCCTTCTCGGCGGCGTTCTCGTATACGTTCGTCGAGTCCTGGGTGGCGGCCTCGACGCCCCAGACCTTGCGATAGCGGGTCCCGTAGTCCTCGGAGCGGCCGTAGAACGTGGAGCCATCCGCCGTGAGGTCGGAACCCACGTAGATCCCCGTGCAGGCCAGAGCATTCGTCGGCAGGGCCACGAGGATCGCAGCCGTCACCATGAGAGCACTTGCCAACTTCCTCAACATACCGTGCATGCCACACGACCTTTCGGCTCGCGCGTGGGATGTGGCTCTCACCGTCTCCCACGCATGGTGCGGAATGAATAGATTCAGCATCGAACTCTATATGCATGGCGAGCTGAACCGTCACTGAAGACGGCCATGTGCGGCGGACGAGCGCTGGTGTGCGGTGGACGGTCGATGGGCGCGGCGAGCGGAAGGAGGGGGCGAACGGCAGGAGGGTCCGGCCGTCAGTCGTCCGACGCAGGTCCCGGGGGAAGCCCGTCGGTGACCTCGGAGGTGTCATCCTCAGGGAGGTCGGACAGACACTCCACCTCGGTCTCGAGCTCCGCCGCCTCTGCGGCCGCCGACGCCTCCGCCTGGGTGACGTCGCCCATCCTGTGGTCACGCATCACCGCGCGGATGGCAAGCCACTCCGCGAAGATGGCCCAGAGCAGCAGCACCGCGGTGGCCGCATACACCAGGGAGGAGCCGCGCGTGAGCGAGGGCCTCGCCCATCTGGCGTTGTCCGCGCTCGACGAGACGAAGGCCTGGTTGGCGACGCGGGCGTTGAGGTACATGTAGAGGACCTGGTGGGCGGCGTTGCGAAGATGCTGCTTGTAGGTGTTCGAGCTCGTCTCCCCCGTGAACCTGACGTTCACGCCCATCCAGAGGCTGCCTCCGGCCCTGAGGGACTGGTCTCCGTTCATGTACGACTGGTGGTCGGTGAAGTCCGTGGTGACGGCCCCGTCGAAGCCCCACTCGCCTCGGAGCACGTCCGTGATCAGGGCCCCGGAGCCCCCCGCCCAGACGGCACCGATGCGGTTGTAGCTGCTCATGATGCCCGTGGCGCCATACCTCTCGACGGCGATGCGGAAGGGCTCGAGGTAGTTCTCGCGCAGGGCCTGCTCGGTCACCCACGTGTAGACCCCGTCGCGGTAGATGTCGGACTCGCAGTCATCGCAGACGAAGTGCTTCACGTAGCAGTAGACGCCCATGTCGAGGCTGCCTGACACGACGCTGCCGCACATCTCCCCCGTGAGGAGGCTGTCCTCCGAGTAGTACTCGTAGTTCCTCCCTCCCAAGGGCGAGCGGTGGAGGTTGGCGGTGGGGGCGTACCAACCCGCGTAGCCCAGCGAGAGAGCCTGGCTCGCTATGGTCTGGCCCTCCTTCCTGGCGAGGTCGACGTCCCATGTGCTGGCGAGCGTGCACACGGAGGGGAAGCCCGTGCCGACGCCCGTGGGGTTGTAGCTGCCTATCTGGGCGGGTCCGTCGGCCTCGTGGGTCTCCTCCTTGCCTATGCTCTCGGGGCCGGACGTTCCGGAGTAGGCGAGGTAGCACAGGTTGGTCATGTCATCGATCGAGAGCTCGTCGAGAAGGGAGTCCCAGGCGGGGTCGTCGTAGTCGGCGCCCAGCTGCAGGCCGAGCGACGTGACGAGGCCCGCCTGCTCGATCTGTTCGCCGTTCGACGCACCCGTGGTTATAGCGGAGTCATCGGGGTCTATCGCCGCGTCGGCGTCGGCGGCCGTGTAGCGGTTGAGGGCGGCCACGTCGTCGGGGATGTCCCTGCCGGTGGGCGCCTGGGGGAAGGTGCCGGCGAAGTCGGCCCGGGACAGGTAGGTGACGCCCTGCCCGGCTCCGTCGGAGGCCACGCCGTCGGCGGCGTCGTCGCCGGTGAACCGGTTGGTGACGGCCTCGCCCGTGGTGGGGTCGACCTCGTAGTGGTGGGTGGAGGCCAGGGACAGCGTCGTCGTGGAGCCCGCCGAGTCATCGGGGGTGTGGGCGTCGCGCCTCAGGGAGAAGGCGTAGTCGCCCGCCTCGAGCTCGTAGCCGGCGAAGCCGTCGCCGTCGGCGTCGTAGCAGTCGTAGGCGGCCAGGTCGTAGGGGTCCACCGTGATGGTGACCTCGCAGGAGGCGCCCGGGTCGAGCGTGGGCGTGCGGGCGTGGCCCGCGAGCTCCACCGAGCTCCTCTCGATGCCGCCCCTCGTGTAGGGGGGCGTGGAGTAGAGCTCGACCACGTCGGCGCCGGCGACGTCGCCGACGTTGGTGACGCGGACCGTGAACGAGAGCGTGCCGTCCGGGTCGAGCGACGTCGGCGCGTCCAGCACCTCCCAGTCGAAGGAGGTGTAGGACAGGCCGTAGCCGAACGGGTACTGCACCACCGCGTCGTAGCCGGTGCCGTGGGCGTTGGAGGTCGTGTCCCAGTAGCCCTCGGCGTCGGCCGTCTCGTACCACTTGTATCCCACGTATATGCCCTCGGAGTAGTCCACGTAGGAGACCTGGTCGTAGGTGGCCGAGGCGTCGCCCACGTTGACCATCTTCGAGCCGTCATCCGGGTAGAGCCCCTCGGCATCGGTGTAGGCGCCCACCCCACCCATGCCCGTGTTCGCATAGGAGGGGTTCGTGGAGGGGTCATACGCCCAGGTGTCGGTGGTACGCCCCGACGGCGAGACGTCCCCGTAGAGGATGGAGGGGATCGCCGAGGCCGCGTCCTGCCCGGTGAGGCCGACGTCCACCACGGCGTCGATGCCGGGGATGGTCTCGAGGGCGCCCACGGACATGGCGTTGCCCGTGTTGAGGACGACCACGACCTTGTCGAAGTTCGCCCCCACGTAGGTGAGCAGGGCCTCCTCCTCCGTGGAGAGCTCCAGGGAGGTGCGGGTGTCATCCTCCACGATGTTCGTCCCGCTCCGGGAGGAGCGCGTCGCCTTGTACTGGGACTTCGGCACGTCCCCGCTCTCCCCCGCCTGTCTCCCGATCACGACGATGGCGGTGTCCGAGAACCACTTCGCACGGGCCAGCGTGCCGGCCGTGTAGTAGTTGGTGTCGGTGATGGACGGCTCGTAGAGGCGGCCAAGCTGCTCGGGATAGCAGTAGAGGGCGGCCTTGTACTGCCTCTCGCTCGCGAACGAGTCATACATCTTCGTGAGCTCGGTGTTCGTCTTGATCCCATAGTCAGAGAGGGCCTTCAGGAGGTCGGTGTCGACGGTCTTGACCCCGCCGGATCCGGAGCCGCCGCCCAGCCAGTCGGTCGACGCCCAGCCGAACACGTTCACGTTGGTATGGGACTTGTCGAGGGGCAGGACGCCATCGTTCTGGAGGAGGACGACGCCCTCCGACTCCACCTGCGCGGCCACGTCCTCGCACTCGTCGGTGGTGACGGCGGAGGAGCCGTCCTGGTAGTTGACGTTGATCTGGACGACCAGCGCCTCGACCACGGAGCGCAGCACCTGACCGGCCACGTTCGTGGTGACGAGGAGGGCGAGGAAGGCCGTGGCGACGACGAGCCGCACGATATGACGGGTCCGCCGATGGATGCGCGGTCTGCCCCCGTCCCTCCCGTGTCCGCCGAACCAGGCCGTCATCACTCCCCCTCCCCTCGAAGTGACTTCTACCGTAGCAAACCCCATGGGCGACGTGGGCTTCACCGGGCATTCCGCCAGGCGACCGGTTTGGCGCGCGGATGGGGAAAGGGGAAGCGGCCGGGCACGAGGCTCGACCGCTTCCCTGGACAGGCTATCTCACGGGCGTGTGACGCATGAGGCCGGGTCCCCTACTCGTCGGACGGTGTCTGCTTCACGTCGTCCGTCGGTGGGTTCGTCGTCTTGGTCCTGCGGTACTTCCTGATGGCGAGCACCAGCCACAGGGCGAGCAGGGCGGCCACGATGACGTCGACCACGATCGCGATGATCTGCCACAAGGGCATGGATGCGCTCCCTCCGTCCGCGTACGCGGAGCTGTTGACCACCGTGTACATGATGTTGTGACATGCGTTCCTGAGTCCCGTCACGCCGGACGCATCGGTGTTCTGCACGGTGTTGGTGCCCATGTTGATGGTGGCGAGGAAGGAGTCACCACCGTTCCTGACCGACTGGTCCGCGTTCATGTAGTACGGGCAGGCGTAGTAGTCGCTCTGGACGAAGCCCTCGAAGCCCCACTCGCCGCGAAGCACGTCCTGAAGGAGGTTGGAGTCGCCGCCGGCCCAGGTGGTGCCGATGTAGCTGTACGAGCTCATGACCGCGGTGGCGTTGCCGTCCTTGACGCAGTACTCGAAGGGCTTGAGGTAGATCTCACGGATGGCCTGCTCGTTGGACCAGGTGCAGATCATGCTCATGCGGTTGGTCTCCTGGTCGTTCAGCGCGAAGTGCTTGATGTAGCCGTAGACGCCCTTCTCGGATGCGCCCAGCTCGGCCTGGGAGGCCATGACACCGGAGAGCGTGGGGTCCTCGGAGTAGTACTCGAAGTTACGTCCGCCCAGCGCGTTCCTGTGGGTGTTCATGGCCGGCGCGTACCAACCGGAGACGCCCATCTCGTTGCACATGGTGCCGATCTCGGTGCCATAGGCCTTGGCGAGGTCCTTGTTCCAGGTGCAGGCGATGGTGGTGTTGGACGGGAAGCCGATGGAGCCCTTGCCGGTGAAGTTGTTGTTGATGGCGGAGGGTCCGTCGCAGTCGGTGGTCTGGACCTTGCCCACCGAGCTCACGGCACCGGTGGAGTAGCCGTTCATGGAGATCATCGTGTTCATGTCGTCCACGGTGAGCTGGTCGAGCAGGGAGTCCCACTTGGAGTCGTCGTAGCTCAGACCCCTCAGGTCGGAGAGCTGGACGCCGTTGCTGGCACCCGTGGTGGGCATGGTCTCGCCGTCGTCGTCGACCGAGGAGTCATAGTTCGACGTGTTGACGAAGCTGGCCTTCTGCTCGTCGGACATGGAGTAGTCCGTGGGAGCGGCCGTGGCGGCATCGTAGTTGGCGAAGTGATCGGCGCGCGAGAGGTACGTCACGTCACCGGCGGCATCGGAGAACTCGTTCGACGCGGCGGTCTCGTCACTGGAGCGCTTGTTGTCCCCGCTGTAGGTGATGGTGGAACCGACCGTATAGGTGCGCTGGTCGATGATGTCGTGCGCATCGGAGTTGATGGAGATGACGTAGTCGCCGCTCTCGAGCACGTAGGCACCGTTGCCGCCATCGGCCGAGGTGTCATAGGAGGCCATGTCCTCCTCGTTGAACGAGATGGTAACCGTGGTGGACTCGCCGGGCTTGAGCTCGTCGGTCTTCCCGAACGAGATGAGGTTGGCACTGGACTTCTCGATGCCGCCGTTGGTATAGGGCGGGTTGTAGTAGACCTCGACCACGTCCTTGCCGGCGACGGTGCCGGTGTTGGTCACGGTCACGTCAAGGCTGATCGTGCCGTCCGCCGCCGTATGGAGGTCGGACATGGTCTGGGAGAACGTCGTGTAGGACAGGCCATAACCGAATGGGTACTGCACGGTGGAGGCGTAGTCGATCGAGCCCTCGGTGGAGGCCGTCTCGTAGTAGCGATAGCCGACGTAGATGCCCTCGTCATAGTTCACGAAGCTGGGGCTCACCTCCTGGCCCATGTTCGTGGTGGCGTACTCGCCCATGTTGTCGTACTTGAAGTCGCCGAAGTTGTTCGAGCTGGGCGAGGAGTCCAGGTCGTAGACGAACGTGTCGGAGGTCTTGCCGGAGGGGTTGACCTCGCCGGTCATGACCCTGCCCAGGGACTCGAAGCCGGTCTGGCCGGCGCCCGCGAACCACAGGACGCTCTTGATCTGCGAGTAGTCCTCGGTCCAGCCGAGGGGCATGGTGTTCGCGCCGTTGTAGAGCACGATGACGTTGTCGAACTTGGAGCAGACCATGTCGATCATGTCCTTCTCGCTCTGGGAGAGCTCGAGATAGCTCTGGCCGGGCTGGAAGTCGTCATAGCTCGACGAGTTCGAGAACGTGCCGGAGACGGTGGACATGTCGGAGGGCAGGTCGTTGCCCTCGCCGCCGGAACGGCCGATGACGATGAGGGCCGTGTCGGAGAAGGACTCGGCGTCGCTCATGAGGTCATCGGAGTAGGTGGTCGCCGGAGGCTCGGGGAGGCTCCAGTCGGTCGCGAGCATGGTGGTCGAGGTGGGACGCTCGGCGCAGTAGTTGGTATAGAAGTCGGAGAGCTCGGTGTTAGTCTCGATTCCCGCGTCATTCAGGCCCTGGAGCAGGGTCGTGGTGGGATAGTCGTCGTTCAGCGAGCCGGAACCGGTGCCGCCGTAGATGGGGTTGGTCGATGCCCAGCCGAACACGTTGAGCTTCTGGCCGCTCGTCTGGAGCGGGAGCGTGTCGTCGGTGTTCTTGAGCATGACGATGCCCTCGTCGGAGATGTCGACGGCGAGCTGCTCGGCCTCCTGCGTGGTCTCGTCGCTCACCGAGGCGCCCGTGCCGGTCGCCAGCGTGATGATGCTCGACATCGGACCCCAGCAGATGAGGTTCACCGCGATGACGAGCGCGGCGATCGTCGCGATGCCGGCACCCTTGCGTATGAGCCTCTTCCTGGGCTTCGGTTGCTTGCGGACCGCGATGGAGACGACGATCGAGGCCACGAGCACGACCGCGAAGAAGATGAGATACGGGGCGCAGTTGCCCAGCACGCTCATCACATCGCTCATGTTGATTCCCAGCATGTTCCCTCCCTTTCCTCTGTGTGACCCCGTGGTCCCTGCCTTGCCATACCTGTCCGACGGGGCGGTCTTCCTGGCAGCTTGAAGATACTCAGACTGACTTCAAGCTCATAGGCCCCTGTCAGAATCGGTAACGGGTGTGGCGGGTTCGGTCGTGATGCCGGGAGGGGCGGGCCGAACGGTGCGCCGACGGGCGACGCCGAGCGAACCATGGCATGCGCGGGTACCATGTACGTGAGCCGGCGGGACTCCCCGGCCGACTGGCGCGGACGCGAGGGGGGCATGCCATGTACAGGATCCTCATCGTCGAGGACGATGACGAGGCGGCGTCGGCCCTCGAGGGCAGTCTCATGCGCTATGCCGAGAAGAACGGCGAGGAGTTCTCGTGCAGCCGCCTGACCAGCGCCGTCACCCTCGCGCAGGATAGCCAGAAGAGCGACCTCATCTTCCTCGACATAGACCTGCCGGGCATCTCCGGCCTCGAGGCCGCCACGCTCATCCGCACCTACGACCAGGTGACGCCCATCATCTTCGTGACGAACCTCGTCCAGTACGCCGTCCGCGGCTACGAGGTGGACGCCCTGGACTTCATCGTGAAGCCCGTGACCTACTACGACCTGTCGCTTCGCATGGACAAGGCCATGCGCGCCATGCGTCGCAACTCAGGCAGGAGCGTCGTCGTGCCCACGCGCGACGGCATGCGCGTGATCGCCGTGAGGGACCTCGCCTACGTCGAGACCTCGGGACATGACGTCATCTACCACGAGGCCGACGGCGAGCCCCTCAGGACCCGCACCAGTCTGCGTCAGGTCGAGGAGGACCTCGCGGACGAGCCGTTCGTCCGCGTCTCGAGCGGTTGCCTCGCGAACATGGCCCACGTGAGGTCGGTGGCCGGCAACGCCTTGGACATGGACACAGGCGACACCCTCTACTTCAGCAGGTCGAGGCGCAAGCCCGGCCTCGAGAGGATCGCGGCCTTCCTGGGAGGCAGCATCTGATGACCTGGACCCAGGTGGCGATGTCGCTGTTCACCATAGTCCAGCTGCTGTTCGCCGTCTGGATGTTCGTCCGCAGACAGCCGAGACGCGACCACTTCCACCTGCGTGCGTCCATCGTGTTCGCCGGATTCGCGATCGGCACCGTGGCGGCCACGTGGGTGGGGTTCTCGGCCGTGCCATCGCTCATGGGCGAGCACGCCATCGCCTCCCAGTTCCTCACGTTCACGGGCGTGCTGGTGGTGATCGCGTGCTGCGTGATGTTCTGCTTCGACACCCCCATGTGGACCGCCCTGTTCTGCTGCACGGCAGGCTACACCGTGCAGAACCTCGCGAGCGGCTGTGACGGCCTCATACGGCTGGTCCTCGCCGGCGGAGGCGCCGACCCGGACGCGCCGCTCCCCTCGACCATCGGCATGGTCGTCTCCACGATCCTCATCTTCGGCATCGTCTACCTCACGTTCGTCCGACAGATCGAGGAGAGGGGCCTCGTCGAGGTCGAGGACCATGGGATGCTCCTCATGATGCTCGCGGTCATCCTGCTGGTGATCGTGTTCGACCTCGTCAACAAGTCCCTGCCCGGCTACGGGGTGCCCACGCCGGTCGTCGTCATCCTCAGGCTCATACACGGTGCGGTGTGCGCGTTCCTGCTGATCATGGAATACGAGATGCTCTACAGCAAGCGCCTCGCCCTCGACGTCGCCGCGGCCGAGAGGACCATCGCCGACGGCCGCAGGCACTACGAGGCGAGCCAGCGCAGCATCGCCGCGATCGACGCGAGGTGCCACGACCTCAGGCAGCAGGTGCGCGGGATGCGCGAGGGCGGCGTGGACGACGAGGCGCTCGACAGGCTCGAGAACGACATCACCATCTACGATTCCACGATGCGGACGGGAAACGAGGCGCTGGACGTGATCCTCACCGAGCGGCGCCTGCTGTGCGAGCGCGAGGGGATCACGTTCACCTGCATGGCGGACGGCGCGGCGCTCTCGTTCATGGACCCTGCCGACATCTACGCGCTGTTCGGCGACGCGCTCGACGGCGCCATGGCCACCGTGGCGGGGATCGAGGACGAGAGCCGCCGCAGCATCGGCCTCGACGTGAGGCGGAACCGCGGGATGGTGGTCATCCACGTCGAGTGCTACTCGGACGGGGGGAAGGGCCACGAGGGCGAGGCTTCGGGACGTGGATACGGTATGCGGTCCATGCTCCTGGTCGCCGAGCGCTACCACGGCACGCTGGTGACCAACACCCGCGGCGATGCCGTCACCCTCGACGTGATGCTCCCTCTCCCCTCCTGAGGCGCCGGTCGCGGGCGATCGAGCGTATCCAGGTCGCGCTGAGGAGGGCGAACGTGACGTCGAGCCCGACGATCGCGATGCGGGCCCAACTCGTGCCCTTTGCTATGGTCGGCCGCTCCCATCTGGCATTGTCGACACTCGACGAGACGAAGCTCTGGTTGGTGACGCGGGCGTTGAGGTACATGTAGAGGACCTGGTGCGTCGCCTCACGGAGATGCTGCTTGTAGGTGTTGGAGCCCGTCTCGCACGTGAGGCCGCCGGTCATCGTCATCCAGAGGCTGCCGCCGGCCCTGAGGGACTGGTCTCCGTTCATGTACTCGGGGTGGTCGCTGAAGTCGGTGATGACGGCCCCGTCGAATCCCCATTCGCCGCGGAGCACGTCCGTGATCAGGGCCTCGGAGCCCCCCGCCCAGACGGCACCGATGCGGTTGTAGCTGCTCATGATGCCCGTGGCGCCGTACCTCTCGACGGCGATGCGGAAGGGCTCGAGGTAGGTCTCGCGCAGGGCCTGCTCGGTCTCCCAGGTGTAGATGCCATCCCGGTAGATCCCGGCCTCACCGTCATCGTTTATGAAGTGCTTGATGTAGCAGTAGACGCCCGAGTCGGCGCTGCCGGCCACGACGCTGCCGCACATCTCCCCCGTGAGGAGGCTGTCCTCCGAGTAGTACTCGAAGCTGCGACCGTCGAGCGGGGAGCGATGGAGGTTCGCCGTGGGAGCGTACCAGCCGGAGTATCCCAGCGAGAGGGCCTGGCTACCGATGGTGCGGCCCACCTTGCGGGCGAGGTCGACGTCCCAGCTCTTGGCCAGGGTCGAGGGGGACGGGAAGCCCGTGCCGGTGCCCGCCGAGGAGAAGCTGCCTATCTGGGCGGGGCCGTCGGCCTCGTGGGTCTCCTCCTTGCCCACGCTCGGCAGGCTCGTGGTCGTGGCATAGGCCCTGGTGAAGAGACCTTCCATCTCGTCCGTGGTGAGCTCGTCGAGCAGGGAGTCCCAGGCGGGGTCGTCGTAGTCGGCGCCCAGCTGCAGGCCGAGCGACGTGACCTTGCCGTCCTTCTCGACCTCGAGCCCGTTCTGGGCTCCCGTGGTGACGTCCTGGTCGCCCTCGTCTATCGCCGCGTCGGCGTCGGCGGCCGTGTAGCGGTTGAGGGCGGCCACGTCGTCGGGGATGTCCCTGCCGGTGGGCGCCTGGGGGAAGGTGCCGGCGAAGTCGGCCCGGGACAGGTAGGTGACGCCCTGCCCGGCTCCGTCGGAGGCCACGCCGTCGGCGGCGTCGTCGCCGGTGAACCGGTTGGTGACGGCCTCGCCCGTGGTGGGGTCGACCTCGTAGTGGTGGGTGGAGGCCAGGGACAGCGTCGTCGTGGAGCCCGCCGAGTCATCGGGGGTGTGGGCGTCGCGCCTCAGGGAGAAGGCGTAGTCGCCCGCCTCGAGCTCGTAGCCGGCGAAGCCGTCGCCGTCGGCGTCGTAGCAGTCGTAGGCGGCCAGGTCGTAGGGGTCCACCGTGATGGTGACCTCGCAGGAGGCGCCCGGGTCGAGCGTGGGCGTGCGGGCGTGGCCCGCGAGCTCCACCGAGCTCCTCTCTATCCCGCCCCTCGTGTAGGGGGGCGTGGAGTAGAGCTCGACCACGTCGGCGCCGGCGACGTCGCCGACGTTGGTGACGCGCACCGTGAACGAGAGCGTGCCGTCCGGGTCGAGCGACGTCGGCGCGTCCAGCACCTCCCAGTCGAAGGTGGTGTAGGACAGGCCGTAGCCGAACGGGTACTGCACCACCGCGTCGTAGCCGGTGCCGTGGGCGTTGGAGGTCGTGTCCCAGTAGCCCTCGGCGTCGGCCGTCTCGTACCACTTGTATCCCACGTAGATGCCCTCGGAGTAGTCCACGTAGGAGACCTGGTCGTAGGTGGCCGAGGCGTCACCGAGGTTGCCGTTCGAGGTCCCGTCCGCGGGATAGAGGCCGTCGGCGTTCGTGTACGTGCCGACCCCGTCCTCCCCCGACGTGACCCAGCTGGGATTGGTGGACATGTCATAGTCCCAGGTGTCGGTGGTACGTCCGGAGGGTGACGTGTCGCCCCACAGCACCCCGGGGATGGCCGAGGCCGCGTCCTGCCCGGTGAGGCCGACGTCCACCACGGCGTCGATGCCGGGGATGGTCTCCACCTGTCCCACCGCCATGGTGTTGCCCGTGTTGAGGACGACCACGACCTTGTCGTAGTTCGCCCCCACGTAGGTGAGCAGGGCCTCCTCCTCGGTGGAGAGCTCCAGGGAGGTGCGGGTCACGTCCTCCACGACGTCGGCGTCGGACCCTGCGGCCTTGGTCATCTTGTACTGGGTTTTGGGCATGTCGTTGCTCTCGCCGGTCTGGCGTGCAATCACGACGACGGCGGTGTCGGAGAAGTCCTTCGCATCGGAGAGGATCCGGGACGAGTAGCAGCTCTCATCGGTGATGGACGGCTCGTAGAGACGACTCGACTGCGCCGGGTAGGAATTGAGGGAGCTGGTGTACGCACGGCCCCCGGCGAACTTCTCGTACATGCCTGTGAGCTCGGTGTTCGTCTCGATGCCGTAGTCGTTCAACGACTTGATGAGGTCGGTGTCGACGCTCTTGACCCCGCCGGAACCGGAGCCGCCGCCCAGCCAGTCGGTCGACGCCCACCCGAACACGTTCACCTTGGTGTCATCCTTGGAGAGCGGCAGGGTCGAGCCCTCGTTCCGGAGCAGGACGATGCTCTCCGCCTCCACCTGGGCCGCCACGTCCTCGCACTCGTCGGTGGTGACGGCGGAGGCGCCGTCGGAGTACGTGACCTCCATGCCCGTCGTGAACGCGTCGACGAGGCCGGACAGGGGACCGAACGCGAGATAGGTGGCCACGCCCGACGTGACCAGGAACACTCCGGAGACGGCCAGCAGGACGGAGTGGCGGACGATGTGTGGCTTCCTGGGCTTGTCGGCACCGGAGCCCCCGGGTCCATGGCCCTTCGCGGCCTTGCCCTCCGTGGGGTCCTTGTCGTCTGCCATGCGCTCCCCTTCCCGTGCGAGGGACGCTTCGCTCCCCCGAGGCCGGCCCTCGTCGGACCCGCCGGTCGGACCCTGCCTTCGGGCGGGCCTTTGCTTAGAAGGTAGCCTTCAGGTGACCCGCTGGGAAGTCTCGGCCATGGGCGGCGGGAGGGACGGGCCTACTTCGCGTCGTCCTTCTCGGTGGAGGCAGCGGCCTTCTCGGTCGCGGCGGTCTTCTCGGCCGAATCGGACTTGTCCTCGTCCGGCGTGATCCAGAACTTGAGCACGGGGAAGCTGACGATGACGGCGAGCAGCGTGTTCACGACGGACGCCACGGTGGCGGCGAGCTCGGAGGCCATGCCGAGGTCGATGCACCAGGCGGTGACGTAGCCGGGCAGCACGAGGTTCACCACGACGATCACCACGGCGAGGACCGCGTACTTGGGAGCCGCCTCGGAGAAGGCCGCGTCGGACTTGAACACCCACTTCATCTGCACGAAGAAGTTCACGATCTGGGCCAGGACCTCGGCCACGAGGAAGGTGAGGAAGCCGCCCAGGCCGTTGGAGCCCGTGGAGGTGTAGTTGAAGATGAGGAAGCTGAACGGCTGCGTCATCGCGAGCATGTTGACGAAGACGGCCGTGCCGATCCAGGTGCACACGAAGCGCGTGATGGTGGAGATGTTCGAGAGGATGTTGAACAGGATGAACTGCCAGAGGCTCTCGTGCTTCTCGGTCCAGTCCTTGAATGCCATGGGGGCCTTCCTTTCACGCGGCGGGACGTCCCGGCGCTAGTCTGATGCCTTCTCGGTCGACGCAAGGCGGGAGCCCTGCGTGGCGTTCTTCACGAGGTTAGCCACGATGCCCGCGATGCAGCGGACGAGGCCCACGACCCAGAACCCCTTGATCTCCATGACGAGGCCGTCGACGGCTCCCATCGAGAAGACGACCCCGGCGTTCTTGGCCAGCGCGCGCAGGGGCATGTTCCAGATGAACAGGACGTTCAGGTTGGGCCTTCCGGAGCGCTCGCTCGCCCGCTTGATGAGGAAGAGGACGAGCCACACGAGCCAGAAGATGGGGCTGCGGCCATGGATGAGGTCGCAGAAGCAGATGTTGCGGTCCAGCGCGACCTTGCCCTCAGGCAGGGCGTGGCCGAGAAGGGCCTCGAACTGGGCATCCGCCACGGCTGTGACGTCGGCCGTGTCATAGGCGGCGAGGTCCTTGCCGGCATACGGGTCCGCAGCACCGGTGCCGGCCTGCTCGACCGTCCCGACGAGGCGGATGTCGGCGCTCGAGGACCCGATGCGGACCTCGTAGGTCCCGGCCTCGATCTCCCAACGCCCGGTCCCCACGTCGAAGTAGGAGAAGGACCTCTCGTCCAACGGGATGGTGACGCGCGCCTGACCGCCGGCCGCGATGGTCACCTTGGCGAAGCCCTTGAGCTCCTCGTCGGCGCGGAACACGTCGTGGACGGGCTTGGACACGTAGAGCTGGCACACCTCCGATCCCGCGACGGGACCGTCGTTGGTCACGACGAACGAGGCCGAGGTGGGCGTCACCTCGAGGTCGGAGTAGGAGAAGGTGGTGTATGACAGGCCGAAGCCGAAGGGATATGCCACGGGGACGCCCGCCGTCCGGTAGTAGCGATAGCCCACGTAGATGCCCTCGCGGTACTCGGCTGCAGCGCCCTCCGCGGGGAAGGTCGCGGCCGTGGGCGTGTCGGTGAGGGAGACGGGCCAGGTCTCGTTGAGCCTGCCCGAGGGGTTCTGCCTGCCGAGCAGGACGTCGAGCGCGGCGTCGGCACCGGCCTGTCCGCCCAGCGCGAGGTAGAGCACGGAGGCCGCGTCCACGACCCAGCCCGACTCCACCGCGGAGCCGCCGGAGAGGAGCACGACCACGTTGGGGTTCGCCTCGGCCACGCGGTGGAGGAGGGCGACCTGGTTGTCGTTGAGCCGCATGGTGGTGCGGTCGGCACCCTCGGACTCGGCCTGTTCGTCGAGACCGAGGCAGACCACGACGACGTCGGCCTTCCTCGACAGGTCGACCGCGGCCGAGGCCAGCGCCTCACCCTCGCCACCGTGGCGCTCGAAGCCCTTCTCGTATCCCACGAAGGTGAGACCCGAGTCGGGCATGAGGTCGAGGAGGGAGTCCAGCTTGGTGCAGTTCACGAGGGAGGATCCCGCGCCCTGATAGCGCGGCGTCGCGGCGAAGTCGCCCACGAGGGCCACCTTGGTGCCGGCGGCCAGCGGTAGGAGGGGACCGGCACCGGGGGTGGGTGCGTCGTTCTTGAGCAGGACGATGGACTGGGCGGCGATCTCGCGAGCAACCTGATGGTGGGCGTCCATGTCGAACTCGTCAGAGGCGGCCGAGGTTGCGGCCGTCGTGGTGAGGATGAGCTCGATGGCCTCGTCCACGCGCGCGTCGAGGTCGGAGACGGAGACCTCTCCCGAGGACACGGCGGCCATGAGGTCGCGCACGGAACTGAGGCCGGGGTCGGGCATCTCGAAGGTCGAGCCGGCGCTGACGCCCGCGGCGTGGTCGTTCGAGCCGCCCCAGTCGGTCACGACGGCGCCGTCGAAGCCCCACTCGTCGCGGAGGATCTGCTTGAGCAGATAGGGATTCTCGTTGGCGAAGGTCCCGTTCACACGGTTGTAGCTGCTCATGAGGCACATGGGATGGCTCTCGCGCACGACGGTCTCGAACGCGGAGAGGTAGATCTCGCGGAGGGTGCGTTCGTCGAGCACGGAGTCGGACGCCTGGCGCCGCGTCTCCTGGCTGTTCACCGCGAAGTGCTTGGGGCACGCGGAGACGCCCGTCCCCTGGATGCCGCGGACGTAGCTGGCGGCCATCTTGCCCGCGAGGAAGGGGTCCTCCGAGAAGTACTCGAAGTCGCGGCCGCACAGGGGGCTGCGCTTGATGCAGAGGCCGGGGCCGAGGATGACGTCGACCTTCTCGGCCAGGCACTCCTCACCCAGGCACTCGCCCAGCCGCTCGCCCAGCGAGGGATCCCAGCTGTTGGCGACCGTGGTGGCCGTGGGGAAGCACGTGGCCGGCATGCTGGAGCCGAGCCCGAGGTGGTTGGCATCGGCGCCCTGCAGCCTGAGGCCGTGGGGGCCGTCGGAGAACTGCATCTCGGGGATTCCGTGGGCCTCCATGCCACGCGTGCGGAACGCGGACCCGCCGGAGAGAAGCGCGCACTTCTCCTCCAGGGTGAGGCTGGCTATGAGGTCTTGATGCTTCATCGTTGGCCCTTCTCGGCGTCGCACGTGGGACGGATGCCTTCCGATGATGAATGTAAGCACTGATCGAGGGCCTGTGCGGGGTTTGACGTAACTTGTCGCGCACGGGTCACCTTTGGTAGGGGCGGCGGGCGAGCGGGACGGGCGGAGGCCGGCGGAAAGGCCGCGATGGCCGTGACGGGCGCAGCAGACGCGACGATGGCCGACGACCGCGGCAGCCTGCGGGAATCGCCCACGATGGACGATTCCCGCTCGAAATCGCGTCGAATGTACGATTTTTCGGTTCGAACGCTTATGTCATTTCGCGGAGCCGCAGGTAGACGCATCGGGTCCGAGGGAGCCGCTCGCAAACCACCCGTTTATTCGTACACTCGACGCGATTTCGACGACCACGGGTCCAGAATCGAACGGTTAGTGACGCCGCGGGACCAGAATCGAACGGTTAGTGACGCCGCACGGCCGATGAACATGGGACGACCCCGCGGACAGGGGACGCGGGGTCGTCAGGAGCGATGGGCTCGCCGTGGAAGGAGGACGGCGGGCTCACCTATGAGGCGTGCCGGGGCGAGGGAGCTCCCCGCCCCGGCGGCTCATCAGGTCTCGTCGTGCGGGTCCGCGGCATCATGCGGGGCGTCCGCCGATGCGTCGGGGGTCGGGTCGAGTGGCGCTGCGGGCGCGGGGTCGGTGGGGTCGGTGGGATCCGTCCCGCCGACGGCGCCGGTGGTCATGGCCAGGCGACGCTTCCTGCGCTTGAACACGCCGAACACCATGAGGGCCGCGATGGCCGCGAGCACGGCGGTCACGCCGTAGACCGCCCACTGCCAGTTGGCGACGCCATACTTGACCGTGGAGCCGGGCGACATGCCGTTCATCGCGTTGGAGTTGACCACGGTGTAGAGCAGGCGGTGCATCGACTCGCGCATCTGGGAGACCACGGTGGCCGAATCGGTGGCCTGGTAGTTGCCAGTCATGGCCGAGTAGGTGAGCTGGAGGTCGGTGCCGGCGGCCACGGCCTGGTTCTTGTTCATGTAGCCGTAGAGGTTGAAGTCCGTGATGGCCATGCCGGTGAAGCCCCACTCGTTCCTCAGCACGTCGGTCATGAGGCTCTCGCGACCGCCGGCCCAGGTGGCGCCGATGTAGTTGAACGAGCTCATGATCGCGGAGCAGGCCGGCATGGTCTTGGTGGAGACGGTGCCGTTGTCATCGGAGATGTACTTCTCCTCGTACGTGGACTCCTTCACCGTGATCTCGAACGGCTTGAGGTAGATCTCGCGCGCGGTCTGCTCGTTGGCCCAGACGCAG
Organism: Atopobiaceae bacterium; assembly: GCA_022655215.1. Lineage (GTDB taxonomy): Bacteria > Actinomycetota > Coriobacteriia > Coriobacteriales > Atopobiaceae > JALCUE01. Next base: position 362,373 of record JALCUE010000002.1, on the reverse strand, counting down.
ATGTGCTGCACGCGGTAGGACTCCTGGTCGTTCATGGCGAAGTGCTTCACGTAGGCATAGCAGCCGTTGGAGGCGGCACCCGAGACCACCGCGGAGCACATCTTGCCCGAGAGGAGAGGGTCCTCGGAGTAGTACTCGAAGTTGCGGCCGCCGAACGGGCTCCTGTGGGTGTTGGCCGCGGGGGCGTACCAGCCGGAGTAGCCGGAGGCGAGCGCCTCCTGACCCACCATCTCGCCCACCTGGTTCATGAGGTCGGTGTTCCAGGTCTGCGCCATGACGTACTCGGAGCAGTAGGAGCAGTTGCCCGTGGGGCCGGTGAGCGACGTGAAGCCGGCGGGGCCATCGGGGTCGGAGGTTGCGGGCTTGCTGATCGAGGCGAGCTCGGCCGTGTTGTAGGCGCCGTCGTTGAGGACGCTGGTCATGTCCGAGACGGACAGCTCGTCGAGCAGGCTGTCCCACGCCTCGTCGTCGTAGTCCGCGCCACGCAGGTCGATGAGCGAGAGGCCGTTGCTGGCACCCGTGGTGGGCATGGTGGCGGAGGAGTCCTCGTTGGCGGCCACGTCGTACTCGGCGAACGAGATTCCCACGGACTCGGCGGTCTTGTCGGCCGCGGCCTTGGGCCAGGTTCCGGAGAAGTCCGCGCGGGAGAGGTTCTCGCAGTTGTCGTCCATGTAGGTGGTCAGGTCGGAGAACTCGTTGGAGACGGAGTTGCCCGTGGACGAGTCGGTGTCATAGGTCTTGGCGTCGAGCGTGAGCGTCCTGGAATCGATGACGGTGTGGGAGTCGCTGCGAAGGCTCACCACGTAGTCGCCGGCGTCCAGCACGTAGGCGCCGCCTCCGTTCTTGGCGGAGCTGTCCCACGAGGCCATGTCACGCACGTCATAGGTGAGCGTGAGCGTCTGTGACTCGCCGGCCTCGAGGAGCTTGGTCTTGTCGAACGCGCCCAGCACCACGGCGCTCTTCTCCACCCCACCGGACGTGTAGGGGGCGGTGTAGTAGATCTCGGCGACGCTCTTGCCGGCGACCGAGCCCGTGTTGGTGACGGTCACCTTGGCCGTGACGGTCGTTCCGTCCTGGGTCACGTCATCGAGCGTCTGCGTGAAGTCGGTGTAGGACAGGCCGTAGCCGAACGGGAACACCACGGACGAGTCGTAGTCGAAGCCGGCGTAGTTCCCGGCAGCCGCCTCGACGGCGGCCGTCTCGTAGTAGCGGTAGCCGTAGTAGATGCCCTCCTCGTACTCGACGAAGTAGGCGGTGCCGTCGGACTTGGTGGAGTTGTAGTTGGTGGTGTAGTAGCCGGAGACGTCGGTGTACTGGTTGCCGCCGAAGTTGCCGAACGTGGGGTCGGCCGTGAAGTCGGCGGCCCAGATGTCGGTGGTCCTGCCGGAGGGATTGGTCGCGCCCGTGAGGACGTTGCCCACGGCCTTGGCGCCCGAGGCACCCAGCGAGCCGATCTCGAGGATGGCGTCGACCTCGTAGTCGCCGCCCTTCTCCATGAGGGGACCGAGCTCCATGGTAGTGGAGGCGTTCACCAGCACGACGACCTTGGAGCAGCTCCTCTTGGCGGCCGCGATGAGGCTCTTCTCCTCCACGGTGAGCTCCAGCTCATGCTGGCCCTCGACGTAGTTGGCCGTCTCGGAGTTCGCCGTGAAGTTGGTGGACACGCCGGAGTCGAGGTCGTCGAGCAGGTTGGTGGACAGGTCGCCACCCTCGCCGCCGCCGCGCCCGATCACCACGACGGCCGTGGTCCCCTTGATGGAGTCCTGGGCCTCGGAGCTGTAGTCGGACCAGGGGATCTCGCCGATGTAGTAGCTGGCCGTGGACGGGTCATCCATGGTGATGTCGGCCTTGGCGTAGTTGGAGTAGTTCTGCTTGATCCAGTCGTACGCCGTGTCGTTCACGGTGAGGCCGGCCTCGGTGAGACCCGCGTACAGGTCCGTGCAGTCGTCAGGGTCGACGGTGCCCGAGCCGGCGCCTCCGTAGATGGGATCGGCCGCGTAGCGACCGAGCAGGCTCACGGTGGTGCCGGAGTCGATGGGAAGGGCGTCGCCGTCGTTCTTGAGCATGACGATGCCTTCGCCCTCGACCTCGGCCGTGAGGTCCTTGGCGTCGGAGGTCGCCTGGGTGCGGCCTCGATAGTCGGACGTGTAGTACTCGGTGTCCCAGGAGTCGGAGCCCTCCACCGTCTCGACGGTGTAGGGACGACCTCCCAGATAGTGGTCGAGCAGCGAGCTCATCATGGATGTGCCCACGTTGAGCACCACGGCCAGCACCACGCACACGCCGGCCACGATGCCCATCGCGACGGAGCCCCTCTTCGTGGGCGCCTTCTTGGGCTTGGGCTTCTTTGCCATCTCCATCCTTCCCTTGTTCCGGTGGCCCCGTCTCCGGAGCCTCTCTGTGATGACATGCCTGTCGAGAATGACTGTGCGCCCTCGCAGGTCGTTTCCGGCGAATCGGACGCAACTGGTCGTGCACGCGTCGTGCCTTGCGCGGGCCCGCGACGAGCGGGAGGTCGCCGGCGGCACGGACTCGCCCCAAGCACGAGGCGGCCCCGCGGACAGGATCGCGGGACCGCCTCTCGTTCGGATGCCCTCCCAGGGGAAGGCGGTCTTGGTCAGGCTATGCGTCGGCCTTGACCGTGGCCTCGGGCTTGGTGAGCGGGTCGACCTTGTAGGTCTTGGTGCGGTCGTCGGAGATGACGCCGGACCAGTTCAGGCCGAAGCAGAAGTCGTAGACGTTGCCCGCGGAGTCCGTGTAGCACTCCATGTCGCGGGGCACGTCCTCGTCCTGGGTGAAGACGGTCTCCATGTCCTTGGGCATCTGGAAGGGCAGCAGGCCGGAGGGCTCCACGTCGCCGGTGATGATGTGGGCGAAGGCCTCCTCCGTGAGCGTGTTGAAGCCCATGAGGATGACGTCCGCGTACTGCTCGAGCTCGCCGAAGCACATGGGCCTGTCGGCATCGATGACCACGATGAGCTTGGCGTCGGCCGGCAGGAGCGCCTTGGTGTTGATGACCAGGTCGAGGTCGGACTCGTTGGTGGCATAGGTCGACGCACCGAAGACCGAGCGGTTCTCGAGGACGCCGTTCTCGTCCACGGGATTCAGCGACTGACGACGTACGTAGTCGCCGTCGGCCGTGAAGGGGCGGTACTGGAGCGAGATGGGCTTCCAATAGGGGCCGGGATCCGCCGGCATGCCCATGATGGCGGTCGCGAAGGTCGGGCCGCCCTCGACTCCCTGATAGGCGTCGGCCGGGTTGTTGATCCCGACGACGGCATACTTGACGTCGGCGAGGTCGGCGGCCGTGAGCCTGGTGATGTCGGTGTCCTGCGCGGTGGGGTCGGTCTCACCGTCGGCGGGTGCTCCCGTGGGATCGGCCACGGTGTCGGTGACCACGTCGAAGTAGTCCTTGGAGATCTCGTCGCCAAAGGAGAGCGCGATGGAGGCGGGAGTCGATCCGAATGTCGACTTGGAGGCTGCCGTGTACTTCTGCGGGATATAGACCTTGGGCTTGTCAGCCAGGGCGCCCTTGGCGATGGTCCCGTCGTTCTTGAGCATGATGACGCACTTCTCGGAGGCATCCAGACCGAACGCGGCGGCCTTCTCGCTCTCGAGGACCTCCTTGGCGACCGTACGATCCGAGTAGGGGTTCTCGAAGAGCTCGACGTCGGCCATCAGCTTGAAGATGCGACGCGCGTTCTCCTGATAGAGCTTGAGCGCCTCATCCTCACCAAGATCACTCGAGATCTGGGTATATGCATCCTTCGCGACATCGGGATCGAAGCTGCCGCCATGCTGGGAGATGCCGTTCTCCATGAGCTTGGCATACCGCTCTGTCTCGGTGAGGTTCGTCACGCCATGGGCTATGGCCGTGAGAATCATCCAGTCGGTGCAGAGCATGCCGTCCCATCCGGCGTTCCTCAGGATGGACATGTTGTGCTTGCTGTATGCGCTACCCACGTGCTCGCCCAGGTCGTCCTCGTTGGGGTCATAGGCGATGCCGTAGCAGGGCATCATGGACGCGACCTCCTTGGTGGAGGAATCGAGGTTCATGCCACCGTCGAGGAACGGGACGAGGTGTGCGTTGAAGTTGTTGCCAGGGAAGACGTTCCACTTGCCGGAATCCGAGTGATCGTCTCGGCCGCCCTCGTTGCTTCCCTCGCCCACGAAGTGCTTGAGCATGACCCCGACGGAATCGGAGCCCCAGCCCTTGTCGTCCGTGGCATCGTCATCGCCCCAGGTGGACTGCATGCCACCGCCGAAGGCCTTGGCGAAATCGCGGTTCACGGCCGGGTCCTCGGAGACGGAGCCCGAGAGACGGGTGCCGATGGGGTTGGAGTAGACGTCGACCTGGGGGCCGAGCTCGCAGCGCACGCCGGTGGCACGCCAGGCACGAGCCTGCCACATGCCGGCCTTGCGCCAGATGTCCTTGTCCATGCAGGCGGCCAGTCCGTTGCTCGTAGGCACGTCGAAGAGGACGTAGGGATCGGAGTAGTTGAGGTATGGGATGCCGAGAGCGCTCTTCTCGCAGATCTCCTGGATACCGTTGATCCACTGAACGTCGGTGGCATAGGAGTCGAGGGAGGAGGCCAGGCGAGAGACGCCGGCGCGGGATCCGGCATCGACGTATTCGGTCGCCGAGGTGTCGGTCGAGGTGGTGCTGGACTGCGTGCCTCCCGCCCAGAGCAGCGGGAAGAGGTCATCGGCCGAGAGGGACTCGGCCAGTGCCGCGGCGCGGTCGGCGGAGCTCTGACGCCAGTCCTCGAAGAGCTCGAGCTTGCCGTCGCCGTTCATGTCCTTGAACGCGAGCCCGTCGACCTGGATGATCTTGGCGGTGTCCATGACACCCAGCTCGGCACCGTCATCGGGGTTGGTGACCTTCGTCCAGCCGTCGCGGACCTCCTCGGAGGTCCACTTCGCCTTGACGTCGGAGCCATCGGGGTCGATGGGGTACTTGGACTTGTCAGGGGCGCCGGTGGTAGAGGTGCTGCCGCTGCCGGTGCCGCAGGCGGCGGTGCCCATGAGCGCAAGGCCCGCGACGGCGGCCGAGCCGGCCACGAACCCCCTGCGCGAAACGTTGTGTGACATCTTCTCTCCTTAAGGTCTGCATGCGTGTGGTGGTGCCGTCCATGCACGTGCCGGGCTTTGCGCCCGCCCCCTGGTCCGCACCCGTGTCGGGCGCGTCTTCCTAGCCGTAGAAGTCGAAGTTGATGGTGTCGAAGTCGGTGATGCCGAAGTCGGAGGCCGTGCCGGTGAGCGTGGCCTTGTCCACCACCTTGAGGGTGACGTCACCCTTCGTGAGGTGCAGCGTCACCTCATCCGCGGTCCCCTCCCAGGTGCCCGAGTCATCGAGAAGGTCGGCGTGGGCCGCGAGGGGCTTCACCGTGCAGGTGCCGTCCGCCTCGAGGTTGACGTCGAGCATCTGCTCGTTGCCGCCGGCCGTGCCGTAGACGGTCTGGCCGGTGATCTCGACCGACCCGCGCCACTGGCCCTGATAGAAGCTCACCGCATCGAACGAGCTCGTTGCGGCTGAGGTCGAGGCCGCCGACGTGGACGTCGACGCGCTCGAGCCCGATGACGACCCGCATCCCGCGAGGGGCATCGCCAGCACGCACGCCAGCGCCCCCGCAACCACTAGTCCCTTGTTCATATGTCCACCTTCCGTCACGCCCGCCACCTCGGCAGGCTCCTTCGATTCGAATCTTCCACGCATGCAGGCTCCGTACAGGAACGAGAACGCAGACTGTACTCGAAGCGTCACAACTCGCACCCGGACTTCCGCAAGCGGCCGTTCCCCTCGCCCGTCTCCGGAGTCGGGCGGAAAACGCACGGGGATTGGATATAGTCGACACGAAAGAGGGGACGGACGACGCACGTCCGACGAGCAGACGGGGAGGTCACATGTATCGGTTTCTCATGATCGAGGACGAGCCTGACATGGCCGCGAACCTCCGCTCGCATCTCGACCGCTACGCCGAGGCGCATGGTCTCGAGTTCGACGTGACCTGGCTCAAGACCGCCTTCGAGTTCATAGGTTCCAAGCAGCCCTACGACCTCATCTTCATGGACATAGGCCTGCCCGGAATCGACGGCATGGAGGCCGCGCAGCTGCTGCGCGCCTACGACGAGGACACCCTCGTCATCTTCGTGACCAACCTCGCCCAGTACGCCGTCAACGGCTATGAGGTGGGGGCGCTCGACTTCCTGCTCAAGCCCGTGAGCTACCACGCGTTCTCGATGCGGCTCGACCGCGCGCTGAGGATCCTCGACCGCAAGGGCGAGGGCAACGTATGCATCACCACGAAGCAGGGGGCACACGTCATCCCCTACGCCTCCCTCGTCTACGTGGAGGTACATGGCCACGACCTCGAGTTCCATCTCGAGGACAGGACGCTCGAGCTGCGCGGGAGCCTCGCCAAGCTGGAGGAGGAGCTCGAGGAGGGCCGCTTCGTGAGGGTCTCGAACAGTCACCTCGTGAACCTCGACCACATCCGCTCGGTCGACGGACCCACCATGACCATGTCGAACGGCGACGAGGTCACCATCAGCCGCACGAGACGCAAGGAGACCCTGGAGGCCCTCACCGACTACTACGGCAGCAGCAGATGAGGGAGGACTCATGACCCTCTCGACGCTCGTCTCCTATCTCCTGAACGTGGCGCTCTTCTCCACACCCACGCTCATGCTCGCCTCCCAGCTGCCGGCCCGGCCGCACCATGTGGCCCGCGTGGCGGCATCGTTGGCGGTGCTGTTCGTCTACCTCGCCAACCCCATCACCAACCTCGTGCGCGGGGACACCATGGAGGTGTTCGCCGCGATGGCGGTCTACTTCGCCCTCATCGTCGTGTTCCTGGTGGTCATGGTCCTCTTCTGCTCGCGCACGTCGCTGTGGGCGGCGTCGTTCTGCGCGGTGGTGGGCTACACCCTGCAGAACCTGGGCAGCGGCCTGGGTGAGCTCTGCGGCATATGCCTGCGCTCGGCGGGGATGAGCCGCGGTCTTCTCGGCAACGCGCTCGCCCGCACCGTCATCTTCTGCTCGATGACCTACGTGGCCTTCTACTTCGTGCTGCGCAAGCGTGGCAACAAGCAGCTCGAGATCGACCCCTCAAAGGGCAGCTTCTGTCTGGTGTTCGGGGTGGTCCTCATCAACATCGTCTACGACATGGCCGTCAAGTACGTGCGTCTCTACAACGTGCCCACGCCTTTCAACGTGGTGTTCCGCGTGACGCAGGTCGCCATCTGCGTCTACGCCCTCATGCTGGAGTTCGAGATGCTCTACAACCGTCATCTCCTCACCGAGGCCGCCACCATGGCGCGGCTCATGGCCGACCGCGAGAGGCAGTACGAGGCGAGCCGCGGCAACATCGACGCCATCAACGCCCGGTGCCACGACATCAGGAAGCAGATCCGCCGTCTGGAGGAGGGCTCGGGCGACTCGCAGACCGTGGACAAGGCCTTCCTCGACGACATCGCCCGCGAGGTGAGCATCTACGACTCGGCGGTGAAGACCGGCAACGACGCCCTCGACGTGATCCTCACCGAGAAGCGCCTGCTGGGCGAGAAGGAGCACATCACGCTCTCCTGCATCGCCGACGGCCATGCACTCGACCTCATGAGTCCCACCGACCTCTACTCGCTGTTCGGTGGCGCCCTGGAGAACGCGTTCGACGCCGTGGCCGACATCGACGACGAGGATCGCCGCAACATCAGCCTGCTCGTGCGCCAGGTGGCCGGGATGGTGTCGATACACATCGAGAACTACTACGAGGGCACGATCGAGTTCGAGAACGGACGGCCGCGGACGACCAAGGAGGACGAGGCCGCCCACGGGTTCGGGATAAAGACCATGCAGCACATCGTGGCCCGTTACGGCGGGACCATGACCATGGGTGCCGAGGACCAGCGCTTCTACCTGAACGTGCTCATCCCCCTGCCCACGGACGCTCGGTCACATGCATGATGGTATGATCAGGCCATCTTCTTCGACTTGGAGGGCATGATGACCACGATTCCCATCAAGGACCTCAAGGACACAGGCAAGGTCTCGGCTCTCGTCGACAAGGCCGAGGAGCCCGTTCTCGTCACGAAGAACGGCTATCCCAAGTTCTACCTGGTGAAGGCCGATCAGATGGATGCGATGGAGCTCGCGGCCATCCGCAGCGAGCTCCACTCGCGGCTGGACAGGAGCGAGCGCCAGTACGCCTCGGGGGAGTACTCCGACATGCGCGCGGACGTCGAGGCCCTGAGGAAGCGCCATGGCCTTTGAGGTCGTCTGGACGCCCAACGCACGTGAGGAGCTGACGGGGGTCATCGACTACATAGCCGATGACCTCGCCGCCCCCACCGCTGCGGCCAGGCTCCTCGATGACATCATGAGCAGGGTGGACGACGTGGCAGGCCTCCCGAAGTGCTGCCCCCTGTCCGCGGAGGACAGACTCGCCGAACGCGGGTTCAGGAAGATCGTCGTCGGGAGTTTCCTCATCTTCTATTCCGTAGACGAGACCATGGGACGCATCGTCATCCATGACTTCCTCAACGGCAGGCGCTCCTATGGGGATCTCCTCTGACGGGGGGCGCGTCCTTTCAGGTGGCGTCCCGAACGGGTCCGCACCCTGCGGCGGTACGGTAGAATCAATGGACCTGGACACGTCGCCGGCGCATGCGGGACAGCCGGAAGGGAGGTCTCATGTACGACATCCTCATCGTGGAGGACACGGACAGCGAGGCCGAGAACCTCCAGTCGCACCTCTCCCGATACGCCGCCGAGCACGACACGGCCTTCTCCGTGGACAGGCTTCTGGACTCGTCTGACCTGGACGCCCGCGCCGCGGATGCCGACCTCGTCTTCCTGGACGTGAACCTCCCCGGCGAGACCGGGTTGGCGGCGGCCGAGCGCCTGCGCGCCGACGACTGCGACACCCCCCTGGTCTTCGTGACCAACCTCGCCCAGTACGCCATGCAGGGCTATTCCGTGGACGCCCTCGGCTTCATCGTGAAGTCCGCCTCGTACGGCGTCTTCTCGCTCTGCATGGACCACGCCATGCGCGTCCTCGCCCGGAACGCCCACAGGACCCTCTCGGTGGCCACGGCCGACGGCATGCGCGTACTGGAGGTGCCCGACATCACGAACGTCCACGCCTCCGGCTCCGACCTGAGGTTCCACCTCATGGAAGGGGACACGCTTCAGGTCACGGGCGCCCTCGACCGCATCGAGACCGAGCTTCGTGACATGGACGCGCCGTTCGTGCGCATCTCCGGCACGCGGCTCGCCAACATGGCGCGCATCCTGCGCGTGTCCGGCGCCAAGCTCGACATGGAGGACGGCTCCTCGATATCCATCGGCCTCGTCGAGCGCAGGCGGGCACTGGCGAGGATCGCCGAGTATCTCGGCGGTGGCGTGTGATGGGCGAGGTCGCGCCCGCGGGCGTCGGCATGATCGGCGGCGCATGGGAGCTGAGCGGACCCCTGTTCGCGGACACCCTGTTCACCATCGTCCAGATCGCGGTGGCGGTCTGGATGTTCGCGGACAAGCTGCCGAGAAGACCGCACTTCGCCCTGCGAGCCTGCCTGGTCACGGCCGCCATCGTGTGCGCCGTGGCGGCGGGCAGCTGGGTGGGCAGCGTCGGCACGCCCGCCCTCATGGGCGCCTACTCGCTCCAGACCCAGCTGGTGCTCTTCTCCGCGATCCTGTTCGTCTGCGCGGCCGTGGTGGCCGTGCTCTGCGACGCCTCCCTCTGGGCGGTGCTGTTCTGCGCCACCGCAGGCTACACGGTACAGAACATCGCGAGCAGCGCGGACGCCCTGATCGAGCTCGTCATGGGGAGCGTGGGCACGCCGCTCGCCGACGAGGTGATCTCGTGGGTGGTGTCCCTGCTCGTCACCGTGGCCGTCTATGTCGTATGCCACCAGGTCATGGTCAAGAGGATCGATCATGACGGCCTCACCCGCATCGAGGGCAGGGACATGCTCGCGATGGTGGCGGTGGTGCTCTTCGCCGTGATCGGGTTCGACGTGGTGAACAAGACGCTCGAGTCCTATGCGCTCCCACTCCCCATGTTGGTCGCGCTGCGCGTGGACCATGGCATCGTATGCGTCTTCGTGCTCGCGATGGAATACGAGTTCCTCTACAACCGCCGGCTCGAAACCGAGGTCGACGTCGCCGGACGCCTCATGGACGAGCAGCGCCATCGCTACGAGACGTCGCGGGAGAACCTCGCTGCGATCGACGCGAGGGCCCACGACATGCGCCACCACGTGATCCGTCTGCTCTCCTCGGCGGACTCGGGCGTCGACCGCGAGCTGTTGGGCGACGTGGCCCGCGAGCTCGACGTCTACGACTCGCATATCCGGACCGCGAACGAGGCGCTCGACGTGATCCTCACCGAGAGGAGCCTCATCTGCGAGAGGTCCGGCATAAGTCTGGCCTGCCTAGTCGACGGCACCACGCTCTCGCACGTCTCGCCCGAGGACCTCTATCTGCTGTTCGACACGCTGCTCAGCCCGATCGTCTCCGCGACGAGGGACGTGGACGACCCCGACCTGCGCTCGATCGCGCTCGACGTGCGCGAGAGGGCGGGCATGGCGGCCATCCACCTCGAGTGCTACCTGAGCGCGGATGACGGCAGGGCGGACGGCCCCCTCTCCCCCGCCGACAGGCGCACGGTGGAGAGCATCGTGGGTCGCTATGACGGCACGGTGTCCATGCGTCGCGAGGGCGACACCTTCCAGGTGAACGCAATGCTGCCGCTGCTGGAGAAGTAGCGCGGACGGCGCGCGGGCACGTCCTCGTCTGCTGTCGCGCGCTGTCTCGACCCGTCCTCACAAGAGGATGGTCGCGCGTCCGTGGAGGCCCGCGCGACCATCTCATACCAGGTCATCCCTTGGAGGGTTCATGCCCACTGATGGGGCCAGACCTGGTCACCGCCAGATTGCACGCCCTTCCGAGCTTGGATAGAAGGTTCTCCTCACTGGAAAGGTTTTCCGACCGACCAAACGAGAACGGCGCTCCTACGTCGACGAGGTTTTTTACTGACGACCGCAGAAAGAATGTTCGTCAGAAGGGCGTGCGTTGACCTTCTTCTCTCCAGATCCCTCAGCCTCAATCCACGGCCCCATGCGCGACGGGGTCAGACGGCATGTCGGACGCCATGGACGGTCGACATGAGGCATCTCTTCACGGTCGCTCCATGAGAGGGGCCGCTCGCCCCGATCAGCGATGGGTGCGAGCGCGGCGCATGACGGACGAGGTGGCGAGCAGGGCGAGGCCGGCCACGAGAAGGACGTCCGCGGGAGAGGTCCCGTCGCCGGTCTCGGGCGTGGCGGACTCGGAGGGCTGCGGGACGAGCGTTCCGCCGATCGTGTCCTCCACTGCCTCCACCACCTGGATGACCTTGGGGGCGGGCGTCACGGTGACGGTCGCCGAGGCTGACTCGGTCGGGTCGAAGACGCTCGTCGCGATGACCGTGAGCGCGGTCGAGGTCTCGTCCGCGGCGACGTGGAGCGTGCCGTCGGCGTCGATGGTGGTCTCGGCGCTGGAGGCCCCCTCGACGGTCCACGTGACGTCCGTCGAGGCTCCGTCGATGGCGTCGACCGTCGCCGTCAGGGTGACGTCCCTGCCGGTGGTGACGCTCGTGGATGTGGGCGTGACGCTCACGCCGTTGACGGCGGGGTGAAGCACGGTGACGGTCGCCGAGGCGGACTCGGTCTCGTCGACCACGCTCGTCGCGGTGACCGTGAGCGTGGTCGAGGTCTCGTCCGCGGCGACGTGGAGCGTGCCGTCGGCGTCGATGGTGGTGTCGGCGCTGGAGGCCCCCTCGACGGTCCACGTGACGTCCTGGCTCGGGCGGTTCTCGCCCAACACCGTGGAGACGAACGTCTGGTCATGGCCCACCGCCACGGACGCCGTGGCGGGATCGACCGTCACGGAGTCCACGACCGGCATGAACGACGCGAGGTAATCGGCGAAGACGTTCTGGCATGCCGTGCGCTGGAGGTCATACGTGCTTCCGCGGACGCCATAGGAGTCCTCGAGACCTCCTATCTCGAGAAAGGAGCCGATATGGATGCCCTGGATGTAGACGTTCTCCGAGTAGGCGCTGGTGACGGCCGTCCTGAAGCCGGAGCGGGACACGGCGGAGGGGAAGCGCAGCGAGTCGAAGGTCTGGACCCTCGAGATGTCATCGAGGTCGGCAGTGAAGTAGGACTCGAGGAGGGCCGCGTAGGAGGTCGACGGGCTCGAGACCTTCGTGCGCGACAGGTTGTATCCGTCGAGATCGGCGATGAGATCGGCTCGCCCGAAGGTGTTGGAGTTTCCCAGCGTGTCGAACGTGAGCGCGACCTTCGCATAGACCTCGTCGGCCGTGCCGGTCACCGTCTTGTTCTCCGCGAGCATCTGGCAGGCATCCCCCGCCCAGCCGCCGAGGTCGGCGGAGGTGTCCGATGAGGCGAACGTGTAGGCGTTGATCACCGCGAACAGATGGATGATGTCGATGACGTCACCGTTCGGCAGCGTGAAGTTGCCGTTCTCGTCCCCCGCGGTGCGAAGGCCCTGGACGTCCGTCCCGTTGGCCGCGTCCTGCTCCGCACAGTAGGCGATGAAGCCAGAGGGGTCACCGCCCACGATGGTCCACTGGGTACTGTCATAGCGCTCGGAGCGGACGTACATGGGCACGAGCTGCTGGGCCGTGTACTCGTTCGAGGAGGAGCTCGCGACATACGAGTCGGCATATCCCTCGAGGGTCGTCAGGCGATCGGTCATCTGCGAGAAGGTCATCTCGGCCGCCTGGGCGCGAGTGGGGACGCAGGTCAGCACCATGACGGACGCGACCACGACCACGAGCGAGACGAGGACGCGACGGAGGAGCGTGCGGGCATCGACCATCGCGGCGATCCCCTTGGTGGAGCGACCCATATGCGACCTCATCCTCGAAACGGTCCCCGCCGCCGCGGACGCGCGCGGGAGACATCAGACATATGGGAGGATTATACCAACATGCAGCTGTCCGAGGCGCATCATGGGCTCGCTGGAGGGACCTCGAACGGTGCTAGGCGCTGGCCATGTGGCACATGGCGCGTGGCCGGGCTACTCGGCCGCGGACCTCTTCGCGCTCTGGTGCGCCTTCACGGCGCCGACCACGGCCGGGATGATGGAGACGCCCACGATGCCGACGATGACCAGCTCGAAGTGCTCCTGCACCACGGGGATCCCGCCGAAGAAGTATCCCAGCAGCACGAAGAGGGTCGACCAGGTGATGCCACCCAGGACGTTGAATGCAAAGAAGTGGTGCCACTTCATGCCGCCCATGCCCGCGAGGAACGGCACGAACGTGCGGATGAACGGGAAGAAGCGGCCCAGGAAGATGGCGAGCGCACCCCACTTGTCGAGGAACGCCTCGCTCTTCTCGATACGCTCAGGCGTCATGGACTTGACCTTGCCGGAGGCGATGACCTTCTGTCCGAAGAAGTGACCGATGAAGAAGTTGCACTGGTCGCCCAGGATGGCGGCCGCCCATGCGACGCCGAGCAGGACGAAGATGTTGAGCGCCTGGTCTGCCGCGAAGAAGCCGGCCGCGAACAGCAGCGAGTCGCCGGGCAGGAACGGGAAGACCACGACGCCCGTCTCGATGAAGATGATCAGGAAGATGAGGCCGTAGGCCGTGACGGGGCCCGCGGCGATCCAGCCCGCGATGGCGACCTTCGGGTTCTTGAGCAGCTCGACGATCATGTTGATGAAGTCCATTGGTGGTCCGTCTCCTCCGTGTGGGATGCGGCCTGCGCCGCGGCGGGCCTGGCTTGGCGATTGCCAGCTGGCAGGCGTTCGCGGGCGATGCCCGCGCGTCTCGATATGGATGAGTGCGCTCGGTGGGAACGGGCGCCCGCCAGAGGCTCCTTATGGCTGCTGCCTTCCGGCCCTGACCAGGTTCGGGACATGACGCCGCCCGAACCCACCCAACGCACTTCCTGAATGAGTATAGCCGAGTGGACAGTGCGCTCATCAGGCACACCAAATGGGCACGGGCTCCTTACCGAGGGCTTACGTGGCCTCCGGGAAGCGGGCGCGACGGACACGCGCTACGCGTCGCGTCCCATGAGGTCGTGCCAGCCGGCGAGGCGCTCGAGCGCTGCGTTCAGGACCTCGTCGGACTTGGCGAAGTGGAAGCGCACGAAGCGGTTCTCGGGGGCGTTGAAGAAGCAGCTGCCGGGCACCGCGCCCACGCCGACGCGACGGCAGAGCTCGACGCAGAACTCCTCGTCTGAGTCGTAGCCGAAGTCGGAGATGTCGCACATGACGTAGTAGGCGCCCTGCGGCTTGACGTGGGCGATTCCCAGCCGATCGAGCCCGTCGCAGAACAGGGAGCGCTTGTGGGCGTAGAGCGCGGCCAGGTCATCGTAGTAGGACCGCGGCAGACGCAGGCCCGCGACCGCGGCCTCCATGAGGGGAGCGGCGGCGCCTACGGTGAGGAAGTCGTGCACCTTCTTGACGCGGTCGGTCACCTCGGACGTCGCGATGACATAGCCCAGGCGCCATCCGGTGATGGAGTAGGTCTTGGAAAGCGAGCTGCACGAGATGGTGCGCTCGGCCATCCCCGGCAGACCGGCGAAGTAGGTGTGCACGTCGGGCGCGTAGACGATGTGCTCGTAGACCTCGTCGGTGATCACATAGAGGTCGTGGCGCTCGACGATGCGCGCGATGGCGAGGAGCTCGTCTCGGCTGAAGACGTGGCCGCAGGGATTGGACGGGTTGCAGAGGATGAGCGCCTTGGTCGACGGACGCGCACAGGCGGCCTCGAGCTCGGCCTCGTCGAAGGTGAAGTCGGGGGCGTGGAGCTCGACGTAGGTGGGCTCGGCCCCGCACAGGATCGAGTCGGCGCCGTAGTTCTCGTAGAACGGCGAGAAGATCACCACGCGGTCGCCGGGGTTCGCCACGGTCATGACCGAGCACATCATGGCCTCGGTCGAGCCGCAGGTCACGACGACGTTCCTGTCGGGATCGATGTCGATGCCCATGAGCGGGGACTGCTTGGCGGCCAGGGCCTCGCGGAAGTTCTGCGCGCCCCAGGTGATCGCGTACTGGTGCGGCCCCTCGTGGGCCACCTCGGCGAGGCGGTCGGTGATGGCCGCGGGTGGGTCGAAGTCGGGGAAGCCCTGGCTGAGGTTGATCGCGTCGTACTTCGCCGAGACCCGCGTCATGCGTCTGATCACCGAGTCGGTGAAGCTTGCCGTCTTCCTGCTGAGCTCCTGCATGCGATCCCCCTGTCGTCAGGTGCGGCGGTCCTCTCGACCGGCACCATGTCGCGCGGCGTGCGCTCCGCCATATCGCCTAGCTGCTCGCTGTGATTCAAGCGTGTCACGACAGTGTATTCCAACGGGAAGACGTCGGCGGCGGGCATGCGGATGGGATACCCTTACGCCAACGAGACGATGTCCTTCGGAAGACGGGAGCGGAGCGAATGATCAACAGGTTCTGCAAGAGGCCCCTTTGGGAATGCAATGCCACGCTGGTGCGCGTCGCTCAGGGTCAGGAGCCGGCCGACGTCGTCATCCGGCACGCCACGCTGGTGGACGTGTGCACGCGCGAGCTCGTGGACGACGTCGACGTGGCCATCGCGGCCGGTCGCGTGGCCTATGTGGGCATGACCGAACCCGAAAGCGGCGAGGCCCACACCGCCGAGCACTGCATCGGCCCCGAGACGAGGGTCATCGACGCCACGGGGCTGTTCCTCTCCCCCGGCTTCATGGACGGTCACATGCACGTGGAGAGCGCGATGGTCGGCGTGGGCGAATACGCGCGCGCCGTCGTGCCGCACGGGACCACGGGCATCTACATGGACCCGCACGAGATGGCCAACGTCGCCGGCCTCAAGGGCGTCTCGGTCATGGTGGACGACGCGCGTCGCGTGCCGCTCAAGGCCATGTTCACCACGCCCTCCTGCGTGCCGGCCGTCCCCGGGTTCGAGGACACGGGCAGCTCCATCGACGCCGCCGACGTGGCCGAGACCATGGGCTGGGACTCGGTGGTGGCGCTGGGCGAGATGATGAACTTCCCCGGCGTGCTCGCCGCCGATGACAACACCCTGGGCGAGATCGACGCGACGCTCAGGAACGACAAGTGCGTGACCGGCCACTACTCCGTCCCCGAGCGCGACCGCGGCCTCAACGCCTACATCGCGTCGGGCGTCTCGGCCTGCCATGAGTCCGTCTCCGCGGCCGACGTCACGACCAAGCTCCGCCTGGGCATGTACGCACAGCTCCGCGAGGGCTCCGCATGGCACAACCTCACCGACCTCGCGCCCGCCATCGTGGACCACGACATCGACACGCGTCTGTGCTGCCTGGTCTCCGACGACAACCATCCGCACACCATCGTGGGGGACGGCCATCTCGACCGCATCCTGCGCCTCGCCGTGAGCCTGGGCATCGACGCCGTCACGGCCATCCAGATGGTCACCATCAACACCGCCACATGCTTCGGCGTGCAGGCGGACATGGGATCGGTCGCCCCCGGCAAGTGCGCCGACCTCGTACTCCTCCGCGACCTCACGGACTTCGAGGCCACGTTGGTGATGATCGACGGCGACGTCGTGGCCCACGACGGCAAGGCCGACTTCGACGTCGAGCCGTTCGCCTACCCCGACTGGCTCACGCACACCATGAACCTGGGCGAGACGATCGACGAGTCCACGTTCACCATCCCCGCCGTGACCGCCGACGGCTCCCCCATCCCCGACGGCCACGTGGCCGTGCGCGCGATGGGCGTGAACCCCGGCCAGACCATCACCAAGGACCTCACCCTCGAGGCACCCGTGGCGAACGGCGAGATCACGGCCGACAAGGACACCGACCTGCTCAAGGTGTTCGTGTTCGAGCGTCATCACGCCACCGGCAAGCACGCGGCCGGGTTCGTCCACGGCTTCGGCATCCACGGGGCGCTGGCCCAGACCGTCGCTCACGACGCGCACAACCTGCTCGTCATGGGCGATAACGACGCCGACATGGCACTCGCGGCCAACACGCTCGCGGAGTGCGGCGGAGGCGAGGTCGCCGTAGCCGACGGGAAGGTCCTCGGCCTGGTCCGCCTGCCGGTGGCCGGTCTCATGAGCGACGAGCGCGTGGAGCGCGTCTCGGACGACGTCAGCGTCATCGAGCAGGCCTGGTCGGACATGGGTTGCACCATGCCCAGCCCGTTCATGACCATGGGCGGGATGTCGCTCGCCTGCATCCCCGAGCTGCGACTCACCGACCGTGGCTACGTGAACTGCCTTACGTTCCAGTTCGAGCCGCTCGTGGTGGAGTAGCCGGCGGAAGCAGGGACGGCAGGCCGCGCCGACGCCGAGGGGCGGGTGCTCCTAGACGTCCGCAGGCGGCATGTCGTCCGCGTCGCCGTCGCCCATCCGACCCACGTAGGTGCCGTCGTCGGTCGATGCGTCCTCGCCCAGGTCATTGACCTCGCCGAGGCCATCGGCCGCGTCGACCTGCGAGCGCACGTGGCGCACCACGAGCACGCAGGCCACGACCACGCCCGCGAGGAGCAGGAAGCTCAGCACGTTGAGGATCGTCATTCGTCCTCGCCTCCATCGGCATCATCGTCGTCGCCGTCATCGTCGTCGGTCGCGTCATCGAGATACGCGTCAAGCGCGGCCTCGCGCCTGCGACGCACCCAAATCAGCACGGGCACCAGGGGTACGACGAGGATCGCCGCCACGGCGACGGCCGCGAGGTCGATGGTCGCGCATGCGACGTCCACCACGGTGGGCGCGAACGACCAGAACCCCGGGTCCGCCGGGGCCTCGGTCTCCGTCGTGGGCTCGCTCGTCGTGGCGGCGGGTTCCTGTGTGGTGGCCGGCTCGGTGGTCGTCGGCTCCGCGGCGGGAGCCTCGGCGGTCTCGGCGGTCTCGGCGGTGGTCGTGGCGTCAGGGGTCGCCTCTGAGACGACGCCTGTGGCCGGAAGCGTCTCCGTGTAGGTGGCGCCGCAGACCGAGCAGGTCCACTTCACCCAGCCGTCCTCGGTCGCCGTGGGCTCCAGGCGGTCGGACTCGACCCACGTGTGCTCACCGTCGGACGAGAGCATGGGCAGGACCTCGTACTCGGTATGGGGGTTGTCGGGGTATCGGTTGCAGGTGCGATGCTCGAGCCCCTCGCTGGTGCAGGTCGGCTCCTGGTCGATCACCCACGGACCCCAGTCATGACCCGTGTGCGGGATGAGCATGTCGAAGGTGTAGCCGCACTTCGTGCAGGTGTAGCGCCTGACGCCGTCGACGTCCTCGGTCGCCTGCTGGACCACCGTGGCCGAGAAGTCATGCTCGCCACCGGCGGGACAGGCCTCGGTCGCCTCCGCGGGCGGCTCGCCCTCGGGAACGGTCTCGGCGTAGGCCGTCGTGGGGATCGAGAGCGCGACGCCCACCACGAGCGCGACCAGCACGGCCGCGACGATGGCTCGGGCGCGGTTAGACGTTGCGGCCATCTGGACCCACTACCCTCAGATCCTCCTTCGGATGCCCCCCGGTGAGCTGCGAGAAGGCCTGGCTCACGGCCTCGCGCTTGGAACGGCCCACGGGGATGCTCGTGCCATCCATGAGCTCGAGCTCGGACGCGGAGCAGCGAACCACGTAGCCGAGGTTCACCACATAGGCGCGATGGCACCTTATGAAGCCGAAGTTCGCGAGCTTGACCTCGACCTTGTCGAGCGTGGAGACGAACTCGAACTCCTGATCGGCCCCATCGTCATCTGCGTAATGGCAGGTGACCAGGCGCCGGCCCACCTCGAAGTACCTGATGGAGTCGATGGCGACGTTGCACCTGCGGTCGACGCCGTCGAGGAGCAGATAGCGACGGCCCCTCTTCAGGACCGTGGCGGCTGCCTTGAGCATGATGTGCTCGAAGCGGCTGCGGTTCGACTCCTGGGACTCGCCACCCTTGAGCGCGTAGTTGAAGGCGCCCACGTCGAAGGCCGGCAGCGTCTGGTCGGTGGTGCGGGAGACGAACACGAGGATGCCCGAGAAGCCCGACGCGCGGAGCCTGTGGCCCAGGACGATCCCGGGAGCTTCGGGCAGCATGGGGTCATCGACCCCGGAATGGGCGGCGGACACGCCCTTACCCGGCTCCACGTCGACGTCGAGCACGATGATGTCAGGCTTTGACCCGCTGTTGTTGAGGGCCTCCAGAAGGAGGGCCCCGTCCGCGAACGAGTAGCACGTGAGCGGGATCCGCTTCGAGGCGAACAGCTGCCTCACGAACCCCGTGAGGCTGGACAGTTCGTTCGTCTTGCCATCACATATCGCGACTTGCATCCCATACCTCCAAACGGCGTCGATCGAGTCGCCAAGGCTGGCGCATAATATGCCACCTTTAGCTTGTACCCTAGCGGTTTTAACATCCATTTGCTAGCAATTTGGCAGATAAGCGGACCGAAGGCATCACCCCACCGGCGTCTGCATCTGGCGTCGATGGGGTGATGAAACGATTAATTAAATACATTCCGAACTGACGGCCGAGAAGACCGCCGATGGGGTCTCGCGGACCTCCCGTTACTCCTCGCGACGGCGCCTCCTCAGGCCCCAGCCGACCACGACGAGACCCGCAGTGGCCATCAGCGACAGGAACAGCGCGTTCGTGGAGTCACCGGTCTTGGCGAGGCCGCCGGGCGTGGAGCCGTTCGAGCCGGTCACGCTCGTGACGCCGGGTGTGGGGTTCTCGACCGTGAGGTTCACCTTGTTGGACGGGTTGCCTGCGGGATTGGTGGCACCGGGATCGGCGGGAGGCGTGGTCTTGCCCGTCTCCTCGCCCAGGGCCACGTTGGCGACCTCCGTGCCGTCCTGGCACTCGTTGATCTTGACCGTGAGCGTCATGGTGCGAGACTCGCCCGCGGGCAGCGACTCGAAGAACCAGTTCACGTACTCGCGGCCGGCCAGCGTGGCGCCATAGGTGCCGGTGTCGTCGCAGCTGACGTAGGTGGTGTTCTCGGGGACGTAGTCCTTGACCCAGTAGCCCACCGCGGCCTTGGTGCCGTTGTTGGTGGCCGTGAGGGTGTAGGTGACCGTGTCGCCGGGCTTGGCCGTGGCGTTGTCCACCGCCTTGGTGAGGACGACGTCGGACATGCCGGCCTGCGTGTTGGTGATGGTGCCACCGTCGTAGGCCTTGTCGGTGGTGGCCGAGAAGGTCCCGTCGTTCACATAGGAGGGCGCGTCATAGCCGTCGACCTGCTGCTCGGTGGCGTACCAGTCGATGGGCTCACCATTGGAGTCGAACTTCTCCAGGCCGGTGATCGTCCACGTCCAGGTGCCGTCGCCGTTGTCGACCCAGTCGTACGTGGGGCCGGACGCGGGGTCGGTCGTGACGGCGACGTAGCTCTCGTCGTCGTTGGCCGCCGTCAGCTGAGGGGCTGCGGTGGAGCCGATCTCGGGACGGGTGCCGTCGGCATCGGAGTTGTCGGCCCAGACCTTGGTGCCCGTGATGGACGTGGTCGGGAGGGTGTAGCCGTTGTCGAAGGTCATCGTGTCGTCGGTCGCGGCCACGCCGTCGGCGTCCTTGTAGGTCACGGTCTTCTCGAGCGTACCCGCGTCGTTGGTGACGGTCACGGTCATGGTGTAGACGGTGGTGGAGTAGGTGAAGCCCTCGGCACCATCGTCCTTCTCGCTGATCGTGTAGGTGTAGGTGCCCACCTTGTCGTAGCTGATCTCACCGAACTCGACCGCGCCGGCGCCCGTGCGGGTGACGGTCTTGGAGCCATCGGTGGAACCTTCGGGCATGGGGTCGGTCGCGTTGGCGGCCGTCATCGTGAAGGAGAAGTCCACGTCGTAGACGAGCGTGTCACCGGTGATGGTCTTGGCGACGGGCGGGTCCTGCTTGATGGGCTCGAGCGCGTCGACCGTGACGTCGGTCGTGGTGGAGGGGCCGCCGGTGATGGCTGCGGTGTTGGTCACCTTGGAGCCAGCAGTCGCGTCATCGGCGATCGAGGCCTTGTACGTGTGGGACACGGAGCCGGTCAGGGCGGCCACGCTCGCGTCGGTCCACGTGATGGTGTGGGCGTCGGCGTCATACACGCCGTTATCGGAGATGTCGGTGACGTTGGTGAGGGTCTCGGGCAGGGTGTCGACCGTGACCACATTGGTGGCCACACGGTGGCCGGTGTTGGCGACCGTGACCGTGTAGGTGATGGGAACGCCGGGCTTGGCGTGGCTCACGTCGGACGCCTTGGTGATGCCGAGGATGGGAATCGAGTAGTCGTTGGTGAAGGCGACGCCATCAGCCGCGTCACCGTTGGCATCCACGAGGGTCTGGGCTGCTTCCAGTGTGCCGTTGTCATTGGTGACGGTGACCGTCCAGGTGTAGGTGGCGGTGCTGTAGGTCCAGTTCGTGTCAGGAGCGTCATCGGTCTCGGAGATCGTGTACTTGTAGACGCCCGCCTTGGTGAAGGTGGCCTTGCCGAAGTCCGTGGTGCCCGCGCCCGTGGTGGTGGCGCTCGTCTTGAGACCGGTCACCCCGTCGGGGTTGGCCTGGTCCGCCACGCACGTGTAGGTGAACGTGGGCATGGTCTCAGGTGTGTCGCCCGTGACGGTCTTGGTGATGCCGGCCTTGTCAGCAGAGTTCACCGTGACGGGGGCGACGCCGTAGGTGTTCTCGAACGTCGCCTTGTCGGTCGAGGTGGAGTCCGAGCCACCCGCGTAGGTGACGGCAGCACTCAGCACGGAGGCGGTGTCGGTGACGGTCACGGTGGCGGTCACGGTGCGGCCATCCTTGGTGTAGCCGCCGAAGCCGGTCGCAGGCAGGTCATCCTCGGTGATCTCGAACGTGTAGGTGCCGGCCTTGGTGAAGGTGATGTCACCGAAGGTGAAGGTGCCGTCGGTGCCGGTCTGGACGCCGGAGGCGGTGGCCGAGGTGGACGTGGGCATCGTGTAGCCGGTGGTGTCGCCGGTCTTGGGCGTCACGGTGAAGGTGAAGTCCTTGGCGGAGACCGTCGGATCGCCGGTCACCGTCTTGGTGCCCGTGAGGGCGGACGTGGTCGCGGTCACGGCGTAGGCGTTGGCGAAGGTGGCCTTAGCGGTCTGGGTCTCGTCCGAGCCACCCGCGTAGGTGATGGCGGCCACGAGCTCGTTGGCGGTGTTCCTGGTGACCACCACGGTGGCGGTCACGGTGCGGCTGTCCTTGGTATAGCCGGCGGCCATGGTGCCGCCCTCGGTCAGGTCGAAGGTGTAGGTGCCGACCTTCTTGAACGTGATGCCGGAGAACGTGATGGTTCCGGCCGTGGCGGAGCTCGCCTGGCAGGTGGCACTCGTGGACTCAGGCATCACGATGTCGCCGTCGGTGATGGCGGTCCTGGTGTCATCGTCTCCAGCCGCCATGTCGAACGAGAAGGTCTTCACGTCATTGGTGGGCGTGGTGGCCCCGGTGATCGACTTGGTGCCGTTGAGCGCGGTCGTGACGTCCTTGGTCCACTGGGCATAGAGCGTGGTGGACTCGGTGATGTCGAACGTGTCGCCAGCAGCGTAGGCAGTGCCCCCGCCGTTGGCCTGGGTGTTCCAGCCGGCAAACGTGTAGCCGGTCTTCACGTACGGCACGGCGGGGTCGACCGTGGCGCCGGTGTTGTCGGCCACGGTGACGGTGTCGCCGGAGTCGTAGTCGGTGGCTGCCACGGGCGCGGAGCCCGAGGTGGCCTCGTTGCCGTCGTAGCTCAGGATGACGCGCGGCGTGATGCCCACGTCGAGGCCGGTGACGTCACCGGTGTTGACGGCGGCGATGGTACCCGCGGCGTTGGAGCCCGTGCCAGTCTGCTCGGCCGTGAACTTGTTGTCGGTCCTGGCGCCATAGGTCGTGGTCTTGTAGCCGTCGGGCAGCGTGACCACCACGGAGAGGTCCTTGTAGCTCTCGGTGGAGAAGGAGTACTTGCCGTCCGCGTCGGTCGTGGTCTCGCCGACCTTGTTGGCGGCGACCGTGGGGTCTCCCGAGAAGAGCTCGACCTTCGCGTTCGCGTACTTGGTCTCGGACGCGCCGATCATGCCGTCGAGGTCGGCGTCATACCAGGCCGTGCCGGAGACGACGTCGGGACCGAACGAGTAGGTGTTGGTGCGGTTCGACGTGGACTTGATGTTCTCGGTCGAGTAGACGGCCTCCATGTAGGCGTGGCCCTCGCAGCCCACACCGTCGGCCGAGGCCTCGGTGCGCATCGGCATCTGGAGCGTGCAGGCGTCTCCGGCCTTGATGATGTCGTCGGTCAGCCTGATGTGGGTCACCTGACCCCAGGGGTCGTCTCCGCCCAGCGCGGCGACCTCGGCCGCGGTGAGCCAGGTGGTCCCACCGTCGGTGGAGTACTCGACCGTCGGCGACTCGGATGCCGCGTCGGTGACGTCGGCCTTGACCGTGATGGGGCCGGTGAGGTAGAGGCTCACGTCAGAGGTGAGCGTGGTGTCCGTGGTGAGGGTGTCATCGACACGCGGGATCTTGATGACGGACTCGAGGGTCTTCAGATCCTCCTGGAGCCCTGGCGCGATGGTGATGGCGGTGGTGAGCTTGCCCTCCTGGTAGCTCTTCACCGGCTGCACCTGGGACTGATAGGAGCCATCGACGCCAGGAAGCATGGTGACGCCGCTCGCCGCGTTGGCGTTGGGCTTCAGCTTGAGACCTGTGACCGGGATGGCCCAGTTGAGGTCGGTGGCCGCCGTCGCGGTGTAGAGGCCGAGGGGATCGTCCTTGCAATTGCTGTTGCGACCGACGGTGCTGGCCCAAGTCGAGTTGATGGCTGCGAACCAGGTGTGCGTCGACTGAATCGCCGTCCTGTGGGTGGTGCCGTCCTCCTCATACTCGTAGACGTCACCCGAGGCCAGGTCGAGCCAGCTCCCGGAGTTCTCCACCAGCTGGAGTGTCGTGTTGGTCGGCGTGGTAGGACTCGAGTAGACGTCGAACGTCACCTTCCACGGCTCGAAGGTCGCGGTAGTACCATTCGTACCCGTCCCACTGGTCACGGCCTTCCTCGTCGCCTCGGTAGCACGGTTGGCGATCTTGAGGTACTTGGATCCGTTGATCTCCACGACCGTCGCGTCCGGGTCTGACACCCCGTCCACCTTGGCGGTACCGGGGACGAAGCTCACGTATTCCTGGTTGGAGAGCTTGAGATAGAAGGTGTCACCGCTCACCGAGTAGAGCTCGGGCGAGCCATAGCAGGCTGCCGTGAGGGAGACGTCCGCCTCGAGGGTCGTCTGTGCGTCCTGCCTGATGGTTCCTGACCAGGTAGTTGAGACCTTACTTGGTGTAAGAAGGTCGGCACCCTTGAGGTCGATCCCGGTTGTTTGTACGACCGGATAACCACCTGTCTGCGAATGGCGGCCATCGACATCCGCGCAGTTGTCGTACTTGACTGAAAACAAATTCTTCGTGGGATCGAGAAGGCCGTTGGTGTAAATCCCGCTGGCATACATAGGCGAGAAGCCAACAACCCCATTGGGCTTATGGTCGGCCCCGTAGTACAAGCCCGTAAGGGGCACAGTCTCCCTCTTGTCCATTCCGAACGAGAAGAGGGTCTTGTCGACCGCCACGCCGTTCGTCGAGCCATCCCACTTGTTGGAGAGGCTCGAGATGTCAAGCGTCCCCTGCTTTGAGATGACCACGCCCGTGATGATCTGATCCGAGGGGATGCTTCCCGTGGAGTAGAGGTCCCACGTGTAGTCGCCGGTCGCGCCAGACGGGCTCGTGGCCGTATAGGTGTGCGCACCGACAAGGCTATCTCCTCCCGCCTTGAGCTCTTCTGCGCTTATCGTGGTGACCGTCGCAGTCCAGCCCGTCCCCATGACGGCACGCATGTGGATCTTGCCGTTGGTGAAGTAACTCGACATGCACGACGTGGTGGATGAGTTTGGTACGCAGCTGAAGGTGGGATTGACCAGCGTCGAGAGGATGCCGCTGCTCTTCTGGACCGTACCGCTATCGTCCTTGACATCACCCACGAAGGTGTCTGTGATCCTGCAGGCGAAGCCGTCACCACCATCGGAGTTGTCCCCATACGTGCCATTCACATAGTCTGTGGAGGACCAGCTATCGGTCCCGAACCACCAAGTGGGGCAGGACGAGTTATCCACGAGAACGTAATTCATCGTGGAGCTCTCCTCCACGGGGCTGTTCGTGGGTGTGGTCTTGATGGTGTACGTGATGGGATAAAGCGAGCCGTTCGTCGCATCGCTTGCCACGGAATAGACGAGTTTGGTCATGGAACTGCTCGTATATGAGTACTTCGAGTACGTCATCTCGACCTTGTTAATGTACTCACCATCCGCAAGGGTCACGTACTTGCTCAGCTTGAATGAACTTGGTGCGGTCTGATCGGAAAAGTCGACCGTGATGCCATCCGGATGAAGATTGGTATACACGACAAGCGTGCTCAGCTTGCGAGTAGCCATATCGTGGCCGTTGTCGTTGTTACCTTGAGCGTTGTTGGAATCGAACTTTCCCGCATCCCCGTTGACCGTCAAGTCCGTCGCCAGGATATGAGAGTCGATGGTCGCGGTGGTGGTGGTGGGATTTCCGTCCGATGTCGGCACGAAAGTCCTGTTGTCGTTATAGGCGTTTCGCTTGTCGTTCGTGAACGACGCGATCGCCGATGGGTATGGGCTCACATCGCCAGTGGTGTGGGAACTTCCCGCGGAGACCTTCTCGAGGATGACCTTGTCCGCGTAGCTTCCCGTGCCCTTGATACCGCCCTCTTGAGCGGCCTCATTCACCGTACCGTAGTAGCGGTAGACCGTCTTCGTTGGCGTCAGCGAATACGAGCTGCCATCCGCGAGCGTAACGGTGGTGTTGAACTTGAACTGGGTACCCGAGGGGATGAGCGCGCCCTCGTTCTGGTTGCTCTGCGTCCAGTACGAGTCGCTCGGCATCACGTGGATGAAACCAATCCACCTCTTAAGGTCCGCGTCGCTGTAATCATCCGCCCACGTGATCGTCGCGGTCTTCTTGTCCTGACTGAACACGACGGTGGTCCCGGATGATAGGTTCTTCCCTATCGTGCCCGATGTGCCCGTGAGCACCTGAGGAGTGTAGTCCAGGAACGTATATCCGTCCGGAGCCGTGATGACGACGCTCTTCGCCTTCGCCGTCCCGTAGGAGTAGGCATCGGGGAGGGCATAGGTGACCTTCAGGGCGGGGTTCTTGTATCCGCCATAGCTGACCTTTCCATGCTCGGTAATATCGCCACCACCATCCCACGCGTACCACCAGTTCTGGACCGTGTTGGCGACATCGCTGAATGAGACGTCTATGCCCGTGTAGGTCTTCAGCGTGTAGGTGATGTCCTGCGTGAGGGTCTTGCTGCCATTGTTGTCAGAGGTGACCTTCACCCCGGTGGTCGCGGGAATGGCGGTGGTGCCGTTGGGGGTCCACGAACCGTCCCTCTCCGCGTTGGCGCGGGTGTCGTCGATCGTGTTCCTGTTGAGGTTGCAGTTGAAGCTCATGACCACAGTGGACGGGTTGTTGGCGTCCTTCGACGCCGGGATCTTGAGCGTGATCTTGTTGCGGGTGGCGCCGGCGTTGTTGGTGGTGTCGTTCTCGATGGCGGTGATCTCGTAGTTGCCGTAGCTCTTGACGGTGAAGGAGTCGTCCAGGCTGTAGTAGTCGGGGAGCGTGAGGACGAGCGTGCTCGCCGTGGTGGTGCCCGTCGCGGCCTGGAACGTGACCTGGGGGTTGATCACTGTGTTGTCGCCCAGGTTCACGTTCGTGGTGTCGAGGAGGCCGCCGGAGCTGTTCTGAACGAGGAGGCTGAAGGTGTTGGGGCCGTCGCCCTCGGCCTGGGCGGAGATACCCTCGTCGGACTGGGCGGAGGCGACGGGAGCCGCAGCCTGCTGGTCGGACGAGGTGGACGAGGAGTCGGCAGGGACGTCCGCCGTGGACTGGTCCGCGCCGGAGGAGGCCTCCGTGGTGGCGGGAACGTCGGCCGCGGGCTGCTCGGTGGTGGTGGCATCCGTGGTGGCGTCCGTGGTGGCGGAGTCCGTGGCGTCAGCTGCGTCGGCGGTCTGCTCGGCCGCGGTGGCGGGCTCGTCCGAGGCCGTCGCGATGCCCTGGTCGCCGCTCATGATGCTCGAGATCTCGTTCGCATAGGCGCTCTGCACCGATGCCCACGGGCTCATGGTGAAGACCATGAGCACATCCAGGGTGACCATGAGGAGCTTGCCCCAGGTGCCTCTCGTCCACTTGTTCATTCGAATTCCCCTCTCGCAAGGGCACCCCGCGCCACTTGTCTCCCGTCGTGCGTCACAGCTACGATTCGAGGCGACTTCCGCCGCCCCCACCCGGGAGATCGGCAGCGATTCCCAAAGTGGTTTGAATATAGTCCGAAAGCTGGCTGAGACGCCAAGAAGATGGCATGAGGGGTCGCGATTAATGGATGAATGACATCGTTTCAGTGTCGTTTTGATTGTCTGAAAGAGCGAACGAGGTGGCTCATGGGGAAGCGGGCGCCACGAGGACGGGGAATTCCCGTCGGCCCTCCGCACTACGATCGTCACGTCCTTGCCCACTGACGTGAACCATCAGGAGATGGAACGAACATGCCACGATTCCGAAAGCCGACCGATGCCCCGATGACCTTGGGCGATATGCCACAGACGGACTCCTCGGTCATCATGAACATGGAGAACGACAACCGTCACATAGTCCAACGCCTCGGACGTTTCTCCGTCCTCGAGCACGAACGGGACCTCAGCGTCGCCCCGGACAACGCCCAGACCGAGTACTTCATGTCGAAGATGGGCGTGAGGCGGCGCCAGGTGATGGCCCGGCTCGACGGGTCCTCTCCCGTAGTCACGCAGGCAGGGGCCATGCAGTGGTTCTGCGGCGACATCGAGCTCACCACGGGCGTCAAGGGAGTCGGTGACTACCTCGCCAAGTCCCTCAAGGGGGCGATGTCGAAGGAATCGGCCATCAAGCCCGAGTACACGGGAGTGGGGACGCTCCTCCTCGAGCCGACGCACAAGTTCGTCGTGCTCGAGAACGTCGCCGATTGGGGCTCGCAGGGCATGGTGGTGGAGGACGGGATGTTCCTCGCCTGCGACGGCACGGTCTCCCAGAAGATCGTGGCACGCACGAACGCCTCGTCCGCGCTCGCCGGCGGGGAGGGCCTCTTCAACCTGTCCCTCGCGGGGACGGGCACCGCCGCACTCGAGTGCAACGTCCCCCAAGAGGAGCTCATCGAGATCGACCTGGTGAACGACACCCTCAAGATCGACGGGCATATGGCCATGATGTGGTCCGCCTCCCTCGACTTCACCGTCGAACGCTCCAGCAAGACGCTCGTGGGCTCCGCGTACACGGGAGAGGGCCTGGTGAACGTCTACCGCGGGACCGGGAAGGTCATGATGAGCCCCGTCGCGTCGACGCGCTCGCTGCCGTCGGCCACGCACGAGGTGTCCCCGAAAAGATAGAGCGTTTCATCAATAAGAGCCGCGGGGCGGCCTTTGCCTACCGTTCCGCGGCTCAAGGGCCGAATCATTTGTATTTCAGACATCCCTTAAAGTCATATTCAGTATTATGTCAAAAGTGATGCTCCTCGCAGGGGTCGGCGCTCGCATGCCGATTCACCGCCGCGCGAAAGGCCCGGAAGATGACCCTCGTACAGCCCTCTCGACCCTGTCGCCCCTCCCGGAACGGACGCGGCCTCGCGCCCGTGTTCGCGTTCCTGGTCGTGACCCTCACGCTTCTTGGCGCCGTGTTCATGCCAAGCACCGCACGGGCCGCGAACACGCAGGTGGCCGTCGCCCAGATCCGTTCCGAGTCGGCGACGGGCACGGTGGTGAGGGACCTCCTCGACGCGGATGACCACACCCCCATCACGCCTGGTGGGAACTACTACCTGTACGTCGAGGTCAAGAACCCCGCGGCGTCGGGACAGACCGGGTTCGTGTCGCTGGAGTTCGGGCTCGACGGCCAGGCGAACGGCGTGACGTTCTTCAACCCGCCCGGCTCGACCTTCACGCCGGGTGCCATCACGCACGACTCGCTGGCGACCCTCCAATCCTACGTGGATGACGCCAACCCCACCTACGGCAACCCCTCCTCGCCGTACCAGCTCGTGGACGGCAAGGCCGTGTGGACGATCAAGTCGTCCTTCGCCCAGGCCTCGACCGTCTCCTTCGCCTGTGGCCTGGTGCTCGACACCGCCTTCTATGGCGACCAGACCGACCTCAGCAAGGCCATCACCATCTCGTGCGGCACGATCGAGGACGGCAACCTCTCCACCACCAGCGAGGTGACGTCCGACGTCTACGCCACGCCCTCCCGTTCCCTCATGTCCCTCTTCGACGGCTCGTACACCGTGTCCATGGATGGCTCGGTGACCATCGTCCCCCAGATCAGGAACGTCAGCGGCATCACCTCACCCTTCCTCTACGACACCCTCGAATACGACCTGACTCTCCCCGCCGGGGTGACGGTCGAGGACTACGGCCTCAGCACCAAGTTCGCCAAGACGAGCGGCGTCTACGGGGACATCTCGATATCGACGGACCCCACGATGTCCCCGGACGGCTCCACCGCCACATACCACGTGACGCTCTCGCACGGATACAAGCTGGCCGCGTCCACGCTGTCCGTCTACGTGAAGCTGGGCTTCCCGAGGGCGACCTTCTCCCGGGAGAGGGTCTACTCGAACCTCTCCGTCACCAACGTGAGCATCACCCAGATGTCGCCGAACCCCGCCGACCTCACCGCGACGGATACGACCGGCAAGGTCACGGTCGTGGACCCCGACCTCGACAAGACGACGATGGTGGCCGTCAACAGGAGCGAGTCGTACAACTGGACCATCGAACAGGGATCGGACAGCGACTACGCCACGCAGATGGGTTCGGTCAACATCACCAACCCCAGCGCCGAGGAGGGCATCCACGACAAGACCTACGACGCCCACTTCAACACCACGGGAACCGCCGCGGCGATAACGCTGGTCACGCTGCCCAAGGGAACGAACTCCTCCCCCACCATCTCCTACGAGGGCATCGACCTCTCGGGCAACGCCGTCTCGGGGACCATCCCCCTCGCGAACAACATCACGTCCTCCTCCAGCAAGTACTATCTGTTCCGCGCGAGCGACCTGGGGCTGTCCGCCTTCACCCGCGTGACCTATGACATGGGAAGACTCACCGGGTCGTGCAGGACGAACAACTGGACCAGCTCATACGCCTACGAGTACAACACGTCCGGGGCATGGGGACACTACACCACCGACGAACCGGGGATCCAGGTCAAGAGCACCTACAGGCTCTACAACACGGACCCGACCCTACGCGACCTCGACGCCGGGAACCTCTCGGTGGAGACCACGTGCACCTCGAGCTCGACGGCCAAGGCGGGCTTCGACGACCTCGCCACGTACTCCAACATCAAGGATGCGAGCGGCACCTCGTCGACGACCTCGGTCACCGCGGGAGGGTCCGTGACGATCAAGGACGCCCAGCTCTCCGTCTACAGCGTCCCCGAGGCCTCGTACTCCAACGACACGGGAAAGACGATAAAGGGTGACACGAGCCTGATCTCGGACCCCGTCCTCTACATCACGCTCCCCAAGGGCATGACCTACTCCGACCTCTCCTTCTCCAAGCTCACCCGCACGCCGAACGGGACGTGGAGCAAGGTGGACGACGTGGCCTTCTCGGTGGAGAACGTCTCATACCTGAACACCACGGGCGACGGCGCGAGCATATACAAGGTGACCCTCGACGGCATCAAGACGCTGGGCTACTACGACGCCGACGGGAACCTCGTCATGGTGGACTACACCGTGAGGCTCAACACGGCCAGGTACCTCGAGACCAAGCTCTACGCACTGAACGACCTCTTCCACCTCACCAGCTCGACCAACGTCCTCGCGCTCCCCTACACCGGCAAAAACACGAGCGGCATCACCACGAGGGTGAGCGAGGACACCTATGACCTCAACGGGGGCAACCCGATCGCGGACGCGACCAGGTCCAGCAAGCCCGAGTACGGCTTCGGCGTGCAGCAGCTCTCCGAGATCGTGGTCTCGAACTCGATCACGGTGTCCACCATCAACGACCAGCCGGTGGACGAGCGCTGGTACACGTATGACGAGACCGACCCCAACTCCGTCGCGCTGCTGGGCCTCAAGAGCTCGGGCACGTACCGCGTGACCCTCCACAACCCCTCGGTGGCGAGCGACGTCGACCTGAGGATGTTCGTCCCCATCCCCAAGAAGGGGCAGGACCTGGGCACGGCGTTCATGGACGGCGAGCAGACCTTCGACATGAACCTCACCTTCGATGCGAGCACGCTGCCCGAGGGCTTCACGGCGACCTACGTGAAGGTCAGCGGGAGCTACACCTCGGTCGAGGCCGACAACGTGACCTACGAGGAGTGCGACGCTTCCCAGGCGAACGCCATCCTGGTCACCTACGTCGGCACGTTCGAGGGGAACTCCAGCAAGCAGCTCGACCTCTCCTTCGTGACAGAGGGGACCGTGGCGGACCTCGGCAAGCTCAACATCTGGCGCGACGCCTACTACTACAAGACGAGCGACGTGGAGAGCGACAAGTCCCTCTACGGCGAGTACGTCGCCTCCGAGACGGCGGGGGGCACCGTGAGCGGCACGGCCTTCCACGACCACGACACCAACGGGATGCAGGATGACGGTGACGAGCCCGTCTCCGGCGTCACCGTGGTGCTCAAGGACAGCCATGGCAAGACCTACTCAACCACCACGGACGAGGACGGCCGTTACGACTTCCCCGCAGTCCGCGAGGACACGGTGTCGCTCACGATGACGACGGACTCCTCCTCGAGCGTCCGGTTCAACATCGACCCCATCACCTCCGTCCCCGGCAAGGTCTGCTCGACGGTCACCCCCTCCCCGAACGGCCTGAGCGCCGCCGAGACGTTCGAGGTCTCCTCGGACGGCGACGTGGTGAACGCCGCGTTGGGCGACTTCTACCAGGTCAAGTACGACGGAAACGACTCGACCTCGGGCGTGGTCCCCACCACCAGGGAGTACGCCTCGGGCGCGACCGCGACGGTGAGCGTCAAGCCCGACAACCTCGCGCGGTCCGGATACGCCTTCACGGGATGGAACACCGCCGCCGACGGGTCGGGCACGGCGTACCAGGCCGGCCAGACCTTCGAGGTGAGCTCCGACGTCACCCTCTACGCCCAGTGGAAGTGCGCCACCTACACGGTGACGTTCGACTACCAGGGAGCGACCTCGGGAAAGGACGTCACGTCCAAGGAGGTCACCTATCACTCCGCGTACGGCGAGCTCCCCTCTCCGACCAGGACCGGCTACACCTTCCGCGGCTGGTCGACGTCCAGGGACGGGTTCTGGCAGGTGACCCCCACGTCACGCTGCAACCTCACCTCGAACTCGACCATCTATGCCTGGTGGACCGAGAAGGGCGGCTACACGGTCGCCTACGACGCGGCCGGAGGGACGCAGGTCGACGACGCGACCGTCAAGTGGACGGACACGGTGCTGCCTGCCACCAAGCCCACCCGCACGGGCTATGACCTCGTGGGATGGACCCATGACGGGACGACCGTCACCGCCGCCGCCACCTATGGCGACCTCGCCGGCGACGACGCCACGGCATCGATCACCCTCACGGCCGTATGGGCCGCCAAAGGCGGCTACACCGTGACCTATGACACGGACGGCGGCTCCACCGTGGCGGACCTGGAAGACGTCTCATGGACGCAGACGGGCCTGCTCCCCGCGACCAACCCCACCAGGGCCCAGCACGCCTTCACCGGATGGGTGGACGCCAACGGCGACCCCGTCGACGGGAGCGTCGCCTACTCCGCGCTCGCCACCGATGACGCCACGACATCGATCACCCTCACGGCGACATGGACGGCCACGAGCGACCACACCGTCCACTACGACACCCAAGGCGGCAGCTCCGTCGCCGACAAGACCGGCGTCGCCGCATCGGACGCGGGCCTCATCCCCGCCACGGCACCCACGCTTGCAGGCAGCACGTTCGTTGGCTGGAACACGCAGGCCGACGGTCAGGGCACCGCCGTGGACCAGAGCACGGTCTACTCGACCCTCACCGACGCGGACGAGCTCACGCTCCACGCCATCTGGACGACCAAGGCCTATGCGGTCAAGTACGTCCCTGGCAACGGGTCCACCATCGCCGACCTCGGCTGCACGTGGAAGGCGACGGGTCTGACCCCCGCCGATGACCCCACGAGGAGCGGCCACACGTTCGCCGGCTGGTACCTGTCCGGGACCGACACCAAGGTGACGTCCACGACCGCCTACTCGTCCCTGGCCTCCGATGACTCCGTCGCCTCCGTCACGTTGGTCGCACGCTGGACCACGAAGGGCGGCTACACGGTCGTCTTCGACGCGGCGGGCGGCACGGCCGACCCCATGCAGGTCACGAACCTCTCGTGGACGAGCGCAGGCCTCACCGACAAGGCGACCGTCACACGGACGGGATACACGTTCGCCGGATGGACCCACGGCGGGACGGCCGTCTCCTCCACCGACACCTACGGCGCCCTCGCCGGCGATGACGCGACCACGTCGATCACCCTCACCGCCACATGGACGCCCAAGGGCGGCTACACCGTGAGGTACGAGACGGCCGGCGGCAGCGCTGTCGCCGACAGGACGAACGTCTCGTGGGACGACTCCTCGCTCGCCTCGCCCGTGGTCCCGACCAAGGCCGGATACACGTTCGACCACTGGACCTGCGGCCGCACCACGGTGGACGCCTCCACCGCCTACGGCGACCTGGCCACCACCGACGAGACGGGCAGCCACATCACCCTCGTCGCGAACTACGTGGACAGGACGGACTACTCCGTGAGCTATGACTCGCACGGCGGCAGCGCCGTCCCCGACAAGACGGGCGTGGGCTGGAACTCGACGCAGCTCGTCCCCTCCACCAACCCGACGTGGGAGGGCCACACCTTCACGGGCTGGACCTACGGGTCGGACCCCGTCACGTCCAACTCGCGCTACTCGACGCTCGTGGGCGGGATGGAGACGCCCTCGATCAAGCTCGACGCCACCTGGAGGACCAACTCGTACTCCATCTCCTTCAACGCCAACGGCGGCACCGGCTCCATGGCCGTCCAGACGCTGTCCTTCGGCGAGAGCGCGAGCCTCACGCCCAACGCCTTCACCAAGGCAAAGTACCGCTTCGTGGGATGGGCCACCACCCCGGGCGGTGGCGTCGCCCATGCCGACCAGGAGACCGTGAGCGACCTGTCCGCCACTGACGGCGACGTCGTCAGACTCTATGCCGTCTGGGCGGAGCGCACCCCCATCGCGATCGAGGTCGAGACCGCCCCGAACAAGACCGTCTATGAGTCGAACGAGCGCCTCGACCCCACCGGCCTCGTGGTCAAGGTCACCTACGACAACGGCGAGACGGAGGACGTCTCCTACGCCGACGCGAAGACGCGCTTCGTCCTCTCCCCGTCCGTGACGGAACTCCTGGCGCCTGAGGACACGTCATTCACGATCGAGCTCTCCGGGATCGATGGCCTCTCCACCGAACAGGCCATCACCGTCAAGCGTGACGCCGTCATCCTCTTCATCGCAGGACACGGGGGTTCGTGCTCTCCGACGGCCGAGGCCCTGAAGCCCCTCACTGGCCACTCGATCGCCAGCGTGGCCACCGCGGACGAGGGCTACGACTTCATACGTTGGACGTGTGACGACACCACCTTCGAAAGCACCGACGCCACCCTCACGACGGACCAGATCGACGCGATCGCCAAGCAGAGCGGCGAGTACGTCACCGCCACGTTCAGGGCGGTCTTCGCGCCAGCCCTCTCCGTCACGGTGTCCCCCACGTCGGCGACCGTGACGAGCGGGGACCACGTCGAGCTCACCGCTACCACCGCGGGGGGAACGGGCACCAAGACCTACCAGTGGCAGGCCAACACCGGCACCGCCGACGAGCCTATCTGGACTGTCATCGACGGCGTCACGGACGCGACGCTCGACGTCGCTCCCCTGAAGACGTGCTCCCTGCGCGTCGTCGCCACCGACGAGAACGGCATCTCGGCCACGTCCGACGCGACCACGGTGGAGGTGCTCCAGAAGGCGACGGCCAACGTCACGCTCGACGGGCAGGATTGGACGGACTGCGACAAGCACCTCTCCGCCCACGACGCCCGGGGCGACGCCCACGACCTCACCCAGGAGGGCTCGAGGTTCACGGCGGCCCTCTCCGAAGGCACCTATGACCTGTTCGACGACGACGGCAAGGTGGGCACCCTCGTGGTCTCCGCCGCGGGCGGCAACGCGGCCACCGTCGAGTACCTCACGCTGACCATCACCGTGTCTTCCCGGCCCACGGCCGCGTACGGCGGGACGCTCGACGTCGCGAAGGCGGCAGACGCCGGCGTCGCCCATTCCGAGACGTGCCACCTCGCCAAGGGCACCAGCTGGCACATGAGCGCGAGTCCCTCCGAGGGGAGCCGCGTGGGCGCGTACTCCGACAGCGCCGACACCTCGATCACCGC
Source organism: Atopobiaceae bacterium (assembly GCA_022655215.1). Lineage (GTDB taxonomy): Bacteria > Actinomycetota > Coriobacteriia > Coriobacteriales > Atopobiaceae > JALCUE01. The sequence goes on along the minus strand of JALCUE010000002.1, from coordinate 326,901 downwards.
CGCGCAGGCGAAGGCGGGATACTCCATCACGATGGACGCGGCCCGCACCCTCGCGGTCACCTTCGAGGCCGTCCCGTCCGTGCCGCTCATGGCAGCATCCGACGTGGAGACCACCGTGGGGGCCGACGCGACCCTCGTCGCGACGAAGCGGGCGGGATACGAGCCCGTCGGGACCCTGTCCTACCAGTGGCAGGTCAACACCGGCACCGCCTGGACCAACGTCGACGGGGCGACGGATGCCTCCTTCCTGGTCCCCACCGACCAGGCGGGCGACACGGCCTACCGCTGCCGCGTCACGGACAGTTGGAACCCTGATGGCACCTCGGTGGGCTACGCCACGGCTACCGTCAAGGTGAATGATGCCCTTGGGGTGAGCGTGTCGGGCGCCACCACGGTCGTGACCGGCAACGGCACCACCCTCACGGCGACGACGACGGGCGGCACCGGCGAGAAGACCTTCCAGTGGTACCTGAACACGGGAACGTCCGCCTCGCCCGTCTGGGAGGCGATCCCCGGCGCGACCTCCGCCACCTACACGACCGCCGCCCTCACCGAGACGACCGGCTTCAGGCTCGTGGCCACCGACTCCGCGCACGCCACCGCCGAGGCAATGGTCCAGGTGACCGTGAACGATCACCTCGGCGTGTCCATCAGCCCCTCGAGCACGACCGTGGCCCACGGCGACGAGGTCACCCTCACGGCAACGCCTTCAGGTGGCATCGGGCCCTTCTCCTATGTATGGACGCGTGACGGCGAGGTCATCGGCACGGCGGCCCGGCTGAGCGTCTCGCCCGAGGAGAGCGGCACCTACTCGGTGCTGGTGACCGATCAGGGAGGGGCGGAGAGCGCGTCCGCGAACGCCTATGTCGACGTGACCTATGCCGCCGAGGTCCACGTCACGCTCGACGGTGACGCCTGGGGCGGGCAGGGTCTCGCCCTGTCCCTTACGGATGGGACCACGACGGTCCCTCTGGACGAGACGACCGGCGGCACGTATGCCTGCGACGGCCTCGTGAAGGGGACGTGGACCGTCATGCACGACGGCGTCTCCACGGGCAGGACCCTGCAGGTCGGTCCCAAGGACCCCACCGGTTCGGCCTCCCTGCCGTTCTTCACCGTGACCGTCACGGTCACGGAGGATGGTGGCACGGGCTCCGTCACGTTGGACGACGACGAGTGCCTCGGCACCGATCACGCCATCGTCATGGGCGGGTCGACCCACACCGTGGTCGCGACCCCAGCGGACGACAGCTCGCTCACGGTCTTCTCGGACTCGAACGATCCCGAGCGGGGGACGGTGGACGCGCTGGACGGCTACACCACGAAGACCATCGTCGCGCCCACGAGCATCGATGCCACCTTCGCGCTGACGCCCGTCGCACCCGTGGTCCGGCCGCCCTCCGACCAGACGGTCGAGGCGGGCGCCGACGCCTCCTTCTCGGTCGAGGTGAGCCAGGGGATAGGTGAGGTCACCTTCGCATGGCAGGTCTCGGAGGACGGCGGCACCACGTGGACCGACGTCGCCGGCGCGACCGCGAGCACCCTCACCCTCGACGCGGTGACGCAGGACATGGACGGATGGATGTACCGCTGCGTGGTGACGGACTCCCACGGTCCCGTGACGACCACGAGCGACCCCGCGACGCTCACGGTGAGCTCGCCGGAGCCTCCCGCGCCCGGACCCGACCCCACGCCGACCCCCACGCCCACACCGGAGCCGAGCCCGAGCCCTGCACCTGGCTCCGATCAGGGCGCTGACGGTTCGGGGGAGGCCGCGGCCGTCGTGCCCCAGACGGGCGACGCGGACGACACGACCACGCTCGTCGCGATGGCGTTGGGAGTCGCCTGCCTCATCGGGTCGATCGCGACGTCTACAGCAGCTCGCCGTAACGCCTGATGTAGAGCTCCTTCACGATGGTCTCCAGCACCATGTACGCGCAGATGATCCCGATGAGGCAGGGGAAGTAGAAGGCCGGCAGGGGCGCCAGCCCGAGTGCCGTGCCCACCGGCGTGAACGGGATCGCCGTGACCCCGAGGGCGCCCGCCAGCGTGGCGAGCACCACGGGGGCCGACGCGCGGCTCTGCACGAACGGCACCTTCTGCGTGCGGATGAGGTGGATGACGGTGGTCTGCGTCCACATGCTCTCGACGAACCAGCCGGCCTGGAACGTGGCCACGAACAAGGTCTGGGCGGCCGGGTCCGTGAGGGTCGACCACGCGCCGCCGCACACCGCCGGGCAGATGACGAAGAACAGCACCGCATAGGTCACGATGTCGAACACCGAGCTGGTGGGCCCCATCCATAGCATGAAGCGGCCGATGGAGCTCGCATCCCACTTGCGCGGCGTGGCGAGGAATTCCTCGTCCACGTTGTCCCAGGGGATGGCCGTGCAGCAGATGTCGTAGACGAGGTTCAGAAGCAGCAGATGCACGGCGGCCATGGGCAGGAACGGAAGGAACGCACTCGCCACCAGCACGGAGAAGATGTTGCCGAAGTTGGAGCTGGCCGTCATCTTGATGTACTTGATCATGTTGGCGTAGGTGCGGCGGCCCTCCACGATGCCCTGGTCGAGGACGTTCAGGTCCTTCTCCAACAGGATGATGTCGGCCGACTCCTTGGCGATGTCGACCGCGGAGTCCACGGAGATGCCGGCGTCGGACTCCTTCATGGCGGCCGCATCGTTCACGCCGTCGCCCATGTAGCCCACGGAGTGCCCGGAGCTCCTCAGGACCTTGACCACGCGGGCCTTCTGCGAGGGCGAGAGCTTGGCGAACACGGTGGTCGTCTCGGCCCGGCGGGCGAGCTCGGCATCGTCCATGCCGTCGATGTCGCTGCCCAGGAGGGGTGCGTCCGCCGAAAGGCCGATCTGGCGGCACACGTGACAGGTGACCTTGTCGGAGTCTCCGGTGAGGATCCTCGTGGTGATGCCATGGGCCTGGAGCTTGGCCACGGCCTTGGCGGCGCTGTCCTTGGGCGGGTCGAGGAACGCCAGGTAACCGATGAGGGTCATGTCATGCTCGTCGTCCGCGTCGAGCTTGTCACCGATGTCGGGGTCGTCCACCTCGGACACGGCGAGCACCCGCATGCCGTCATCGGCGAGCCTGGTCACGTCATGCATGACCTTGGCGCGCAGGGCGTCATCCAGCGGGACCTTCCTGCCACCTATCTCGGCCGTGGAGGAGACCTTGAGCATCTCCTCGACGGCACCCTTGGTGATGAGGTGCGTGCGGACCGCCTGGGCGGAGGGCTCGGTGGAGGAGGCAGGGGCGGCGGGGACGGAGGCGGGCACGGTGCCGTCCGCCACCAGCACGCTCATGCGACGGCGCTCGAAGTCGAAGGGGACCTCGTCGACCTTCTCGAACCTCTCGTCCAGGCCATCGAGGGCGTCGTCGTTGGGGATCTCGCGCTTGCACGCGTCGATGATGGCCACGTCCATGAGGTTCTTGAGGCCGGTCTGCAGGGAGCTGTTGACGTAGGCGTGGCGCAGGACGTAGGTGCTCTCGCGACCGTCGAGGTCGAGATGACGCTCGAGGACCACCTTGTTCTGCGTGAGCGTGCCGGTCTTGTCGGTGCACAGGGTGTCGATCGAGCCCAGGTTCTCGATGGCGTCGAGCTTCTTGATGATGACCTTGCGCTTGGACATGTCCACGGCGCCCTTGGCCAGGCACGTGGTGACCAGCATGGGCAGCATCTCGGGGGTGAGGCCCACGGCGACGGAGATGGCGAACAGCAGCGCCTCGAGCCAGTTGCCCTTGGTGAAGCCGTTGATGAGCAGGACCGCCGGCACCATGACCAGCATGAAGCGGATGAGCAGCCACGATACGGACGAGACGCCCTTCTGGAACGCGGTCTTGACGGGCGCCTCCGTGAGCTCGCTGGACACCTTGCCCAGCTGCGTGTCCGCGCCCACGGCCACCACCACGCAGGCCGCCCCGCCGCTGGCCACGTTCGTGCCCATGAAGGCGAGGTCGGGCTGGTCGATGGGGGCGGCGTCGGCGGGACCCGGGTCGCACGTCTTGAGGACGGGCACCGACTCGCCGGTGAGCGCGGACTGGCTCACCATGAGGTCCTTCGACTCGACCACGCGGACGTCGGCCGGGATCATGTCGCCGGCGGCCACGCGCACCACGTCGCCCACCACGAGGTCGCCCAGCGGGATCTCCTCCTCGCCCGATCCGACGCGCTCCACGCAGCAGGTCACGCGGATCATGTCGAGCAGCGACGCCACGGCACCGTCGCTCTTGCCCTCCTGGAAGAAGCGGAGCAGGCCGGATATGAGCACCATCGTCACGATGATGATCGCGGTCGCGGGGTTCCTGTCCTCCGGCGAGGCCAGGATGACGTCGGTGAACAGGGAGATGACGGCGAGGGCGATGAGGATGCCGGTGAAGGGATCGGCGAACGACTTGAGCAGCCGCTTGGGGGCGGAGTCCCGCTTGACGTGATGGACCACGTTCGAGCCGTACCTCTCGCGGGACGCCTCGACCTGGTCGGCCGTGAGCCCGTGCGGGGTCGTTCCCAGCGCGTCATACACGCCACCCACGTCGAGCGCCGCGGCGGCCGAGAGCCGCGAGCGGACGGCCTCGGTCGCGGCGGTCCTCTCGGCTGCGGCGGCACCCTTTGGTGCGGCGGTCCTCTCGGACATGGCGGCCTTCCTTGGTGCGGCGGTCTTCTCGGCCGCCTCGTCGCTTGGCGACGCTCCCCCGGTCTTGCCCATGCGATTCATCTTCTCCGACGCGATTTGCCTACATGCACCTTGTAACCATTTCCGTCCGAGAGAGACATGTCAGGTCAGGATGACGGAGACGGGCCGAGGCGCAGGGCCGAGGCGACGGAGGCGGGCCGGAGCGTCACAGCAGCTCGCCGAACCTCCTCACGTAGATGGTCTTCACCGCGGTGGCCAGCAGCATGTATCCGCACACGATGGCCAGCAGGTACCCGAAGTAGGACACCGGCAGCGGCGCGAGGTCGAGGGCGGCGCCGATCGGCGTGAACGGGATGAGCGTGGCCAGGGCGATGCCGCAGGCGCCCAAGACGCACAGCGGCGCCGACGCGTGGCTCTGCAGGAACGGGATCTTGGGCGTGCGGATCATGTGCACCACAAGCGTCTGCGTCCACATGCTCTCGACGAACCAGCCGGCCTGGAACGTGGCCACGAACAGGGTCTGGGCGGCCGGGTCCGTGAGGGTCGACCACGCGCCGCCGCACACCGCCGGGCAGATGACGAAGAACATGACCAGGTACGTCACGATGTCGAACACCGAGCTGGTGGGCCCCATCCAGACCATGAAGCGGCCGATGGACGAGACGTCCCAGGTGCGCGGACGCTCGAGGTACTCCTCGTCCACGTTGTCCCAGGGGATGGCCGCGCAGCTCACGTCATAGATGAGGTTCAAAAGCAGCAGGTGCACGGCGGCCATGGGCAGGAACGGCAGGAACGCGCTCGCGATGAGCACGGAGAAGATGTTGCCGAAGTTGGAGCTGGCCGTCATCTTGATGTACTTGATCATGTTGGCGTAGGTGCGCCGACCCTCCACGATGCCGCGCTCCAGCACCATGAGGTCCTTCTCCAGCAGGATGATGTCGGCCGTCTCCTTGGCCACGTCCACCGCGGAGTCCACGGAGATGCCGCAGTCCGACTCGCGCATGGCGGCCGCGTCGTTCACGCCGTCGCCCATGTAGCCGACGGAGTGACCCTGCTCGCGCAGCGTGTGCACCACGCGGGCCTTCTGGTCGGGCGAGAGCTTGGCGAACACGGTGGTCTCGGCCACGCGCCGGGAGAGCTCGTCGTCGTCCATGCGCTCGACGTCCGCGCCGAGCAGGACCCCGTCCACGGGGATCCCGATGGAGCGGCAGACGTGCGTGGTCACGCGGTCGGAGTCGCCGGTGAGCACCTTGGTGGCGACGCCGTGATCGGCGAGCGCGGCTATGGCGGCCTTCGAGCTGGCCTTGGGCGGGTCGAGGAATGCCAGGTAGCCGATGAGGGTCATGTCGCACTCGTCCGCCACGGTGAGCTCGCCTGCGGGCTTGGGGTCGTTCCTCTTGGCGACCGCGAGCACGCGCATGCCGTCCTCGGCCATGTCGGCGGCGCGCGCCATCACCCGCTCGGAGAGGTCCGCGGTGAGCGGCTGGGTCCGGCCGTCGTACTCCACCTTCGAGCAGATGGCGAGCATCTCCTCCACGGCGCCCTTCGTGATCATGCGCGTGACGCCCGCGCCATCGGAGACGATCACGCTCACGCGGCGGCGGTCGAAGTCGAAGGGCAGCTCGTCCACGCGGACGTAGGTGTCGACGAGGTCATCGGCCGTGGGCGCGCAGTCACCGGAGTCGCTCTCCTCCTGGGCGCGCTTGATGATGGCGGAGTCTATGAGGTTCCTGAGGCCGGTCTCGAAGAAGCTGTTGAGGAAGGCGTAGCGCAGCACGCGGGCGTCCTCGTGGCCCTCCACGTCGAGATGGCGCTCGAGGACCACGCGGTCCTCGGTGAGGGTGCCGGTCTTGTCGGTGCACAGGACGTCGATCGAGCCCAGGTTCTGGATGGCATCGAGCTTCTTCACGATGACCTGGTCGTGGCTGAGGTCGACGGCCCCCTTGGCCAGGCATGTGGTGACCAGCATGGGCAGCATCTCGGGCGTGAGGCCCACGGCGACGGAGAGGGCGAACAGCGTGGCGGACAGCCAGTCTCCCTTGGTGAAGCCATTGATGAAGAGCACCACGGGGGCCATCACGAGCATGAAGCGGATGAGCAGCCATGAGACGGACTCGACGCCCTTGTCGAAGCTCGTCTTCTGCGGGCGGGCCTCGAGCATGCCGGTCATCTCGCCGAACATGGTGTCGGTGCCGGTGGCCACCACGATGCCGGCCGCGCCGCCCGAGACCACGGTGCTCCCGAGGAACGCCAGGTCGTCCATGTCCGTGAGGGATCCGTCAGCCGCGGTCGTGAGCTCGGAGACCTTCTCCTGCGGAGCCGACTCGCCCGTGAGCGAGGACTGGCTCACGAAGAGGTCCTTCGCCTCGACGACGCGCAGGTCCGCGGGCACCATGTCGCCTGCGGCGAGGTGCACGACGTCACCCACCACCACGTCCTCGAGGGGAATCTCGGCCTTGCCCGCGCCCGCACGCTCCACGCAGCAGGTAGTGGAGATCATCTCGGCGAGGGCCGCGGCGGCGTTCCCGCTCCTCGTCTCCTGGACGAAGCGCAGGATGCCGCTCATGAGCACCATGGCCAGGATGATGATGGCGGTCGACGGGTTCCTGTCCTCCGGCGCCGCGGTGATGACATCCGTGAACAGCGAGACCAGGGCGAGCACCACGAGGATCCCGGTGAAGGGGTCCACGAAGGACATGAGCAGCCGCTTCACCAGGGGGTCGCGCTTGGCATGACTCACCGCGTTCGAGCCATGGGCCTCGCGCGAGGCCTCGACCTGCTCGGACGTGAGACCACCCGGAGCGACCCCGAGCTCGGATAGGACGTCGGTCTTGGATATCGTCGCCATGTGACGGAGCCCGTCGCGCACGCGCTCGCGCTCCGTGGAGATCGGACGCAGCACCATGTGCGCCACCTCCCTGTCCCAGGGAAGGATTCGGCCACCTTCCGCGATCGCGAAGGGTGGCCGTGGGGTCACGCATGTGCGGGGCGAGATGCCCCTGCGCTACTGGCGAGCGCCGCCCTGTCCGGCGGTCGCCATCCCCATGGCCGGGTTTTGGTCGTACGGTCGACCGTGACTGGCACTCATGGATGACACCTCCGTGTTGGTCCGAGGCTCCCGCCTCGCAGCTGTCGGGCAACCAGATGATGGCCCCCCGCCCGAGGGAAGTCAACAGCGGGCGCGGACGGGCATGGTGGGATGCTGGCGGCTTCACCGCCTCGTCATTCTCACTAACCGTTCGATTCTGGTACCGCCAGTCTCACTAACCGTTCGATTCCGGTACCAGATCCCCCCGCCCGGACCGGAATCGAACGGTTAGTGAGACTCAGCGGGCATGAAATGCATAATACCCCAGCCAGCAAGCCCGGTTCCCTGCAACTGACGTATGAAACGCAGCGGATACCATCACTAACCGCCCGATTCTGGTACCGACATCCCCGCCTGGGACCAGAATCGAACGGTTAGTGACGCCAAAGACCGTTTCAGGCCACGAGACGAGGCCCACGCGAGCCCACGTCCGCCCCACACGCCGCGCCGCGGGCGGGCCTACCGCCCGATCCGCCGCGCGACCTCGTCCCCCATCGCCACGGTGCCGAGGATGTGGTCGGCAGGGGTGTCCTCGTCCGCGATGTCGACGGTCCGCCAGCCGTCGTCGAGGACGGCCTCCACGGCCGCGTCGACGGCGTCGGCCGCGTCGTCCATCTGGAGTCCGTAGCGCAGGAGCATCCCCACGGACAGGATCTGTGCGAGAGGATTGGCGATTCCCCTGCCGGCGATGTCGGGGGCGCTGCCATGGCTCGGCTCGAACAGCGCCGTCCCCTCGCCGATGCTGGCGCTGGCCAGCATGCCGAGCGAGCCCGTGAGCATGGAGGCCTCGTCGGACAGGATGTCGCCGAAGGTGTTCTCCGTCACGAGGACGTCGAACTGCCCGGGGTTGGCCACCAGCTGCATGGCGCAGTTGTCCACCAGCATGTCGTTCGAGGCGACCGAGGGGTACTCGGCCCCCACGCGGTGCGCGATGGCACGCCACAGGCGGCTGCACTCCAGCACGTTGGCCTTGTCCACCGAGGTCACACGCCCGCCGTCGTGACGCGCGGCCACGTCGTAGGCATAACGGACGACGCGCTCGATCTCGCCCTCGGTGTACTCGCACTTGTCGGAGCAGTAGATGCCGGGCCCGCCGTCCATGGCGGCACCGGGCACGCCATCGCGCCGCTCGCGCTCGCCGAAGTAGAGGCCACCGGTGAGCTCACGCACGATGAGCATCCCCACCCCACCGAGAAGGTCGGGGCGAAGCGGGCTCGCGGCGGCCAGCGCGGGATAGATGTGCACGGGTCGCAGGTTGATGTGCAGGCCCAGCTGCTTGCGGATGGCGAGAAGACCCTGCTCGGGCCGAGGCTCGCCCGGCTCCGTCGTGTCCCACTTGGGTCCGCCCACGGCCGCGAGCAGTACGGCGTCGGAGGCGCGGGCCGCGGCGAGCGTCTCGTCCGGAAGGGCCGTGGCCTCGCGGCCGGCGGCGCGGGTCGCGTCGATGGCGCAGCCGCCGATGAGGTGGTCGGTGCAGTCGAAGGCAACGCCGAAGGCCTCGCCCACCGCCGCGAGGACCTTCTTGCCCTCGGCCATGATCTCCGGTCCTATGCCGTCTCCCGGAAGGCAACAGATCTCGTACCTGGTCATCGTGCGTCCCCTTTCGCGTTCCCCTTCGCCATCTGGGCCTTCGTGCGCGCCACGAGGCCGCCGGCCTCGATGATCTCGGCGATGAACGGCGGGAACGGCTCAGCCGTGAAGGTCGCGCCCGTGGTCTCGTCGGTGATGGCGCCGCTCTCGGTGTCCACGCTCACGCGGTCGCCGGCCTTGATGGCGTCGACGGCCTCAGGGCATTCCATGATGGCGAGGCCCGTGTTGATCGAGTTGCGGTAGAAGATGCGCGCGAAGCTCTTCGCGATGACGCACGAGACGCCCGCCGCCTTGAGCGCCACGGGGGCGTGCTCTCGGCTCGAGCCGCAGCCGAAGTTCTCCTCCGCCACGATGATGTCGCCAGGGCGCACGCGGGTCGCGAACGTCTCGTCGATGTCGCACATGGCATGGGTGGCCAGCTCGGCGGGATCGGATGTGTTGAGGTATCGCGCGGGGATGATGACGTCGGTGTCGACGTCACGCCCGTAGCGGAACACGTTTCCCTCGAAGTGCATGGTCTCTCCTCTCGGGAGAAGGGTCAGGGTCAGGAAGGTCAGCGCCGGCGTCGCGGTCGGCGCCAGTGCCGAGGTCGGCGTCAGTCGAGGTCGGAGGGCAGCGCGATGTGTCCTGCCACGGCGCTCGCCGCGGCGACGGCAGGGCTCGCGAGGTAGACCTCGCTGGTGACGTCGCCCATCCGCCCCACGAAGTTGCGGTTGGTGGTGGACACGCACCTCTCCCCCGCCGCGAGGATCCCCATGTAGCCGCCCAGACAGGGACCGCACGTGGGGCACGAGAAGACGCAGCCGGCGTCGAGGAAGACGTCGGCCAGGCCCTCGTCCATGCACTGACGCTGGACCGCGGGGGTGGCGGGGATCACGATGCAGCGCACGCCATCGGCGATGGTGCGGCCACGCAGGATGTCGGCGGCGATGCGCATGTCCTCGATGCGACCGTTGGTGCAGCTGCCTATGACGGCCTGGTCGATGCGCACGTCGCGGCTCTCCGTCACGGGATGGGTGTTGGAGGGCAGGTGAGGCCAGGACACGCACGGCTGGATGTCGGCGGCGTCGATATGGATGACCTGGGCGTACTCGGCGTCGGGGTCGGAGTGGTACTCGACGTACGGTCGCTCGCAGCGACCGTCCAGCCATTCGCGCGCCACGTCGTCGACCTCCATGAGCCCGGCCTTGCCGCCGGCCTCGATGGCCATGTTGGAGATGGTCATGCGACCCTCCATGGAGAGCCCGCGGATGGTGGAACCCGCGAACTCCATGGCCTGGTAGAGGGCACCGTCCACGCCGATCATGCCGATGACGTGCAGGATGATGTCCTTAGCCGAGGCGCCGGCCGGAAGCTCGCCCTCGACCTCGAAGCGGATGGTGGCGGGCACCTTGAACCAGGCGCGGCCGGTGGCCATCCCCACGCCGGCGTCGGTGGAGCCGACCCCGGTCGAGAAGGCCCCGAGCGCGCCATACGTGCAGGTATGCGAATCGGCGCCGATGATGAGGTCGCCGGGTCCCACGACGCCCCTCTCGGGCAGGAGCGCGTGCTCGATCCCGGCGCAGCCCTGCTCCCAGTAGTGGGTCACGTGACAGGCATGGGCGAACTCGCGCATGGTCTTGGTCTGCTCGGCACTCTTGATGTCCTTGTTGGGGGCATAGTGGTCGGGCACGAGGCAGACGCGGTCGCGGTCGAACACGTCGGCGGCGCCCAGCTCGTGGAAGACCCTGATGGCGATGGGCGCGGTGATGTCGTTCGCGAGCACCATGTCGAGGTCGCACTCCACCAGCTGGCCGGGGCGCACCTCGTCGAGCCCCGCATGGGCGGCCAGGATCTTCTCGGCCATGGTCATGGGTCTGGTCATCTACGCAGCCTCCCTCTCGGTGGCGAGCAGACGGTTGAGCGCGTTCAGGTAGGCGCGCGCGGAACTCACCACGATGTCGTTGTCGCTGCCGCGACCGGTGTAGACCTCGCCCGACTCGCTCGTGACGCGGATGGTGACCTCGCCCAGCGCGTCGATGCCGCGGGTAACGGCCTTGACCGAGAACTCCGACAGGTCGTTGGTCACGCCCACGATCTTGTTGACGGCCTTGTAGACGGCATCGACCGGACCGGTCCCGAAGGCGCAGTCGGTGGTGGTGTGGCCGTCCTCGTCGGTGAGGGTGATGGTCGCCGTGGGCGTGAGCGGGAAGCCGCAGGAGATCTGCACGGCGCCGAGCGTCCAGATGGCGGTGGTGATGCGCTGCTGCTCGTGGATTATGGACTCGAGGTCCTCGTCGTAGACCTCCTTCTTCTTGTCGGCCACCTCGAGGAACGCCTCGTAGATGGCATCGAAGGAGGCGTCATCGAAGGTGTAGCCGAGCTCCGCGTAGCGATGGCGCAGGGCGGCGTGGCCCGAGCGGGCCGACAGGATGATCTGCGACCCACCGGCACCGACGTCCGCCGGGTCGATGATCTCGTAGGTGTCGCGGGCCTTCAGGACGCCGTCCTGATGGATGCCCGAGGAGTGCGCGAACGCGTTGGCGCCCACGATGGACTTGTTGGGCTGCACGTTGATGCCCGTGATGGAGCTCACCAGCTTGGACGCGTGGCAGAGCTCCTGCGTGACCACGTCGGTGTGGCCGTCCATCTCCTCCTCGTGCATCCTGATGGCCATGACCACCTCCTCCATGGCGGTGTTGCCGGCACGCTCGCCCAGGCCGTTGATCGTGCACTCGATCTGGGAGGCGCCGTTGCGCACGGCCTCCATGGCGAGCGCCGTGGCCATGCCCAGGTCGTTGTGGGTGTGCACGGCGATGGTGACGTCCTCGATCCCGTCGACGCGCTCGCGCAGGTCGCGGATGCGCGCGCCGAAGGCCCACGGCATGGAGTAGCCGGTGGTGTCGGGGATGTTCACCACGGTGGCGCCGGCGTTCACGGCTGCCTGGATCACTCGCACGAGGAAGTCCTGCTCGGAGCGGCCCGCGTCCTCCGCGTAGAACTCGACGTCGTCCACGTACCTGCGCGCGTACTTGACGCAGTGGATGGCGCGCTCGATGCACTCCTCCTCGGAGATATGCAGCTTCTCGGTGAGGTGGGAGGGCGAGACGCCCAGCCCGGTGTGGATGCGAGGACGCTTGGCGGTGCGGAGGGCCTCCGCGGCGACGTCGATGTCCTTGTCGACGGCACGCGTGAGGCCGCATACGGTGCAGTCGTCGCCCGCGATGCGGCCGATCTCCTCGACGCTCTTGAAGTCGCCGGGACTCGAGATGGGGAAGCCGGCCTCGATGACGTCGACCTTCATGCGCACGAGCTGGCGCGCGATGATGAGCTTCTCCTCGGTGTTCATGCTGGCTCCCGGGGACTGCTCCCCGTCTCGCAGCGTGGTGTCGAAGATGGCGATCTTGCGGGTCATGGCTGCCTCCTGGTGTAGTGGTGCTCGGACTTCGTCGATCTGACGGGTTCGAGGGGAGGCGAGCTTGTCCGCGTGGGTGCCCCTATGCCGGGGTCTGGCGAGAAGAGCGCACGCGGTTGCTGCCGTCCCCTCCGGGACGGGTGCAGGCGCGTGCGGGTGCGAGTGCCCTAGCGCGCGTCTGCGCCGATAAGCGCGGCTAGGGGTAGTAGGGGCATGCGTACGCCGACCATGGCGGCACGACGTGCCGTGGCCTGACGTGACTCATATGCGTGAGCGCTCTGCATGTCCTTGTTCCCTCTCGCGTGCGCGGCCGGGACCGGCTCGCGCGTTGGGAGAAGTGTAGCAGACGGAAGGCGCGAGGTGCGCGGGCCCACGTCTCTCCTCGGAAGCGTCAGCGCACGGAGGGCCCGTATCGCAGGCCGAGCACCCTGACCTCGTCCCCGACGTGACGGTAGACGAGAAGATACCTGCCTATGACCATCTTCCTGACGTCGTCGCCGAACCGGTTGCTGAGCGACGGCCGCGCGAGGGGCGACCCGAGGTCGGGATAGTCCGCAAGGGCCCTCAGGAGGGACTCGACCCTCGCCAAGGAGTCGTCACCGGAGATGCCACTCGCATCGGAGATGAAGCCCTCGGTGAGGATGACCCTAGCCCGCGGCACGCTGGTCCCTCACCTGACGGATGAGGGCGATGCCCTCCTCGAGGTCATACGTCCTGCCCGCAGAGCAGTCGGCATCCCCGCGCTCGATCGTAGCGGCGAGGCGCGCCTCCTCGACGGCCTCCTCCTGCTTGCGAGCCACGTACTCGTCGAACGTCTCCTCCGTCGCGAAGACGTATGCACCGTGACCGTTCTCCGTGAGATGGACGACCTCGTGGCGTGCACGCTCGCGAACGGTGGTCGCATCCTTCTGCAGGGCGCTTATCGGATAGATCGCTGCCATGGCGTGCTCCTCTCGATGGATGAGATGAGCATACTATCTTCCTAAGATCATAGGAAGATGTTAGGAAAGTCTTAGGAATCAGCAAGCGGAGAGGACCGGCCACGAGGCGATCAGGCTCCCTCGTCTGGCCCGGAAGAGTCAGACCAGGCCGAGACGGACGCAGGCGTTCCAGATGCCGTCGTCATCCGTGTCATCGGTCACGACGTCGGCCGCCGCCTTGGCCCCGGGGGTGCCGTTCCCCATGGCCACGCCCACGCCCACGCACTCCAGCATGGAGGCGTCGTTGTCGCCGTCGCCGAAGGCGATCGCCTGGTCGCAGGTGAGACCGAATCTGTCGAGCGTCGCGCGGACCCCCTCCGGCTTGCCTCCGGTCGCGGGGATGACGTCGCAGAACACGTCGCACCAGCGCGTGGTCGCCACACCGCCGATGGAGTCGGTTATGACGTGCTCGTCCTCGGGTCCCAGGAAGGCGCAGAACTGGTAGACCTCGTCCGAGAGGGCCTGCTCGATGTCACCCTCCGCGTAATCCAGGTTGGCGTTGCGCCCGGCCTCGAGGACACGGTCGGACAGGCGGCTCACGTAGGAGCGGCTCTCCTCCAGCACGAGGATGTCGTAGAGGCCCCGCTCGCACTGGTCCACCACGCCGGCGACGGACGCGGGCGGGATGGGGTTCTTGAGGTAGACGCCGTCGGAATCGAAGCAGAGCTGCCCGCTGAGCAGGACATACGCGTCGAAGGCATCCTCCACGCAGGGCTGCAGCTGATAGCGAGGGCGACCCGACGCGATGCAGCACCTCACGCCCCTCTCGCGCAGGCACGCGAGCGCGTTCTTGGTGGACTGGCTCATGCGATGGGTGCGCGTGCTCACGAGCGTGCCGTCGATGTCGAAGAAGGCGCACCTGATGTCGGAGGGCAGGATGTCGGAGGGCAGGATGTCGGGGATCAACCTCGGCGCCCCCTAGATGCCCGCGGCGGCGATGGCGTCGACGGCGTCGCGGATCTTCTCGGGAGGCATGACGAGGGCGAAGCGCACGTATCCCTCGCCGGCAGGGCCGAAGCTCGAGCCTGGAGTCACGATGACGCCGGCACGATCCATGAGCTCCATGCAGAAGGCCATGGAGTCCATGCGGCCGTTCGGGATCCTCGCCCACACGAAGAGGGTGCCGTGCGCGTTGGGGCGGTCCCAGCCGATCGACTCGAGGCCGTCGCACAGCGCGTCGCGACGCTCCTGGTAGAGGAGGCGTTGACGCTCAACGGAATCGAGCGGCCCCGTGAGCGCGGCGATGGCGGCGCGTTGGACGGGATAGAACATGCCGAAGTCGATCTGGCTGCGCAGCTTGTCGAGGGCCGCGATGACGTCGGGGCGGCCCACGAGGAAGCTGATGCGGGCGCCCGTCACGTTGAACGACTTGGAGAGGCTGAAGAACTCGACGCCCACGTCCTGCGCGCCGGGGTAGGACAGGAAGCTGCCGCCAGCCGGCCCGTCGAAGATGATGTCGGAGTAGGCGTTGTCATGCACGACGAGAAGGTCGTGCTCGCGCGCGAAGTCGATTATCTCGGCATAGACCTCGGGCGTGCCCACGGAGCCCACGGGGTTCGCGGGAAGCGAGACCACGATGGCCTTGGCGCGGTCGGCGGCCTCGGGGTCGATGCCGGCGACGTAAGGCAGGAAGTCGTGCTCGGCGGAGAGCGGGTAGTAGACGGGAGTGCCGCCACCCAGCACGCAGCCCGTGCGGAACACCGGGTAGCAGGGGTCGGGGATGAGCACGGTGTCGCCCTCGTCGAGCAGCGCCATGCCGAGATGGCCCATGCCCTCCTGGGTGCCGCCCACGCTGGTCACCATGTCCGGCGTGAGCGTGACGCCGTAGCGGCGGGCGTAGTAGTCGCAGACCGCCTGGAGCATCTCCGGCAGGTCGTGCAGGCTGTACTTCCAGTCCGCGGGGGTGTGGGCGGAGTCGACCAGGGCGTCCACGATGTGGGCGGGCGGCTCGAAGTCGGGCGTGCCCACCGAGAGGTCGTATATGGTGCGGCCCTGACGCTCCAGCTCCAGCCGCTTTGCGTTGAGCGACGAGAAGACCTCGTCACCGAACAGGTCGAGCCTCTTGGAGAACTCCATGTGTCACCTCAAGATCTGCCAGCGGGTCCACGGGGCGGCCGCGCGTCGGTCCTTGCCTTCGTCCACCCATTCTAAGGCAGGAGCGACGGCGGGTCGTGACGGTATGTGGAGACGACGGGTCATGGCAGCAGGCGGAGGCGAGATGGACGAGGAGAGCGGATCGAGCGGCTAGTCCTGGCCGAGCGCGGGCCTCATGGCGCGGATGGCGTTGAGCGCCCGCGGGATGCCCGTGTAGGGAAGCGCCTGCACGATGGCGGTGAGGACGTCGGCGGTCGAGCTGCCGGTCTTGAGGCAGCCGCGAGCATGCGCCGCCACCTGCGACTCGCATCCGCCGAGGGCGACCAGGACGACGAGCTCGAGGAGGTTGCGGAGACGTTCGTCGAGTCCGTCTCTCGTGTGGAAGTCGCCGAAGCAGTCCTCAGTGAGGAAGCGGGGCACGGCCTCGTCGAACCCGTCGGGGAGCCAGGCCATGGCGTCGCGGATCTCGTCGCCGTAGACGGGGGCCTGGATCGCGGCGCCGGCCTCGAGACGGTCGGCATCGGCCACCGTCGCGGCCGACGGGAGCGGCAGCTCGAACCCTCGCGAGGTCAGGACCGCGTCGATGGTGGACACGGCATTGAGCGTCTTCGGGCAGCCGATGAAGGGCATGCAGCCGTACATGGCCTCGCGGAGCTCCATGGGCGTGACGCCCACGTTGAGCGCGGCGGTCGCATGTGCCGTGAGCTGCGGAAGCGTCTGGTATGTGGCGAGGACCACGCAGGTCACGAGCTCACGGTCGTGGTCGGGCAGCGTCCCCGTGTAGGAGACCTCGCCGAAGATGAACCTCTGCAGGATCTGCATGAGCTCGGGGTCATCCCCCTCGCCCGCGTTGGGCGTGCCGCCGAACAGTTCTGCGAACTTGCGCTCACACGCCTCGACCCTGTCCGCGACGGGGCCGCCACACCGCGCGGTCGTCTCGCCCTCGACGTCGGCCTTGTTCGTCTCGCTCGCCTTGTTCGTCTCGTTCGTCTCGTCCATCGTCGCTCCTCTCGCTTGGCATGCCCGGCCCGTCCGTGGCCATCCGCGGCAGCCCCTTGTCGCGAGGATTCTCACACTTGAAGCTGGCTTCAGGTCAAGGGCGAGCGAATCTGGCGGTGGGAACGGGATCGGACGGAGGCGGAGATGCGCACGGCGCAAGCCGGGACCGGAATCGAACGGTTAGTGAGGGTTGAGGATCCAGCGAGGAGGAGAATGCGTTCGATGAACGACAAACCGTGGGGTCGAGGTCCCGTATCATGCGAGAAGCCCATCGTATCCCGCATTTAGTCGTTCATCGAACGACTAAATGCTCGGCATGAGGACCCGACCATGTCCTCTACCCCGGCCGCGGTCGCTATCCCTGCGCGGCCTCCCACAGATAGAGGCTCGCCACCGTCCCATAAGGGCTGTAGCGGCGGCGATGCCTCTCGAAGATGGCCGGCGTCACCTCGCGATGGTGGTAGAGGCGGCGCATCCCGTTACGGATGCCGAGGTCATCCATGGCAAGGACGTCGAGCCGTCCGAGGCTGAAGATGAGGAACATCTCCGCTGTCCAGGTGCCCACGCCGCGGAGGGTCGTGAGACGGGAGATGACGTCGGCGTCGGGGAGGTCGCGCAGGTCGGCCAGGTCGCACGAGCCGGACTCGACCGCCGTGGCGATCCCCATGACGTAGCTCGCCTTTCGTCCGCTCATGCCACAGCTCGCGAGCCCGTCCTGCCCAAGCGCGAGCACGGAGTCGGTCGAGAACCCTCCGAGGCCCGCCGTCCTCGCGACGACGCGCGACCACACCGTCGCGAGAGCCGCGTTGGAGATCTGCTGGCCCACCACCTGCAGGGACAGGGCGCGGAACGGGTCGGGGTCGACCATGCGACGGATGTGCCCCACGCGCGCGATCCGCTCGCCCATGATGGGGTCGCGCGACGAGAGCCACTCGAGCTCTCGCGCCCCGTAGTCGAGGGGGTATGGCTCGAGAGTCGATTTGGGAACCGAGCCAGGACCCGTCTCGAGGACCGGCTCGACGGAGGCGGGCCGCCCGCTGGCCTTCGCACGACCGCCCATCTCACTCGTCCTTGATCTTGATGCCGAGAAGACCGGCGAGCTCCATGGCCTGCAGCGGGCTCACCTCGACGCCCCTGAGCTCGCGGAAGTCACTCGATACGACGATGCCCGCGATCTCGGACGTGGACAGGTCGATGCCCGCGAGCGCGGTCTTGAACAGCTCGGCATGGGTGAGGTCCACCGCGTCGAGGGTGGTCCGGTCCATGAGCCGCGCCTCGGACAGCGCGGACTCGATGAGGCGCACCTCCGCGAGGCGGCAGCGCTCCCACCTCGTCCTCGTGAGGTTCGCGTAGCGAAGAGAGCAGTCCTTGAGTGTGGTCCGCTTGAGCACCGACTCCGTGAGGTCGATGCCGTCGGCGCGACAGCCCGAAAGCGTCGTGCGCAGCCAATACGAGTTCTTGGCGTGGCAGTTCGAGAGGTCGCAACCCACGAGCTCGCAATCGGTGAGGCTCGCGCGACGCAGCGTGGACCCGGCGAGGACGCACCTCTCGAGACGGACGCCCGTGAGCTCGACGCACGAGAGGTCAAGCCCGGAGAGGTCCTCATCGGCGTAGGTGCCGCCCTCGGCGACCCCGTCGCCTGCGGATATCCTGTCCTCGAGCGTAGGCATTCGCGAGCTCCGTCCCCATGGTCCATATGCCTCGATGCGATCAGTTGGAGGCATCGGGATCCCGCGTCACGGGTCATCCCATGTTACCGCCCGCCTCCCGCGGCACGGGCCGGGAGGCTATCCTCGAAAGGAAAGCACTGGCATCACGACGACGAGAAGACCGACCATGAGACTCCTGATTCATGACCTTTCCGAGACCGACGCCCATGCCCTTGCCGGGCGCATCGGCGCCGACGTGACGCTTGGCGGAGAGGAGGTCGACTGGCTGGGATGCCAAGGGTGCTTCGGTTGCTGGACCAAGACTCCCGGCCGCTGCGTCATGCGCGACGGCATAGGGGACATGGGCGCCCTGCTCGCCAGCGTCGACGACCTCGTGATCGCGAGCCGACTCTCCTATGGAGGGTTCTCGGCCGTGACGAAGCGTGCGCTCGACCGCTCGATCCCCTACCTCAGCCCGTTCTTCCACACCGTGAGCGGCGAGATGCACCATCAGCGCAGGCACGCCAACCGCATCAGCCTCCACGCCCTGTTCCACGGGCCCCTGACCGACGAGGCCGCGGACATCGCGAGGGGGATCGTCCAGGCGAACGCCGTGAACCTCGCCGCGGACGTGGCGGAGGTACGCTTCGCCACGGACACGACCGCCCTCGTGAGCGAGGACTACCTCGAGCCCCCCTTCGCGACCGAGAAGACCGGCGACGCAGCCGAGAAGGCCATCGCAGGAGGACGGGTCCCTTCGGACCCGAGCGTCCCGATGCCCGCCTCCGACGATCGCGGCGACAGAAAGGCCCTGCTCCTTGGCTGCAGCCCCAAGGCCCAGGGAGGCGCATCGGGCTTCCTGGCCGAGCAACTCGCGGGGCTGCTGGGCGAGAGGGGCGTCGTCACGAGCCAGGGTCAGGTGAGGCGCATGTCCCTTGCCGGCTCTCATGGGCCCGCCAGGCATGTGCCTGCCGATATCGTCCCCGACCCGGCAGAGGTCCTGTCGGCGGACATGCTCGCATTCGTGTTCCCGCTCTACGTGGACGGGCTTCCTTCGCACCTCATCGCCTATCTCGACGAGCTCACGGATGCGCTTCGCGATGCGACGACGAGCGGGGGCGCGGAAAGGTCGAAGACGCCAGCTGACGCGTCTCCCACCAGACCGATCGTCTATGGCGTCGTGAACCTCGGGTTCTACGAGTCGTGCCAGGGCTCCCTCGCCCTCCGGGTCCTCGGGGAATGGTGCGCAGAGAACGGACTCGCCTGGGGCGGTGGCGTCTCGATCGGGGCGGGTGGGATGCTGCAGGGACTTGCCGACGTTCCTGCCGACAAGGGCCCACGCGCACCCGTGACCGCGGCGCTCTCCTCGCTTGCCCAGGACATGTCAGCCGGCACGTCCCATGGCGTCTCATTGGTCAAGCCCGGAATCCCTCGCCTCGCCTACCAGGAGGCGGCACACCTCGGTTGGAGGATGCAGGGCAGGTCGAACGGCCTCTCGCGGCATAAGCTCGATGCGACGCCCACGGATTGGTCATCGGTCGACGTCGAGGGGAAGACGGCATGACGAAGACGCTCTTCATAGACGCGGACGCCTGCCCCGTGACATCCGACGCGCTCGCCTGCGCGAGGAAGCGCGGCGTGGGCGTCATCATCGCGGGGAACACCACGCAGAACCTGGCGAGGCACATCCGCAGGGACGACCCGCGCGACCCAAGCGAGGCCAAGCACGGCTTCTGGGTCGACGTGCTGGACGTGAGCATCGGCGCCGACTCCGCCGACTTCGCCATCGTGGAGCGCCTCTCGCCCGACGACGTGGTGGTGACGCAGGACATCGGCCTGGCGGGCATGGTGCTGGGCCGCGGCGCCAAGGCCATCGGCGTGCGCGGCCGCATCTACGACCCCGTGACCATAGACTTCGACCTGGCCATACGCCATGAGGAGAAGAAGGTCCGCCGCGCGGGCGGCCGCACCAAGGGACCGGCGCCGTTCACGGACGAGGACCGCCGGAGGTTCCGCGAGAACCTCGCCCGACTGCTCGAAGGCTGAACCTAGTCCCTGAGAGGGCCGAGCCTAGTCCCTGAGGAAGTCCGGCAGCCGCCCCTCGTGCGCCGCGCGGGCGATCTGCTCCATGGCGGTGGCGACGGCATCGTCCTCGCAGGCGCCGACGTGCCAGGTGGCGGCGGCGGTCGCGCGGTCGTTCGCGTTGGCGACGGCCACCGAGTTGGGCACGTAGGACAGCATGGCCAGGTCGTTGTCCGAGTCGCCGAACGCCACGATCTGCTCGAGAGGCACGTCGAGGGCACGCTTGAGCAGGCGCACGCCGGAGGCCTTGCTCCATCCCGTGGGGACGACGTCGAACCAGTTGTGGACCGGGGCGACGAAGTCGAACTCGGGGCACGCGTCCTCGAGGATCCCCTTCACGTGCGCGACCTGGGCCTTGTCGCCGCCGACCGCGACGGCACCCTTCACGATGGGGCGGGACGGCAGGTCCCGGCACCCCTCCAGACCCAGCGGGAACAGGTGGCGCATGACATCGACGGTGGAGGGGTCGACGTCCACCACGCAGCTGGGCTCGTCCCCGCCGGCGTCGGCGTAGACCACCACACCGGCGTCGCCTATGCCATGGAGGGCCTCGCAGGCGCGCTCGAGCGCACCGTGGTCGAGATAGGTCGAGCTCACGAGCTTGCCGTCGACGTAGATCTGCTGGCCGTTCGACGTGAGGGCGGTGGAGACGGCCGCCTCGTCATCATGGAAGAAGTGGCGGAGCTCGATTATCGCCCGGCCGCTCGCCGGGGCGAACCTGATCCCGACGTCGAGCAACTCGTGGATCGCGGACAGCGCGCGATCGGACACGTACGGCTTGCCGTACTGCAAGAGCGTGTTGTCCATGTCAGAGAGCACGAGGCTGACCACGGAGGACCCTCACCTTCGACGTGCCCCGCGAGTGCATGTCCGGCGGGGATGTGACCCGAATTCTACCGTGTCGCGGCGCGAGGTCGTCGCGAGGGCACGCCGATAGACGAAAGGGCCAACCTCATGCTTCGCCGTGCGCTCAGGAAAGCTCAAGCAAGGCAGCGTTCCTGTGTTCTCTCCCCTGAAAACGGGAGGAGGCGGACGCGCCTGTGCCACCATCGTCCAGGAAGACCATCCTCGGGCATGAGACCCGAACTCTATCAGGTGGGCCGGCCGCGCGCCACGTCCGGCCGCTCGACCCGAGGCGGGAGAGCCACGTGGGACGAAGGACCAGAAGACGGGCATCGCAAGGTGCGGGGCTCTCGCGCGGCAACGCCGTCGAGTACTACTCCGGCAAGCGCGGGAAGAGGAAGCGTCGGCGCGCCCTCAAGATCGTGCTCGTCACCGTGATCGCGGTGCTGGGCGTGGGCGTGGGCTGCGCCTGGGCCTATCTCACGAAGGTGACCGAGAACCTCAACTCCGGCATCGACGACACCCTGAAGGAGACGCTCACCACCACCGAGTCCACCGAGCCGTTCTACATGCTCCTCCTGGGCGTGGACAAGAACCAGAACCGCGTGGACAGCTCCGAGTATGGCTCGGCGGACAGCGCGTACCGCTCCGACACCATCATCCTGGCCCGCGTCGACCCGCAGAACATGCAGGTCACCCTCGTGTCCATCCCACGTGACACCTACACCACCATCTACACCGTTGACAGTGACGGCAAGCGCGTCTCCCAGGGCAAGCAGAAGGTCAACGCCGCCTACTCGCTGGGCGGGGCATCGGCGGCCGTCGCCACCGTGTCCGAGCTCGCGGGCGTCGACATCTCCCACTACGCCGAGATCGACTTCGACCAGTTCTGCACCGTGGTCGACCAGATCGGCGGGATCGAGGTCGACGTCCCCATCGAGATCGACGACTCGTACACGGGACACCTCGACGCAGGGCTCCAGACCCTCGACGGCGACCAGGCCCTCATCCTCTGCCGCAGCCGTCACGCCTATGACTCCTATGGCTCAGGCGACTTCTACCGCGCCGCCAACCAGCGCATGGTCATCTCCGCCATCGTCAAGAAGATCCTCGCGGAGGACCCCGTCACCATGACCTCGACCATCTCGACGGCGGCCGAGAGCGTCACCTGCGACATGTCCGCGACCGACATCATCTCCCTGGCCATGTCCATGAGAGGGCTTGACACGGACAACTCCGTATACTCGGGCCAGCTCCCCACCAACTCCGAATACGTGAACTCGACCTGGTATGAGATGGTGGACACGTCCGGATGGAAGACGATGATGGAGCGCGTCGACGCGGGCCTCTCGCCCTACTCCGACGCGAGCGAGGACCCCACGCAGGGCGTCGCCGGCACGACGGACAACATCAAGAACGCCGACACGTCGTCCGACTCGAGCACGTCATCGACGACCCTGCCCTCGGTCGAGGTGCAGAACGGCACGAACACGTCGGGGCTGGCCCTCACCGTGGCCAACAAGCTCATCGCGGCCGGCTACACGGCCGTCGCGGACAACGCCGCCAGCAGGACCCACGCCACCACGCTCGTGCTCTACTCGTCCGATGACCAGGCCTCGGCAGCCGAGCAGATCGCCTCCACCATAGGCGGGGGCACCGTGGAGAAGAACGACGGCACGTATTCCACCACGTCGGACGTCCTGGTGATAGTCGGGTCCGACCTGGCCTAGAGGAAGGGGACCTCGCCGCTCAGGAAGGCCTCGAGCGGCGCGTCTGCCGAGCCGATGACGAGCGAGCGCGTGCCCGGATATCTCCCACAGAAGACATCGAGGCCGCCGAGGCCCTTCACCCTGCCGCTCTTGACCTCGATGGCCGTGCGGCTCATGCCCTGCTGGACCACGAAGTCGACCTCATCGGTCCCCTCCCGCCACCAGAACACCTGGAACCCCTCGGCGAAGGACCTCCTCAGCAGATAGGCGCCGACCGCGCTCTCCACGAGATGGCCGCGGCGCTCGGGGTCGGTGAGGAGGAAGTCCCGGTACATCCCATAGCTCGCCACCATGAGGGAGGTGTCGTGGACCATGAGCCTCGGGGAGCTCGCCCGGGTCCTCAGCAGCTTCTCCGAGTACTTCTGCAGCCCCGTCAGAAGGCCCGCGTTCGAGAGGAGCTCGAGGTAATGGGCGATGGTGGTGGTGTTCCCCGCATCATCGAGCTGGCCGAGGATCTTGCGATAGGAGAGCTCCTGGGCCGAATAGGCCGCCCCCAGGGAGAAGAGCCTCTCCATCACGGCCGGCTTGTGGACGGCCTCGAGCGAGACGACGTCACGCGTGACGCTCGGGGCTATGACGGAGTTCGTCATGTATCCAAGCCAGCGGCCCTCGTCACCCCGAAGGGAGGCGGCCCCGGGATAGCCTCCGAAGAAGAGATAGTCGTCCAACGTGTAGCCGAACGCATCCCTGCACTCCGGGTAGTCCCACTGGTTGCAGGAGATGAGCTCGAACCTGCCCGTGAGACCCTCGGTCAGCCCCTTCCTGAGCAGGAGCGAGGAGGACCCCGTGAGGACCACCTGCAGGTCGAGGTCCGCATCCGTGTCTGCGTCCCACAGCGCCTTCACCACGGAGGACCACTGTCTGACCATCTGGACCTCATCGATGACGAGGATCGCGTGGCCGTCCTTCCCCGCGAGGAGCCGCGCCTGGTCCCACTCCCTACGAAGCCATGCCTGGGAGTCCACGATGTCCTGCGAGGCCCGGACCATGTGATGGGGGAGGTCCACCTTGGAGAGCATCTGCGAGATGGCCGTCGTCTTTCCCGACTGGCGCGGGCCGACCACCACCTGCATGAATCGACGCGGCTCCCCCACGCGCTCGAGGAGCGTGGAAACCAGGGGTCTCTCGTATGTCGGCAAGGTAGCCATGTCTCTCCCTTCGTCCATCCTACCTCGCATGATACTACACTGAGCATTTTTGCTCAGTCATTGAGCATTTTTGCTCAACGGAAGGGAGGAGAGCACCGTGGAGAAGAACGACGGCACGTATTCCACCACGTCGGACGTCCTGGTGATAGTCGGGTCCGACCTGGCCTAGAGGCCCGGCCGCCTCACGAACGCGAGGACGCCGCCATCGGGATCCATCGAGAGGGAGAGGCCCTCGTCCAGGTGGTATCCCCTCTCCGAGAAGGACCGGAGCCGGTCGACGTCCTCGATCCCCTCCTCGGCACACCAGCGCACGAAGGTCCCGCGCGCGGCCTTGGCCTCGGTCGCCCTCTGCACGAGACGGCCTTTCTCCAACGTCCCGAACAGGCACGTGAGCGTGCGCGGCACCTCCTCGCCGGTCGCGCGAAGGGCCTCGAGGCGCGGGAACACGGCCTTGGCATACTCCACCGACGCGAGGTTCACGACGACGTCCGCCTCGTCGGCAAGCGCGCGAGCAAGCGAGTCGCCCCAGAACGCGTAAAGGTCACGCGTCATCCGGCCATCATCGGCGGGCACCGCGAGCCGCGCCTGCATCTCGAGCCGGTACGGCGCGACGCCATCGAACGGGCGTAGGATCCCGTAGAGCCCGGAGACGATCCGGAGGTGTCGCCCGAGGTACGCGAGGCCCCTCTCGTCCAGGACCTGCGGCGCCATGTGCTGGTACTGGATCCCCCTGTATGCCATGACGGCAGGCGTGAGCGGGTGGGTCTCGCCCGTGAGATCCATGGCAAAAAGCCGATCGTGGCTGGGGCGGGCGATCGCGTCGCTGCAGCGCCAGAGGTCGCGGAGCTCCTCGTATGAGAGCCGACGCATGGCCTCGACCAGGACCTCGGAGCGGCTCAGAAGGGCCGGCGTCGTGATGGGGGCCATGTCCGACCCCTCCTCCATCCGCTTCGCGGGCGAGACGATCATCACGAACGGCTCGCGGCTCATGGGCGCAGCCCTCCCGCGTGGCCGCCCTGTCCACCATCGGTGAGGACCTCGCCGAGGAAGTCGTCGTCGAATGGCACGGCGCCGGGAAGCTCGTGGTCGCGGTTGCCTGCGACCACGAGGTAGTTGTCCTCGCCGCCGGAGTCACCGCCGCCGAACTCGTCGTCGACGCAGGGGATGACGCATACGCGGGGGAAGACGGCGGAGAGCGTCGCCACCTCGTCACGCAGGAACGCGAGGTCACGCCCCTCCTCGGCGGAGACGACGTTGGCGAGGTAGACGCCGTCGGGAGCCAGGCGTCGCCGCACGGCCTCGGCCGCCTCCACCGTGGACAGGGAGGCGACGGGCTCATGGCCGGAGAAGCAGTCGTCCACGATGACGTCGTACGTCTCGCGCAGGCCATCGTCCGCACCCGCGCGCCCCGGCACGCCCGCACGGTCCAGCAGCTCCCGGGCATCTCCGGTGAGGATGCGCAGGCGAGTTCCATCGGGGTCGAAGGTCTCCCTCGCCTCGTCCAGGAAGAACCACCTGCCCGCGGCGGCGGTCACGGCTGGGTCGAGCTCGACCACATCCAGCGCCACCTCCGGCCTCGTGGCAAGCACGTGCTTGGGCCAGGCGTATCCACCTCCGCCCAGCATGAGGACGCGGCGTGCCCCCGGCACCGCCTCGAAGGCGACGTCGAAGGCACGTTGATAGGCGAAGACCGGATCGAAGCGGCGCTCGTCCAGGAAGGTGGCCGACTGGAACACCCCTCCCGAGACGAGCACGCGCACGTCCGAGTCATCCGCCGCCACGACGGTCCTCACGAACGTGGGCCTCGAGGCGCCACGAACGGGATGCAGGCCGCGAAGGCCGAGCCGCCACGACATAGCCGACCTGCCTAGTCGCGCGTGAGCTTGCGGTGGAGGCGGTGGGGCTTGGAGGCCTCGGGGCCCAGGCGCCGTTCGCGGTCGGCCTGATAGGACTCGAAGTTGCCCTCGAACCAATGCCAGCGGCCGGGGTTCTCGTCATCGCCCTCCCAGGCCAGGATGTGCGTGGCGATGCGGTCGAGGAACCAGCGGTCGTGGCTCACCACCACGGCGCATCCCGAGAAGGCCAGGAGCGCCTCCTCCAGGCTCTCGAGGGTCTCGACGTCGAGGTCGTTGGTGGGCTCGTCCAGGAGCAGCAGGTTGCCGCCCTCCTTGAGCGTGAGCGCCAGGTTGAGGCGGTTGCGCTCGCCGCCCGAGAGCACGCCGGCCGGCTTCTGCTGATCGGTCCCCTTGAAGCCGAAGCTCGAGACGTACGCACGGCTGTTGATCTCCGTGTCGCCCACGCGGATGAAGTCGTTGCCGTCGCTCACGACCTCCCAGAGGGTCTTGTCGGGGTCGAGTCCCGATCGGCCCTGGTCGACGTAGGAGATCTTGACCGTCTCCCCCACCTCCAGGCTGCCGCTCGTGAGGGGCTCCAGGCCCACGATGGTCTTGAACAGAGTGGTCTTGCCCACGCCGTTGGGACCGATCACGCCCACGATGCCGTTCCTGGGCAGGCTGAACGAGAGGTCGTCGATGAGGGTGCGGTCGCCGAACGACTTGCAGAGGTGCTCGGCCTCCAAGACCTTCGAGCCCAGGCGTGGGCCGGCGGGAATCTGGATGTCGGTGGTGTCGATCTTCTTCGCGGCCTGCGCCTCGGCCTCCATCTGCTCGTAGCGCTCGAGACGCGCATGGCTCTTGGCCTGGCGGGCCTTGGGGCTGCTGCGCACCCACTCCAGCTCGGAGCGCATGCGCTTGGCGAGACGGGCCTGCTGCGTGCCCTGGGCCTCGAGACGCGCGGCCTTGGTCTCCAGGTAGGTGGAGTAGTTGCCCTTGTAGGGGTAGAGGTGGCCACGGTCGACCTCGCAGATCCACTCGGCGACGTCGTCGAGGAAGTAGCGGTCGTGCGTGACTGCCAGGACCGCGCCCTCGTAGGTGTGCAGGAACTGCTCGAGCCAGAGCACGGACTCGGCGTCGAGGTGGTTCGTGGGCTCGTCCAGGAGCAGCAGGTCGGGGGCCTCGAGCAGCAGGCGGCACAGGGCCACGCGGCGGCGCTCGCCACCGGAGAGCTGACTCACGGGAGCATCGGGGTCGGGGCACTGCAGGGCGTCCATCGCCTGCGTGAGCTGGCTGTCCAGGTCCCATCCGTTCGCAGCGTCGATCTCGTCCTGGAGGGTGCCCATCTCGGCCATGAGCGCGTCGTAGTCCGCGTCGGGCGCGGCCATCTCCTCGCCGATCTCGTTGAAGCGCGCGACCTTCGCCAGGACGTCGCCGTACGCCTGCCGGACGTTCTCGATGACGGTGGCGTCCTCGTCGAGCGGCGGCTCCTGCTGGAGGATGCCCACGGTGTAGCCGGGGGTGAGGCGCGCGTCGCCTGCGGACACGTCCTCCAGGCCAGCCATGACCTTGAGCAGGGTGGACTTGCCCATGCCGTTCGGGCCCACCACGCCGATCTTGGCCCCGGGGAAGAAGCTCAGCGTGACGTCATCGAGGATGACCTTGTCGCCATGCGCCTTGCGCGCGCCGTACATCTGGTAGATGAACTCCGCCATCGTGTGTCTCCTGGTCTCGGGCCATTAGCCCGTTCGGGACGCGATCGCCGGCAGCGTATGGCGCGCAGGCGATCATCGTCGTGAAACCCCAGGTTAACGTATCCGAGAGCGGGTTCGCGCGGGGATGGCCCGCGTCCACCTAGGCTTCAGATGTGGAACCGCCGGAGGACCTCACGTCAGCCGCGCCTGCCGTGCTTGCCGCGCTTTTCGTCCTTGCGAGCGTCCTTGACGTAGAGTCCCACCATGACCTGGTCCCACGGGTCGGCCTCACGGTCGAGCCTGAGGATGCGGAGCTCGAAGTCCTTCCTGTGGCCGAAGTGGCACATCACCGCCAAGTGATGGTTGCGATCGCGCGGGACGAACCCGAGCTTCGTCCCCTTTCGGTAGATGGCGACGGCCTCCGCGTCGTACGGGTTGTCCGGCTCGGGCACGAGACGCAGGAGGTCGCCCACCCTCATCTTGGGCAGGGCGCAGGCGCCGTCCCAGTACTGGAATCCGGCGATCATGAACGTGTCCAAATGGCGCGACGGCTCGTACATGGCAGGCCTCCCGTCCTCTGACGCCTCAGGCTTCCCGACAGCCCGGTTCGCGTCCTCTTGACCTGGCCGTATCATATGGACCACGCCTGACACTAATTTGTCAGCGCAGGGGACGGGACCATCGACGCGAGAGGCGGGGACGACATGACCACGGAGCACACGTTCAAGGCGGGGTCCGAAGGGCCGGACGCCCCTCTCATCATCCTCATGGACATGGCGGAGCACCCCTCGCATGTCATGGGCGAGCAGGAGACCCCGCACCTCCGCGCGAACCTCGCCTCCTTCCCCGTCCATGACTGGGACGACGAGCTCACGCCATGGCTGGCACCTGGCCTCTACCACGGGGACGCCGACTTCGAGGGTCTGGCCTCCCGCACGTACGAGAGGGTCATGGGCCCCTTCCTCGACGGGGTCGAGGCGGCACATGGCCTCCAACCTCGCTCGGTCGCGCTCGCGGGATTCTCCCTGGCCGGCCTCTTCTCGCTCCACTCGTTCATGACCGACACGCGCCTCGCGGCCGCGGCCAGCCTGTCGGGCTCGGTGTGGTACGAGGGATGGCCCGACTACCTGGCCGGATGCACGACTCCCATGGCCGGGCGGTTCGCGTACCTCTCCATAGGCACCAAGGAGAGGCTCGCCTCGCCCGAGATCCTGCACGCGGTGGAGGACCGCACCCGCCTGACCGCCGAGACCCTCCGTCGGCTCGGCGCGGAGGTCGAGTTCCGCACGGGTCCGGGAAGCCATCTGCAGCACGTCGACGAGCGGATCACGGCTGGTCTCGAGGCGCTGGACGCGTTCCTCGCCGGATAGGCGACCCACGGCGCGGCCGATGCGCGGCTGATGCATAGCCGGTGCCGATGCGCGGTCCGCGGCATCCTCCATGCGTCCGATGAACGAGGAAGTGCGCTTGATCGTCTTCTCGCCCCGACCGGGGAGGACCGTATCCCGCGCTTTGTCGTTCACCGAACGCACCGTCGCCACCAGGCTCCCCCGCCCTCCCGCTGGGTAGATTGTCTCCAGACCAATGGGACCCGTCACCAGGGGGCGGCGGGGCGAACCGTCAAGGAGATGCGCATGGACATCAAGAAGGTCGTCGTCGCAGGTGGCGGCGTGCTGGGCAGCCAGATCGCGCTGCAGAGCGCCTACAAGGGATTCGACGTCACCATCTGGCTGAGGAGCGAGGGCTCGATCGGCCGCACCCAGCCCAAGCTCGAGCGAATCAAGGGCATCTACCTCGCGACCCTCGAGGCGATGAAGACCAACCCGGCTGCCTACTGCCGCGGGCTGGCCGACAAGCGCGACCTCACGCCGCTCCAGATAGACGAGCTGAAGCGCCAGGTCGAGACGGCCTACGACTCGATCACGCTCACGACCAGCTACGAGGAGGCGGCGGCTGATGCGGACCTCGTGATCGAGGCCATCGCCGAGGACCCGCAGCAGAAGATCGCCTTCTACACCGAGCTGGCCAAGCACCTTCCCGAAAAGACCATCCTGACCACGAACTCCTCCACCATGCTGCCCAGCGCCTTCGCGAGCTATACGGGCCGTCCGGAGAAGTACCTGGCCATCCACTTCGCCAACGAGATCTGGCGCAACAACACCGCCGAGATCATGGGACACGAGGGGACCGACAAGGCCGCCTATGACCAGGTGGTGGAGTTCGCCGACGCCATCGGGATGGTGCCGCTCTGCCTCAAGAAGGAGCAGCCCGGCTACATCCTGAACAGCATGCTCGTGCCGTTCCTCACCGCGGCCGAGGCCCTCTACGCCACCGACGTGGCCGACCCCGAGACCATCGACAAGACCTGGATGCTTGCGACCGGCGCACCCCTCGGCCCCTTCCGCATCCTCGACGTCGTGGGCCTCACCACCGCCTACAACATCACGTCGATGAACCCGCAGGCCGCCGATGCCGAGAGCGTCCCGGGCAAGATCGTGGCCATGCTCAAGGAGAAGATCGACGCGGGCGAGACCGGCGTCAATGCCGGAAAGGGCTTCTACACCTACGACAAGTAGGCTACGGCCCAGGGCACGCCAGGTCGGACGAGAGGGACATGCGCGGCCGCCACATCCCGACGACGTGACGGCCGCGAGTCTTGACCGTCTTCCAGCCCCATCCCGTCCACGCGCGCCTCTGATGTCTCGGGAGTGTTTCGTCCGCGACCGCGTGGGGCATCCCTGCATGTATGCAGGGAAAAACCTGATACCATCCTAAACACCAGCATGCGGCCGTCGACCTCGTCGTGCGGCCCGCTCGACGTCAACGCACAAGGGGTGACCATGATGAAGCGTCTTCTCAGGATCTGCTCGACGGCCGTGGTGGGGGCGCTCATCGTCTTCGCCATGGTGGCCTGCGGCTCGAGCTCGACCGGCTCCGACTCCACCGGCACCGCGTCCGGCTCCGGCTCGGGCACCACCTACAAGGTGGGCGTCCTGCAGCTCACCGAGCACAGCGCGCTCGACGCCTCCAACAAGGGCTTCGTGGCCGCGCTCGACGAGTCGGGCATCAGCTACACCATCGACCAGCAGAACGCCCAGGGTGACCAGACCGCCTGCCAGACCATCGCCTCCAAGCTCGCGGGCGACGGCGACGACCTCATCCTCGCCATCGGCACGCCGGCGGCCCAGGCCATGGCCGGCGCCACCGACACCACGCCCATCGTGGGTACCGCCATCACCGACTACGAGAGCGCCGGCCTGGTCGAGTCGAACGAGGCCCCCGGCGGCAACGTCACCGGCACGTCCGACCTCACGCCCGTCTCCGACCAGATCGACCTCCTCCACAAGCTCCTGCCCGACGCGAAGACCGTGGGCCTGCTCTACTGCACCGCCGAGTCCAACTCCGAGTACCAGATCAAGCTGGCCGAGGACGCCTGCGCCAAGCTGGGCATCTCCACCACGCGCTACACCGTCTCCAGCTCCAACGAGATCCAGTCGGTCGTGGAGTCGATGGCCGGCAAGGTCGACGCCATCTACGCCCCCACCGACAACACCATCGCCGCGGGCATGTCCACCGTCTCCATGGTGGCCAACGAGAACAAGATCCCCGTCATCTGCGGCGAGGAGGGCATGGTGAACGCCGGCGGCCTCGCGTCGTACAGCATCGACTACTACGACCTCGGCCACAAGGCGGGCGAGATGGCCGTCAAGATCCTCAATGGCGAGGCCACGCCTGCCGAGATGGCCATCGAGTACCAGGACGCCTCGGAGTGCAAGCTCGTCACCAACCAGGAGACGGCCGACGCCCTCGGCATCGACCTCTCCGTCCTGGACTAGCATCAGCAGGAGACAACGCACAAGGCAAGGTGGTCGGCTCCGGGCGTCATGACCCGACTTCCGGCCGGAAGGAGGGTCCATGCTCACCGCGCTATCGGGAGCCGTCTCCCAGGGTCTGCTCTGGGGAGTCGCCGTGCTCGGCGTCTTCATCACCTACAAGCTCCTCGACATCCCCGACCTCACGGCCGACGGCAGCCTCGCGCTGGGCGGCTGCGTCTGTGCTGCCGTCATCGTGAACATGGGGATGGACCCCATGTTCGCCCTCCTGTGCTCCTTCGCGGCGGGCGCCGTCGCCGGCGGCGTGACGGGCCTTCTCCACACCCGCTTCGAGATCCCAGCCATCCTCGCGGGCATCCTCACCATGACCAGCCTGTGGTCCATCAACCTGCGCATCATGGGCAAGTCGAACGTGCCGCTGCTCAAGTGCGACACCATCTTCAGCAGGCTGTCCGACCTCACGGGCCTGTCCCAGAGCACCGTCACGCTCCTCGCGGGCGTCGTCATCGCGGGCGTCACCATCGCGATCATGTACTGGTTCTTCGGCACCGAGATCGGCAGCGCCCTGCGCGCGACCGGCAACAACGAGCAGATGATCCGCGCGCTCGGCGTCAACACCAAGACCACCAAGCTCATCGCCCTCATGCTGAGCAACGGCCTCATCGGCCTGGCCGGCGGCCTCATCTGCCAGAGCCAGAAGTACGCCGACATCGGCATGGGCACGGGCGCCATCGTGATCGGCCTGGCCGCCATCGTGATCGGCGAGGTGCTGGGCCAGCTCATGCCCGGCAAGCTCCGCTCCTTCTCGAGCAGGCTCATCTCCGCCGTGGCCGGCTCGATCGTCTACTTCCTCATCCGCGCCGTCGTGCTGCAGATGGGGATGGACGCCAACGACATGAAGGTCCTCTCCGCCATCATCGTGGCCCTGGCCCTGGCGATCCCCGTGGGGATGCGTCGAAGCCGCCAGCGCCGCGAGTACACCAAGGGAGGCGAGGCGTGATGCTGACCCTCTCCCACGTGAGCAAGACGTTCAACCGCGGCACGATAAACGAGCACATGGCGCTCGACGACGTGAGCCTGCACCTCGAGCCGGGCGACTTCACCACCGTCATCGGCGGCAATGGCGCGGGGAAGTCCACGCTGCTCAACATGGTGGCCGGCGTCTATCCGCTCGACCATGGCACCATCACGCTCGACGGCACGGACATCTCGCGCCTGCCCGAGCACGCACGCGCACGCTACCTCGGCCGCGTGTTCCAGGACCCCATGCTGGGCACGGCCGCCGACATGCAGATAGACGAGAACCTCGCGCTGGCCAACCGCCGCGGCAGGCGGCGCGGCCTCACCTGGGGCCTGCCCAAGGGCGAGGACGAGGAGTACGTCTCCCGTCTCGCGGAGCTGGGCCTGGGTCTGGAGAACCGCCTGGGCGACAAGGTGGGCCTGCTCTCCGGCGGCCAGCGCCAGGCGCTCACCCTGCTCATGGCGACCCTCACCGAGCCCAAGCTGCTGCTGCTGGACGAGCACACCGCGGCCCTCGACCCCAAGACGGCCGCCAAGGTGCTCGAGCTCACGGATAAGATCGTCGACGAGCACCACCTCACCACCATCATGGTGACCCACAACATGAACGACGCCATCCACCTCGGCAACCGCCTCATCATGATGCACGAGGGCAACGTCATCTACGACGTCCGCGACGAGGAGAAGGCCGCGCTCACCGTGGGCGACCTGCTCCAGAAGTTCGAGGAGGTCTCGGGCGGGGAGCTGGCTAACGACAGGATGCTGCTCAGCTAGACCGAGATCCGCTCCCAGCTCGACACGATGGGTCGAAATCGCGTCGAGTGTACGACCGTGCCGAAACGCCTTCTCGGAGCCGGTCCGTCTACCTGCGGCTCCTCGGATGGACATAATCGTTCGAACCACCGAATCGTGCATTGGGCGCGTTTTCTGCACCGGGTTCGTACATTGGGCGTGATTCCGGCGGGAAAGGGCCGTTCTCCGTGGCGGAGTCGTGCATTGCCAGCGATTCCCGCGGCCGCGGCGACCAGGTCACCATAACGGCTACGCTCTATATGGACGGAACGGCGCGAATGGGCCGAGCGCGGCATGCGAGGCATCGGAGTCGGCACATGGACGAGACGAGGGGCACGTCCCCAGGGAGAGAGCACATGACCGAGGCAGAAGAAGTCGTCGCTCACGGCTCACTGGGCGAGCTCGTCCCCGACCTGTGGTATGACGCCGAGGCCTGGCCCGACTACGAGCCCGAGGCCCCCCTCTCGCCCGACGACGCCCTCGACCGCTTCCTGGGCTGGGTCGACTCGCACGGCATCACCCCCTGGCCGCACCAGGAGGAGGCCCTGATGGACCTCATGGTGGGCGACCACGTGATCCTGGGCACGCCCACCGGCTCGGGCAAGTCGCTCGTGGCGCTGGGCATGTGCTTCATGGCGGCCTGCCAACACCAGCGCTCCTACTACACCGCACCCATAAAGGCCCTGGTGAGCGAGAAGTTCTTCGACCTCGTGGACGTGTTCGGCCGCGACATGGTGGGCATGGTCACGGGCGACTCGCACATCAACACCGACGCCCCCATCATCTGCTGCACGGAGGAGATCCTCGCCAACCTCGCGCTTCGCGAGGGTGCCGACGCGGACGTGGCGTGCGTCGCCATGGACGAGTTCCATTACTACGGCGAGGCCGACAGGGGCTGGGCCTGGCAGGTGCCCCTGCTCACCCTCCCCCACACGCGGTTCCTCCTCATGAGCGCCACGCTGGGCGACGTGTCCGGCGTCAGGCAGACCCTCGACCGACACACCGATGCCGACGTCGACCTCGTGCTCGAGGCCCCGCGGCCCGTGCCCCTCTCGTACGAGTACGTGGACACACCCCTGGAGGCCACGGTCGAGCTCGCCATGCGCAAGGGGGACTCGCCGCTCTACATCGTCCACTTCGCCCAGGACGCCGCGCTCGCGACGGCGCAGTCGCTGGCGAACTTCGGCGTCACCACAAAGGAGCAGCGCACGGCGATAAAGGAGGCCATGGCGGGCACGCGCTTCACCACCGCCTTCGGCAAGACCCTGCGCCGCCTCCTGCTCGCGGGCGTGGGCGTGCACCACGCCGGCATGCTCCCCCGCTACCGGCTGCTGGTGGAGAGGCTCGCGCAGCAGGGTCTGCTCCCCATCATCTGCGGCACCGACACGCTGGGCGTGGGCATCAACGTGCCCATCCACACCGTGCTGCTCACGCAGCTCACGAAGTACGACGGTCATCGCATGCGCCGCCTGCGCTCGAGGGAGTTCCATCAGATCGCGGGGCGTGCGGGTCGCGCCGGCTTCGACACGCAGGGTCTGGTCATCGCCGAGGCCCCCGAGCATGACATCGAGAACGCCCGCGCGGTGGCCAAGGCCGGCGACGACCCCAAGAAGCTGCGCAAGGTCCACCGCAAGAAGGCGCCCGAGGGCTTCGTCTCATGGAACGAGCAGACCTTCACGCACCTCGTGGCGGCTCCCCCCGAGACCCTCGTCCCGCATCTGCGCATCACCCACTCCATGGTCCTCGCCGAGGTCGAGCAGGGCGGCGACGCCTACTCGCGCGTCCGCGCCCTCATCGACGACTCGGCACAGCCCGTCGTCGAGAAGGCCGCCCTCGCGGCCCGCGCCGACGAGGTGTTCGCCACCCTCATCGACGCCGGCGTGGTCGAGCGCACGGAGGGGGCCGATGGCACGGCCGTCTTCTCCACCACCGTGGACCTGCCCGATGACTTCGCCCTCGACCAGCCGCTCTCCCCGTTCCTGCTGGCCGCTCTCGAGCTCCTCGACCCTGCCAGCGACACCTACGCGCTCGACCTCGTCTCCATGGTGGAGGCGACGCTGGAGGACCCCTACCAGGTGCTCCGCGCGCAGGAGAGGCGTGCCCGCGACCGGGCCATGTCCGCCATGAAGGCGGACGGCGTGGAATACGACGAGCGCATGGAGCGCATCGCCGAGGTCACCTATCCCAAACCACTGGAGGAGCTCCTCTCGGCCGCCTACGAGCGCTACTGCGCCGACGTCCCCTGGGCGCGCGACTACGTCCTCAGGCCCAAGTCGATCCTCCGCGACATGCTGGAGACCAGCGCCGACTTCAAGGGCTACATCGCCAGCTACGGCATCGCGAGGTCGGAGGGGACGCTGCTGCGCTACCTCTCAGACGCCTACCGCGTGCTGGCCCGCACCGTGCCGGCCGAGAAGCGCGACGACCGTCTCGACGACATCGTGAGCTGGCTTGGCTTCGTGGTGCGCACGACCGACTCCAGCCTGGTCGACGAATGGGAGCGTGCGGGCGAGGAGAGCGAGGAGGGCGTCTCGGCGGCGCCTCCGTCGGCGGCCGACGAGGTGGTCCACGATCGGCGTGGGCTGCGCACGCTGGTGCACAACGCGCTGCTCTGGAGGGTGAGGCTCGCCTCGCTGGGATACGTGGACGAGCTGGGTCGCGCCGACGCCGACTGGGGGTTTTCCACCCCGGCCTGGAGGGATGCGCTGGACGCCTTCCATGCCGAGCATGACGACCTGCTCTTCGACGGCGACGCGCGCTCGGCGGACTACCTCACGGTGGACGAGTCGGACGAGAGGGGCGCCCACGTCTGGCACGTGCGGCAGATGTTCCACGACTCGGACGACGAGCGCGACTTCGGCATCGCCGCCGACGTGGACCTCGACGCGACGCAGGACGAGGGCACCGTCACCTTCACGGACTTCCGCGTGGGGCCGATCGAGGAGCTCACGGACTAACGGGCCATCGGTCCACCGTCAGCGCCCCGTGACCTGGCGCACCTTCGCCTCGTACTCCTCCTGTGTGAGCACGCCGGCGTCGAGCAGGTCCTTGAGCTTCGAGACGACCTCGTCCGCATCCGCCGCGGCATCGGAGGGAGCCTGATCGGATGTGGGCTCCTCGGCCTTCGTCGTCGCCGCAGCCTCCACACCGGCGGACGCGCGACGGGACTGGTCGGCCATCATCTCCGTCGCGTAGCTGTTCGGGAGCATCGACGTGGCGATGAGCTTGAGCAGCGGGTTCGTCGCGCTCGCACCATCAGGCTCGGGGCCCTTGCCGTCCCCGGTCCCACGTGTGCCACCCAGAATGTCCCTGATGCCCATGGTCGCCTCTCCAATCCGGGCCCGAGCCCGTCGTCGTCTTCCTCCCACCATCATGAACCAACGCCCACGGCGAACAGCGAGCACGCAAATCCGAGCATCACTGCGTCGAAGATGGCATGCGAGGACTCCCACATGTTGTAGACGATGAAGATCACGACCTGCACGATCATACCCAGAAGGGCCATGAGGCGGGCCTGCTTCCTGGCCTTCTCGGGACGCTTCCCGGTGACGGCGATGGTGATGACCACTCCGATGAGGAAGAGCAGCAGGCCGAGGAAGAAGTAGCCCACGCGCTCGCCGACCGGGAGCTCCTCCGAGTCGGCCCCGGCAGCCTCCACCGAAGACGCAGGGTCAACGGTATCAGGAGGCACGGGAGCTCCAGCTGTAGGTGGCACAGATGCTTCAGCTGCAGGCGGCACAGGGATTCCGGCTGTAGGTGGCTCGGGTATTTCAACCGCGTGCGGCACGGCAGTGGCAGGCTGCTCGGGTATAGGGCTGACGGGCGAGCCTGACATGGCGAAGTCCTTTCAGATATCAAAACGAGAGCAGCGGATTCGCCTTGTCTCAACCATCATGGCCCGACGTCCGCGGAATCGTCACGCGGACGTCGGGCGTCCTTGCAAGCTGTTGATTCTCGGGACGCGATCAGAAGCCGAACCTGACCTGCTGCGATTCCCATATCCAGTAGATGATGTAGATCGCGGCCTGCGCGAGCATGCCCAGAGCGGCCATGATGCGGGCCTGCTTCCTGGCCTTCTCGGGACGCTTCTTGGTGATGACGATGGTGATGATCGCACCGATGAGGAAGAGCAGCAGGCCGAGGAAGAAGTAGCCCACGCGCTCCCCGGTCGAGAGCACCTCCGCACCGACTCCCGCGGTCTCGGAGGCGGCATCGACGATGCCAGGAGGCACGGGAGCACCGCTCGTGGGAGTCACGGAGGCGCCAGCCTGCTCGGTCATGGGATTGTCCGGCGTGTCGGGCTGGTCGGTCATGGGATTGACGGGTGCGTCGGCCATGATGGGGTCCTTTCGGATATGGGAGCGGGGACGGCACGTCATCGCACCGTCCCCGCCTCGATGAGCAATGGTCTTCGGGACTAGGACACGGAGGTGGTGGTGTCGCCCGACAGCGTCGAGAGATCGGCCCCGGCGAAGAGCGCGGAGTAGACCTCGTTCTCGTCAGCGAGCTCCCAGGTGTTACCGTTCTTGACCAGGTTGATGGTGACATCGGCCGACTTGGTGGGGACGCTGGGATCCTCAAGCACGGTCAGGAGGTCAGACATCATCTTCTTGTAGATGGCGTCCTCGCCACCGCTCTGATAGAGGGCGATGCCCTCGCTCGAAGAGAGGTAGGTGACCTCGTTCTGCTGCCACGTGGTGGCGACCTGCTCGAGGTCGATGTTGGTGGTGGTGAGCTTCACCTGAGCCTTACTCCCGTCCACGGTGACACCGTTGTCCGTGTAGCTGAAGTGCTGGTAGAAGGCCTTGTAGAACTCGACGGGATCTACACCGTACTCCTCCAGCTGGGAGACGTACGTGCTGCCGAGGACGTTGTTGATCTCCGTAGCATCCGTCGTCTTGAGATCGTCCAGCTGGCCATCGACATAGGCCTGGATCTGCTTGGACTCGTCCTGGCAACCCGCGAGCACCCACATGCAGGCGAATGCCATCACGACGGCCATGGCGCAGGTGACGACCC
Source organism: Atopobiaceae bacterium (assembly GCA_022655215.1). Lineage (GTDB taxonomy): Bacteria > Actinomycetota > Coriobacteriia > Coriobacteriales > Atopobiaceae > JALCUE01. The sequence goes on along the minus strand of JALCUE010000002.1, from coordinate 288,429 downwards.
TCTTCACGGTTCCTGGCGTCTTGTCCTTGTTCATTCGTGCCTCCTTCGAGAAATACCTATCGAGAATCTGAAAACACATTGCATATGTATTCTCTTTGCCATTACATCGCGTTCGTCCCTGCATATGTGAACGACTTGATATTCGGTATGAGCAACGGCCTCCCTCGGGAAACCAACGGCTCCGATGGCGGATCGGTAGGTAGCCTGATACCTCGGCTCACGAGAAGGGCCCGGCGTCGGATCACTCCGGCGCCGGGCCCTGTCACTCCAGATCGGTCATCAGACCAAGCCGTGCCTTGCCTCGGCTTCTAGCAGCCACCGTCCTCACGACGACGACGCAGGCCGAAGGCGATCAGCGCGAGTGCGCCCGCACCGAGGATCGCGATGGGAAGCTGGTCGGTCGTGTCTCCGGTCTTGGCGAGCTTGCCGGAAGAGGCGCCGCCGGTGCCGATCGTGGTCTTGGCCATGTTGGTCTGGGTACCCGTGCCTTCGGCCGTGGGGCCATCGGGCTTGTTGGGCGTGACCTGGTACAGGGCGACGTTCTGGATCTCCGTGCCGCTCTGGCACTCGTTGACCTTGACCTTGAGCGTCAGATCGACGGACTCGCCAGGCTGCAGGCCGCCCTCGATCCACCACTTGACGTAGTCCTCGCCGGCAGACGTGGTGCTGTAGACACCGAGCGAGTCGCAGCTGTCGAAGGTGGTGTTGTCGGGGATGACGTCCTTGACGAAGATGCCCTCGCTGGCACGCGTGCCGTTGTTGGCCACATGGATGGTGTAGGTGAGGTAGTCACCAGGGACGGCCGTATCGCTGTCGACGGACTTGGTGACCTGGACGTCAGGCGAGCCAGGGGTGGTGTAGACGTTGGTGAAGGTCATCGTGTCGTCGGCCGCCGCCACGCCGTTCGCGTCCTTGTAGGTCACAGTCTTCTCGAGCGTACCCGCGTTGTTGATGACCTCGACGGTCATGGTGTAGACGGTGGTGTCGTAGGCATAGCCGTCGATGCCGTCGTTGGCCTCGCTGATCGTGTAGGTGTAGGTGCCCACCTTGTCATAGCTGATCTCGCCGAACTCCACCGCGCCGGCACCGGTGCGCGTGACGGTCTTGCTGCCGTTGGAGGAATCCGCGGGCATGGGATCGGTCGCGTCGGCAGCCGTCATCGTGAAGTTGAACGTGGAGGCGGTGTCAGGCGTATCGCCGGTGATCGTCTTGGCGACGGGCGGGTCGACCGAGATCGGCTCGAAGGCGTCGACCGTGACGTCGGTGGTGGTGGAGGGGCCGCCGGTGATGGCGGCGGTGTTGGTCACCGTGGAGTCGGGCGTCGCGTCATCCTTGAAGGTGGCGGTGAACGTGTGGCTCACGGAGCCCAGGCCAGCGGCCGTGGCATCGGTCCAGGTGATGGTGTGGGCGTCGGCGTCATACACGCCGTTGTCGGAGATGTTGGCGACATCGGTGAGCTCGGCCGGCAGGGTGTCGACCGTGACCACGTTGGTGGCCGCACGGTGACCCGTGTTGGCGATGTCCACCGTGTAGGTGATGGTCTCGCCCGGCTTGGCGTGGCTCACGTCCGCGGACTTGGTGATCCCGAGGATGGCGATCGAGTAGTCGTTGGTGAAGGCCGCACCATTGGCGGCGTCGCCGTTGGCGTCGACGAGGGTGTCCTGGACGACGACAAGCGTGCCGTTCTGGTCCTCGACCTTGACGGTCCAGGTGTAGCTGGCGTCGCTGTAGGTCCAGTCGGCGTTGGGTGCGTCATCGGTCTCGGAGATCGTGTACTTGTAGACGCCCGCCTTGGTGAAGGTGGCCTTACCGAAGTCCGTGGTGCCCGCACCCGTGGTGGTGGCGCTCGTCTTGAGGCCGGTCACCCCATCGGGGTTGGCCTGGTCCGCCACGCACGTGTAGGTGAACGTGGGCATGACGGCGGGGGTGTCGCCAGTGACGTTCTTGGTGATGCCGGCGTGATCGGCGGAGTTCACCGTGACGGGGGCGACGCCGTAGGTGTTCTTGAAGGTGGCCTTGGCAGTCTGGGCCGAATCCGAGCCGCCCGCATAGCCGATGGCGGCTACGAGCTCGTTGGCAGTGTTCTTGGTGACCACCACGGTGGCGGTCACGGTGCGGCCGTCCTTGGTGTAACCGGTGTAACCGGATGCGGGGAGATCATTCTCGATCACATTGAACTTGTAGATGCCGGTGACCTTGAAAGTGATGCCGGAGAAGCTGAAGTCCTTGGCGTCCGCACTAGTCACGCCGGAGGCAGTCGCCGTGGTAGAGGATGGCATCGCAATGGTGCCATTGGTCACGGCAGAGGCGGTGGCATCGTCACCAGCGGCGATGGAGAACGTGAAGTCCTTGGCCGTGGTGGTGTCGCCCTCGACGGACTTGGTGCCCGTGATCGTAGCGCTGACGTCCTTGGTCCACTGCGCATAGAGCGTGGTGTCCCCAGCTATCTGGAAGGTGTCACCGGCAGCATATGGCGTGCCGCTACCGTCGGCCACGGTGTTCCAACCGGCGAAGGTGTAGCCGTCCTTGGCATAAGGAACGGCGGGATCGCTCGTCGCACCCGTGTTGTCGGCGACGGTGATGGTATCGCCGTCAGAGACGTACGCATCAGCCACAGGCTTCGATCCCGTAGTGGCACCGTTTCCGTCGTAGCTGATCTTCGTCTTCTGCTGGAATCCGGCGCTCACGCCCGCATAGGTGTAGGTAGGCGCATCCGTCGCGACTATCTCGGCGTCGCTGAGGGTCGTGAACACGTCCGTCTTGTACTCGCCCTTGTCGATGGCATTGATGTCCGAATCCGTCGTCGAGGTGCCCGGGGTGGCGGTGGACTTGGTCGTGTCCTTGTAGGTGTCGAGCAGACTGCCAGAGAACGACACGTAGTACCCGTTGGGGTTCTCGGGAACGTTGGCGAACGTATAGGTGCCATCGGCCTTGGTGGTCACGGTGCCGTACTCGGTCCCGTTGGCATCGGATGTTATCTGCGTGCCATCGGCCTTGAAGAGCTTGACCGTGACTCCGGCCAAGACGGTGTCGCCATCAGCGGTGTCGAAGGAACCGTCCTTGTTGGCGTCCTTCCAGGCCGTACCGGAGATGGCACGGCTGGCGACGGTGACCGTGGACGGGGTGGACGTGGTCGCCTTGTCGAGCGGAGCGTAGCAATAGCTCGAACGGTTGACGATGGAATCGCCCTTCCAGTTGCCGTTGAGCTTGAGACCCACATGGAAGTTCGCACGCTCTCCCGCCGCGAGGGAATCGGAGGCGCACATGACGGCCGTAGGGGCGGTATCAGTGGGCACCGACCAGGTCCCGTCCCCGTTGTCAGTCATCTTGTACCAAGAAACGCCGGAGATGGTGAAGCTGTCGCCAAGGTGCGAGGGGATGTTGTCAGCAGGCACGAACGTGGCAGCATCGTAATTCGAGCGAACCGCCGTGCTCGTAGTGTAGTAGGCAGCGAACGTACTGGTGGCACTCCCCGTTGAAGCGGACGTGGAGAGAGAGACCTTGTCATCCTTCAGAGTATATGTGCCATGCAGAACGGTGCCGTTAGCGTCACCGTCATAAGGCAGTACGTCCAGAAGATAGACGTTGGGCATATCAGCGGTTGATGTATCGATGATGTTGTCCCATGCGGGCTCATCAATCGTGGTAAGGGTCGAAGCCTTCTTGGTGAGGCCGGCGACGGACGTCTTGGTGACATACGTGCGATAAACCTGTTCATCGACGTTGTCAGAAACATAGGCTTTGCTTGCAGCAGAGGGATGAACGTTCAAGCCATCCTCATACGTCGTGCCGCTCTTCGCGTCATTGCTCAGATCAGAGGCGTCCCCGATCTGGGAGGTGAAGAATATCTTATAGTTTCCCGCCCCTGGAATGACGAAGTCGCTCGGGTCGATAACGGTTCCGCCAGAGAACGTCCCTCCCAAAGTGGAAATGGCATTTGGCGTATATGTCACAGGATTGTCCGTGGTACTCAGGTAGTAAGTTGTCGAATTGAGCTTGCCGCTATTCAGGCCATCCAAATAGCAATGAATCTCACTTGGGGCACTTCCCGTTACGCTGAAGCCATATGAACGATCGACCGTTCTCTGGCCAGCGCCGATATCATAGGTAGCAGTCGGCCACGCCTTTGAATGAAAGCCCGAGCTCTCCCTAATATCACTTCCATTAAGCTGAACGCATTCATTTTCGTTCTTGACCATCTCGCCGCCAGTGACGTAAATGGTTCTGCCCCAAGTTCCTCCCTCGTTTTCTTTAAGCGTCCCTGTAGCAGAATCCCAAGTGCTCTTAAGGTAGTGCTGGTGATCCGTATTGTCTGGATCATCATAGGAATACATGTTCGAATTTGCTGTCGTTGAGAGCTCATTCACAGCACTACCGTTTGTGTGCGCATATGTGTCATCGGTCGTCAGCGAACTGTCACCAAGCCAGGTGCTCACATCCTGGACAATCGCATATGTATTTCCAGCGGTCCCTGCCACGGTATGGTTCGCACACCATGCGGAGAGGCGATCGGTCTTAAATATCCCCCCTCTGTACTCGAGCAGGGCACCGACTACAACTCCAGCAGATGATGCCGCTTGATAAGTGTCGTAGTAGCGGAGACTCTTATACGTGGTATGACCCATCTCTGTCTCATTTTCCCACGCCTGTCCGTTGGCCTTCACCGCATAAAGAACCGTGGGGTGAATTTTGCCTCCGCTGCTATTTACATAGGATGACTGATCGGAATCCTCCCAGACGCTGTTGATTCCTACTCCCTGTTCCCACTTGATCAGGACGTTCATATCGTGAATCTTGCAATCAGATACAGCAGTTGAACTAGCAGCACTTACGGATCCCCTGATGTTGTTATATATCGAGAGGCCCGGAGTTACCGTGTCCCTATATGCAGTTGAGATATACCGTGTTAACCCAAGCGTTGATCCATCGAACTTCGGCGCGATGGTCACGTTACATACGTTGTCATCCGTATGGCTATCCGTCAGTTCGCTTCCTGCCGAATAGCTGGTTGCGGACATACCGTCCGCCGTCACCGATAGACGCCGGGAAGTGGTGGTGCCGTCCTCGGTACCAGTTGGGACGAAGAATTCGAGATATGCCCCCGCACCATCCCACAGGGCCTTGTTGCTATCCGAGAGATGTGCGGTGACGGAGATCGTCGACCCCGACTGGGTAAACGTGTATCCCGAAGGGCTGTCATCACCGTAGATATTCGTATAGTGCGTCTTATTCCATGCTTCATTACTGTTGCTCTGGTCGGCGAGGCCGCCCAGGGACATGTCCGTCACGGCCGTCCCCGAAAGCTGACTGTCACTAAAGGCAGGATCGGATGACCTGACGCCAAGCAGTATGGGCTGAAGGCTCGGCGTTTCCTCATCCGTCGCGGTGCCACCCGTTACTGTCTGGACCTTATACGACAGGGTCCATTTGATGTCCTTGGTGGGGTCGAGCCTCTCATTTCCTTCGTTCAGCACATACGAGTTGCAGGCAACGACACGCCCATAGGTCCATGAGGAGGTATCCGCGGGCTGGTTTGTTGTGAATTCGTTGGTCGTGCTATTGAACCATCCAGAGGTGAGGATAGAGCTGCTTGCTCTCTGGAATGTGAGATTGTACTTTGGCGTTGTGGTTATCTTGATAGTATGGGTGGCAGTCTGAGCAGCACTCTCATCTTCGTCGTAAAGCCAGGCCTTTTCCGTCACTGTAGCCTGTTCGCCCGCAACCATGTTCGAGTTGGTGATCTTGATGTCACTCGTATAGGTTCCCGGAACGACGGTTTGTCCAGCGCCCTGAGCAAGGGACCGTCCCCTTATCACCCAGTTATCTCCATCACTGGTTTGGGCTACAGTCGTCGTACCGGTCGCCATGTCATAGATGCTGCCCGAGGTGATACCCCACTCGCCGCCCGATGTGGACTTCTTGGGAATGGTGATCTCGAAGGCAATCCAGACCTTGCTAGCCGTCTCGGTCCTATTCGTATTCTGCGCGAGGCCGACCGTACTTGTCAGAACCTGATCATTTCCTCCTTCTACCAGAGTTGTATCCTCTGTCCCCTGTGACGAGCCCTGAGGAGCGAGAGAGACGTATGACACATTTCCCGACCCCTTGACATAGTCCTCGCCGTCGGCTTGAGCGCTGATGCCCTCGTCACTCGCGGCGGAGACGCTATCAGGAGCGTCGGCAACCTTGGCAGGAGAGCTATCCACCGTCACAGGCTGATCGTCAGACGTAGCGGATGCGGCAGCCTGCTCGTTCGCAGGCTCGGCGCTCTGCTCGGTCGTGGCCTCGGGGGCGGCCGCCTGGTCATCGCTCGTGGTCGCAGCCTCATCAGACTGCGTCGAGACGACCGCGCCCTGCGTGGAATCACCCCCCATGATGGTGGAGATCTCGCTTGCGTAGGCGCTCTGCACGGATGCCCAAGGACCCATGGTAAAGACCATGAGAACGTCCAGGGTCACCATGAGGAGCTTGCCCCACGTACCTCTCGTCCACTTCATCGTGTCCTCCGTTCCTACAGCATTTCAGCCACATCGTTACGTATATTCACGTTGAATCTAAAATGACAGCGAAGTTCAATAAGACCTCGTGCACGAACGACGCCTCAAGGGCATGAACGACATCGAGCCCCAAGGTGAACCGTGATCAACCATCCCCCGACTGGTCCCCCTCTCCCGCCGAGCCTATGGAGCTGCCCGTCTCGGAGATACCGTCCGAGCCGCGCTCGTTGATATCGATCACGCCATCCGCCTCATGGACGATGCGGCTGAGACGACGCCAGATGACGACGCTCGCCACCGCCAGGCCCAGAAGCACCACGAAGCTGATTAGGTTGACGAGCGTCATCGCTCCCGCCTCCCTTGCGAGAAGTGACCGAAATCGCGTTGGATTCCCTGCTTCTTACGCCTCAGCCATAGGACCTGTGCCACGAGCGGAGCGGAGAGTACGAGGAAGGCGATGACGATCAGGCCATCAGATGTGGCCATGACGGCATCGGCCCTGTTGGGGCCCGCGGTGAAGAACTCCTTGGATACGAAGCCGCCGAAGAAGCCGGCGCCCCCTCCTTCATCGTCCCCGCCGCCGGAACCTTCCGCCAGTCCCGTCGTGGGTTCCGTGGCACCCGTCGCGGGAATAGGTTGCTCCTCGGTCTCGCCACAGCGTCTGCAGGTACGCCGGGCCACGCCGTCCTCCGTGGCCGTGGGTTGGGTCACCGTCTCCCAGTCGCCCCAGTCATGACCGAGGGCGGGAAGCGCGTCGGTATAGGTGTCCCCGCACACGCTGCAGACGTAGGTGACGCTGCCGTCCTCCGTGCAGGTGGCATCCGTGCGCGTGCTCTCTATATATGTGTGGGTGAGCGATGCCGAGAGTGCCGGGATGGTCCGTTGCTCGTAGTGCGGGTTGTTGGGGTACCTCGTGCAGACGCGCTCCTCGATGCCCGTGGACGTGCAGGTGGCAGGTGTCACCACATACCAGTCGCTCCACTTGTGGCCCGTCGCGGGGATGGAGCGCTCGATCGTGTCACCGCACTTCGAGCAGACGCACCGCTCCAGACCGTCCTCGTCCTCGGTGGCCTTGCGGATGATGGTGACCTCGTAATCGTGCATGCCGCCGGCGGGGCACTCGTCGGCGTAGGCTGCACCAGGAGCCACAAGCAGGGAGGCCGTCATGATGGCGGCCGTCAGGACGACGCAAGCGATGCGCCCGAACGGGCGCGGCCTACGCTTGGCCATCATCGCTCACGCTGGTTTTGGCAACGCCTTCATCGGAAGGGTCATCGCCCTCACGTGAGGGCTTGTCGCCCGCGACGTTCACGATGACGCGCTCCTCCATGGCCTCCTTGAACGCGGCCTGACGTTGGCGACCCAACGGGACGGTAGTGCCATCGGCAAGCGAGACCGAGTTGTACGTATAGCCCTCCACGTAGGCGCAGTTCACCAGATAGGAGCGGTGGGTACGCATGAACCCATAGGACATGAGCATGTTCTCGAGACGGTCGAGCGTGGAGAGGAACTCCATGGCTCGAGACTTGGAGACAGGCGACCCCGCGGGCACGTAATGGACCACGCAGACGTGCTTCATGACCTCGAAGTAGAGGATGGAGTCGATGGGGATGTTGCGGTGGTCGTCGATGCCGTTGATGAGGATGAACCGGCGATGGCGGCCCTCCACCGCATCGACCGCGGCGAGGAAGGTCTTCTTGAAGCGATCGATGTCATGATGGTCACGCTTGATCACGTAGTTGAACGCATGGACGTCGAACGCCTGGAGGGCGTATTCCTTGCTGGAGGACAGATAGACCAAGACGCCCGGGAACTCGAGCTCATGGAGCCTTCTGCCCACGGCGATACCATCGACCTTGGGCATCATGACGTCGAGCAGCACTATGTCGAAGGCCGAGTCGGAGTCCTCCAAGGCGAACAGGAGCTGCTCGCCGTCAGCAAAGGTCGTGATCCGGACGTCGAGCCCATTCTTCCTGGCGATCAGGCTCACCAACTGGGAGTAGTACCCTCGCGCCTCATTGTCGTCATCACATATCGCGATGTTCAAGATCGGTCACATCCTATCCCTCGGCGGCGATGGACCGCGGGGTCGGCGTCCTTTTCGCAACCGCGGCGGTGGATGGAACCGCCTCGGCCTCGGGAAGTGTCAGATCGAACGGAATCGCCTGCCCACGGATGACCGCACGCAGATAGATATCGACACCCGAGTTGAAGCTCAGACCAAGCTTCTTGAACACCTCTCGTGCGTCTTCCTTGACGTCCGAGTCGACGCGAATGGTCGTTATGGACATACCATTTGAGTCCGCCATGGTGGCACCCTCCAGTTACTTTCAGACATCTGTAATATAGCTCTCAATCAGATATGAAAGCCTTTGTATATCAACTTAACGGCAAACGGATGCATCCTCGCATCTGCGGCACGGATGACGGCGGCACGGCACGAACGACGGTGCGGCGAGGGGGCTGCCATGTGGCGAAGACCCTCACGCCTGAAAAGAAATCGAATCTCCCGTTGACATCGCCCGCGGCGCGTCCTAGACTGCAACGCAACCGAATAGGTTGCCAAACCGACGAAGCGGAAGTAAAACCGTCTGGGCAGGGAGGCAGGGAGCACGAGCCTGCGGCATCATCCCTGCGGAGTGCGCCAAGAGAGAGCCTGGGCCGGTGGAATCCAGGTGGTGGCAGGACGGAATAATGGACCGCCGAGGGCGCGGAGATACGCGATCGCGAGAGCGAGGACGTGGAAGCCGCGACGGGAGTTCCCGTCATAGAACAGGATGTGACAGCATCCACGAGAGGGTGTCTCCCCTACCTGGGGTGACGCTAATCAAGGTGGCACCGCAGGCGTTCACGCGCTTGTCCTTGAGACCATTGGCCAAGGACGGGCGTTTTTTGTTGCCCGTCCGCTGGGACGGGCGCACTCTCGGCGCTCCGTCCCGAAGGAAGGAGCGCACCATGAGCAGCATCTACGGGAACACCAACAGGAACGACCAGTCCGATCTCGTCTCCGCCGGCCTGTCCGGGGCGGGCATGAGCCGCAGGGCCTTCTGCGCGGGGGCAGGCGCCGTCGCGATGGCGCTCACCGCCGGCCTCTTCGGGTGCGGCGGCTCGTCCTCCTCGACCGACGCCTCCACCGGCGCCTCCACGCAGGCGACCTCCAAGTCCTACAAGATCTGCTTCGTCGAGATCGTCGAGAACGACGCGTTCGTCTCGATGATGGACGGCTTCAAGGCCGAGATGTCCGCCAAGGGCTACACCGACGTGACCTATGACGTCGAGAACGCCCAGGGCGACTCGTCCACGCTCAACCAGATCGCGGCCAAGCTCAAGACCAGCGACTATGACGTCCTCGTGCCCATCGCCACGCCCGCCGCGCAGGCCTGCACCAACGCCGAGATCGAGATCCCCATGGTGTTCATCTCGGTGACCGACCCCGTCTCCGCCGGCCTCACCACCTCGCTCGACGCTCCCGACAAGGGCATCACGGGCACCTCGAACTTCTCGCCCGTCGACGAGATCTACACCTTCGGCACCACCGTCGACCCCGCGGCGGCCGACAAGACCGTGGGCATCCTCTACTGCACCGGCGAGAAGAACGCCGTCGTCACCGTCCAGAAGATGGAGAGCTACCTCGACGGGATCGGCAAGCAGTACATGGAGAAGACCGTCACCAACTCGAGCGAGTGCCAGCAGGCCGCCAGCGCCCTGGCGCAGAGCTGCGGCAGCATCTACGTCCCGATGGACTCCGTGGTGCAGTCGGCCATGACACAGGTCACCGACACCGCCACGCAGGCCGGCATCCCCGTCTTCGGCAGCGACCCCGTCATGGTCAAGTCCGGCGCGCTCGTGAGCGTGGCCTGCGGAAACGAGACCATCGGCGGCTACTCCGCCGACCTGGCCATCCAGTGCATCGAGGGCACCGACGTGGCAGAGATCCCGGTCATGACCGTCACGGACAACGACAAGGTCGTGAACAAGGCCACGGCCGAGGCCCTCGGGCTCACCATCCCCGACGACTCGAGCATCATCGTCATGTAGCAGGCCTTGGGCCGACGGGGCGCCAGTCGTCCCGTCGACCTATCGTTCGTCCGAGAACGGCACGAAAGCACGAGGCAGGCAGCGGAACAGGAAGGCACTCCATGTCACCATCAGTCATCTTCGACGCAGTGATGCTCGGGTTCGAGTACTCGCTGCTCGCCGTGGGCATCTACATATCGTTCAGGATCCTCGACATGGCCGACCTCACCGTGGACGGCAGCTTCTGCCTGGGCATGGCCGTCTCGGCCACGTGCGCCGTGGCAGGACACCCCGTGCTCGGCCTGGTGCTGGGCTGCGTGGCGGGAGCCGCCGCAGGCTGCGTGACGGGCCTGCTCATCACCCGTGCGAAGATAAACCCCCTGCTGGCAGGCATCATCTCCATGACGGGCCTCTACAGCGTGAACATCTACGTCCTGGGCGGGCCCAACGTGAGCCTGCTCGACGCTCCCAAGGCCTACGACACGTTCGTCACGCTCGCGAAGGGCGTGCTCAAGGTCAGCCAGGTGAAGATGGTCTTCATCGTGGTGCTGGTGGCGGCCATCGTGGCCGTGCTGGCCGCGTTCCTGCACACCGAGAGCGGCCTGGCCATGCGCGCCACCGGCGACAACGAGGACATGTGCCGCGCGAGCTCGATCAACACCAACCTCATGAAGGTGGTGGGGCTCGCCGTGGCGAACTGCCTCGTGGGGCTCACGGGGGCTCTTCTCGCCCAGTACCAGGGATACGCCGACATGGGCAGCGGGACCGGCATGGTCATGGTGGGACTCGCCTCCGTGATCATCGGCGAGCTGTTCGGAGGCAGGCGCGGCGTCACGGCGGGCCTGGTCTGCTCGGTGGTGGGATCGGTGGTCTACCGCCTCATCATCCAGAGCGCCCTCATGGTGAACTTCATCGACTCCAACGCGCTCAAGCTCATCTCGGCCTGCATCGTGGCCGTGTTCATGGGGGCCCCGGCCGTGCGCGACGCGATCCGCTCGAGCAAGCAGAAGAAGGTCGCCCGCGAGAAGGCCGAGGCCTACGAGCTCGCGCTCGCGTCCGCGGCCACGGCAGGGTCCACGACCGCGGCGGGCTCCCCGGCAGGTGCCGCTCCCTCGGATGATGCGACCACGGAAGGGGGTCGATAGCCATGACGAGCCAGACCTCCCCCACGACCTCGACCGACACCATGCCCACGCTGCAGGTGCTCGGCCTCACCAAGACGTTCAACCCCGGCACGCCGGTGGAGCACCACGCCCTGAACGGCATCGACGTCACGCTCATGCCCGGCGAGTTCGCCTGCGTGGTGGGCTCGAACGGCGCCGGCAAGTCCACCATGTTCAACGCGATCGCCGGCTCGATCATCCCCGACGGCGGCCTGGTGCGCATCGCCGGCGAGAACGTCACGTTCAAGCCCGACTTCAAGCGCGCGCGCACGCTGTCGCGCGTCTTCCAGGACCCGCTCAAGGGCACGGCCCCCAACCTCACCGTGGCCGAGAACGTGGCGCTGGCCTATGGCCGCTCCACCAAGAGCTCGCTGGCCTTCGCGATGAGGCGCGAGCGTCGCGAGATGATCCACGATCGTCTCGCCAGCCTCGGCTTCGGGCTCGAGGAGCGCATGGACACCAAGGTTGGCACGCTGTCCGGCGGCCAGCGACAGGCCGTGACCCTGCTCATGGCGACGATCGGCAACCCCTCGCTGCTCCTTCTGGACGAGCACACCGCCGCGCTCGACCCCGAGGCCACCAGGCGCATCCTCGACCTCACCGACAAGATCGTCTCCGCGGGCCGCATCACCACGATGATGATCACGCACAACCTGGGCGACGCGCTCTCCATGGGCGACCGCACGCTGGTCATGGACGACGGCCGGATCGTGGCCGACGTCTCCGCCGACGAGCGCCGCGGCATGGGCGTGGACGACCTCCTGGCGCTGTTCCGCGCCAACGCCGGCCATGACCTCGACGACGACAAGGTCCTCCTGGAGAAGTGAGGCCGCGGACCGCGCATCGGCCGCATCCGGAGACGATATGTCCCAACTGCTGTTTTCATGGCCCCGTGTCGCTCCCGGCACGGGGTCATGCGCATCCCTGTATACTGGTTCGACGAATCGCTTATCCGCGCGGCACGATGCCGCGCCATGTCACCTGAGGTCGCGTGCGCGCGCCGGGTGACCAAGACAGCGCGAACAGGATCAAGGAAACCCGCCACATGCCCTCAACCGAACGCACCACCATGCCAGCCAAGGCCTTCTCCGACCTCGGCCTCTCACCCACCATGCTCCAGGCCGTCGACGACCTGGGCTACACCGAGCCCACCCCCGTCCAGGCCCAGGCCATCCCCGAGGTCCTGGCCGGCCACGACCTCCTCGCCGCCGCCCAGACCGGCACCGGCAAGACCGCGGCCTTCCTCCTTCCTGTCATGGACACGCTCGACCACGCCCGCCGCGGCCAGGGCCCTCACGTGCTGGTGGTCACCCCCACGCGTGAGCTCGCCCAGCAGATCGACGACGTGTGCCAGAGCATAGCCAAGCGCACGCACCACTTCGCGACGACCGTCGTGGGCGGCGTGGGATACCAGCCGCAGAAGGACGCGCTGCGTCGCGGCTGCGACATCCTCGTCGCCACCCCAGGACGCCTCGTCGACCTCATCGAGCAGGGCGTGGCCGACCTCTCCGGAGTCCAGACCCTCGTGCTCGACGAGGCCGACCGCATGCTCGACATGGGCTTCCTCCCCGCCATGCGCCGCATCGTGGGGCAGACCCCCGAGGACAGGCAGACCCTGCTCTTCTCGGCCACGCTCGACGACTCCGCGATCCGCGGCATCTCCGACCTCGTGCACGACCCCGTGCGCGTGGAGATCGCCCACAAGGGCACCGTGGCCGACACGATCGACCAGTTCTGCCTGCCCGTCTCGCTCGAGGCGAAGAACGCCCTGCTCGCGAAGGTGCTTCTCGCCGAGGGCCCCGGCCATGTCATCGTCTTCTGCCGCACCAAGCACCGCGCCGACGCGTGCTGCAGGCGCCTGCGCCGCTCGAACATCTCGTGCGCGCCCATCCACGGCAACCGCAGCCAGAACCAGCGCGAGCACGCCCTCGCCGACTTCCGTGACGAGAAGGTCGACGTGCTGGTGGCGACCGACGTGCTGGCCCGCGGCATCGACGTGTCCGACGTCCGTTACGTCGTGAACTTCGACGTCCCGGCCGACCCCGAGGACTACATCCACCGCATCGGCCGCACGGGCCGCGCCGGTGAGGAGGGCTGGGCGCTCACGTTCGTCACCGTCGACGACGTGGACGACCTCTACTCCATAGAGGCCCTCATGCAGCAGGTCGTGCCCCTGTACGTCTCGCCGTCCCCCCTCGACCGCGGCGAGCAGCCTCCCGCGCTCGACCCGAACCGCCAGCCTCCCAGCAAGGGCGGCAACAGGCCGGGAAGCGGCAAGGGCACGCGCAAGAAGAAGCGCGGTCAGGGCGGCGGCCATGACCGTGGCAACGGCGACCGCAGGTCCCAGGGCTCGAGGGGCGAGCGCGGTGGCCAGGGCGGAAACGGCAGCCAAGGCGGCAACGGTCGCGGAGGCCGCGGCCAGGCGAGCCAAGGCGAGTCGCGCCAGTCGAAGGGCCGCCAGCCCGGCTCGAGGCAACGCACCCAGTCGGGCGAGCAGCAGGACCGCACACAGAGGGAGACGGGTCGCCAGAACCGTGGCAACGCGGGCCGAGGCGACTCGAACCGCAGCGGGTCGGGCCGTGGCAGCTCCGGTCGCGGAGGCGCGGGTCGCAATGGTCGCGGAGGCTCGCAGGCCGAGGCGCCGCGCACGCCCAGCAAGCACACCCGTCACCCGGGCGACCGCGGCGGCCGACACTAGCCACCACCCCGCGGCATGACACGGTAGAATGACCTCACCGGAGCACATCCACGAGGAGGACGCATGTCGGACGAGAGCAAGGATGCCAACGACCTGGACGAGTCGCAGGCAACGACTGACCAGACGGAGGATGCCCCCGAGGACGAGGAGGCCCTCTTCTCGGTCAAGTACGACCTCGACAGCCTGATGGTCGAGGAGGCGTCGTCCCTTCTCGGCGGCGGCTCCACCAAGAACACCGGCTACCTCATCTCCGCGACGATCCTGCTCGCACTCATCTTCTACCTCACCATCGGCACGCCCGACAACACCATCGCGGTCATCGGCGCCCTCCTGGCCGCCGGCTTCTGGACCCTGGGTGCCAAGTGGCGCACCGTCCAGCTCAGGCGCCTCCACAAGTGCGGGCTCGACCCCGTGATCTCCACCAAGGAGCAGAACCGCCGCGAGGTCCTCGTCTACGGCTACACGCTCGCCCTCGTCGACGGGACCGGCGCGCGCGAGGAGATGCCCATCGCGTCCATCAAGAAGATCCGCACGAGCGACCGCATCTGCCTGCTGCAGCTCGCCGGGGGCCGCTTCGTCATCATCCCGCATTCGGCCATGAGCCTGACCAGGTACAAGGGCCTCGTGTCCTACCTCGAGGAGAAGGCGAGCTAGCCGATGTCGCGTGGGAGCGGCAGGCTGCCGACAGGCGTCCCCTCGGATGCCCGCTACGTCAACATAACCGAGCTGAGCGACACCGTCCTCGAGCATGCCGCGAGGCTCACGGTGAGGAAGGGCCTGCGCGTCGCCTACCTGGTGTCCGGCATCGCCCTCGGGCTCGGCGCGGCGGTGTATCGGGTCGCGTTCGATGGCGGGCTGTTCGTGTGCGCCTGCCTCATCCTCCTGGCCGCCATCCTCATCACGAAGCAGTCCCGTCTCGTGAGCGACGTCGTGAGCAGGAACAGCCATGAACTCGCCACGTCGGGCGAGCGTTCGCGGACCCGCACGACCTTCTTCACGGCTGACTCCGTGGGCGTCCTGCTCCCCGGCGGCGCACGGACGTTCCCCTACTCCTCCTTCGAGAAGGTCCTCTCCGACGACCTCATCCTCGTGCTCGTGCTCAAGGACTCGCAAGGGGCCTTCCCGCTCGAGCGCAGCGGGTTCGTGAGGGGGTCGCAGAAGGACTTCGAGGCGTCGATGGCCCACAGGATCGGGCCTGCCCGCGACGCGGCCGCCGACCCGAGGGACAGGTAGCCCATCATGGCCCAGCAGCGGATAAGCAGCTCGTTCGACTTCGACGAGGACCTCTTCGCCGAGTATCTCGAGGCCAAGGACCGCTCCCTCAACAAGCGCGACGCCCTGTTCTACGCGTCCGTCATGGGCGTGGTGTTCGCGTGCTGGATCTGCGGGTGCATCGCGGTGGGCTCGGTGAACGCCGTCGGCATCGTGGTGGGCGCGATCATCGCCGCCCTGCTCGCCTTCTCCGTGTTCATCGCGCTCACCGGACGGACCATCCTCTGGCCGAAGGCGGCGTGGCGCAAGACCTACCAGCGCTTCTTCACCAGACACGGCGTCGACTCGAGCGAGGCGCGCCCCTGGTCGTTCGCCTGCAGGACCAGCGCCACCCCCAACCACCTCGAGGTCTCCGTACTGCACGACGGCGAGCCCACCTCCACCATCACCAAGTCGTACAAGGAGTTCAGCCACATCGAGCAGACCGACCACCTCATCGTGGTCGTGGCCGCCTGCGAGGTGGAGCCCGTGTGGAAGAGCCTGTTCAGCCCCGACTACGCCGATCTTCTCGCCAAGCGAGAGGCGACGGAGGACGCCGTGTTCATGAAGGGGTCGCTCAAGGGTATGAATGAGAGCGAGCTCATCGACTACCTCGGGCGGAAGGTCCGCATTCGCTGAGGGGGCGGGCTCGCGAGGAGGCGCGTCATGTCCATAGTTGCAGCTTTCGCGGTGCCGCATCCGCCGGTCATCGTCCCGGCCGTGGGACACGGTCGCGAGCGCGAGGCGTCGGCGACCATCGCCGCATACGAGGAGGTCGCGCGACGGATCGCCGCGCTCACCCCCGACACCATCGTGATCTCGAGCCCGCACTCCGTCATGTACACGGACTACCTGCACGTCTCGCCCGGCGCGGACGCGAGGGGCGACCTCTCGCAGTTCGATGCCGCAGGCGAGCGCGTCGACCTTCCCTACGACACGGAGTTCGTCCGCGAGTTGTGCCGCCGCGCCCAGGACGCGGGCATCGCCGCGGGCACCGAGGGCGAGAGGGATGCCTCCCTCGACCATGCCACCATGGTGCCGCTCCACTTCATCCTCGAGCGCTACCAGGACTTCTCCCTGGTGCGCATGGGGCTCTCTGGCCTGGGGCCCATGGCCCACTACCGCATGGGGCAGCAGGTCGCGGCCACGGCCGAGGCGCTAGGACGTCGCGTTGTCTATGTGGCGTCAGGCGACCTCTCGCACAAGGCCAGCGAGGCGAGCTCCTACGGCTTCGCCCCCGAGGGCCCGGAGTTCGACGAGATGATCGGGCACGTCTTCTCGACCGGCGACTTCCTGCCCCTGCTCACGGTCGACCCAGGGATGGCCGAGCGCGCCGCCGAGTGCGGGCTGCGCTCGTTCCAGATCATGGCGGGCGCGCTCGACCGCACGCCCGTCTCGGCTGAGCTGCTCAGTCTGGAGGCGCCGTTCGGCATCGGATACGGCACGGCAGCGTTCCTCCCCACGGGACCGGCCGGCTCGGACGACTCGCGCGACTTCGGCGAGCAGTACCTCGCCTGGCATGAGGCGGACATGGAGCGCAGGCACGCGGCCGAGGACGGATACGTCGCCCTCGCGAGGGCGACGGTCGAGGGATTCGTGCGCGACGGCAGGGAGCCCGAGCTCGCGGGTGCAGATGGTCTTCTCGCCCGCCTCGACGGGACCACGCGGGGCGAGCTCGAGCGCACCCGCGCCGGCGCGTTCGTCTCGATCAAGGAGAACGGCGAGCTGCGCGGCTGCATCGGCACGATTGCGCCCACCTGCGCGGACCTCGCCGAGGAGATCCGCGACAACGCCGTCTCGGCCTGCTCGCGCGACCCCCGTTTCCCGCCGATCACCCCCGACGAGCTGGGTGACCTCGTCATATCCGTGGACGTGTTGGGCGAGGCCGAGCCCGTCTCCGACCTGTCCCGGCTCGACCCGGCTCGCTATGGCGTCATCGTCACCGACGGGGGGCGGCGCGGTCTTCTCCTCCCCGACCTCGACGGCGTGGACACGGTGGAGGACCAGGTGAGGATAGCCGCGCGCAAGGGCGGCATCGACCTGGGATCGAACCGGTGGACGCTTGAGCGCTTCGAGGTGGTGAGGCACACATGAGCACATATGCGACGCAAGGCCCCATCGGTGCGTCGGAGCAGGTCATCTGCCCCGTCTGCCCGCGACACTGCTCCTTGGCTCCGGACGCCCTGGGCGCCTGCCACGCGCGGCGCAACGTGGGCGGCCAGGTGGTCGACGAGTCGTACGGGCGCGTCACCTCGCTGGCGATCGATCCCGTGGAGAAGAAGCCGCTGCGGCGGTTCATGCCCGGCTCGAAGCTCGTCTCGGTGGGCAGCTATGGCTGCAACCTGCGCTGCCCCTTCTGCCAGAACCACGAGATCTCGCAGGCGGGTGCCGACGGCGTTCGCTGGCGCGAGCTCTCCCCCGAGGCCTTGGTCGACCTTGCCCTCGATCAGCAGCGGATCGACCCCGACGTCGTGGGAATCGCCTACACCTACAACGAGCCGCTGGTGGGCTGGGAGTACGTCCGCGACTGCTCTGTGCTCGCCCGGCAGGCAGGTCTGGTCAACGTGCTCGTCTCGAACGGGTGCGCCGAGGCGGGTGTGGTGCGGGAGCTCACCCCCCTCATCGATGCCGCGAACATCGACCTGAAGGCCTTCTCGGATGACTTCTACCGCGGATGCGGCGGCGACTTCAGCTGCGCCAGGAACACCATCGCCACGCTCGCGGCGTTCCCCACCTGCCACCTCGAGGTCACGACGCTCGTCGTGAACGGCGTCAACGACACGGACGCCGAGATGGAGCTGATGAGCTCGTGGCTCGCCGGGCTCGACCGCGAGATCGCCTATCACGTGACCAGGTTCTTCCCCTGCTGGCACATGCAGGACCGCCCGGCCACGCCCGTCGCGACCGTCTACCATCTCGCTGACATCGCGCGGCGTCACCTCGAATACGTCTACGTAGGCAACTGCTGAGGCACGCATGTGCCGGGAATGCAGGTCGGACGACGTTCCGTTGCGTTTCGATTCCGTCTTTGCGACGTTCTTGAGGCGCGATGGGGCATGCCCGCCGCATGAGGCCCGACGACGCCGCTGGTATCCGCGAAGGACGACCGCGCGCGTTCGCTTCCCACATCGCACAGCCGAAGATGAAACGCATACGGCCTGTGATCGACGTGCAACGACAAGGTCATCGGACGCGACTTCGGTCCTAGCGGCCTGTCAGGAGCTCCTCGAGCAGGAGCCGCCTGCGGCTCTCCGTCGCAGATGACGACCTACGCCAAGTCCGGCCGGTCGCACGCGCGACGATCTCGGCGATGCAGACCATCCCCTCGTAGGAGTAGAGCTGCCGCTTCGTCATGGTGACCACGGTCACGCCGGAACGGCCGAGCCTCGCCCTCCTCGCGGCGTCCCGATGACGCTGCTCGCTGGAGGCATGGACCTCACCGTCATACTCGAGCGCAAGCATGGCTGACGGCCAGAACAGGTCGAGCACGTAGTAGTGCCCAGGCTCGTCATCGAACCTCCGGTTGAGCCTCGGAGCCGGGAGGCCGAAGCCGCCATCTATGCTCGGCAGCGTCAGCAACATGGAGGTGGCGGTCTCCATGGGCGAGTTCGAGCCGCCGACGACCCGGGACAGCGCCCTTCGAGCGGCCTTCACTCCCGAATAGCCGTCTGCAGAGGAAAGCGTCCTGACGATCGAGTGGACGGGGATGCCAGGACAGTTGTACACGGCATGCCTATGGTCCCCGGAAGGCATGGCATATGTGCCGCAGAGCTCATAGCCGAGCCTCACGAGCTCGAGAAACGGCATCACCGACGCCATCTGCAGGAAGACGAACTCGGGAGAGCTCACATACACATCCTTCGACGCGCGACAGAAGGCACCCCTCGGAATCCCCATCCCGCATGTCCGACACACCAAATCGGACGACCAGCGACGCGAGTCCGGAGATGCGACCAGCATCTCGTACGGGGGTTCGCCGCACCCCATCCTCCCCAGCTCCTCGGCATCAAAGGAATCGCAGTTCGGCACGAAGGCGGCGAAGCGCCTCGCCACCTCGCGCGTCGAGGCATGCGCGAAGATCGGGCTCGAGGCGACTTCCCCATCACAGGGGAGCCCCAGCTCGATCGAGATGACTCTCCGGGCGTCCCGCCAATAGGAGAGCGCCGAGCTATGACTGATGAAGATGCTCATAACGGAATCTTATAGTGAGCCGACGTCGGATCGTCCGGGTGCTCCGACGATATAGGCGAGTGGGACCTCCCCAGGTCGTGGGAGGGACCGCTCCGACCGCCCGTGCATGGCGAACCGCATCACCGTGCAAACCGACTTCGATTTTGCGATCGCCATCCCGATGGGCAGGAAAGACCCTCGCCGCCCAACAGGGCTCCCTCTCCCGCCGTTGGCCGAACCGCCTCGCGTACGGCTCCGTATCCATGCAAAACCGAATGCAGAATGCAAATCGAGGCGAATCGTCGGGCATGGCACGCATTCACGGCCCCACGTCGCGGCGAACGTCGCGCATGAGAGAGGGGCGGCACCCATAAGGATGCCGCCCCTCTCGAAGCAGATGACCTCAGGCTACTCGGCAGCCTTGTCGCCCTTGAGGTAGTTCCAGACGACGGCCGCGAGCGCACCGCCGACGAGCGGGGCCACGATGAACACCCACAGGTTCGAGAGCGCCGCGCCGCCCGCGAAGAGGGCCGGCCCGATGGAACGGGCGGGGTTCACGGACGTGCCGGTGAAGTGGATGCCCAGGATGTGCACGAGGGTCAGCGACAGGCCGATGACCAGGCCCGCGACGTGGGCGTTCTCGATCTTCGAGGTCGCACCGAGAACCGCCATCACGAACACGAAAGTGAGCAGGATCTCGACGAGCAGGGAGACCATGACGTCGCCCTGGTACAGACCGTTGGCGCCGAAGCCGCAGTCCCAGCCGAGGAGCACGCCGATGATGGCGGCACCGCAGATCGCGCCCAGCACCTGGGCGATGACGTAGCCGATGAAGTCGCGGACGCTCATCCCGCCGGTCATGAGGACGCCCAGCGAGACGGCCGGGTTCACATGGCAGCCGGAGACGTTGCCGATGGAGTAGGCCATGGCCACGATCGAGAGGCCGAAGGCCAGCGCGGTCAGGATGTAGGCGGCGTTCACCTCAGAGCCCTTGCAGCCCACTGCCGCGGCCGTGCCACAGCCAAGCAGTACCAGCACGAACGTGCCGATGAACTCGGCGACGTACTTCCTCATGGAACCTTGCATCGGGTGTCCCCCTTGGTCCTCATCCAGCTCACCAGCTGGTTCACAGTTCCTACATGAACAGGGAAAGCATAGCAGAAGCGCGGAGGGCCAGGCAGCTCCCTCCGCGCTCGGTGTCATATCCCACCCGCGGACGTTGGCCGCGGATGCGGCCCCACGGGCGAAGGACGGCTCGAGAGCCGGCGGCTCCCTACCTGCGATGCTCGCGATAGAAGGCGATGAGCGCCTGCGTGGACGCGTCCTGCTTGGCCAGCGCCGCGTCATCGGTCGAGATGGCAGGCGTGATCTGCTTGGCGAGCTGCTTGCCCAGCTCGACGCCCCACTGGTCGAAGGAGTCGAGTCCCCAGACGGTACCCTCGACGAAGGTGATGTGCTCGTAGAGGGCGATGAGCTCGCCCAGGGAGAAGGGCGTGAGCGCGTCGCCGAGGATCGACGTGGTGGGACGGTTGCCCTCGAAGCAGCGCGCGGGCACCATCCACTCGGCCGTGCCCTCCGCACGGACCTCGTCGGCGGTCTTGCCGAACGCGAGCGCGCGGGTCTGGGCGAGGTAGTTCGCCAGGAAGAGCTCGTGGACGTCCTGGTCGCCGTCCTTCGCGGGACTGGGCGTGTTGGCGAAGGCGATGAAGTCCGCCGGGATGAGGCGCGTGCCCTGGTGAATCAGCTGATAGAAGGCGTGCTGTCCGTTGGTGCCCGGCTCGCCCCAGAAGATCTCGCCGGTCTTGGAGGTGACGGGGGTGCCGTCCCAGCGTACGGACTTGCCGTTCGACTCCATGGTGAGCTGCTGCAGATAGGCCGGGAAGCGGCTCAGGTGCTGGTCATACGGCAGGACGGCGTGGGTGTCGGCGCCGAAGAAGTCGACGTACCACACGTTCATGAGGCCCATGAGCGCGACGACGTTCTCCTCGAGCGGCGCGTCGCAGAAGTACTCGTCGATCGCATGGAAGCCGGCGAGGAACTCCTCGAAGTGCTTGGGTCCGATGATGACGGCGAGGATGGTGCCCACGGCGGAGTCCACGGAGTAGCGGCCTCCCACCCAGCTCCAGAAGCCGAAGGTGTTGGCCGGGTCGATGCCGAAGTCGGCGACGAGGTCGAGTGCGGTCGATACGGCCACGAAGTGCTTCTCGATGGCGTCGGCGTTCTGCTCGGCGCTGCCGTCGACGGCCCCCTGGGCCTTGAGCGAGGAGAGCAGCCACGCCTTGGCCTCGCGGGCGTTGGTGAGGGTCTCGAGCGTGGTGAACGTCTTGGAGACGATGATGAACAGCGTGGTCTCGGGGTCGAGGCCAGCGGTCTTGAGCGCCATGTCATTGGGGTCGATGTTGGAGATGAAGCGAGCCTCCAGGCCGGCGTCGGAGTAGGCCTTGAGCGCCTCGTAGGCCATCTCGGGACCGAGGTGGGAGCCACCGATGCCGATGTTCACCACGGTCTTGATGGACTTTCCGGTGACGCCCTTCCACTCGCCCGAGCGGACCTTGTCGGCGAAGGCGTAGACGCGGTCGAGGACCTCGTGCACGTCGGCGACGACGTCCTGCCCGTCCACGACCAGCGTGCCGGCCTGGTCGGCGGGACGACGCAGCGCGGTGTGGAGGACGGCGCGGTCCTCGGTGGTGTTGATGTGCTCACCGGCGAACATCGCGTCACGACGCTGCTCGAGACCCACGGCACGGCCGAGGTCGGCGAGGAGCTTGACCGTCTCGGGCTTGATGAGGTCCTTGGAGAGGTCGAAGTGGAGGTCACCAGCCGAGAAGGACAGCTTCGCGGCGCGGCCCGCGTCCTCGGAGAACCACTTCCCGAGGTCGATGCCCTCGTGCTCGAGCTCGTCATGGTGTGCCTGAAGCGCGGCCCACTCAGGTGTCTTCGTCGCGTCGACCGGTGCGGTAATGGCCATTGTCTCTCCCTTGTGAATGGGGCCCTTGGGCCCGCTGCTCAACAGCAACAAGCGTACCGCAACGCGGGACGGGAGGCGGGCGGAACGGCTCGAGCCCGGACGCCTAGAACGGCTCGGCCAAGGGAGGGAGTCGCTTGAGGCGTGCCCACATCGCCTGCTTGGCCTTCGCATCGTCGAGCGCGGCCTCGAACCCTCCGAGGTTCATGACGCGCATCCCGAGCACGTCGGCGACGTGACCGGGCGCGAGCATCGCCTCATCGAGGTCGGCTATGGCGGAGAGCTCGTCGGCATAGGCCTCGCGCAGGACGTCGGCGGCCGATTCGTCGCAGGCCACGATGGTCGCGGGGTCGAGCGTCGCGACGGCGAGCCGAACGAGGTCGCACGAGGGACGGGTGAGCCCATCATCGAGGACGGCCGCGAGCCCGGCCCAGTCCTCGGGAGCATATCCCAAGGCGCCGAGGGCCGCACGAAGCGCGTCGCCGTCGGCGCCGGAGAGGAGTCGAGCCCCTTCCGCACCGGCGTCAAGCTCGCCCGCGTCGAGGTCGCCCTTCATGAGCAGGATCTGCGAGAAGGCGTTCCCGGACATGACCAGGCCGGCATCGGTCAGCGCGGAGACCTCGGCCCTGGTCTTGCCCAGGTATGCCTCGCGTCTGTCATCGTTTTCCGCCATGGTCCCCGTCACCTCCCCGGACGTCCGTCGCCCTCGTGCCGGCCGTTCCTCACCCGCCGACATGCTCGCTCGTGCGACATGCACGTAACGGTGATTCTACAGCGTGCGCGTCGCCTTCTCGCGCTGACGTCACGGCGATGTCACGACACGCCATGGGGCTCGCGGGGTATAAGCGCGATAGCTAGATGACAAGAGACCACGGGCTCGGCTGGTTCGGCTGGTGCCTGAAGACGATGGAGGCATCATGGCGGCTCAAGAGATCACGTGCGACGACTTCGATTCGATCATCAAGGGGGCCAAGCGCCCCGTGCTCGTCGACTTCTGGGCGACGTGGTGCGGTCCGTGCCGTGCCCTCTCCCCCATCATCGAGCAGATCGCCGACGAGATGTCAGACTCGATCGACGTCTACAAGTGCAACGTCGAGGAGAACCAGGACCTCGCCATCAGGTTCAAGGTCGTGTCCATCCCCACGCTCATGGTGTTCAAGAACGGCGAGGTCGTGAACACCATGGTCGGCGCGGCCCCCAAGGGCAAGATCGTCCGCGAGATCGAGGCGGCGCTGTAGGACCACGCACCAAGGCGGCACCTCGTGGGGCGGGTCGGCATCGGTCGGCCCGCCCCACGTCACACGCGTGCCGCCTCACCTGACATCCCCCTTACACGCCCCCCCACGCGCAGACCACACACGTGCGGGATACTTGACCGACCCATTACCTCGGGATGACCTCACCGAGAAGGACGTCAGGAGCAATCGTGTCACGACAGGAAGCAGCCCCCGCCGATAAGACCGCCGCGCTGAAGGGCACCCTCTCGCGTCTGGGACATCTCGCCGTCGAGCATAAGCTCACCGTCATCGGGTGCGTCTGCGTGCTCGTGTTCCTCTGGCTGCTCAGCGAGGTATGCGACGGCGAGCTCACCCGCATCGACACGATCGCCTACTCGTTCTTCGTCGAGACCCTCCGCGCCGACTGGCTCACGCCGATCATGGAGGGGTTCTCCTCGCTGGCCAGCCCCATCGTGCTGCTCGCCATGCTCGTCGTGGTGGCGGCCTTCGCCCCGGGACGCCGCCCCGGCGTGTGCGCGACGCTCAACCTCGCGCTGGTCATCGTCCTCAACCAGGTGCTCAAGGTGATCGTCCAGAGGCCGCGGCCGGACGGGTTCCGCCTGGTGGCCGAGTCGGGGTACAGCTTCCCGTCGGGACACTCCATGGTGGCGATGGCGTTCTTCGGGCTTCTCGCATGGATGGTGTGGAAGTACGAGAAGGATCGCGTCATGAAGTGGCTCTGGTGCATCTGCCTGGGGCTCATCGTGATCATGGTGGGCGTGAGCAGGATCTACCTGGGCGTCCACTACGCGACCGACGTGCTGGGCGGGTTCTGCGTCTCGCTGGCCTGGCTGGCCCTCTACACGCAGGTGGTCTGTCCCCTGCTCCTCCCGGAGCGCTGGGGAGACGAGAGACCCGCGGTGGGGCCCGCAGGCGATGACGAGGCCGAGGACGAGCGCGATGCCGGCAAGGACGAGGACTAGGGCTCAGACCCTCAGCATGCGATAGCCCACGCCCACATGCGTCTGGATGTAGCGCGGGTGCGACGGGTCGGCCTCGATCTTCTTGCGCAGCGACCCCATGAACACGCGGAGACTCGCCAGATCGCGCTCGTCCGTGCTGCCCCAGACCTCCTTCAGGATGAACTGGTGCGTGAGGACCTTGCCGACGTTCTTGGCGAGAAGGCAGAGGAGCTTGTACTCGATGGGCGTGAGGTGCAGCTCCTCGCCGGCGAGCGATGCCGTGCCGGAGCCATAGCTCACCTCGAGGTCGCCGTTCTTGAAGATGGACGCCGTCGCGCCCTCGGTCTCCTCGCGCGCGAGCCTCCTGAACGTGACGCGGAGTCGGGCGAGGAGCTCCTCCACCGAGAAGGGCTTGGTGAGGTAGTCGTCGGCACCGGCGTCGAGCGCCACGATCTTGTCGGCATCCTCGGAACGGGCGCTGATCACGATGATGGGGGTGTCGGTCCAGGAGCGCACCTTGCGGATGACGTCCACGCCGTCCATGTCGGGAAGTCCCAGGTCGAGCAGGATCGCCTGCGGGCTGTGCGTAGCCGCGGCGGCGACCGCGGAGTAGCCCGACGTCGCCGTGAGATAGCGGTAGCCATGGACGTCTAAGGTGGTCGCGATGAGGTTGCGGATCGCGGCGTCATCCTCGACCACCAGCAGCAGCGGCTTGTCCTCGCTCATGACTCCTCCTCGCTCTCCGTCGGGAGGGTGAAGCGGAACACCGTCCCCGACGGCTCGTTGTCGTACAGGTCGATGGTACCGCCGTGCGCCTCGACGATGGACTTGCACAGCGCCAGTCCCAAGCCCGTGCCCCGGCGCCTGTCGGCCACGCCGTCGCCGCCGGTGTAGAAGCGCTCGAAGACGTGCGGGCGGTCGGACGCGCTCACGCCCAGGCCGTCATCGGCCACCTCGACCACGCCGAGGCCGTCCTCCTGCGCCACCCGCACCACGATGTGCGAGCCGTCGGGGGTGTGCTGGATGGCGTTGTTCACCAGGTTGAGGATCACCTGGATGACCAGCTGCGCGTCGGCGCGGACCACCGTGAGGTCGTCGACCTCCGAGACCTCCACGTGATGCCTGCTCGCATCCGAGCTGATGTGGTTCATGGCCTCGTCCACGAGCTCGTCGAGGAGTTCGGGATGGAGGTCGAGACGGACGGAGCCCTCGTCGAGCTTCGTCATGGACAGGAGGTTCTCGACCAGCTCGTTCAACCAGAGGGCATCGTCGTAGATGTCCGACTCGAGCTTGTGCCTGCCCTCCTCGGACAGTCCCTCCCCGTCGGAGAGGAGCACGCTGGCATTGCCGGAGATCGAGGTGAGCGGCGTGCGGAGGTCATGGGAGACGGAGCGGAGCAGGTTGGAGCGAAGCTGCTCGTTCCTGGCCACGACGGCCGCCTTCTCTCGCTCGCCCAGGGCACGTTCCTTCTCAAGGGCGAGGGCCGTCTCGCCCAGTATGGACAGGACGATCCCGTGCTCGGAGGCGTCCATCGCGCTGGGACCCATCACGATCCCCACCACGCCATAGACCACGTCGTCCGCGCGGACCGCGAGGTAGAGGCACTTGGCACTGCCCAACGTGTCGGTGGTGGCACCGGCGTGCTCGTTGTTCCGGAAGACCCACGTCGCGACGCCGCGCTCGCTCGCGCTCATGCAGGCAGGTGCGTCGGCCTCGGGCGACACGCCACCGGCCACCTCGACCGGCGCGTCGGCCTCGGCGACGTGGTCGGACGAGAAGAGCAGGGCCGGCCCCAGCGCGCCATCGACCGCCGGGTAGTAGACGACGTCGCGATGCAGCAGCTTCATGAGCTGGCCGCACATGACCTCGACAACCTCGTCGGCCGACTTCGCCCGCTGGAGGAGCTGGTCGCACTCCAGGAGCACCTGCGTGCGGTAGGTGGCCGCCGCGCTCGCCTGGGCCTGCGCCTTGAGCCTCTGTGCCAGCGAGCTGGTGAGCAGGGCCGTGAGCAGCATGATCGCGAAGGTCGCGGGGTATTGGGCATCCCATGCCATGAACGTGTAGCGAGGCACGGTGAAGAAGTAGTTGAACGCGAGCACGCTCACCACCGAGTAGATGACGCATGCGAGACGGCTCGGCACGACCACGGCCATCGCCACCACGCCGAAGACGTAGAGGATGACGATGTTCGTCTCGGATATGCCCAGGGCCTCGAGGAGGTATCCGAGCAGGGTGACCGCCGCGAGGACGGCGACGCACTTGAGGTTGTCCAGGGCCGAGAGGCTCGTCCCGCCGAGACGGGGGAGGCGGCGGTCGTCATGGGAGGACTCGTCAGGGATGATGTAGATGTCCAGGTCAGGGGCTATGGTGGCGATCCGGTCGGAGAGGGGGGCAGGGCCCAGGCGGTGACGACGCGAGGTGCTGTGCCCGAGCACCAGCTTGGACACGCCGGCCATGCGGGCGTAGTCGGCCACCTGCTGGGCCACGTCGTCACCGTAGACCGTCTCGACGCGTGCCCCGAGATGCTCGGCGAGGCGCACGTTCGCCGCGAGCTGACTCGGCTGGTCCGAGGTGTGCCCCACGTCCCCCTCGGCCTTCGGGTCCCTCACGAGGAGGGCCGTGAACTCGGCGTTGAAGGCCCTCGCCATGCGCGCGGCGGTGCGGATGATCCGACCGTTCGACGGCGAGCCGGACAGGCACGCCAGGACGTGCTCGCCGGTGTAGTACCCGTCATGGGCGGAAGCGCGGACGCGGTCCACCATGTGGTTCACGCGGTCGGCGCAACGCCGCAGGGCGATCTCGCGCAGCGCCGTGAGGTTCTTCTCGTCGAAGAAGTTCTCGAGGGCGCGGACGCTGGCCTCCCCGCGATAGACCTTGCCCTCGCGCAGGCGCCCCATGAGCTCGTCGGGCTCGATGTCGACGAGCTCGACCTGGTCGGCGTCGTCGAACACGTGGTCGGGGATGCGCTCGGCCACCTGCACGCCCGTTATCGAGGCCACGCGGTCGTTCAGGCTCTCGAGGTGCTGGACGTTCACGGTCGTGTAGACGTCGATGCCGGCGCGGAGCAGCTCCTCCACGTCCTGGTAGCGCTTGGAGTGGCGGCTGCCGTAGGCGTTGGTGTGGGCGAGCTCGTCCATGAGCACGAGGTCGGGGTGACGCTGCAGGATGGCGTCGAGGTCGGGTTCGTTGACGAGGACCCCGCCGTGGATCACCTCACGCGTGGGGATGGTCTCCAGACCGTCCAGCAGGGCGTTCGTGTCAGGTCGGGCGTGTGGTTCCACGTAGCCCACCACCACGTCGATGCCGCGGTCGAGCATCTCGTGGGCGGAGCGGAGCATGGCATAGGTCTTGCCCACGCCGGCGGCATAGCCGAAGAACACCTTGAGGCTGCCGCGGCCCTCGGCCTCCTGCTCGCGCTTGACCCGACCCAGGATCTCGTCGGGGTCACGCATGGGCTCGCCCCCTACGGGGGTCCCCTCGTCCGTCGCCACCATGCGGCCCCCTCCCTCACCGATCGGTCTTCACCCCATAAGCCTACTACCTCGCAGGCGCGCTACTCGCCCAGCGCCTCGTCGAGGGCGAGGTTCACCTTGAGGACGTTGACCGTGGGCTCGCCGAACACGCCGAGGAACCTGCCACTCGTGCAATCCGAGACGATCCCCTCCACCTTCTCGGTGGGAAGGCCGGTGGCGCGGACGATGCGCGGCACCTGGTACTCGGCCGCGGCCGGGGAGATGCCCGGGTCGATCCCCGAGCCGGAGCAGGTCACGAGGTCCACGGGGATGGCGGCGTCGCCCTGCTCGACGTCGGCCTCGCGCAGGCGGGCGACGCGCTCGGCGACGAGCTCGGAATACCTGTCACTCGTCGGTGAGAGGTTGGACGGCGCGGCGTAGAGCGCGGGCGCGCCCTCCTCGTCCGTGAACGACGTCGTGTCCACGTCCATGACGCGGCCCCACATGCGGCCGTCGGCGGAGGACCACTGGGCCAGAAGCTCGCTTCCCACCGACTTGCCGTCGACCTCCATGACGGAGCCGTTCGCCTGGTAGGGGAACGCGACCTGACCCACGAGCGTCACCACGGCCGGGTATCCGACGCCGAGCAGGATCGTGAACACGGCAAGGGCCGCGAGGGCACGGGGCAGCACCTTCACGAACGACCTAATCAACTGCATCTTCGATCACATCTCCATTCCGGGCGGGGCGCATGGCCCGCCCATCCGGGTCGCGGGAAACGAGGGACTACGCGACGCCGAGAACCACCAGCACGAGGTCGATGAGCTTGATGAACACGAACGGGACCACGAAACCACCCAGGCCGTACACCAGAAGGTTGTGCGACAGGAGCTTGGCCGCGGGCACCTCACGGTAGGCGACGCCGCGCAGCGCCAGCGGGATCAGCGCCACGATGACGAAGGCGTTGTAGATGATGGCCGAGAGCACGGCCGACATGGGCGAGTGGAGACCCATGAAGTTGAGGGCCGCGAGGCCGGGGTAGAGGGTGATGAACAGGGCGGGGATGATGGCGAAGTACTTGGCGACGTCGTTGGCGATGGAGAAGGTCGTGAGCGAGCCGCGGGTCATGAGCAGCTGCTTGCCTATGCGCACGATGTCGATCAGCTTGGTGGGGCTCGAGTCGAGGTCCACCATGTTGCCGGCCTCCTTGGCGGCCTGCGTGCCGGTGTTCATGGCCACGGCCACGTCCGCCTGCGCGAGCGCGGGGGCGTCGTTGGTGCCGTCGCCGGTCATGGCCACCATATGGCCCTCGGCCTGGTATCTCCTGATGGTCGAGAGCTTGCCCTCCGGGGTCGCCTCGGCCAGGAAGTCGTCCACGCCAGCCTCCGCGGCGATGGCGGCCGCCGTGGTGGGGTTGTCGCCCGTGACCATGATGGTGCGGATGCCCATGCGACGCAGGTCGGCGAACTTCTCCTTGACGCCCGGCTTGATGATGTCCTTGAGCGCGATGACGCCCAGCACGCGATGGTCCCGCTCCACCACGAGGGGCGTGGCGCCCTGCTGCGCGACGGACTGCACGGCATCCTGGCACTCGCGGCTCATCTTCACGCCGAAGCCGGAGAGGTACGTGTCCACCGCGTCGGCGGCGCCCTTGCGTATCTCGACGCCCTCGTAGTCGACCCCGCTCATGCGGGTCTTGGCGGTGAACGGGACGAACTCGGCGTCGGCGAGCTCACGACCGCGCAGGCCGAAGCGCTCCTTGGCCAGCACGACGATGCTCCTCCCCTCGGGCGTCTCGTCGGCGAGCGACGAGAGCTGGGCGGCGTCGGCGAGCTCGGCGGGGGTGGCCCCGTCCACGGGGATGAACTGGTCCGCGCGGCGGTTGCCCAGCGTGATGGTGCCGGTCTTGTCCAGCATGAGGATGTCGACGTCACCGGCGGCCTCAATGGCGCGTCCGCTCATGGCCAGCACGTTGGACTGGTTGAGCCTGCTCATGCCGGCGATGCCTATGGCCGAGAGGAGCGCGCCGATGGTGGTGGGCGCCAGGCACACGAGCAGCGCCACCAGCGTGGTCACCGACGTCGCGTTGGCGACGCCCGCCTGCCTGGACGAGAAGTCCGCGTAGGCGTAGAGGGCCATGACGACCAGCACGAAGACGATGCAGAGGGCAACGAGGAAGATCTGGAGCGCGATCTCGTTCGGGGTCTTCTTGCGGGCGGCCCCCTCCACCATGGCGATCATCTTGTCGAGGAAGCTCTTGCCCGGCTCGCTCGTGACCTCGATCACGATCCAGTCGGAGAGGACCTGCGTACCACCGGTGACGGCGCTGCGGTCGCCACCGGCCTCGCGGATCACGGGGGCCGACTCGCCGGTGATGGCGCTCTCGTCCACGGAGGCCGCGCCGTCGATGACGGTGCCGTCGCCCGGGATCTGCTCGCCGGCGAAGACGATGACGACGTTGCCCTTCACGAGCTCGGCCGAGGAGATGTTCGAGATGCGGTCCTTCTCGTCGGCGGAGGGGATGAGATGGGCCTCGACGTCGCGCTTCGACGAACGCAGTGCCGCCGCCTGGGCCTTCCCGCGTCCCTCCGCGAGGGCCTCGGCGAAGTTCGAGAACAGAACCGTGAGCCAGAGCATCACGACGATGGCCAGCGTGTAGCCCGCAGGCGCATCCGAGATCCCCGAGAGCGCGAGCATCCACATGATCGTGAGCAGGATCGCCGAGACGTACACCAGGAACATGACGGGGTTATCCACCTGGGTGCGCGGCGAGAGCTTCCGGAACGCCTCGCCCACGGCAGAACGCACCATCCGGGGATCCATAGAGCGCTTCTCGTTCTTAGACATTTCCACACCCTCCCTAGGCGGCCACTCCGAGGAACTCGGCGATCGGCCCCAACGACAGCGCCGGGAAGAAGCTCAGGGCACCGATGAGAATGACGATGAACACGAGCAGAAACACGAACATGGGACCATCGGTGCGCAGCGTGCCGGCGGAAGCCGCCACCTTGCGCTTGCACGAGAGGCTCCCACCTATCGCCAGGACGCTCGCCATGGGAAGGAAGCGCGCGAACAGCATGACCAGACCAAGCGAGACGTCGAGGAACGCCGTGTCGGCCGAGAGGCCCGCGAAGGCGCTGCCGTTGTTGCCACCGGCGGACGAGAAGGCGTAGAGCAGCTCGGAGAAGCCATGGGCCCCGGAGTTCGTGAGGGAGTCGGCCACCCCGGGCACGAGGGCGGCGATGCCCGAGCCCACGAGGATGGCCATGGGAGTGGCGAGGCACGCCAACACCGACCATCTCATCTCGTATGGCTCGACCTTCTTGCCCAGGAACTCGGGCGTGCGGCCCACCATGAGGCCTGCGATGAACACGGTGAGGATGGCGAAGCCGAGCATGCCGTACAGGCCGCAGCCAGCCCCTCCGAAGACCACCTCGCCGAGCTGGATGAGGAGCATGCACATCATCCCGCCGAGAGGCGTGAGCGAGTCATGCATGCAGTTCACCGAGCCGTTCGACGCGGCCGTGGTGAAGGCGGCCCACACGCTCGAGGACACGATGCCGAACCGGGCCTCCTTGCCCTCCATGTTCCCGCCGGCCTGGCCGGACCAGGACAGGTCCACCGAGCCTCCCTGCGAGAGGGCGGCCGTGCCGCACTGCTCGCTCACGGCGATCACGGCGAGGGCCACCAGCAGGCACACTCCCATGGCCGCGCACATCGCCCAGCCCTGGCGCTTGTTCCCCACGCAGATGCCGAACGAGAAGCACAGGGCGCAGGGGATGAGGAGGATGGCGATGACCTCGAGCAGGTTCGTGAACGGGGTGGGGTTCTCCAACGGATAGGCGGAGTTCGTCCCGAAATACCCACCACCATTGGTACCCAGCTGCTTTATCGCCACCTGGCTGGCGGCGAGTCCCTGCGGGACGGCCTCCTCGGTCACTATGGTGGCATCGTCCACGGTCACGCCGTCGACGCTCACGGTGCCCGCGGCCTCGTCTATGTCAGCGTTCGCGATGACGTCGCCCGAGGCGTCGACGGCGATGGGCTCCCTCAGCGTGACGTAGCGGGTGGCTCCCGTCCCCTGCACCACGCCGCCCGCCATGAGCAGGACCGCCATGACGAGGGACAGGGGCAGCAACACGTGGAGCACGCTGCGGATGAGATCGTTCCAGAAGTTGCCCAGACCCTCGCCGTCCGTGCGGACGAACCCGCGGATGAGGGCGAAGAGCACGCCGATGGCGACGGCTGGGGTGACGAAGTTCTGGACGGTGAGGCCGACCGCCTGCGAGAACCAGCTGAGCGCCGTCTCGCCCGCGTAGGCCTGCCAGTTGGTGTTGGTCACGAAGCTCACGGCGGTGTTGAAGGCGAGGGCCGCGCCCATCCCGCCCACATGGTCGGGGTTTCCGGGAAGCCCGCCCTGGCACATGAGGATCGCCATCACCACGACGAGGCTCACGGCCGAGAAGGCCAGGACGCATACGAGGTATCTCTTCCAGTCCATCTCCTCGTCGGGGTCGACGGAGAGGACGCGGCAGATGCCGTGCTCCACCGGCGACGCGACGCGGTCGAGCGGGCAGCGCTCCCCGTTCATGACGCGTGCGACATACCCGCCCAGCGGGTACGCGAGGCCCAAAAGGACCGCGAGATACAGCATGTACTGCAGGATGACCTGCGGCATCAGCGATCGCCTCCCATGAGGATGGCCACGTAGTACGCGAGAAGGGCCACGGCAACGGCTCCTACGGCGAAGAGGACGTATCGCATGCCCCCACCTTCCTTCCAGATTCCTCCGAACGGTACGAGGACATCTAACCGCCTGGGGCATTAACCCGACATGAAGGTGGGCCCAGTCACGTGAAGGTTCCTTAAAGGCGGTCCCTCCCGCCCCTTGCCGGCCGCCGAGGGACCCACGTGCCGCCCGCGGTTTGTCGGGCCCGATGGTTTCGTCTAGGATTCGTTTAGCAATGGATATGCGGCCTGAACGCCGCACGCGCCCGACGCGATACGGCGGGTCCGCCAACCAAGGGGTCGCCCATGTGGGTCCAGTTCTGGATAGCCGTCGTCGCCATCATCGCGCTGCTCGTCATCCCCGGCTACCTGTCGCTTCGTTCCCTCGGCATGCCTCGTGCGTGGGCGGCCTGCTCCGCCCCGCTCCTCTCCATCGCCCTCATATGCGTGGTGGGACAGCTGCTCGCGTGGGCGGGCATCACCGCCACGCCCCTGACGGTCCTCACGCCGGTCGTGGCCGTCCCGGCAGTGTGCGCCATCGTCCTGCGGAATCGCGTCCACGAGATGCACCTGCCGCATATGGCATGGTGGATCCCCGTGGCCTTCGTCGCCGTGGGGATGGCCCTGGGCGTGAACCTCATCGTCATGCGCCTGGGCAGCCCCGACACCCTCTTCGAGTCGTATGACCTCACCAAGCATCTCAACCTCATACAGTCCATCACCGACTCGGGCAGGTTCTCCTCGCTCGGCACGAGCGCGTACCTGTCCTCCGCCGACTCCGCCATCGCGCCCATCCAGGACACGGGCTTCTACCCCGCGGCCTGGCATGTGCTGTGCGCCATCGTGGTGCAGGTCACGGGCACCACGTCGGCCATCGTGATCAACGCGTCGATGCTCGCGTTCGCATCGGTGGTCTATCCGCTCTCCATGGCGTGCCTGCTCACCCTCGTGTTCGATGGTCGTCGCAGGGCCATGCTCATCGGGGCCGTGGTGACGCTCTCGTTCGTCATGTTCCCGTGGGCGCTGCTCACCTTCGGGCCGGTCTACCCCAACGTGGCCGGACTCGCCGTGATCCCCGTCGTCGTCTGGCTGTTCATGCACATGACCTCCCCTGACGAGGAGATCGGCAAGGGTGAGAGGGTCCGCACCCTCGTGGCGTTCGTGCTGTGCCTCGGCGGAGAGGCCCTGCTTCATCCGTCCACGCTCTTCACCGCCATGGTCCTGCTCATCCCCTGGTGCTGCCATGTGATCCTCAAGCTCGCAGGTCCCAGGGCGCGCAAGGGCCTGGGCCTGGTCGCCGCGTTCCTCGTCGCCTGCGCCGCCTTCTGGTGCGTCTGCTACAAGCTTCCGTTCCTGCAGGACCTCGTCAGCCATGAGTGGCCGGCCTTCGCGAACTCGTTCCAGGAGGTCGTGAACATCCTCTGCCTCACCTATGCGAACGGCTTCTACTACGAGGTGGCCGCGCAGTACCTCCTCGGGGCGGTGGTCGTCATCGGCCTGGTGAGGGCGTTCCACGATCCCGAGAGGCGTTGGCTTGCCATCTCCTATCTGCTCACCTGCCTCATCTGCTTCGTCAGCGCCACCCGCGAGGGCACCCTCAAGCACCTCGTGGCCGGCTTCTGGTACACCGACCCCATGCGCCTCGGCGCCATGGCGGCCATCGCGGCGGTCCCCGTGGCCGTCTACGGCATGGACTGGGTGGTGGATGGCGTCTGCACGCTCGCGCGCCGCTACAACGAGGCCCGTGCCCACGCCGTGCACCCCGTCAAGGTGGGCGTGGTGACCATGGTCGTGTTCGCCGTGGTCGTCTTCATGCCGAACTTCCAGCTCCCCGGCGCCCATTCCACGGTGGTCGACACCAAGGAGTCCCTCGAGCAGAAGGAGGCGGCCGGTCCCTATGACAACTCCACCTTCCACACCACGTTCGGCGACTACCGGGCCAACGCGAAGTTCACCTACACTGCCGAGAACCCCCTCGGGAATGACGAGAAGGCCTTCCTCGCCCGCGTGAGCGAGGTCGTGGGCCCTGACGACCTCGTCATTAACGACCCCATGGACGGCAGCTTCCTGGCCTACGGCTACGACGGTCTGCGCGTCTACTATCGCGACTTCGTGGGCTTCGGCAACGGCGAGTCGGGACAGAGCGTGCTGATACGGAACGGGTTGGCGGACATCGCCACCGACGACGAGGTCAGGACCGCAGTGGACGAGATCGGCGCCTCCTACGTGCTGGTGCTCGACCAGAGCGGGTCGGACTGCTCGTTCATCAACCTCCGCAAGGACTACCGTCCCGTCATGTTCGAGGGGATCTCCTCCATCACGGACGACACGCCGGGCTTCGAGACGGTCCTCTCGGATGGGAACATGCGTCTCTACCGCATCGTGAGCTAAGAAGGCATCTTCCCCGGATCTGCCTTCGAGTCGGGGCCGAGCAGGCGTCCCGCCTTAAGTTGATGTTCAATCACGTGCTAGACTTATGGGATCAACGGGTGAGTCACGCTTCCCACCTGCGAAACCACCGACGAGAGAGCCACGTGAATGAGAGTCCTAGCACTCGTCCCAGCCTTCAACGAAGAGGAATGCATCGAGGCCACGATCTCCTCGCTCGTCTCGACCTGCCCCGGCGTGGACTATGTCATCGTGAACGACGGCTCGTCTGACGACACCCGCGCCATCTGCGAGGGCAAGCGCATGAACATCGTGAGCCTTCCCGTGAACACGGGCCTCGCGAGCGGCTTCAGGTGTGGCATGAAGTACGCCAAGCGCCACGGCTATGACGCGGTGATCCAGTTCGACGCAGACGGCCAGCACCTGCCCGAGTACGTGCTCCCCATGGTCAAGCGCCTGGTCGAGACGGACGCCGACGTGGTCATCGCGTCACGCTACCTCGACGGCACCGTGCGCCCCAGCGGCGCACGCGGAGCCGGCTCCCGCCTCATCACCTGGCTCATCCACGTCACCACCGGCGCCACCGTGACCGACCCCACCAGCGGCATGCGCATCTACGGACGCCGCATGATCGACATGTTCTCGGCGCCGTCCTCCTTCGACATCGCCCCCGAGCCCGACACCATCGCGCTCGTGGCACGGAAGGGCGGCAAGGTCGTCGAGATGCAGGCCCGCATGCGCGAGCGTCAGGGCGGCGAGAGCTACCTCAACCTCGTGAACGTGCTGAGGTACATGTCGCGCACCTGCCTGTCCATCATCCTCTTCCAGTTCCTGAGGTAGGGAGAACCCATGTCTGTCGCACTTCGCATCCTGCTGATCGTCGGCGCCGTGGCCGTCTTCGCCATCATCTGCAAGCGCGTCAAGAGCTCGAAGATGCAGATCATGGACTCGATCTACTGGATCGTGCTCGCGGCGGTCCTCATCCTGAACGCGGTATTCCCCGGCATCGCCATCACGCTCGCGAACGCGTTCGGGTTCATCTCCGCGAGCAACTTCGTGTTCCTCATCATCATCGGCCTGCTGCTCGTGAAGGAGTTCTCGAACTCGGCCGACATCTCCGTGCTCAAGCACAAGGTGGAGGAGCTGGCACAGGAGCAGGGCCTCGACGACTACGACCAGGCGGTCCAAGGCGAGAGGATCGGCCGCATCGAGCGCTATGAGCGTGCCCGTAGGGGCCGGGAGGCCGGCAAGGCCGGACGCGGGCACGGTGCGGACGACCCCATGGAGACGGGCGAGTAGGCTCGCGTCCTAGAGCCTGCCGAGAAGGAACAGCAGGCGCACCGCCAGCTCCTCTGGCCACTTCTGCCGAAGCCTCACACCCACGAACGCCTTGCGAAGGCGCCCTCCGTCGAGCATCCGGTCGAGGAGGGCACGCTTGTCCGGCGCCATCTCGTCGCCGTAGAGCTCGCGGAGGCGTGCGAGCTGACGGGTGATGCAGGAGAGCTCCCCCTTGTCGAGGAAGGTGCTCACACGGTAGCGGAGCAGCGCGACGCCACCGGAGCCCGTGGGACTCACGCTGGTGTCGAGTCGACGATAGTCGAGGGACGCGAAGTCGTCGTAGGTGAGCTCGCCCAGGCTGAGGGCCACGAGGGCGAGCCACCAGTCGTGGCAGTAGACGCCATCGCGCCCGGCGGCGTTCACGCGCTCGACCAGCGCTCGGTTCACCACGGTGGTGTTGCCCGAGATCATGTTCTCGTAGAGGGTGTCAGCGAAGTCGACGCCGCGGCGGTTGAGATGCGAGCGCCCCTGCTCGCGGAGCTCGCCATCGCAGAAGACGTACTCGCTGCAGTAGAGCTGCGGTATCGACTGGTCTCGAGGAGAGAGGACCTCGATGGCGCGGGCGATCTTGTCGGCATGCCAGCGGTCGTCCTGGTCGGAGAGGGCCACGAGGTCGAACTCGGCGGGAACCGATGACATCACCTCGAGGAACGAACCGACCACGCCGAGGTTCTCCCCCGCTACGAGCTCGATGTCGCCACGCTCCTCATAGCCGCGGAGGACGCCCATGGTGCCGTCGGTGGAGCCGTCGTCGCGGACGATGACGCGCATGGCCGCGCCGGAGGCGGAGAGGTCCTGTGCGAGGATGCTGTCCAGCTGCTCGGCCACGTGGGCCTCGCCGTTATAGGTGGACATGACGACTGCTATGCGTGGGCTGGTCATGGGCTTCCTCGACGGCGACGGCTGTTCACGGACGAGTATAGCTGGTCGGGCGCGGATGGGCCGCAGCCGGCTCGACTTGCGGCGCTCCACTGCTACCATGACTCATGCAAGGACAATCCGGCTCGGAGGGGCATTCGTGGCGACAGAGACCCATACCAAGCGACTGAGCGTCATCGTCCCCTGCTACAAGACGGAGCGGTTCCTTCCCTCCTGCCTCGATTCCCTACTCTCACAGGATTTCGATGGCCTCGAGATCATCGGCGTGAACGACGGCAGCCCCGACGGTTGCCTCGACATACTGCGAGACTACGAACGCCGCCATCCCGACATCGTCCGCGTAGTGGACAAGGAGAACGAAGGCACCTGGAAGGCGCGCTGGGCGGGCGTTCGTGCCGCGCGTGGCGAGTACGTCGGATTCATCGACAGCGACGACACGGCATGCCCGGACTACATGCAAAGCCTGTGTTCCGCAGCGGATGAGTCCTCTGCGGCGGTGACGGTATGCGGCTATCGTCGCGTCGACCTCGCGAGCGGGAAGACCATCTCTCGCGAGCTCACCCAGCGACGTGAGCCCTTTCGCGTCAAGGACGATCCCGGGATGATCGTCGGCATCAACACGGCCGTCTGGAACAAGCTCTATCGAAAGGACCTCCTTGACTCCATCGAGGTCATCAGAGACTCGCCGAAGGCGCTGGAGGATGTCGTCTTCTGCATGCTCGTCTATCTCGCCGTCTTCCAGACCGGCTCGACGGTCTCGTTCATTCCGGACTGCCTGGTCAATTACACGGTGAGAGACAACTCGACCATCACCAGCGTCAGGGGCGACACCCTCGAGGAGGACAGGAGGTCCCTTGTCGAGGCGCGGACGGCCTTCGTGGACGGCGGAGCCTCCTCCGACCTCCTCGCGGCGCAGGATGCCATGGTCTTCCTGCATCTGGGTATCTCGATGAGCTTTCGCCAGTCATATGACAAGGACGTCGACCTCAAGGCGGTCATCATGGACACGACGAGCTTCCTGGACGATCATTTCCCCACTTGGTCGGACTCGCCCTACATCACCGGCGCATACGCGAAGACGCATGGCTCGGCATTCAAGAAGCTCCTCCTTGCGAGCCGTGCGTGGAAGGCCCACGCCATGCCGGCTTTCCTCTCGGTCTACAAGTTCATGATCGGCACCTTGGGAATCGACATCAAATGGTGAGGGCAATGAATGACAGGATACGTCGCCTCGTCGAGGGGGACAGGGGCATGAGGCTCATCGAGATCGGATGTCTCGCTCTCCTCGCTGCCACGATCGTCCCGCTTCTTCTGATCGCACCCTTCGACCACCCCGGGGCCGATGACCTCAGCTATGGGCTTCTGACACATGAGGCCGTCCAATCCGGAGGGGGTCTCCTCGAGGTCCTCTCGGCCGCAGCGAACACGGTGGTCAAGAACTGGTGGGAATGGCAGGGAACGTACTCCGCTATCTTCCTGATGGCTCTCCAACCAGGTGTCTTCTCGGAACAGGCCTATGCGGTGGTCCCCTTCTTCATCCTTGGCAGCCTCGTCGCAGGAGAACTGTTCCTCTCTCATGTCCTTCTTGTCGAGAGGCTCCATTTCTCCAAGCGGTCCTGGATATCCATCACATGCCTCTTGCTCGTTGTCCAGATCCTGTATCAGCCCAACCTGGTTGAGGGGTTCTACTGGTTCAATGGGGCGATGTACTACACCTCGTTCACGGCCCTCATGTTCGCCCTCATGGGCATGCTCATCCGCCTCGTCGACGAATCGCGAACCCATTGGGAATCCTTGTGCATTGGCTCAGCCCTCGTCGCGGCATTTCTGGCCGGGGGGAACTTCGTCACCGTCCTGCTCGCCATCGAGGCCATGGTGGCCCTTCTGGTATGGGTCTTCGTCATGGCCAAGGAACGCCATGACGCACTTCGCTTGCTCCCTCCACTGGTCTGCCTTCTAGCTGGCGCCACCATCAGCTTCATGGCCCCGGGGAACTCCGTCAGGTCAGAGTTTTTCGAGGGAATGGGTGTCATCTCGACGATCGTCACCTCATGCGTCACCTCTGTCCAAGCCGCATCCGATTGGACCAATGCGGCGGTGCTGCTAGTCATGTGCATCGTAGGAATCCTCACATGGTCGGAGCTCGACAGGGCGTCGTTCACCTTTCCCCGCCCGTGGCTACTCTCAGCCCTATCCATGGGATGGCTCGCTTCAAGCTGGGCACCGACCTTCTATGCGATGGGTTCTGCTGGGTCGGGCAGGGTGTTCGACATCCGCTACGACCTCTTCATCATCCTTTTGGCGGCCAACGTAGTCTGGTGGCTGGGAAACGTCAGGACGCGCCAAGAGGGGGCCTCAGCTGGTGTCGGCATCCAGAGCAGGCTCCAGGGTGCTTGCACCTGCCTGGGATTATTCCTGGTAGTTGACCTCGTCTGCATCGCCTCGAGCTCGGTCTTGGGAGAGAGCCTCTCCTCAGCCTCGGCCCTGAGGTCCCTCGTCCGAGGGGAGGCTCAGGAGTATAGCGAGCAGGTATATCAGCAGATAGACACCACCACCAGCGCCTCCGGGGCCGATGTGTCCATCCCGCTCGTCACGACAAGGCCGAACGCCCTCTATGACCAGGAGCTGACCGATGACCCAACATGGTGGGTCAACTCGGCCTATGCCCAGTGGTATGGCAAGCAGAGCATCACCGGGTACGAGGTCGACGGATCATCAACAGAATAATCATTCCGCATGGCCCTAGAAGACGTCGACCGTCGATCCGATAAGGTCGGGAAGCTCGTAGATCCACAGGGCGTTGTTGTATGCGAGCGCGGCACAGCCGCCAGGGGTATACCAAGAAGCAACATCACCGTTCTCAAGAGAGTATGTCGCATGGAAGCCCTGGCCGTCGTCGCGTCCCTTGGCGGGATCGCCGTCCACATAGTTGTCACCCGTGAGATAGCAGTCAACGAAGACGGTAAACCAGTCGTTGAGACCGATGCCGTTGTCCCAGTTCGCACGCTTGGTATGGGTGATCTGGTGTACGCCGACATTGCTTGCTATGCCTGAGTTGAATGCCTTGGTCAGCTGCCATCCACCAGAGACCCTGCGGAAGACACAGACCCTCCTCGAGTCCTTATCGAGCGTGAAGTACCACTGTGTGCTGCTGCCAGTCGACTCGGCACGCGAACGCATCCTCGAGACATAACCCGAGTCGCTCGACCAAGAGGCGTCAACGGTCGCGACGTTCGGGAGCCCCTGAATATCATCGGCCTTGACGAAGTTCCACTTCTGGGCTGCAGAGCCGTTACTCGTGTAGCACTGGATGTTCGTCCCATTGGCCGTGGAACCGCCGGCCGCATCGATGACGAGGCCGTTGCAGAGAGACTCGAGGGTGTAGCTGCCATCGGAGTTCATGGTCGCGGTCCACCGCTGGGCCGTCGCCGCGCCGTCCCAGCTCGTGCACTGCTGGATGTTGGCACCGTTCTTCTTGCTGGCATCTTGGACGTCGAGAGCCTTGCCCGAGTTCACGTTTATGATCTTGTAGGTCTTGGTAGACTCGTCGTAATAGGTCTTGAAGCGCTGGGCATCAGAAGCGTTGGCCTGATAGAGCTGGACGTTGGCACCGGCATCCTTCGATCCGTTGGCGATGTCGAGCACGGCCTTCGAGTCCCTGGAGCTTTGGATGTTGTAGACCGTCAAGCCATGGGTGTTGAGCCCGGGTACACCATCGGAGGCGAACGAGAAGGACTGGGCCTTGGTGCCGTTTGCCGTATAACACTGATAGTTAGTCCCATTGGCATTGGTGCCACCAGCGAGGTCCACCACCAATCCGTTCCGCGCAGACGTCAGCGTATAGCTTCCGTCAGACCCCTTCTTGATGGACCAACGTTGCGAAGTCGTGTTGTTCCTCGTGTACTGGTCGATATTGGTGCCCCAGGCAGTACCACCGGAGAAGACGTCGAGCGCCTTGTTGGCGTTCGCGTTGACGATCTCATAATAGCCGGTCGACGCATCATAGTTCAGCGACCAGCGCTGCGCGTCGCTCCAGTTCTTTGCCCAGAGCTGGACGTTCGCGGCGTCATCGGTCGACCCGCTGGAGACGTCGAGGACTCGTCCCTCATTCACGGAGCTGCAGAGGATATAGGCGGTGGAACCGGAGCCATCGAGGTCGGTCTCGCAGCCGTCAAAGGCGAAGTCCTGGGCCGCGGTCCCATTTCCCTCGTAAAGCTGCAGATTTGCCCCGTCCGCGGAGGATCCGCCCTTCACGTCGAGCATGAGCCCACTTCCGACGCCCATGATTGTGTAGTACCCGCTCACGGACTCGGTGAGGACCCAGGACTGGGCGGCGGTGTCATTGGCCGTGTACTGGCGGACGTTGGTCCCGTTCACCTTGCCACCGTTGGCACAGTCGAGGGCCTTGCCTGAGTTGACGTTCTTGATGACGTAGTGGCCCAAGCCGTTGCCCTCATCCACGAACGAGACCCAGAAGCGCTGGGACGGCGTGCTGTTCGAGGAGTAGAGCTGAGCATTCGCGCAGTTGGCAGTGCTGCCACCAGCAATATCTATGAAATGCCCGCCTGCCCCGCGAGAATGGATGGTGAAGACCTTGCCGGCTCCTGCATTCAGGACGTCTGCACAAGACGTCGAGACCTGGGCGGTGGCAACGGCCTCGTCGGTCGTGGCGACCTCGGTCTCCGCCTGTACCGAGAGCTCGGAGCCGGTCGTAGGCGATCCCTCGGTCTCAGAGGCCGAGGCGGTGCTGTCAGCACCAGTCGTCGAAGCCCCATCAGCGCTGGATGCCGTCGTAGCCTCGTCCGTCATGGCAGACGGCTCACTTACCGTCGTCTCGGCAAAACACGGGCTCGGAAGCATGAACAGGACGAGCGCCGCAACGATCATGGCAGAGCAACGGACAGAGAACATCCCCAAGGGATGAGACGAGCGTGACTGAGTTGCCGACATGTCGGTACCTCCAAGAAGACAAGTCGACGTCGCCAGCACGGAAGACAAATCCCGGAATCGTGGCAACGTCGTATTCATAACTGCGGAAATTATACCGCCTGATGAACTGAGATGATACATGACGCCGCGTTCTACAGGCCTTCTTCAGAAGAGCCCGATCAAAGCGTCACGCCCCTTCCGCGAAGCTGTCGCATCCCCAGCGCCGCATACCAACGCAGCGGGCAGAGCCTCAACCGCAACCAGTGTGGCTCCCTTCTGAGCTCCCGCATGCATTCTCTCCTATCAAAGGGAGCGATCTTCCCATGACTCCACTTCAGGAGGGTGCGATAGTAGGTCTCCTTCGCAACCCAGAGTGCATCCACGTCTCCCTTGTCGGCGGCATACCTGACGAGCGTCTTACCGAACAAGACCTCATTCCTCGCATACTCGTCATCGACGTTCACTGTCGCGGAATAGCTCGTACCCGAGGAGACCACATGTCGATATGCGCTCCACTGCTCTTGAATGCAGCGGATCTTCCCGAG
Source organism: Atopobiaceae bacterium (assembly GCA_022655215.1). Taxonomy (GTDB): domain Bacteria; phylum Actinomycetota; class Coriobacteriia; order Coriobacteriales; family Atopobiaceae; genus JALCUE01. The sequence goes on along the minus strand of JALCUE010000002.1, from coordinate 245,230 downwards.
AGAAAGGAGGATGAAGGCATAACGACGGTCTCCCGCATAGGAGTCATAGAGACTCAGCTCAAGGAACCTCTCCCTTGCAGGGAGATAAGGTGCGAGACGAATCAGGGAAGTTCCGATCTGCCCCGGGAGGGCACAGAGGAAGAACTCCTCGAATGAATAGTCCTCGTCGCAACATTCTGGATAGATTTCCCCTGAGGGCTGCGATTTGGCGTCAACTACGGTGCAGCGACTATACACCGCCTCATAGTCCGGATGTGATTCGAGGAATTCGGCCTGCGCCTGGAGCTTCCCGTCATATGTCCAGAAGTCATCACCCTCGAGGAGGGCTAGGTACTTCCCCTTCGATCGGTAGAGTAGGTCCGTGGCGTTGCCCTCGCCACGTCCGCCGAGGTTGTGCTCGCGGTAGAGGAACTTGAAGCAGTCGGGAAGCTCATCCTCGAGCTTCCTCAGAACCTCGCGAGTCCCATCGGTCGAGCAATCTTCCCCTATGAGGACCTCGTAGGGGAAGTCGACCTTCTGGGCAGCGATGCTTCTCAGGCATCTCTCGATGTAGTGCTCGTGGTTATAGACGGTGACATTAATGCTCACCAGCGGCGTTTCCGTCATGGGCTCTCTATTCGCTCGCTTGGGAGAGCACGATGTCGCAGATACGATCGACGTCCTCGACTGCCAGATCCGCGTACATAGGAAGCGTCAGCACGCGTGCGGCCACATGCTTCGCCACCGGCGTTGCCGATGAGTCGAAGCGGCCGGCATAGCAGCCATAGTCGCTGATGAGCGGATAGAAGTACTTCCTCGCATGGATGTCCTGCTCTGCCAAGGCATCGAAGACGGCATCGCGCGTCGAGCCGAACTCGTCCTCGAAGACGACGGGCATGTAGGCGTAGTTCGGCGTCACGCCCTCCTTGGGCAGACAGGTCCTGACGCCGCGTGCGCCGTCCAGCCTCTCCCAATAGCGCTCCGCGACCATCTTCCGCTTCGCGATCTCATCGTCGAGATGGCGAAGGTTGCAGATGCCCATAGCGGCGCAGAACTCGTTCATCTTGGCATTGCCACCGACGTACTCGACCGTCTCCTCGCCCGTGATGCCGAAGTTCTTCCACTGGTTGAGCTTCGTCCTGAAACCTGGCTCGCGGAAGCACACCGCGCCGCCCTCGATAGTGTTGAACACCTTGGTGGCATGGAAGGAGAACATGGCAGCATCACCGAACGTCGCCGAGGACGCGCCGTTCAGACGCACCCCGAACGCATGGGCGGCATCGTAGACGACCTTGAGGTGGTGGCGATCTGCGATGTCCTGTATCGCCTCGACATCGCAGAGGTTGCCGTATACATGCACTGGGACGATGGCGCAGGTGTCCTCATCGATGAGGCTCTCGATGGAACTCGGGTCGATGGTGTAGTCGTCAGGCTTGATGTCCGCGAAGACAGGGGTGAGGCCCTTGCGCACGATCGCATGCGTGGTCGACGCAAAGGAATAGGGCGTGGTGATGACCTTGCCCTTGAGCTGCATGGCCTCGAGCACGCACTCGAGTGCCGAGTGCCCGTTCACGAAAAGGGCTATGTCGTCCACCCCGAGGTAACTCTCGAGCTCGCGCTCGAGCTCGCGGTGCTTCTCACCCATGTTGGTAAGCCAGTGACTCTCCCAGAGGGGGGCGATCTCGGCGACATACTCATCGAGGGGAGGCATCGACGAGCGAGTGACCAGTATCTGCTTGTTATCGGGCATGCGACCGCTCCAAACGAAGGGGGCTGGGCCTTCAGGACTTGTTATCAGCTCTCTGAACCAGACCTCTTCATCTTAATCTCTCGTAGCGTGTTCATGATGTAGGAGAGCTCTTCGACATGGAAGAGCTTGGCCAGCAGAAGGTATGCCGCGAACATGACCACGAGCTCGAACAGGATGGTCAGGATCGAAGGGAGCGCGAGCAGGCTCACCGGCCACGCGATGGCCGCCGCAGCGAAAGCAAGCAAGAACGCGGGGCAGATGTCTTTGATCTGCTCGAGATAGGAATAGCCGATAACACGCTTGTTCGGAGCAGCGTTGATAAACGTACAGGCGACGTTGGAGATCACGCATCCGATGATGACCGCGCCCAGATCCTTCAAGACGAATGCAGCGAAGCACATGATCGCCAGCCCCAATAGGCTCTTGATTACCTCGAGTTTGAGGAAGAGATCGCTTCTACCCATTCCATTCAGGGCTTGGAGATTCGTGGTGTGGATAGGCAGAAGAGCGTAGATGAGACAATAGGCCTGGAGGAAGTGGACGCAGGGGAGCCACTTCTCGCCCAGAAGAAGAGTGACGATGGGCTCTGCGGCCAACGCGAACAAGGTCATACAGGGGATGATGAGGAACGTACTGGTCTTGAGACCACGGCGAGCGAGACGTTTGACCGTCGCGGCATCATCTTGGACGCGGGAGACAGCGGACAGCATGACTGGCTGGATGGCACCGTCGAGCATGTTTCCCAGCGCCTGAGGATACTTCTTTCCTTGAGAAACAAAGCCGAGTTCCGTACTGGTGAATACCTTCCCGATGACCAGGTCGGAGAGACTTTGGTATCCCTGGTCGAGAAGACCCGATGCGAGTAGCTTCCATCCAAAGTGGAAGAACTCGGTTGCGCGATCGACCTTGAACACCAAACTCGGCTTCCAGGGAATCTGCACCGAGAGGACGACGCACTTCGTGACCTGCTGGGCCAGCTGCTGGACCACAAGAGCCCATATTCCCCCGCCAGACAGGGCCACAAAGACACCGAGGGACCCCGAAACCAAAGCCGCCGAGACCGTCGCCTTGAACGTCTTCTCGAAGTCGAGATGGCGAGCGACAATCGCCTCTTGGATCGAATTGAAGGCGTTCACGATAAGAACCAAGACGAGGATGCGCAGCGGGCCGACGATGGATGGCATGGAGTAGAAATCGGCTATGGCAGGAGCGCCCAGGAAGATGAGGACATACAGAACGACCGACATGGCGAGGCTCATCCAGAAGACGGTCGAGTAATCATCCTCCGTCGCATCGTGGGTCTGGATGATGGCCGTGTTCAGGCCGGACTGCACGATGACGTTGCCCACGTTGACGAACACCAGCATGATCGCAAGGACACCGAACTCGTCAGGATCGAGGAGCCGCGCCATCACGATTTGGACGACGAGCGTAATCAGCGAGGCCCCTCCCTGTTCGAAGAGCTTCCAGAACAAGGATCGTATCGCCGCAGACTTGAGGTCGGCTCCCGACAAGTACAGCTCCAATCGGTATTGGGGAAGGGAAGAGAAGGCACCCGTCCAAACTAGAGCGCCGAATCCTCGACTCTCATCACATGCTCCTCGTACCTTCGTGCGATGTACTGGTTCTCATAGGGATCCAGGTCCTCGATCGCCTCTCCCAGGAAGGCCCTGACGTGGTTTGCGACGCAGTCATATGCCGCCATACAGGAAAACCTGACACCGCCCGCAAACCTCGGGTTGCACTCGAGGAAATAGTATCGGCCATTCTCGGCTTTAATGAACTCGCAGTTGACACAGCCGATAATTCCGAGCTCATCGGCGAGTCGAGTGCAGCCCTCAACCAGTCCGTCGTCGTGGAACACGTAGACCGATGTCCCCGCCCCATTGGGAGTTCTCAGAAGTTCCTCGCGCGGTATTGCGACTGACGTGGGGCCGACGGGAGAGCGGACCACATCGACGGTGATGATGGGGCCCTCTATCAGCGGTTGGACGACGTAGCGCTCATGGCCTTCGATCCCCTTAAGCGACTCCCATTCCTCTTGCGAGGTGATCCGGCGAAGGCCCTGACTGCTTCTGCCGTCGAGTGGCTTGCAGACCAAGGGATACTCGACGGGTACCTCATCCACGTCATCGAGAAGCCGGGTCGGAATCCCCACCACACCGGAAGAGGACCCTTCGAGAAACCCAGACATCCGAGACTTGTCCCGACAATAACCGATTGCGTCACTTGGAGAGATGCAGACGGTGATGTCCTTCATCCAGCTTGAGGATCGCTCACGATTGAAGAAGTCGACCTCGACATCCGTAAGGGGAAGGATGAGATCGATGCGCTCCTCTTGACATAGGCGCCGGATGAAGGAGCGATACCCGTCCACATCTGAGACACGGGGGGCTTGGCAGAATGCATCGACGCTCCTCGAATCGACGATCCACTCGCGGGGATAGATGTCACATCCAGCGACCCAGAACCCCAGGTCCTTGAGACCGCCGATCACAGCCTTCGCGGAAAAGGAACCTATCGCGGTGACAAGGGCACGATGCATGGCTTATGCCTCCCCGAAGAACGATTTGACAGCTTTGATGACGACCGCCTGATCCTCTGGCGCAAGCCCGTAGTACATGGGGAGCCTCACGAGACGGTCGCTCTCCGTGGTCGTATGGACATCCTTCCCGTCAAACCTACCGAAGCGTTTCCCCGCAGGAGATGAGTGCAGGGGGATGTAGTGGAAGACCGCCAGCACCCCGTTCTCGCGCAGGTGGGAAATGAGAGCGGTGCGCTCCGCTAGGTCAGCGCACTTGATATAGAACATATGGGCATTTTGGATGCACCCATCAGGTATGACAGGAAGGTCAATCGCGCCTCTTTCGGCAAGCGGGCTCAGCGCCTCATAGTATGCCTTCCAGCTTGCGAGACGATTCTCATTGATGAGCTCGGCTTGCTGGAGCTGTGCCCAGAGGTATGCTGCGTTGAGATCGCTGGGGAGATAGCTGCTCCCACGATCGACCCAGGTATACTTGTCTATCAAGCCGCGGAAGTACTGATGCCGATTGGTGCCCTTCTCACGGATGATCTCCGCGCGGTCGTCATAGGCAGGATCGTTGATGAGAATGGCTCCGCCCTCGCCCATGGAGTAGTTCTTCGTCTCATGGAACGAGTAGCATCCGAACGTTCCGATCGTACCAAGGGCCTTGCCCTTATAACTGCTCATCACACCCTGAGCCGCGTCCTCGACGACAAGCAAGCCATGACGGCTCGCAATGTCCATGATCGCATCCATCTCGCAGGAGACGCCGGCATAGTGCACGGCAACGATCACGCGGGTTCTATCGGTGATCGCCTGCTCGATGACATTCTCATCGATGTTCATCGTGTCAGGACGGATGTCGACAAAAACCAGCTTCGCGCCCACGGCCTGAAATGCCGTGGCGGTCGACGAGAACGTGAAGCTTGGGAGAATGACCTCGTCCCCGGGCTTGAGGTCGCAGAGCACCGCCGCCATCTCAAGGGCCGACGTCCCGCTCGTCGTCAGAAGGACCTTGTGAGCAGAGAAGCGGTCCTCGAGCCATCGGGTGCACTTCGCGGTGAACGGTCCGTCACCACATATTTTATGATTCACCGCCGCCGCCTCGGTCACATAGCTCATCTCAGTGCCCAGGAACGGCGGAACGTTAAAGTCAATCATCAGACAGCCCCAAGTGAATAGACGCAGATTCCTATAAGGATTATCACCAGCGCCATTATCTTCCTCTTGTTCATCTTCTCGTGGAAGAGCGCGACGCCAAAGACCGTCACATAGATATAACCCGAGGCATCAAGGATGGGCCCCATCGAGAGGGGAATCCCCTTGTATGACAGCACCGAAAGGAGCGTCGCGCCAAAGAACAGGACATACGCACCGATCACGAGGGGGTTGAGGTACTCCCGAACCACGGAATCATGTCGCTCGAGCGCGGACTTCTTGAGCATAACCTGCGAGACGGCACTGATCAAAACGCCGACGAGCGCTATTGCCACGTAGCCAACCATGCTCATCCCACATCACCGTCATCCGCGCTTTTGGGCAGCTGCGAGGAATCCGCCGTCGCATAGAGGATGACGCCCACGAGGACGATGGCCGCGCCAATCACCTTGGCAGCCGTGACGTCCTCGTGAAAAAGGAGGACACCCCAGATGACGCCCCAGATGACCGTCACCGCTCGGTTCGCATAGGCCGTGGTGAGCGGGAGACGCTTTATCACCTGCTGCCAACCAAGGGCATAGGCTCCCAAGACGAGAATCATCCCGCCATAGCACGCTATGAACCCCTCGCTCATGAACGAGTATTGCGAGGCGAGCTTACTCAGGATTCCACTCAATGAGTAGAGGGCGAGGAGGAGATGCAGCCCAAAGAGAGTGCGCATCTTTGACTCATTCACGCCCGACACCTATCGCAGGGCGCGCGCATAGGACATGCGTGCGTTCCGGTAGAGGAGGTTCCTGCCGTCTCCGTCGAGCACTGCGATTCCGCCGAAGATACGGTCGGTCCATTCGTCGATCGTCTCTCGCGTCGGAGCGGAGAGGTATGTGCGGATGACGTATGGCTTGTCCCCCACCCCGTGGGATATCGTCTCGCCGGCTTCGTAGTAGACGTGGGATTCAACGGTCGGTGAACCATCCCCCGGCTCGGGAACGCCTTCGATCCTCGCGACCTCTCCCTCATATCCATGGAAGTAGAGTCCCGCCGCGCAGTTCTTGAGATGACAGTCATGACCTGCGAGGCGCGCGGAAAGGGCATCGCGATCATAGACATAGTCAAGCAGGATGTCCTCGATCGACAGGCCGTCCGAAGCATATTCGAGAAGTTCGTGCTCGTATCCGAAAATGCGCCCTGCGCATTCACAGACCCTGATCCCCCTCTCGGGTGTCCAGAAGAACTGCATGCACAGAGGTCCGTTCGTGATGCCGACGTAGCGGGCGACACGTTCGACTATGTCCCTTGCACCAGCAAGGACCTCATCCGTAAGACGGCTCGGATATACGATGCGGCTGACGTGGGGAGTCACATGCGCGACCTCTGCGGTCTTCTCGCGATCGGCGATGTCGAGAACGACAGGGCCTCCGTTGACGACCCAGGTCATCATATTGAACTCGAACCCGTCGTCATACTCCTCGGCGATTATGTAATCGCTGTCCGAGCAGGCCATCGTACGGTCGATGTGGTCGACCACCTCGTCAACGGAGTCGAGCAGGAACACACCATGCGAACCGTACGCATTAGCGGGCTTGATCACACAGGGAAACCTCATACCGGATAGGTCGCGCTCCACCGTGGCCTGATGGACCCTGACGGAGTGCGGATATGGGATGTCAAGTTCATCGAACATCCCCTTCATCAATCCCTTGTCCCTGAGCAGACGAAGTCGATCGGGAGTGAGGTACGAGGGGAGGCCGGCCTTCTCGGCAATCGCCACAAGGCACTCCGCCAGCACATCAGAGAAGGAGGAGATGATCCCATCGACCTTCTCGTCCCTGCACATCATCGCGATCGCATCCGTATCACGGACGTCAATCGTATAGCTCTTGTCCGAGAACGTCTTTGCGGGCCCGTCCTTATAGCCATCGCAGGTGATTACATAGTATCCACGAGACTGCGCCCTCTTGACCAGGTCCACGAACTCATCCATCGAGCCAAGGATGACGAGACGATGTTGGTCATCAGTCATTCGTGTCCCCTTCCTCGCCGTTCAACACCTCGCGCAGAACAAACTGAGGCGTCTTGTTGATTGTCATGAACAGACGGCCAAGATACTCCCCGATGAGACCCAGGAACATGAGGATGAACCCGGAGCAGATCATGAGCGCAACCATCAGGGAGCTCCACCCCGCGACCATCGTGGGGTCGAGCACCCTTTGCACTATGAGGACGACGGCGCCGATCAGCCCCAGAATTCCCATGACCGCCCCAATGACCGCAGCCATACGGAGCGGGGCCATCGAGAAGTTCAGGATAACGGACCAGAGACGAAGCAGCGCCTTGAGCGAATAGCCCGATGAGCCTTCCTCTCGTTCGAAGTGTTCGACCGGGACGTTCACGATGTCACTCGTGACCTGGAAGATCAGACCCTGGATGTAGACATAGGGACCAGTGTACTTCGTTATCTCATCGGACACGAGCCTCTTCATGATGAAGAAGTTGCTGGACTCGACCCCTCTCGGACGACTCGTGAGAACGCGGACGGTCCACTGTTGGAACCGTGAGCCAACCCGTCTCCACCATGCTTCCTTGTGGTCCGGGAAGGTCGCGAAGACGACATCGTTCCCCTCAGTCATCTTGTCGATCAGCTTCTTGCACTGGGATGGATGCGTCTGCATATCATCGTCCATCAGCATGACATAGTCGCCATGGACGTAACGAAGACCAGCCATGATCGCACTGTGCTGACCGAAGTTGCGGGCGAGGTTGACACCCACAATCCGTGGGTCCTCGGAGCAAAGCGTCCTGATACTATCGAACGTCCCATCAGGCGATGCGTCGTTCACCAGGACGAACTCGTACTCGAATCCCATTGAAATCAAGGCATCCCTGGTGAGGGAGACGACCTTCCCTATGGTCCTCTCCGATCGATAGCATGGAATGACGACCGTTATGACCGTTTGGCCCACAATCCCCCCTGCCTCGAGTTCCCGGGCGGCTGCCCTCATCTAAGGACGCCATTCCTTCGAGCCCGCGCCTCATCGTCGAGGTCGTCGATGGCCCTCAACTTCCTCGAGAAATAGTCCGACAGGAAAGGATCGTTCATGAACGGACGATAGAGCTGCAGGTACTTGCTGCCAGAGTGAGAGTTGATTTCGATGAGCCTAGGGCCGCTCTTCGTGACGCAGACATCGAACCCCATGTACTCCACAGGGCCCAGACGCTTCGCCACCCCCATGACCATGTCCCTAAGCTCTGGCCAACACTCGATCGTCCCCCTGCCAGGAGCCCCTGTATCTGGATGATCGGGAGCGTCAATCGTCCTATTGCCATACACGAGCTTGCCATCGCCGAAACGGCCCGTCTCCAGATTGCAGCAAACGTTATATGAGCAGACACCGCTCTCCTCGGGGATGCGGTAGTTCGCCTTGCTGTCATCGGAGCCGACTCCCGTCGCGAACCGAAGGTAGGCAGCGGCAAGGACCGGGGCATCTCCACCCTCGTTAACCGTAAGCAGCCGCAACGTATGGATGACCGGGCTGATGTCCTCCATCCCCATTCCAGGATGGAAGAACTCCGTGAAGACGTAGTTGGCATGCCCGTCGACGAAGCGCATCACGCCCTCTTTCGAAGAGGGCTCGTTGTCTATCGAGTAGATTCCGTCAGCGAAGGACAGCTTATGGAAGCCCTGGGAGCACTCTCCGTTACATGGCTTACAGGCAAACTCCCCTTCTGCCTCGAGACACCTGAGAAACCCATCACCACCGAACTCGCCGGAGTCAATCAGCGGGACAAGACCCTGCTGGCCGGTATAGTAGAAGTACCTAGCAAGATACCTGTCATACCTCGTGCCGGAGAGCATGTATTTTAGCGTCAGCTTGTCATTGATCCAGACCCTCTGCCAGCTGTTGAGAGGCCATACGCGGCAGTAGTCATAGTCGGAGAGATACGTGTCCGCATTTGCCTCGGTCAAGCCAAGCGCGCAGGCCGACTCTGCATAGAATCCTATGGAATGTGCCCACTCGCGATACCCCGGCGAGAACAAGTCGCTGGCGTCCTCCCTCTCCAGAGTACCGAGATAGTCAATCGCTCCTCTACGGGTGAAGCCAGCTTCGAGCAGAGCTTCCATGGAGTCCTTCATGGCTTTCATCCTGTATGTCCCCTCATCGATACCGATGTCGCGAAGCGGGTGCTCTAGTCTGGCGTATGCCGAGACGACCCATATAATGAGCCATCTTAGTCTAATTGTCTCGAAAGGCCGCCCTGCAGGAAGGCGTTGCTGCATACTATTCTAGAACGCACTCTGAGAAGAACCCCCTGATTCGCAGAACCTTGACCACTTGCTTCGCCCTCATACCCAAGGAGACGAGTGTCCTTGTTGCGTCTTGTATATCTCGCCGCTATCGCCGCGCTTGCTGTCTGTCTTGTGATCGCGTTGGTCCGAACGGGTATCTCAAAAGAACTCACGCAGAGGTCGAGCTCCCCCTCAGGTCATGAGGTCCTCACCCTCCTCGTCGCGCTGGTCCTTGGGATCCTCTTCGTCTATGGGGCCTTCCTGTTTGGCTCATCCCGCTTTGCCTACAGGGATGTGGGGTCGGACACCGTCGAGCAGTACGTCCCCTTTTATCTGAATATGATCGACAGCATCCGTGAAGGAACCTTCGGGGCCTGGAACTTCCAGTACGGATTGGGAAACAGCTTCATGTCCTACCAGTCATGGGCCTTCGATCCATTCAACCTCATCCTCGTCCCCCTTGGATTGCTCTTCGGAGATTCGTCCCTCAGCCTGATTCTGGTTTTCGTCCAGTCAATCAAGATCGTGCTGTGCGGGCTTCTCTTCGATCTCCTTCTCAAGCGACACTGCCAGATCCCGTTGGCAAGAGTCTTCGGGTCGCTCATCTATGCATTCTGCGGATTTCTGTCCCTGTGGGGACAGCATTACTGGTTGGGAACGACCTTCGTGCTGTCGACACTCATGCTCGTTCTCATCGAATCCTCCTTGGAACGGAGAAGCACGCCGCGATTCCTAGGCATATGCGTCTGCACTGCCATATCCCTCATCATGAGCGCCTATGTCGGCTTCATGGTTCTTCTATTCTGCGCCGTATATGCGATCCTGAGGTCCGCCTATCTCTCCTCGCTAGACTCATCCACCTCTTTCCTCAAGACCTTCCTGCCCCTGGCGGCACCTGTCATATGCGGAATTCTGCTTTCCTGTCTCGTGCTCGTTCCATATGCCTCTCTCCTGCTCGGGGAGTCCTCCCGCCTTTCAGGAGGAGGTTCCCCATCACTGGGGTCCCTCTTGGAATTCGTCCCGCTCAAGTGGCTTCCCGCCATTGCAAGCCGACTGCTGGGCAACAGCTTGATCAGCAGCGGGCAGGACATTCCAGAAAGCATCATTCCCGCGACCAGCCAGTTCGCATATGTCAACGTCTATGAGTTCATTCAGCTCGGGTTCTCTGCTGGCGCCCTCATACTTCTCTCCCAGTTCTATCATTGGCTTCTCACCGATGCGGACAGACGTGCTAAGGCGCTGGCCCTCGTTGCGACCGGTCTTATCGTCCTCTATTGCGTGAACTACTTCCTCCCATCCTTGTCCAACCTATTCGTCGCGCCCAAGTACCGAAGCTCGTTCTGCATCGCCGCCCCCGTCTGCATCGCGATGTCGATTGGCCTTGAGAAGCGCCTCCTCGCTGGAAAGACCGCCATCGCACCCCTTCTCCTCGCCTCCGCCCTGACCGTATTGGCCGTCGTCTGGTCGCTTGCCAACACGGTCAACGGTTCATGGGAGTGCTTCTTCTATTTGGCTGTCGTGCTCATCGTCACCGCCCTGTTCGTGTTGCCGAAGACGGGTACAGGAAAGGCCATCGCCATCATTACGGCCTGCGCGCTGATCGTCTCGTCGTCAATAGTCGATGACTATATGACGACCAACAGGCGGACGACCTGCACGGCGGCCGACTTCCCCGACGCGACGCAGCCGAATCACGCATCGGATACCGAAGCGGCCTTGGAGTACATCAGGTCCCAGGACGACTCCTTCTACCGAGTCGAGAAGACGTATTCTGACTGGTGCCGGCTCGAAGACTCACTCATCGAGAACTATCCTGGGGTTTCCTCGTACAACTCCACGCTCGACAGCGATGTAGCTGATTTCTACAGAGCGCTCTGGCCCGAGGCGCTCAATGGCGATTCGACGTACCAGTCCTTCGTCAACGCTCCGGACCAGCCCGAGATAGCAACCTTGCTAGACGTGAAGTACGTCCTCTCCAGAGAGCCCCTCACGTACTCCTGGTGTGAGCTCCTGACGAAGGTCGACGACATATACATCTATCGCAGCAAGAACCAGCCCTCGCTCGCCACCATCAGCTCGTCCGTCGTCACCGAAAGCGAGTCCGACTCGCTCCCAAGCACCGAGGACCGACGAGCGTTGTTGACCGACTCGATAATCGTCCCGGACGGGGTTGCCGATGATCTTCCCCTCTCTGACGAGGACGTCTCGTCCTCGTCAGAGTTCACACTATCAGGTTGTTCCGATATAGATGGCCAGGTGAGCACGTCAGGCGACTCGGTCGTTTGTCTATCGATACCGTACACGTCAGGTTGGACGGTCTGCGTCGATGGCGTGCAGGTCGAGACCTTTAGGGCCGATTACGGGTTCACGGGTTTCGTCATGGCATCGGGAACGCATGAGATCAAGGCATGCTATTCGCCCGTCGGCATCATGCCGGGAGCGCTCCTCTGCGGCGCAGGGGTCGTACTCACCATCCTTGGGTGTCTCCTGACGAAAAGGGCAGAGAGGTCATCGGATGATGCCGCTCGACCCAAATCCTATGTAAACCGATAGCTATAGACGAGCGTGCCCAGGGGGATGTTGTAGTACATCCAGCGAGCATTCTCCGTAGCGAGCCGGCAGCAGCCGTGCGAGACACGGACGCCAAGGCTACCGTCATACACAGGACCATACAGCTCGTCCCAATAAAGGACCGAGTGGAAGCACTGACCATAGCCCATGGGGTCGAGGCCATTGTCATAGAACTTGCATGCGAAGTACTCCTTCGGTCCCGCATCCATCGTGTAGTACTTGTCAAAGATGGTGCTCGTTCCCGTGAAGGTGAGCCCCAGCGACGGAGAACCGACTCCTGTCAGCCAGTCGAATTTGGGCTCCCAATGGTTGGCGCTGCCAGAGAACACCAAGGTCCTGCAAGCATCCTGGTCAATGCAGATCAGGTAGTTTGAGTTGCTCCCCCACGTGCTGATCCTATTCCACGCACCATACGAGGCGCTCGAGAAACCAGTCGAGCTGCCGTCGTGATAGTAGAACGTGTAGGAGTTCGGGCGAACGATCCAACCGTAGATCTGGGTCAGGATCATCTTCCATTCCTGCGCGTCCGTGTCGTTCTCCTTGTACTGCTGGATGTTCGCACCCGCGGACCTGTTGCCACCCGCGATCTCGAGCATCTTGCCGGAGTTGACGTTGGCGAGGACGAGGTAACCGCCGTCGACGATCGCGGCCTTCCAGCCCTGTGCCGTTGACCCGTTCGTGTCGTACTGCTGGACGTTGGCGCCGTCGGCCTTGGACCAGTTCGTGACGTCGAGTGACTTGTCGGATTGCACGTTCGTGATCACGTATCCGCCCGAGGTCCAGGTGATGAAGAACTTCTGCGAGTTGGTGCCGTTGTCTCCCCAGGCCTGGATGTTCGCTCCGTTATCGAACGAGCCACCGCTGACGTCGACCACGGTGCCGAGCTTTGACTTGATGATGTAGCAGCCGTTGTTGATGAGCTGGTCGGCCGTCATGTAGAAGTGCTGGGCATCGGTACCGTTCATCTCATACGTGGAGATCTTGGTCCCGTTCGCCATATCGTTGCCTGCGACCTCCATGACGAGGCCGGAGAGCTTGTTCATGAACGAGAGGTACGTTCCGTTCCAGACCGCGACCCACGTGTTGGCGGCGGTGGCGGTGTCGCTCCCCTTGCCGACCTGCGTCACCCGCGTCCCGGCCGCGGCGTTCGAGACCGTGAGCCAACCGCCGGAGGCGGCGGTGCGGATCCGGTACTCGTTGGACGTCCCAGCGATGCTTTGGAGCTGATACTTCTGGGCAAGGACACCGTCATATGTATAGAGCTGGATGCCCGTGCCGCTATTGGACGACCCACCCGTGACATCGAGCGCCTTACCCGAGTTCGTGAAGCTGTGGATGGAATAGATGTCGTCCTTGTATGCGTTGGTGGCGCTCAGCTTGAACCTCTGGGCGGCGGTGCCATTGCCGAAGTAGAGCTGGACGTTGCTGCCGTTGACGACCTTGCCGCCACTGATGTCGAGATACAGCGAGGTCGCCTTGTTCACGAAGGAGTAGGTACCATCAGCGCTGTTGTACACGGCAGCCCACTTCTGGGCGTCCGAGCCGTTGGATATGTACTGCCACACGTTGGTGGTGGGGACGACATTGCCGTAGGCCGCGTCGAGGACCTTTCCCGTCCCGGTCACGCCGATGGTGTAGTAGCCCTTGCCATCGTACTTGAAGTAGTAGCGCTGCGCGTTCGACTGGTTGCCCTGATAAATCTGGACGTTCGTACCATTGTTGGTAGAACCACCCACGACGTCGAGAGAGTAGCCGGAGTTCTTTCCGGACACGACGGCATAGGAGCCGTCGCCGGCGGCGATCTGCGCGCCGGGGGCCGCCACGACGGTCTTGCCCGTGGAGTCGATCACGAGGATGAGGTTGAAGAGCTGGGACGAGGTGCCGTTCCCGGCGTAGATCTGGACGTTGGTCCCGTCCCCCTTGCCGCCCCCGGCCACGTCGAGGACCTTGTCGCCGGCCAGCGCGGAGACGAGCTTGTAGTAACCGCTCTTCTCGTCCCTGACGAAGAGCCAGCGCTGCGCGTCGGAACCGTTCTTCTCGTAGACCTGGACGTTCGTGCCGTTATCGGATTTGCCGTTCCTCACGTCGAGGACCTTGTTGGTGCCGTAGAGCCCGATGGTGTAGTAGCCGGTGTCACCATCGGCCTTGATGGTCCACTTCTGGGCGTTCGTCATGTTGGAGGTGAAGGTCTGGACGTTGGTGCCGTTGGTCTTCTTGCCATTGGCGACGTCAAGCACCTGGGTGACGTTGGTGCCGCCCTCGATGACGTAGGTGCCCTCGTCGACCGTGGAGTGCTCGGGGGTCGTGGCGCCCTGCGTGGTCGCGGCAGGATCGGTCTTCCCGGTGCCGCCGGTGGTAGCAGCCGAATCCGTCTTGCCGGTCGTGTCGCCGGTGGTCGTGCCGGTCGTGCCGGCCTTGTCGGTGGTGGCGGTGTCTCCCGTGGACGCGTCGGTCTTGTCGGTCGCGTCACCAGCAGCCGTGTCGGTCTTGTCGGTCGCGTCGCCGGTGGTGGTCGAGTCGGCCTCGCCGGTGTTCGCGCCCGCCTTGCCCTCGTCGGCGACGGGGGTCGTGGAGACGGCCTTGTCCGCGGTGGCGGCATCAGTGGCGGCAACCTGCGTCTGCTCGACGGCCGTGGGCATCACGCCTGCGTCGGCCGCATAGGCGACGGACGGCAGCCCGAACAGGGCGGCGCAGAGCCCCGCCGAGACGACGATCTTCCTCGCATCGCGAGGCTTCCAGTAGTGCTCCCCCATGAGCGGACCCTTCATCCAGCGCGCGATCTCTGGCGTGGGCGACGTTGCAAGCGTACGTCCTGCGAAAGACGCGACACATTTCAGCACGTGTGTTGAAGACATCCTAGCAGAATGTCATCAGGAGGCATGAAGGTCTGTCCCATCGACGGCTGAGCCGACATGAGCCGACGGATCGGCCTCCTAGCCCCACCAGTGACGGCGGCCCTCGTCGTCGCGTGCGGCGGCGGTACCATCCTCGGGGAAAAGACGGACTATCTCGACATCCGCGACGCCGCCGTCCTCTATCGTGACGCGTCCCATGGTGGGGCCCATGGCCGTGCGCGGGAAGGTGGTCGAGCCCGGGTTCATGAGGAAGCCGCCCTCGGGCATCTCCTTCACGAACGGAGAGTGCGTGTGGCCGCACACGCCCACGTCGAACCGTTCGCCCTCCACCTTCTCGCGGTAGTGGGACACACAGAAGAGGAGTCCCTCCACGTAGAAGTGGATGACCTTCTTGACCGACGGGTCGTAGTCATAGCCCCAGTCGTTGTTTCCCAGACAGAGATGGCACTCGGCGATGCCGCGCAGGGTCTCGTAGTCGGAGCGGCTGCAGATGTCACCGGCATGCACGATGACGTCGGCCCCGGAGAGTTGGTCGAGCAGCTCCGGGCTGAGACGACCGTGCGTGTCGGAGATGACGTCGACCCTCGTGGTTGCCATCCGTCGCCCCCGTCCCTCGGCCCTAGAGTCCCAGGGCCCGCTTCAGCTGCACCACACGACGGCGCGACACCGAGATCTTCTTGCCCTCGATGCCGTTGATGCCCAGCTGCAGGATCCCGCTCGAGACAACCTCGACGTCCTCGACGTACTCGAGGTTGACGATGTAGCCGCGGTGCACGCGGAAGAAGCCGTGCGGGGACAGCTTGCTCTCGAGCTGGGCCAGCGAGATCGTGGACAGGTAGCGGTCCGTGTCCGTGTAGATGCAGGAGTAGTCGTCCTTGGCCTCGATGTAACGGATCTGGTCGATGGGGACGAGGACCTTGCGGCCGCTCTTCTCCACCGGGATGCGCTCCACGGAGGTGTGCGCGGGGGCCGAGGGCTTGGTGCGGGCCTGGACCTTGTCCAGGGCCTTCTCCAGACGATCGGTCTCCACGGGCTTCATGAGATAGTCGACCGCGTCCACGTCGAACGCCTCGAGGGCGTACTCGCTGTAGGCGGTGACGAACACCACCGCGGGCGGGTTCTTGAGCTTGTGGAGTGCCTCGGCGAGCTGCATGCCATTGGTCTTGGGCATGGAGACGTCCAGGAAGAGCACGTCGGGACGGCCCTCCATGAGCTTCTCGACCGCCTCGCGCGCGCTCGATGCCTCGGTGACGGCATCCACCCGTCCGGTCTCCTCGAGGAGGTACTTGAGCTCGGAGCGAGCCGGGGCCTCGTCGTCGACGATCATGGCGTGCAGCATCGAATCACCAACCTCCCACCGTCCTCGCGGACGATGATCGACCAATCTTCAGCGAACGTGAACCCTCGCGCCGGACATGCCAGCCCCTCAGGACGCGGCCGCGGCGTGAGCGAGTCTCAGCGTGACACAGGTGCCCTCTCCCGGCTTCGACACGATGTCGACGCCTGAGTCAAAACCATAGAACCTTTCGAGTCTCTCCGCAACATTCCTGAGCGCGATACCTGTGCCTTTCGGACTCCCGCTGGCAGGCTTGGCGGAGCCGTCGAGAAGGGCGGCGGCACAGGCCTCATCCATCCCCAGCCCGTCATCGGCCACGGCGATGCAGACGTCGTCACCGTCCACGGCCACGTGGATGTCGATGTGGAGCGGTCCCTCCTCACGCATGGCATGCCGCACGGAGTTCTCGACGATGGGCTGGATGATGAAGGCGGGGACGAGGACCTCCTCGCATCCCTCGTCCACGTTCTCGGCCTCGATGATGCGGTCCTCGCCGAAGCGGGCGTGCTCGAAGGTGAGATAGCGCCTGGTCTGCTCCAGCTCGCGCGAGAGCGGGATGCGGCTCTCGGAGTTCTCGAGGGTCTGGCGATAGAAGACGGCGAACTCGCGCAGGAGGTTCCTGGCACGTGCCGGGTCGGTGCGCGTGAGCGAGGCGATGGTGTTGATGGTGTTGAACAGGAAGTGGGGGTTGATCTGGGCCTGGAGGGCCTTGACCTCCGCACGTGCCGTGAGCTCGGCCTGGCGCTCGAGCTCATAGCTGGAGAGCTGCGTGGAGAGGAGCTCTCCGAACCCGCGGGCGATGGCCAGCTGGGTGCGATCGATGTCGCGACGGCTGCCGTAGTAGAACTTGATCGTCCCCACCGTCTCCTCCTTGACCACGAGGGGGACGACGATGCCCGCCGGCACGACGTCCGGGGTCACGTGGTGCGCGTCGGCATGGCGTGCCTGCGCCTCGGTTGGGATGGCGGTGAACGTCTCCATGCGACCGCTCTCGAGCACCTCGCGCGTGGCCGGGGTGTGGATGGGGCTGCCCGGCGGGAAGTCGTTCTCGAGGTCGCCCACATAGGCCAGCACGTCCTCGCGGTCGGTCATGGCCACGGCGATGGCCTTGGTCTCGGGCAGGAGGAGCTGGCAGACGGCGCGGCAGTTGTCCTGGGTGAGGCCGGAGCGCATGCGGTCGAGCGTGGACGAGGCCGTCCGAAGGGTGCGCTCGGTCGCCTGGGACCTGAGGCTGTCGGGAAGCACCAGGGCGGAACCGCCCAGCACCACAAGCAGGACCAGCGCCGCCGCGGAGATGACCGCGACGGGAATCCAACCCCACACCACCGACCCCACGATGAGGGCGAGCAGCGCCAGGGCACCGGTCACGACGACCGCCCCGAACACGAAGCCGAGATGCTCGCGAATCCAGCTCATCGAGCGGTCCCCTCGCCCGTCGAAGAGCCCCTGCCGGCAGGCGTCCCCATGCCCAGGAGCCTCTCGGCCAGGGCCTTGTCGTCCCAGAGGCTCTCCATGAGACGAGGCCAGAACGACTGGAACGAGAGGTAGGAGGTACCCACCTCGTCCGCGTAATGGTCGGCCTCCTTGAGCCCATGGATCCAGATGTCGAGGTACGCGCCGTGCTCGGGTTCCGCGAAGGCACGGGCACGTGCCGTGCGCGAGATCCGCTTGCGCACGGACGGAGCGATCCACGGGCCGGGATAGGGCATGAGCGACTCCGGCGTGACCTTGTGCAGGCCGATGCGGCCGCCGGCGTCCTCGAGCTTCCTGCTCTCATACACCCAGCGATAGACGTCCTGGAGGAAGCGGGCGGGGGCACTCGCCGAGGGCGGGGGCATGTGGCGCACGCGCCAGGCGTTGTCGAACCAGACGTCGAGCCCGTTCATGCGGAGGTCGAAGAGGTAGTCGAGGTCCTCGCCGCGGGTGATCCACGGGTCGAACGCGACGCGCGTGAACGCCTCGGCGTGGATGGCCATGCAGCCACCGCAGACGTAGTTCGACCTCGAGATGCGCGTGGAGGAGAGCGCCCTCCTCATCCAGGCGTTGAACTCGGAGCGCTTCGTCCACGCCTTGTCCTGCCAGGCAGCATGCGACTCGTCGGCCAGAGGCGAGTCCGAGCGGTCGATGAAGTAGCCGCTCTTGGCGAGGATGGGGAGGTCCTGCCTCGTCATCCGGCCCAGGCCGTAGACGCCGTCGACGAGGAACTCGGGGTCGAGGGCGACCTCGTCGTCGTCCATGAACACCACGACGTCATGACCCAGGACCGCCGCCACGGCGAGCCCCATGTTGCGGATGGCCCCATAACCCCGCAGCGACACGGTCTCCCCCGCCATGCCCGGCGAGATGGCCGAGGTGGCACCCCTCACGAGCACTGCCTCGGGATGTCCTATCACCAGCGGGTTCAAGCGCGGATGCGACGCGCAGACCGCGTTGACACGGGCACGTGCGCCATCCTCGCAGGCCGGCGGCGCCACGAGCAGGACCACCACGCGCATGACGCCTCGCACGCCCTCGAGCGAGGACAGGCAGGTCTCGAGCTCGGGGCGGGGCTTGTCGAGCGGGGTGGCGTGGTCGTACGCGCCCTCCTGCCCCTCCGACTTGCACCAGTAGGTGGGGATGACGACGACAGGGTTCACCTGCGCCCACCACCTACGTCGCGAGAGGATCGAGCAGGTGCGGCGGTCCCCTCGGCATCCTCGTCCCTCTCGGCGAGCTGCTCGGGAAGGGGCGACGCCTTGAGGGCGTGCGCGAGGGGAAGGCCCAGCGCATACAGCACGACGGCCTCACCCAGGCCCGTGGTGACGAGCCCGAACAGATACATGAGCGGATACGACCCCTCGAGGGAGATCGACGTGAACGGGATGGTGTAGAAGCCCATGCCGGCCACCATCAACGGCAGATAGGCGGGCACGATGAGCGCGTTGGCGACGACGGGGCCCAGCACCGCCACGGCAGGTCGGCTGCGGAGGCGCCAGGTGATGGCCGCGCCCACCGCGGTGGCGATGCTGCCGAAGACGACGTCGAGCAGACCCAGCATGCCGGTTCCACCCAGAACGATGTTGGCGGCATTGGCCAGGGCACATCCCAGCGCGAGGCCGGGGATGGCGTCGGACGTGAACAGCGCGAGCACGCAGAGGGCCTCGGAGATCCTGAACTGGACGGGACCCCAGGCAAGACCCCCCAGGAACAGGATGGCCACGAGGGTCGTCGCGGCATAGAGAGCCGCTATCATGCCGATGCGCGCGACCCTGTCCGCACGCATCCCGCGCCGCACCCTCTGCGTCCCCTTGGTTCCCATCGAGTCCCCGTGCCCCCTTCGATTCCCGCGCGACCATTCGTGCGGGCCCACTGGTGTTTCCCGTCGATTCTACCGCACGTGGGGATGCCGCCCGGGCTTCACGGCCTCACGCCCGCCGAATCCGGCTCCTTCCCAGCCCGGTCCGGTTGACTTCATGCACGGGAGGGACCATCCTCGATGGTCGCAGACAAGGCCCGGGAGGGCGCACGGGAAGGGGACGCGAGCGTCGCATGGAGAGTCTTCAGGATCAGGCCACACCCTCTGAGCTGGCCGAGGGCGAGCGAATCGCACAGAGGCGGGAGAACCCCGGCCGAGGCCGCTTCTTTCTCAACCTGAACTTCGGACTCCTCCTCACGGCGGCGGGCATCTCGCTGTTCAAGGCCCCCAACCACTTCGCCCTGGGTGGCACGAGCGGTCTGTCCATCATCCTCTCCACCCTGTTCCCGCAGTATCCCGTGGGCGTCTTCATGTGGGTGGTCAACGCGGCCCTCGTGGTGCTGGGCCTCGTCATGCTCGATCGGAAGACCATCGGCTGGACCGTCTACTCCTCGTTCGCGCTCTCGGCGTTCGTCTCGCTGTTCGAGATCGTCCTGCCCATGAGCGCACCGTTCACGAGCGACACGCTGCTCGAGCTCTGCTTCGCCGTGCTGCTGCCCGCCATAGGGAGCGCCATCGTGTTCGACGCGGGCGCCTCCACGGGTGGCACCGACATCGTCGCCATGGTCCTGAAGAAGTACTCGAGCCTGGAGATAGGCAAGGCCCTCATGGTGAGCGACTCGGCCATCGTGGTAGCTGCCTGCCTGCTGTATGGCCCGCGCACCGGTCTCTACTGCATCCTCGGCCTCATGGCCAAGGCCTTCATCGTGGACGGCGCGATCGAGAGCTTCAACCTGAGGAAGGTCTGCACCGTCATCTCCGACCGTCCCGACGACCTGCGCGAGTTCCTCGTTCGCGACCTGCACCGCACCTCGACCGTGCGTGACGCACGCGGCGGGTTCTCGGACAAGCCGGAGCTGGAGGTCGTCACCGTGCTCACGCGCAAGGAGGCCACGCAGCTCAGGCTCTATCTCAAGACGAACGACCCGCACGCCTTCATCACGATGGTGAACAGCTCGGAGATCGTCGGCAAGGGATTCCGCTCGGTCTAGGGACGAGGGAGCCTGACATCCAAGGGCCGCTACCTCGCCTTGGCGGACCTCCGGGCCTTCTCGGCCTGCTTGATGTGCTCCTTGAGCTCCTTGGGGTAGGCGATGAGGGCGCTGGCGTTCGTGCCCTCGCTCGCGTCCACCGGCTCGACCAGGTTGAGGCCCGGCTCCTTCTTCACGCCCACGATGTAGCGGCCGAGCTTGCGCATGCAGCCGCGCACATGTCCGCTCTTCGAGCACATGACGAGGCTCACGGTGTCGGGCGGGAAGGTGTTCTCGCTCACGAAGGAGAGCATGGGGGCGGCGGGACGTCCGGCCCAGATCGGGAAGACGAGGACCGTGTAGTCGTAGTTCTCCGAGCGGTAGTCATAGGGCTTGAGCCTCGGCAGGATCGAGAGGAGAGCCGAGGCGCCGCCTCGCACGTAGCGCATGGGGCTCGCAGGGTCGAGCGGCCGGACCGGCTCCAGCGGGTAGAGGTCGGCCTTGAGACCTTCCGCGATCCTCTCCGCGGCGTACCTCGAGTTGCCGGTGAGCGAGTAGCACACGACCGCGATCTTCATAGGTGACTCTCCCCTGCTCGACCGCGCACGCGTCCACGCCGTCGACGGCACGCGCGTGCGAATCTGACATGTCTGCTTCTCATCGTACCCGAGAACCGCGCGCGCATGTCACCGAAGCGAGGCCCATATGGCGAGAGGGTCCGGGACCCCTCTCGGGAATCCCGGACCCTCTCGGTCAGGCACTCATGTCCGTGGACGACATGTCCGCGGCAGCACGTGTCCTTACGCCTCGGCGAACATCGCCTTCAGCTTGAGGAGGTGCTGGTAGCGATCCATGGCGGCCTTCTCGTTGCGCTCGAACAGACCCTCGGCGCGCTCGGGGAACTCACGCGTCAGACGGCTGTAGCGAGCCTCGTTCATCAGGAAGTCCTGATACCCGCCGGCCGGCTCCTTGGAGTCGAGCGAGAACTTCTTGCCCTCCTCGGCGTCGGGGTTGAAGCGGAACAGGTTCCAGTAGCCGCACTCCACGGCGCGCTTCATCTCGGACTGGCAGTTCTTCATGCCGCCCTTGATGGAGTGCATCTCGCAGGGGCTGTAGCCGATGATCAGCGACGGGCCGTCATAGGCCTCGGCCTCGGCGATGGCCTTGAGCGTCTGGGCGGGGTTGGCGCCCATGGCGACCTGGGCGACGTAGACGTAGCCGTAGGTCATCTCGATCTCGGCGAGGCTCTTCTTCTTGGTCTCCTTGCCGGCTGCCGCGAACTGCGCGACCTGACCGATGTTGGAGGCCTTGGAGGCCTGGCCGCCGGTGTTGGAGTAGACCTCGGTGTCGAAGACGAAGACGTTCACGTTGTTGCCGGAGGCAAGCACGTGGTCGAGTCCGCCGAAGCCGATGTCGTAGGACCAGCCGTCGCCGCCGAAGATCCAGAAGCTCTTCTTGGTGAGGTAGCTCTTGTCGGCGAGGATCGCCTTGGCGGCGTCCGAGCCGTCCTTCTCGAGGGCGGCGATGTAGTCCGCCGCGGTCGTCTTGGAGGCCTCGGCGTCGTTCCTGGCGTCGAGCCAGGCCTGGCCGGCCGTCTTCACCGCGGCGGAACCGTCGGCGACGAGCGCCTCGGTGTCAGCGACGAGCTTGTTCTGGACGGCCATGTAGCCCTCGTACAGACCAAGGCCGTGCTCCGCGTTGTCCTCGAACAGCGAGTTGTTCCAAGCCGGGCCGTGACCATCCTTGTTGACGGTGTAGGGCGCGGTGGCCGCGGGGTTGCCCCAGATGGAGGAGCAGCCGGTGGCGTTGGAGATGAACATGCGATCGCCGAAGAGCTGGGTGACGAGACGAGCGTAGGACGTCTCGGCGCAGCCTGCGCAGGAGCCGGAGAACTCGAGCAGGGGCTGCTTGAACTGGCTGCCCTTGACGTTGTTCGCGACGAGCTCGGGCTTGTCGGAGACCTTCTCGACGCAGTAGTCGAACGTCTCCTGCTCGGCAAGCTCGCCGGCGGCGTCGACCATGGTGAGGGCGTCCTTGGGGCAGGCGCCCACGCAGACGCTGCAGCCCATGCAGTCCAGCGGCGAGATGGCCAGCGTGAACTTCATGCCCTTGGCCTTGGGGCCCATGGCGTCGATGGTGCGCGTGGTCGAAGGCGCCGCGGCGGCCTCTTCGTCCGTGAGGGCGAAGGGACGGATCGTGGCGTGAGGGCACACGTAGGCGCAGCTGTTGCACTGGATGCACTTGGACTCGTCCCAATGCGGCACGGAGACCGCGACGCCACGCTTCTCGTAAGCGGAGGCACCGAGCTCGAACTGGCCGTCGGCGTGGTCCATGAACGCGGAGACGGGCAGACGGTCGCCGTCCATGTTGTCGATGGGCTGCAGGAGGTCCTTGACCTGCTTGACGATCGCGGCGCGACCCTTGAGCTCGGGCTTGGCCGTGTCATCGACGGCGTTGGCCCAGGCGGCGGGAACCTCGACCTTCTTGAAGGCGGTGGCACCGGCGTCGATGGCCTTGTGGTTCATGTCGACGATGTTCTGGCCCTTCTTGAGGTACGAGTGCGTGGCGGCGTCCTTCATGTACTTGAGGGCGTCGGCCTCGGGCAGGACCTTGGCGAGGGCGAAGAAGGCGGACTGGAGCACCGTGTTGGTGCGCTTGCCCATGCCGACCTTGGCCGCGATGTCGATGGCGTCGATCGTGTAGAGCGAGATGTCGTTCTTCGCGATGTAGCGCTTGGCCTCGGCGTTGAGGTGCTCGTCGAGTCCGGCGAGGTCCCACTGGCAGTTGATCATGAACGTGCCGCCGGGCTTGACGTCCTGCACCATGCGGAACCCCTTGGTGATGTAGCTGGGGTTGTGGCAGGCGACGAAGTCGGCCTTGGTGACGTAGTAGGGGCTCCTGATGGGCGAGTCACCGAAGCGCAGGTGCGAGATGGTGACGCCGCCGGTCTTCTTGGAGTCGTACTGGAAGTAGGCCTGGACGTACTTGTCGGTGTGGTCGCCGATGATCTTGATCGAGTTCTTGTTGGCGCCCACGGTACCGTCGCCGCCAAGACCCCAGAACTTGCACTCGATGGTGCCGGGGGCGGCGGTGTTCGGGGTGTCGGCGTCCTCGGGGAGCGACAGATTGGTGACGTCGTCCACGATGCCCACGGTGAACTCGCGCTTGGGCTGGTCCTTCTCGAGCTCCTTGTAGATTGCGAAGGCGCTCGCGGGAGGCGTGTCCTTCGAGCCCAGGCCGTAACGGCCGCCGACGACCTTGATGTCGGTGAGGCCGGCCTCGTACATGGCGGAGACGACGTCCTCGTAGAGAGGCTCGCCCACGGAGCCCGGCTCCTTGGTGCGGTCCATGACGGCGATCTTCTTGACCGTCTTGGGCAGCGCGTCCACGAAGTGCTTGATGGAGAACGGACGATACAGGCGGACCTTGACCAGGCCGACCTTCTCGCCATGAGCGTTCAGGTAGTCGATGACCTCCTCGAGGACATCGCAGAAGGAGCCCATGCAGATGACGACGCGGTCGGCATCGGCGGCACCGTAGTAGTCGAACAGGTGATAGCTGGTGCCGAGCTTCTCGTTGACCTTCTTCATGTAGCCGTCGACGATCTCGGGCAGCGCGTCATAGACGCCGTTGCAGGCCTCGCGGTTCTGGAAGAAGACGTCACCGTTCTCGTGGGAGCCACGGGAGTGCGGATGCTCGGGGTTGAGCGCGTGGTCGCGGAACGCCTGGACGGCGTCCATGTCGACCATGTCGGCGAGGTCGTCGTAATCCCACACGGCGACCTTCTGGATCTCGTGCGAGGTGCGGAAGCCGTCGAAGAAGTTGATGAACGGCGTGTGGCCCTCGATGGCCGCGAGGTGCGCGACGGGCGAGAGGTCCATGACCTCCTGGACGTTGCCCTCGGCTAGCATGGCGAAGCCGGTCTGGCGGCAGGCCATGACGTCGGAGTGGTCACCGAAGATGTTGAGCGCGTGGGTCGCCACGGTACGGGCGCTCACATGGAAGACCGCGGGGAGCTGCTCGGCCGCGATCTTGTACATGTTCGGGATCATGAGGAGCAGACCCTGAGAGGCCGTGTACGTGGTGGTGAGGGCGCCGGCACCCAGCGAGCCGTGGACCGTGCCGGAGGCACCGCCCTCGGACTCCATCTCGACGACCTTCACAGGCGTGCCGAAGATGTTCTTCCTGCCCTGCGCGGACCACTGGTCCACGTAGTCGGCCATGGGGCTGGACGGCGTGATCGGGTAGATGCCCGCCACCTCGGTAAACGCGTACGACACATGTGCCGCGGCGGTGTTACCGTCCATTGACTTGAATTTTCTCGCCATATCCTCTCCTTCGACCATGCGAGCCACCGCTTCCCGGTGACCAATGCGACCTGAGGTGACCCCAGCAGGGAGCTGCCGGGGAGCAGAGCAAGACGGCGGGACGAGGTTACCCGCCACAGACAGTTTGATGATAGCGCAACGCCCGGTGATGACCCACGAACCTCGGGCCGACGGTGGTGGAATCGCGGAGCGTCTTCCGCCTACGTTCAGTCGGCGAGGTAGTGCATCCGATTGGCGGGGAACGCCAGCTCGACGGTGGTGGAGATACCCTCGACGGACGAGACGGACACGCCGAGGCCCATCTTGTCGCAGAGCCTGCGCACCAGCCACAGCCCCAGGCCGGTCGACTTCCCCTGGTCGGAGCGACGACCGTTCTCGCCCACGAAGCCCTTGTCGAAGACGCGGCCCACGTCCCGGACGGGGATGCCGCGACCGTCGTCGGTGACGGAGAGCACGACGCGCTCGTCGGCATGGCCCTCCCGTTCGCGCCTGCACGTGAAGGATATCGAGGGGTCTCGCCCCTCATCGGGGGATACGCGATACTTGACGGCGTTGTCCACGAGCTGGCCCAGGATGAAGCGGGTCCACTTCGCGTCCGTGAGGACCGTCTCGTCCAGCTCTCCCATGGAGATGTGCATGCCGTTCTCGATGAGGGAGCGGGCGCGGGACTTCACCACGTCGCCCACGAGGGCCCGGAGCCCGACCTCGCGGATCGCGTAGTCCCTGTCCAGGCTGCTCGAACGCGCGAAGTAGAGCGCCTGCTCCACGTAGCCGTCGATCCGGTCGAGCTCCACCGCGATGGCCGCGGAGTCCTGGCCGGGGTGGTTGTCCACCACGAGATGCGCCGCGGCGATGGGCGTCTTGACCTCATGGACCCAGGCCTCCACGTAGGCTCGGTACTCCTCGTTGTCACGGCCCGCACGCGCGACCTCGTCGTGGGCCTCGCGACTCACGGAGTCGAGCGCCTCCCAGGCCACGCGACCGGTGGTGAACGACGGCTCGGCTACGATGTCGGCCGCATCCAGACTCGAGCCCTCGGCACCACTCGCCACCTCGGACATCTCACGCCAGAACGCGCGCTGTCGCCCGAAGTCGACCGCCACCTTGAGACACTCGGAGAGCACGAGGACGAACGTCACCAACTCGGCGATGCCGGGCACGGCGTTGGCGCCGCGCAGCACCACGTTCACGATGAGGACGGCCACCGCGAACAGTGCGAGCGAGGCCACGTGGTCGCGAAGGTACCTGAGCAGCGCCATGGGAGCCCCCTATACCGAGTAACCCTGGCCGCGATGCGTTACCAGGTAGTCATCCACGCCGATGCGGGAGAGGGTCTGGCGCAGGCGGTTCACGTTCACGGTGAGCGTGTTGTCGTCGATGAATGCGTCGGAGTTCCAGAGCTCGCACATGATCGTCTCGCGCGGCACTATGGCGCCCGCGTTCCTGATGAGGATGGCCAGGATGCGGCACTCGTTCTTGGTGAGCTCCACCTCGTGGCCGTTGGCCGCGGCACACGACCGCGACAGGTCGAGCGAGACCCCTCCATGCTCGAGACGCGTGCCGCTCATCCCGCCGGAGGTCCGCCTCAGCAGGGCCTCGATGCGGGCGAGCAGGACGTGGGAGTTGTACGGCTTGGAGATGAAGTCGTCGGCGCCGAGGCTCATGCTCATGACCTCGTCGATCTCGCCCGTACGACTGGTCACCACGATGATCGGCACGCTGGACTGGGCACGAACCTCGCGACAGACCAGATGGCCGTCGGTGGTGGGGAGGTTGAGGTCGAGCAGGACGAGGTCGGGGCCGGCCGTGAGAACCTGCGCGGCCACGTCCACGAAGGAGGTGGCGGCCTCCACCTGGTAGCCGTTTCGGGCGAGGAGCTCGGAGAGCTCGCTCCTGATGTGGTCATCGTCCTCCACCACATATATGAGTGCCATCGCGCCCACCCTCCTCGGCCCTCACGGGAGAGGACCGTCACGTGTCTAGGACTACCTTCTCCTGGCGGCCCTCCTGGAGGTCTCCTCGAGGAGCCTCGCGTAACCGTCGGCCAGCCGCCCGGAGAGCGGACCCGACGCATCCGACGCAGGGATGACGCCGTACTCGTCCGAGACGAGCAGGACCTCATCCGCCCCCGCCGGCTCGTCCTGACCGTCGCGCGAGAGCGACGCCGCGAGCGTGGGGTCACACGACTGCGGGATGCCGAGGGTCTCGGCGAGGTCGACCACGAGCGAGGCCGCCCCGGACACGCGGCGTCCCGGCGCCATGCCCGCGACGAGGGACCCGTCGCGGACGGCCCAGACCGTCTCGGGGGCGACGCCCGACTCGCAGGCCTCCTTGGCGGAGGCGAGCGC
The DNA here is from genome assembly GCA_022655215.1 of Atopobiaceae bacterium. Classification (GTDB taxonomy): domain Bacteria; phylum Actinomycetota; class Coriobacteriia; order Coriobacteriales; family Atopobiaceae; genus JALCUE01. The sequence goes on along the minus strand of JALCUE010000002.1, from coordinate 217,668 downwards.
CCTGGCCACGAGCGCGTCAGCCGTCACGAGGGGAAGCGGCTCGAACGGGCCCACCGTCATGGCGGCATGCATCTCGTCGTCGACGATGATCATGAGGACGCCATCGGGCATCGCCGAGGAGCCGGTGCGAAGCGTCCACTCTATGTGCTGCTTCGCCCAGTTGACGAGCGTGGTGGGAAGCCGCCTGCCGTCGACCTCGCGCGCGGCAAGCGCGCGGAGATGCCTGTTCTCGAGCGGCAGGGCGCCACCCGCGAGCCTCCATCGGCACACGACGACGGGCTCCCCAAGGGAGAACCCCTCCATCTCGCCCTGCGAGGCGCGTACGTCCGTCATGCCCGCCGCCTAGTGCCTGAAGTGGCGACGGCCCGTGAACACCATCGCGATGCCGTGCTCGTCGCAGGCCTTGATGACGTCCTCGTCACGGATGGAGCCACCCGGCTGGATGATGGCGGTGATGCCGTACTTTGCGATCGCGTCGACGTCGTCGCGGAACGGGAAGAACGCGTCGGAGGCGACCACCATGCCGTCGGCCGCGACCCCCATGCGCTCGCAGGTGGCCTTGGCACGGTCACATGCCATGAGCGCGGAGTCCACGCGGTTGGGCTGACCCGGCCCCATGCCGATGCCGGCGCGGTCCTTGGCCACGAGGATGGCATTGCTCTTGACCGCCTTGCAGACCTTCCATGCGAACAGCAGGTCATCCATCTGGGCATCCGTGGGCTTGGCCTTGGTGGGCACCGTGAAGGTGGACGGGTCCTCGTCGACGTGATCGACGTCCTGGACGAGAAGGCCGCCGTCGACCGAGCGGAGCTCGAGGGACGCGGGGGCGTCCACGCCGCCCGTGGCCAGGACGCGCAGGTTCTTCCTCTTGGCGAGGCGCTCGAGCGCCTCGGGGGTGAACGACGGGGCGATGATGACCTCGACGAACTGCTTGTTCACGTCAGCGAAGTGCTCGACCAGGTCGAGGGGGACCTCGCGGTTCGCGGCGATGATGCCGCCATAGGCGGACACCGGGTCGCAGGCGTAGGCACGGTCATAGGCGGTCGTGATGTCGGCCGCCGTGGCGCTGCCGCAGGGGTTCTGGTGCTTGAGCACGATCACCGCGGGGTCATCGAACTCGCGCACCGCCGACCATGCGGCGTCGGTGTCGAGGAGGTTGTTGTAGGAGAGGGGCTTGCCCTGCAGCTGCTCGGCGGCGGCGAGGGAATGCGCGCTCGCGGAGGGCAGGCGGTAGAAGGCCGCGGCCTGATGGGGGTTCTCGCCATAGCGGAGGTCCTGCTGCTTGGCGCAGGACAGCTCGAAGGTCTCGGGGAAGGCGGAGCCGGTGGCCGCATCCGCGCCCTTCTCGTCCACGATCCCCTCGGAGGCGAGGGCGCCGGCCATCCAGCGGCTGATGGCGCCGTCGTATGCGGCCGTGGTCGTGAAGACCTTGAGCGCGAGGCGCTTGCGCGTGGCCAGTGTGGTGGCCCCGCCGTTCGCGCGCATCTCGGAGAGGATGGCGTCGTAGTCGACGGGGCTCGAGACCACGGTCACGCTCTCGTGGTTCTTGGCGGCCGAGCGGAGCATGGAGGGCCCGCCGATGTCGATGTGCTCGATGGCGTCGGCATAGGTGACGTCGGGCTTGGCCACGGTCTGCTCGAACTGGTAGAGGTTCACGCAGACGAGGTCGATCATCTTGATGCCGTTGGCCTCGGCGTCCGCCATGTGGGAGGGGTCGTCGCGACGGCAGAGCAGGCCACCGTGGACCATGGGATGCAGCGTCTTGACGCGGCCGCCCATCATCTCGGGGAAGCCCGTGTACTCCTCGATGGGGACGACGTGGACCCCGGCGTCAGCCAGCACCTTCGCGGTGCCTCCGGTGGAGATCACCTCGACGCCGAACTCGTCTTCCAGCGCCTTCACGAACTCGACGACGCCGGACTTGTCGGTCACGGACACGAGCGCTCGCTTGATTGGCGAATCTGCCATGGAACCTCCCCTGACTCCGCGACCAGCCATGGCCGCGGGACCTGCCGTGGACACACCTAAGATACCGCAAAGGGAGGACCTCACCGAGGCTCGGCCGGCCCTCATGCGATAGGCTGAGTGAAGAGGTCGCGGCGATGGCGCCGCGATGATCGATCGACACGGACCCGAGAGGAGACGGCATGACCGAGGAGACGAACGAGGACGTGGTGAGCCTGCTCCCCTTCGAGGACGAGGACTTCGCGGACCTCCTCGAGCTCATGCGGCTGACCTGGTATGACGACCTCGACGTCGAGGACGGCGTCGCGGCCAGGATCGCCGCCGACGAGCTCATCCCCTATCTTGCCGAGAGGACCTTCTCGCGTCTGGCCTGGCGCACCCATGACGGGAGTGACCGCGAGCTCCTGGGCGCCGTGCTCGCACGACATGGCGAAGCCGAGACCGCACAGCGTGCCATCTGGGAGGGGCGCCTGGCCGAGCTCGAGGACGGCATCCGCGCGGACCTTGGTGACGGGGCGCTGGCCGGGATCTACCGTCAGGAGATGGACGCGAAGGCCGACATGCTCGCGGAGAGGGACATGCCTGACGACGACTGTCTGATCCTCCTCGCGGTGAGTCCGCAGGCCAAGGGTCTGGGACTGGGCAGGCGCCTCTTCGAGTCAGGCACGGGCTACCTGCACGAGGTGGGGGCCCCGACCGCGCACCTCATCACCGACACCACCTGCGATTGGCCCTTCTACGAGCATCTGGGGCTCAGCCGTCTCGCCGAGCGCTCCAACCCCGGCGCGGTCGCCCCGGCACCCTCGACCTTCTTCCTCTACGGGAAGCGTCTGTAGGTCGACCTCCACAAGGAAGCCCGGACGCGTCCGCCATGTGCCGATGACGAAGGAGGGCGTCACGCGGCCCTCTCGGGTTCGCATGACGCCCTCTCATGACGCGTTCGCGCGCAGGTCGGGGCGGCTCGGCCACCGACCTGCGTGACGCCTAGTTGTGGATGCGCGTGCCAGACTCGCCGCTCATCGTCTCGGGGGCCTTGTCCAGCGACCCGATGATGCAGACGCGGTTGGGGCGGCTGCGGACGAACTTGATGGCCGCACGGACCTTGGGCTCCATGGAGCCCTTGCCGAACTGACCCTCGTCGGCCAGGCGCTCGGCCTCGTCGGCGGTGATGTCGTCGAGCTCCTCCTGGTTCGGCTTGCCGAAGTTGATGGCGACATGCTCGACGGCCGTGAGGAGGAACAGCACCTCGGCGTCGCAGTCCTCGGCGAGGAGCTCGCCGGCCATGTCCTTGTCGATGACGGCAGGGATGCCGTGGTAGGTCTCGTGATCGTCCTCGTCACGCACGACGGGGATGCCGCCGCCACCGCAGGCGATGACGATGAACTCGTTGTCGAGCAGGTTGAGGATCGAGGAGGCCTCGACGATCTTCTTGGGCACGGGGCTGGCCACGACGCGACGGTAGCCACGACCGGAGTCCTCCACGAACTGCATGGACGGGTCCTTGGCCTTGGCGGCCTCGGCCTCCTCCTTGGTCATGAAGGCACCGATGGGCTTGGAGGGGTTCTGGAAGCTGGGGTCGTCAGCGTCGACCTCGATCTGCGTGACGACGGTGGCCACGTGCCAGTGCTTGTGCGTCTTGTGCATCTCGGCACCGATGCCCTGCTGCAGGTGGTAGCCGATGTAGCCCTGGCTCATGGCGCCGCACTCGGGGAGGTCCATCGCGGGGACCTTCTCGTCCTCCTTGGAGGCGATGGAGAAGGCCTTCTGGATCATGCCGACCTGCGGGCCGTTGCCGTGGGTGATGATGATCTCGTTGCCGAGCTCGATGAGGCCGAGCAGGGACGGCGCGGACTCACGGATGCGCTCGATCTGCTCCTCAGGGGTGTCTCCGAGGGCGTTTCCACCCAGGGCGACGACGACGCGGTCCGGCTTTCCAAGGGGCTTAGGCATATGGGTCTCCTCCGTTGTCATGTGCGATGCAGCGCCGCATCCATGGACGCGGCATTCCTCATGTCCATGTCGCCCGGGGTGGCCGGCGGGCCGAGTGATGGCGAGCCCGACACCTTCGCTGGCGACTATCGAATCCTATACCCGAGGATTCGCTTGGTTCGTCCTTATTGTATCCATTCCCGTGAACGGTATGGAATACGTTCTAATAGGTAGATTGGCTTTTTTCGAAAACGGTATATACATGACGTGGCGTTCCATACCCAATACGCCCGAGGGCCCCTCTATGCATCGGGAGGGGATAACGAAGGCCTCCCGAACCGCTGCCGGGAGGCCTTCGTCGAATCGATGCATGGGTCCATGTCGTCACCCAGCCGACATGCGAGGTCGCGTCAGAACGCGCCGCCACCACCACCGCCGCCGAAGCCACCACCACCGCCGCCGGAGAACCCTCCGCCAAAGCCGCCGCCGGAGCTGTTCGAGGAGGCAGCGAGCGCGGCCGTGGAGACCTGGGCGCTCGTGTCGTAGGCACGGGAGAAGGCGTCCATGGGGCAGGGCATGCCGCCGTAGTACATGCACCACCCATAGGTGGGCATGAACGCCGGGTCCTCCAGCATCTCGGGCATGGCCACCTTGAGCTGCTCGATCACCTTGTCGGAGACGCCTAGGACCACGGACATGACCAGCAGCTTGTTCCACAGGACCACATCGGATGGCACTGCCTCCTTGAGGCGGGTGAACTCGCAGAGCCACCTCCTGAGGGCGAGCAGCTTCGCGCGGGTCTCGATGGCCTCGTCGGACAGCTCCCTCATGCCGGCTGCGACGACGAACGAGACGACGCCCACGGCACCGAGGGCGAGTATGGCCACGAGCAGGGCCGCGTCCATCCCCACCATAATGAGCGTGACGAGAAGACCGGCCACGCATGCGATGACGTCGACGCCGCCGAGGATGATGAGGGCGCCCTTCTTCGTACCCTTGGCGTCCACGAAGAAGCCACGCCGCTCGCAGGTCGCCTGCACGCGCTCCTTCCAGGAGTCGAGGGAGTCGGAGTAGGCCTGGGCCTGACTCTTCGCCACACGCTGGACATCTGAGAACATGAGGGTCTCGCGACCGTCAGCGGCGGGTTCATACCCCGCGACGCGAGGGGCCACGTCCCCGAACAGGAACGCCATGACGTCCTTGTCGACGGGGTCGGTGAGCGTCGCCGCGACGTCGGGGTTGCGGGTGATGCGGTAGTCCTCCTCCACCTTCTTGCCGATGAGGCGGTCCTTCGTGGTGGTCACGAGGTCGAGCCCGATGGCGCCCTCGTCCGTGAGCCGCATGAGCGAGGCCGTGAAGTCGGCCGAACCCACGTCTCCGTCATGCAGGAGGCAGCCCAGCACGGCCGGGTGGTCGGAGGTGGGGACGTCGCGGAAGTAGTCGTCGCTGAAGTGGGCCTTGTGGTCGATGCCATAGCGGCGCCTCGCGAGGAACACCAGCACGGCCGAGACCGCGGCCAGCGCGAACCCGCCCACCGTGAGGCCACGGACCGTGTTGCGAGCCTGCTCGCGCTTCGCGTTCGCCTCGTCGGTCCAGGCCTGCTCCTCGCTCATGATCGAGTCGAGCTTCGCGGTGGAGGAGGGGGTCATCTGGGAGAGCCAGGAGACCGGGAACGTGATGCGGGCCTCGGCGTACTCGTCGGTGCCCACCTCGGGGACCGTGAACGTGGCCCCGTCCGACGTGACCGTCGACTCGCCGTTCACCGGGCCGTGCGCCCATACGCGGACGTTGTCACCGGCCGTGACCGTCTCGCCGGAGGCCACCGGGAGGTGGACGGTGCAGGTCACGTCCTCAGAAGGCACGTCCCAACCATCCGTCACGAACTTCCAGTACAGCTCACCGGTGTCGGACCATGCGGACACGCCCCCGGTCAGCACGTAGCTGATGCGATAGGTCGCCGTGGTGTCGGACTTGGTGGAATAGAGCTTCACCTGCTGGACGAAGGTGCCGGAGTCGCTCGTGGTCTCGCTCACGGAATAGCTTCCGGAAGACCCATACCCCTGCGTGGAGAAGGGCGTGAGCTGTCCGTCCACGACCTCGCCCACCTGGCCGACCGCGACGCTCACCGTGCGGCCCTCATAGCTGCCCTCGGGGATGTCCCAGTAGACGCCGTGGAAGTCGCCGTCGAAGTCGAACGTCCGGTCCTCCACGACCGTGAGCGAGCCGTCCGTGCCGACCGTGGCGTCGATGTCCACCTTGGTGATCGAGTAGCTCTTGGCAAGGGCTGCGGACGGGACAAGGGTGATTCCCGCGCACACGACCAGCGTGGCCACGAGGGCGACGAGCACCGCGAACGAGCGACGCGGCCGGCGGGACACGTCAGCCGACGTGCGAGGGTTGTTGGTCATGGCGCTGGACATGGGCGCTCCTCTTCAGTGGACCTAGGTGTTCCCAAGATACAACCAAAGGCGCGTGCGCGAGACGGTCTCAGCCGGCTCCTCCGCCACCGCCGCCTCCTCCGCCGCCGCCCCCGCCGCCGGAGAACCCACCACCCGCACCGGAGCTCGACGAGAAGGAGCCCCCGCTGAACGACGTGCCGGAGACCGCGTCGGCGGCGCATCCGAAGCCCCTCCCGGCGCGGTACCATCCGCCGTACACATAGAGCTCGGGGTCTTCCAAGACCTCGGGAGCCGCCTCCTTGAGCTGGGCGATGACCTTCTTCGAGACCCCCAGATACGTCGCCGCCACCAGAAGGCGGTCCCAGAGGATGACGTCGGTCGGCACGGCCTCCCCGAGGCGGGTGAAGTCCGTGAGCCAACGGCGCAACGCGGCGAGCTTGGCGCCCACCTCCGCCCCCTTCTCGGTGCGTCGGTAGACCTCATCGGGCAGGTAGAAGGCGAGGATCATGATCACGAGGAGGACAGCGATGAGCACGTCCGACAGGCTCAACCAGTCTGCCAGCACCAGACTCACGCATGACATGGCCCCTGTCAGGAACTGCGGTTTCGAAAGGTCGACCTTCTCGACATAGCCGCGAGCCACGGCCAGGTCGCGTACGAATTTCGACCAGGACCTGGTCGCCATCCGATACATCTCACGGTTCCCGTCGTCCTTGTGAGACCTCCTCGTGCGGCCAAGCCGCCTCACGTCCCATAGGGCGATGGCGTTCCTGCCGTCAGCCGTCTTTGCCTCCGGGAGCAGCGGCATGACCTCGCTGAAGAGGTAGCGCATCGTGCGCCTGTCCGCCGCGTCGAGAGAGGGAGCCAGGTCACCAACCAGGTTCAGGCACTTGGTCCCCTGCTTGATGGCGAGCAGGTACGTGTCATGCGACCTCACGCCTCCCAGCCGGGCCTCCCTCTCCACGCTGCCCTTCTCGACCGTGATCATCCCGAGGTCGGTGAGGTGCATGAGCTCGGCCGACATGGCGCTGCCGCCCGCCCCCCCATGCTTCCAGACGTTGGCCAGCACGAAGGGGGAGTCATTCGTGGGGACGTCGCGGAGGTAACGCTCCGAGAACGCGGGCTTGGCGTCGCGTCCCCTCACGAGCCAACGCCACAGGTAGACCGCCATCGAAGCCACGAGCGCGAGGATGATCGCACACTGGACGACGATCCTGCCCACGCGACGCACGTTCGCCTCGGACGCCCAGGTCTTCTCCTCGGAGATGGCGTCGTCCCTATGCGGCGTGGAGTTGGGGGTGAGGCCCGTGAGCCAACTCACGGGGAACAGGACGCGCGCCTCGGCGTATTCGCTCGTTCCCACCTCGGGCACCGTGAACGTGATGGTCCCGCCATCGAGGGAGACCCCGCCGTCGAGGGAGACGCCACCGTCGAGGGGGCCATGGCCCCACGCGCGGATCGTCTCGCCCGCCGTGGTGTCGGCACCATCGGGCACGGGAAGGTTGACGACGCAGGTCACGTCTCTCGACGCCACTCCCCATCCGTCCGAGACGAACTTCCAGTACAGCTCGCCGGTGTCCGCCCATGCCGTGACCATCCCGTCGACCGAATAGCCCAGCATGAACACCACGTCGCTGCTGCCGTAGGCATCGAAGTAGGCGGTGATGCGCGTGACCGTGGTCCCCGAGTCCTTCGTGACCGTGCTGACCGTATAGGTCCCGGGCGTGTCAGGTTGGTCGGATCGCGAATACACGGAGACGCCCACGCCGGCGACGGCCTTCGACATGAGGGAGTCCACCACGACGTCCGTCGGGGCCCCCGCCACGCCGGTCGTGGGGATGTCCCAGTACACATAGTGGTACTCACCGAAGAAGTCGAACCGCCGGGACTCCGTGACCGAGAGGGTCCCATCCACCCCGACGTCCGCGACGATGCTGGTGGAGGGCATCGAATAGCTCTTGGCTGACGCATGGGACGGCGAGAGCGACAGGCCCGTCAGGAGGATGACCGTCAGGAGGACGGCCCGGGAAAGGGCCAGGAGCGACCCACCCGAGGGACGACGCGAGGACTCACGTTGGCAGGTCATGGTCGCGTCTCCTCCATACGTCACGGCCACAGGGTCTCACAGGCCTTGGACTGACGTTCAGTCTATCAGATAGCCGCAGGTACAAGGGTATTGGGAGGTCGCGCTGACGGATGGCGGAGACGTCCTCGGTCCTCTCGCCAGACTCATATGCAGCTGATACTCCAACATTTCATGCCTGATGAGGACCAGGTTGGGTACAACTGCAATCGAGCACCCGGGAAACGCCCCCACCAGGGGCAGACAAGGAGAGCGTCATGGCACTTGACGGCAAGGTCGCGGACCTCATGAACACGCAGATCAACAAGGAGCTCTACTCGGCCTATCTCTACCTCACCTTCGCCGACTACTACGACGAGCGCGGGCTCAAGGGCTACGCCAACTGGTACATGATCCAGGTTCAGGAGGAGGTCGCGCACGCGAAGATCCTCCGCCGCTACCTGCTCGACAACGACATCGACGTGCGGATGCTCGCCATCGACCAGCCGGACAAGACCTTCTCGAACGACCTCGAGCCGCTCCAGGCCGGCCTCACCCACGAGCAGTACGTCACGAGCCTCATCAACGACTGCTATGCCGCCGCTTCCGACGTCCGCGACTTCCGCACCATGCAGCTGCTCGACTGGTTCGTGAAGGAGCAGAACGAGGAGGAGGTCAACGCCAGCGACATGATCAAGGACTACAAGCTCTTCGGCGACGACGCCAAGGGCCTGTACGACCTCGATGCCAAGTATCAGGCGCGCGTCTTCACCGCCCCGACGATGCCGATGTAGCAGGGAGCTTGCGCTACCATCTAGCGCATGGACGCACGACTCACACAGACGATCGACCCGCGTCCCGCCGGCACCCCGCCGACGGGACGCTTCGCTCCCACGCCGTCGGGCAGGATGCACCTTGGTAACGTCCTTTCCTGCCTCGTGGCATGGCTGGGCGTTCGCTCCGAGGGCGGCAGGATGGTGCTCCGCGTGGAGGACCTCGACCCGCGGGCCCGGGACCGGACCACGGCAGACCTGCTCATGGACGACCTCGACTGGCTCGGCCTCGACTGGGATGAGGGGCCGTACCGCCAGAGCGAGCGCGGACACGCGTACGAGGCGGCCGTCGACCTCCTCCGAGGGGCCGGTCTCACCTACCCCTGCTTCTGCACGAGAAGCGAGCTCCATGCGGCGACCGCCCCGCATGCAAGCGATGGGACCTATGTCTACCAGGGGACCTGTCGAGACCTCACCCCCGAGCAGGTCAAGAGGCTCTCGGCGGTGCGTCCGGCGGCGACCCGCGTGGTGGTGCCCGCCGAAGGTGACCCCGTCGGCGACATCACGTTCGACGACCTCGTCTACGGGGAGGTCCGGGAGTGCCTGGCGCGCGACTGCGGCGACTTCCTCGTGAGGAGGAGCGACGGCGTGTTCGCCTATCAGCTCGCGGTGGTGGTGGATGACGCCGCCATGGGAGTGACGCAGGTGGTCCGCGGGCGCGACCTGCTGGGATCGACCTGCCGACAGGTCTGGCTACAACGCGTCCTCGGCCTGGCGACGCCCGAATACGCGCACGTCCCGCTGCTCGTCGCCCCGGACGGTCGCAGGCTCTCCAAGCGGGAGCGCGACCTCGACCTCGGCGCACTACGCTCGTCCGGCATGACGGCACGGCACCTGATCGGTCGCCTCGCCGCCTCGGTAGGGCTGGCGGAGCAGGGCGAGGAGGTCGATGCCGACGAGCTCGTGGAACGCTTCTCATGGGCGGCCCTGCGCTCGCGCGTACATGAGGGCGACGAGACGTCCGCCGACGTCGTGGTGAGCCCCGGCTTCCTCGATTGAGGGCCCGCGGCGGAGTGGAAGTGGCCTTGCTTCCTATTGTTGTTGTGACCCTGCGGAGTTGTGGGGTATGATGCGGTAGCACGTCGTTCGGAGAGCTGACCGAGAGGCCGAAGGTGCTCGCCTGCTAAGCGAGTATAGGGTGCAAACCCTATCTGGGGTTCGAATCCCCAGCTCTCCGCCAGGATGCTCGGGGCCCTGCTCAGGCAGGGCCCTTTTTCATGCCGAGACAGGCCGAAGCCCACTGGGAACGTCGTGCCAGGGCTGAAAAACTGGCAGTTTTCGGAGAAACATGCTTGACACCAAAACACGGCCAAGCGATTATAGATGACACGCGGCGTTACCTCAGCTGGATAGAGGGTCTGACTACGAATCAGAACGTCATAGGTTCGAATCCTATACGCCGCACCATGTGAATGAGCGAGGGTCCCTCCGGGGGCCCTCGCCTTTTTCATATGCGCGGCATCATGTCCATGCCCTCTCACCACTGCGGGCTGGCCGCCATGACACAGGCCCGTCGCCGCACCGCGACACGTACCCATAGGCGACTCCCGCCACATCCATGAGGTCCATGAGGTCGGAGAGGAACGTCTCCCCATCTCGGAAGAACGCGTCCAGACCGCGTTCGACCGTATCAAGCCCGAGCACTCGGGTGAGGGCATCCCGCTCACCCGGCGCCACGTCGACCCTGTGAACATGACGGTCGACGTCGAAGACCTGACGTGTGACCTCACCTTCCATGGCCTCGCAGACGAAGACCCTTCCGCCATCCCCCTCCCACACCAGCACGTCACGACTGTCGTCTTCCTCCGTGTGGCAGACCGCCCTCGCGCTCTCGGCACCCCAAAGCCCCTCGCCCATGCGCATCTCCTCTCCTGGGAATCAACGTGCCCAGACCATACCGCCCATGCCTGACATTAATAGAACATGTGTTCGTCATCATGTCAGCCAAGCACGCGTATGATGGGGCGAACCGTCTGGAGGGACATCATGGACCGCACGCATGTGTTCGACCTTCATTGCGACACGCTCGACAGCCTTGCCTGGCCCAAGCTTCCGCCGGAGCTGGATGGAGGGAGCGTCTTCTACGATCCGTCGGACGAGGGCAAGGTCACGCCGGGAGAGCTCACCGACTTCGCCGATGCGGGGCATGGACATCTCTCGCTTCCTCGTATGGGCCGTTTCGCCTGGTGCCAGTGCATGGCCGTCTTCATCCCCGACACCCTCACGGTCGAGCAGTCCGCGACCTTCTTCGACATCGTCTCCACGACGCTCGCGGAGCACATACGTCTCCACCCCGACCTCCTGGCCCAGGCGCGGTCGGCGGGGCAGATCGACGGAACCCTCGAATCCGGCCGTACGTGCGCGATCCTCACCATCGAGAACGGCAAGCTGCTCGCCTCCTCCTCTGACATGATCGACCACGTCGCGGAGCGGGGCGTGAGGATGCTCACACTCACCTGGAACGCGGCGAACCCCCTGGGCAGCGGCCATGACACCGAACAGCCACTCACCCGCTTCGGGCGCGACATGGTCACGAGTCTCGAGGGCCATCGGATCGTGGTCGACGTGAGTCACCTGAACGACCCGGGATTCGAGGACGTCCGCAGGATCGCACGTCGGCCGTTCGTGGCAAGCCACTCGAACTCGCGCGCGGTCATGGACGTACCTCGCAACCTCACGGACGACCAGTTCCGTGCCATCCGTGACGCAGGAGGTCTCGTCGGACTCAACTTCTGCCGTCACTTCCTCTCGCCCTCGCCAGACCCGACGCCGGCCGAGGTCCTCGCCCACGTCGAACACTGGCTCGACCTCGATGGCCAGGATGTGGTCTGCCTGGGAAGCGACTATGACGGCTGCGACGTCCCGAGCTGGCTCGCCCCCGCCGACCACGTGTCGACCCTCGAGGACGCGCTGGTCGCAGACATCGGACGCGAGCTCACGGACAAGCTGCTCTTCTCGAACGCACACGACTTCTTCGTGAGGAACGAGACGGACTAGCGCAGCAACCGCGGGGTATGCTTCCCAACGATATGTGGGGCTCGCAAGAGACACCCCGCATCAGTCTGGAGGGGGACCATGAACCATCTCAACGGTGTCGGACTCGCGCTCTGCGGCGGTGGATTCCGATCGTTCGCCGAGGTCGCGGTACTCGAGGACATGGAGAGCAACGACATCCGCGTCGCGGCGGTCGCAGGCACGTCCATGGGGTCCATGGTGGCGACGCTCGTCGCGGCGGGACTGCCATCCGGCAGGATCGCGGACCTGCTCCTCGAGCTCGACCAAAGGGTGGTCGACAAGGGCCTGCTCAAGGGATCGAAGGTCATGGCGGCCGCCAAGGTCGTGAACGACCTCGGGGCCATACCCTCGTCGGTCATAGAGGACGAGGTCAGGATCGTCCTCAAGGACGCGGGCGTATCGGGCTTCGGCGACCTCGTGATGCCACTTGCCATTCCCGCGGTGGACCAGCTCACCGGGGAGATCGTCGTGTTCACGGCGACCCCCGAGCTCTTCGAGACCGATGGCAACGGGTGGACCACCATCGTGGACGAGAGCCTTGACCTCGCACGCGTCATCACCGCATCGGCATCATATCCGCTGGCCATCTCCCCCACGACCTATGCCGGCCACGTGCTCATGGATGGTGGTTGTCGCCTGAACCTCCCCACGCCCCTCTTCGACCGCACGTTGGTCGATGCCGTGGTCGGGGTGGGCATGATCCGCCATCAGGCACCCCTGTCCAACCCATCGGCGATCGACGTGATCAACCGGCTCCTCTCCTATGGGTCGCTCCAACTCGACCGTCTCTACGCACAGGCCGCCGACATCTACGTGAACCTTCCCGTCTCCGGGGCCGATGCGTTCCAGGCGGGCTCGGGCGCGCAGGTCATCGCCGAGGCACGACAGATGGTGGCTGACCATCCCGTGGACTGGGGCCCGGCCAAGGGCGGGCTCATGTATGCCGTGGCACGAGGCGTGGCCGACGCCGTCTCGAAGATGACGAGGAGCCGCGCGAACTACGAGTGATGCCTAGTCCCCGTCCTCCTCGGAAGGGTCCCCTTCGCTCCCATCGTCATCGCCCTTGCCGACAGCCCAGCATGCCTTCACGATCCCGCACGCGGCGATGCCGATGAGGATGAGGACCCAGCCCGGATGCCAGGCGCCGAACAGGAGTCCGACGACGACGAACGCGAAGACGAACGCACCACCGATGAGGGCCGTCACGGACGCACGCCTCTTGCGGGCGGAGCGACCGCCCGAGAACGCATCGACCACCTCCGCGGCACAGCCCCACACGCCAGCGGAGAAGAGCACGATCAGGCCCTCCTTCCACATCCCGGCGAACACGCCCATGCAGATGAAGCCGACGAACGCGATGGCCCCATAGGGGAAGCGGCTCATCCAACTGCGATGACGAGGCTCATGGAGGGCCGCCTTGGCCTCTCTCCAATTGGCGTAGCGCCTGCCGTCCACCTCGACCGACCCGTCGTCGTTGGTGTGCACGTCATGGCCGTCATGGTCGTTCACGTGAACGCCCGAGCTGTCGATGTCGACCTTATCGCCCTTGGCGGGGGCATCGACGTGTATGCCGTCCCAGCCGACGTGGACCTCCGAGCCGTCATGGTCACGCACGTGGATGCCGTCGCGAAGGCTCATGTGCACATGGTCGCCGCCGTCGTCGGCATCATGTCCGAAGAAGGCGTCCGTGCCGTCCCCGGAATCGGCACCTCCCCCGTCGGTGGCTCCGTCCTCTGGCGCGGCGCCGTCCTCGGGCGTGGACTCATCCCCGGAAGCCGTGGCGCCGGAGTCCTCCTCGTCGGCACACTCCGGGTCCCCCTTGAGGAGGCCATCGAGGGTCATCCCATATATGTCCGCGAGGGCGATGAGGTTGTCCGTGTCAGGCGAGGACTCCGCACGCTCCCACTTGGACACGGCTTGGCGGCTCACTCCGAGCTTCTCGGCCAGCCCCTCCTGGGACAGCCCGCGCTCGCGACGGAGCTTGGAGAGTCGGTAGGCGATGTCGACGTTCATGATGGTTCCCTTCGGTCCGCTGGTCTGTTGTCGGGACCATCCTGCTGGTTGCGGTGCGAGTCACACCACCTATTCTAGTTCGCATTTTCCCGCAATTATTGGTTGCGGGGCCTTTCTGCGGCACGCTCGCAACCGAGGTTGCACCCCTATCACCACGTCACCCGGACGAGAGGATCGCCGACCGCCTCTGATGAGACGACCGGCGATCCCGGGTGTTCCCATATGCCCGGAAGGTCCTAGTCCTCCGGCTTGATGACCTCGACGCCGCCCATGTAGGGGACGAGTGCCTCGGGGACCGTGACCGTGCCATCGGCGTTCTGGTAGTTCTCGATGATGGCGGCCATGGTGCGGCCGACGGCCAGTCCGCTGCCGTTGAGCGTGTGGACGTAGCGCGTGCCCTTGAACTCGGACGGGTCACGATAGCGGATGTTGGCACGCCTCGCCTGGAAGTCCCAGCAGTTCGAGCAGCTGGAGATCTCCTTGTAGTTGTTGTAGCTGGGCAGCCACACCTCGAGGTCGTAGCACTTGCGCGCGGAGAAGCCCAGGTCGCCGGTGCAGAGGGTGACCACGTGGTACGGGAGACCCAGCACCTGGAGGTTGTGCTCGGCCTCGGCCACCATGGACTCGAGCTGGTTCATGGAGTCCTCGGGCTTGGCGAACTTGACCATCTCGACCTTGTCGAACTCGTGCACGCGGATGATGCCGCGGGTGTCGCGTCCGGCGCTGCCGGCCTCCTCGCGGAAGCAGGGGGTGAAGGCGGTGTAGAGCAGCGGCAGCTTGTCACCATCGAGCGTCTCGTCGCGGTGGATGTTGGTGAGCATGACCTCGGCCGTGGGGATGAGGTACATGTCGGGCTCCACATGGAACAGGTCCTCCTCGAACTTGGGGAGCTGGCCCGTGCCATAGAGGGTGTCATGGTTGGTGATGACGGGCGGCCACCACTCCTTGAAGCCCACCTTCGAATGCTCGTCGATGAAGAAGTTGATCAGGGCGCGCTCCATGCGGGCACCCATTCCACCCAGCAGGTAGAAGCGGCTCCCGGCGAGCTTCACGCCACGCTCGAAGTCGATGATGCCGAGGTCGGGGCCGAGGTCCCAGTGGGCCTTGGCGTCGAAGTCGAACTCGCGCGGGGTGCCCCAGCGACGGACCTCGGGGTTCTCGGTGTCGTCCTTGCCCTTGGGCACCGAGGGGTCGGGGATGTTGGGGATGTGGCTCATGAGGTCGGTGAGGTCGCCCTCGGCCTGCGCGCGCTCGTCCTCGAGGGCCGCGATGCGCTCCTTGTCATTGGCGACCTCGGCCTTGGCGGCCTCGGCCTCCTCGGTCTTCCCGTCACGCATGAGCAGACCGATCTGCTTGGAGGCGGCGTTGCGAGCGGCCTGGAGCTTCTCCACCTCCGCGATGGCGGAGCGACGGGCCTCGTCCAGCTCGAAGAACCGGTCACGGTCCCAGCTGCCGTTCCTCGAGGCCATGGCCTCGTCGATGACGTCTGGGTTCTCGCGGACGTACTTGATGTCGAGCATACCGATGCCTCTCTGCCGCCCCGACTCCGCGTCGGGGGATGTCTGAACGTTTGCCATGCGACTAGCAGCCAAGTATATACTTGTGGCTGCTCCCGGTCGGGACATGCGGCTCACCTCGCCCATACCCGCCACAGTCGCCCACAATGACCGGCTCCGAATGGGGTCGAGCACGGCACGCCACGCAAGGAGAGGAACGAGCACATGGACATCATCGACTGGCTCTTCGGCACGCGTGGCGGCATCGCGGTCCTCTTCTTCGGCGGAATCCTCCTGTTCCTCCTCATCGCATTCATCCTCGAGAGGCGTGGCCAGAAGCAGTACTTCAACCACGAGAAGTCCCCCGACGAGGAGGACGGCATCTTCAGCGGCCTCTTCGATGACGACGATGACGATGACGAAGGAAAGGCCTAGGCACGTCAGAGAGCCTGGGCATTAAGGCGGCATAAAGGTCATTTATGGCCATCTACCAGCACTTATCTCATCTCGAACTGAGATACCAGTTACCCCCTTCCCTTTTCTTGAAGCGAATCTAAGCTCTTCATCCGTGTCCGCGATTCAGGCGGATGCGGTCGCCCGTCGGCGGCCGTCGGACAAGGGAAGAAAGGACGGGCCGCAAGTTGGAAGAGTCGAAGCCCGTATCGTCCACCACAACGATGGACGAGATTCACAAGCTCCCCTGCGACCAGGTCTTCGAGGCGCTCGATTCCTCGAAGGGTGGACTGGGCCAGGACGAGGCAACCAAGAGGCAGCAGAAGGCAGGGAAGAACCTCATCCAGGGCGGCAAGAAGAAGTCGCCCGTCGTGGTGTTCCTCTCGAACTTCACGCACCTCATGGCCATCCTGCTCTGGGTCGCCGGCTTCATCGCGTTCTTCGCCGGGATGCCGGAGCTCGGGATCGCCGTGTGGCTGGTCAACATCATCAACGGCGTCTTCAGCTTCTGGCAGGAGTACCGCGCCGGGAAGGCCACCGAGGCCCTGAAGAAGATGCTGCCTGCCTACGTGAACGTCCTGCGTGACGGGTCCGAGCAGAAGATCCTCGCCGAGGACCTCGTCCCCGGGGACATGATGCTCCTCGCCGAGGGAGACAAGATCTCGGCCGACGCCCGCCTGGTCGCCTCGAGCGACCTGCAGGTGAACCAGTCCACGCTGAACGGCGAGTCGAACCCGGTCCGCAAGACCGCCGACGCCGTCCTGGAGGAGGACCTCACCCCAGCCGAGATCCCCAACCTGGTCTTCGCCGGGACGTCCGTGTCCGAGGGCAACGGCCGCGCCGTCGTCACCAAGATCGGCATGGACACCGAGTTCGGCAAGATCGCCGACCTCACCCAGAACATGGAGGAGGCCGCAAGCCCGCTCCAGAAGCAGCTCGACCGCCTCACCAAGCAGGTCACGCTGTTCGCCCTGTGCATGGGCGTGTTCTTCTTCGTGCTCGACGCGTTCTTCGTGCACAACGCCCTCGCGCAGTCGTTCATCTTCGCGCTCGGCATGATCGTCGCCTTCATCCCCGAGGGGCTGCTGCCCACCGTCACGCTCTCGCTGGCCATGGCCGTGCAGCGCATGAGCAAGCGCAACGCCCTCGTCAAGAAGCTCTCCTCGGTCGAGGCGCTCGGCTCCACGAGCGTCATCTGCACCGACAAGACCGGCACGCTCACCCAGAACGAGATGACCGTGAACCACCTCTGGACCGCCGCACGCGAGTACGAGGTCACCGGCGTGGGCTACGCCCCGAAGGGCGAGGTCAGGAGTGGCGAGAGGACCTTCTCCGCCGCCGATGACGACGACCTCCGCCTGCTGGTGGCCGGTGGCGCCCTCTGCAGCAACGCCCGCCTGCTCGAACCCGAGAACGAGGGCGAGCGCTACACCGTCCTGGGTGACCCCACCGAGGCGTGCCTGCTCGTCTCCGCCCAGAAGGCGGGAATCGACCCCAAGCAGCAGGAGCTCGACACCCCGCGCGTCCGCGAGCTGCCGTTCGAGAGCCGCCGCAAGCGCATGACCACCATCCACCAGCTCCGCACCCCCATCGACGGGGCCAAGCGCCTCGCGTTCTGCAAGGGTGCCCCCAACGAGGTCGTTCGCCTCTCCACCAAGATCCGCGTGGACGGCGAGGTCCGCGAGATCACCGACGAGCAGCGCCGCCAGATCATGGAGGCCAACGACGGCTATGCCAAGGACGGCCTGCGCGTGTTGGCCGTGGCGTACCGCCCCATCAGCCCTGACGACGCCTCGATCCCCTCCTCCATGAGCGACTACACCCCCGAGACCATCGAGCAGGAGCTCACGTTCGTGGGCCTCGAGGTCATGGCGGACCCGCCTCGTCCCGAGGTCGCCGACGCCGTGGCCGAGTGTCGTCGTGCCGGCATCCGCGTGGTCATGATCACCGGCGACTACGGCCTCACGGCCGAGTCCATCGCCAGGCGCATCGGCATCGTCGAGACGGACGAGGCGCGCGTCATCTCGGGTCTCGAGCTCGAGAAGATGGGTGACGACGAGCTCAAGGACGCCCTTGCCGGCGAGGTCATCTTCGCCCGCATGGCCCCCGAGCAGAAGCTCCGCGTGGTCTCCAACCTCCAGGAGATGGGCGAGATCGTGGCCGTCACCGGAGACGGCGTCAACGACTCCCCGGCCCTCAAGAAGGCCGACATCGGCGTCGCCATGGGCATCACGGGGACGGACGTGGCCAAGGAGGCCGCGGACATGATCCTCACCGACGACAACTTCGCCTCGATCGTCTCCGCCATCGAGGAGGGACGCGCCGTCTACGCGAACATCCGCAAGTTCATGCTCTACATCCTGAACTCCAACGTGCCCGAGGCCGTACCCTCCGCCGTGTACCTGTTCTCCGGCGGCGCCGTGCCCCTCCCGCTCACCACGATGCAGATACTCACGATCGACCTGGGAACCGACATGCTGCCGGCCCTGGGCCTGGGCACCGAGCCCCCCGAGGCCAACGTCATGGACAAGCCGCCTCGTGACCCCAAGGAGCCCTTGCTCAACAGGCATGTCATGGGGAAGGCCTTCCTCTGGTACGGACTGCTCGGCGCCGCCTCCTCCATGGCCGCCTACTTCTTCGCCCAGATCCAGGCGGGATGGGTTCCCGGCATGCAGCTCTTCGGCGTCGGCGACGACCTGAACTCCGTCTACGTCCGCGCGACCACGATGGCGCTCGCCGCCATCGTCTTCTCCCAGATCGGCGAGGTCTGGAACTGCCGCACGGAGGAGCAGTCGGTCTTCAAGATCGGCCTCTTCTCGAACAGGCAGGTGAACATCGGCATCATCTTCGAGATCTGCCTCATCGTGTTCATCACCGTGTTCCCGCCGTTCCAGGAGGTCTTCCACACGTGCCCGCTGAACCTCGCGGACTACGGGTTCCTCTGCCTGCTGCCGGTCGTGGTGCTCCTCCTGGAGGAGTGCCGCAAGGCGATCGTCCGCAAGCATCACAATACGAAGCAGCAGCCGGCGTCGGCGTCGGCAGAATAGTGAGGGTGTGAAATGAACGTCATCATCGTCGGACTCGGGCGCATGGGCACCGGGCTTGCCATCAAGCTCAGCAAGCAGGGCTATGACGTCACCGCCATCGATCGCGACCCCGAGACCTTCAAGGGCCTGGGCGAGGACTTCGCTGGCGAGAAGGTCGTGGGCGTGGGCTTCGACCGTGAGGTGCTGGAGTCCGCCGGCATCGATCGCGCCGGCGCCGTCATCGCCTGCACCGCCTCGGACGAGGCCAACATCGTGGTCGCGCACATCGCCAGGAGCGTCTTCCGCGTGCCGCGCGTGATCGCCCGTCTCTACGACCTCTCGAAGGCCGAGACGTACCGTCGCCTGGGGATCCAGACCATATCCACCACCGAGTGGGGCATCACGCGCACCTGCGAGCTGCTCACCTATGACGAGCTCGACGGCGTGTTCGAGGTCGGGTCCGGAGACGTCACCATCGTGCGCGCCGACGTCCCGAGCCTGCTCGAGGACACCACCGTCCGTGAGATAACCGCCGTGGGAGAGGTCAACGTCGTCGCCATCTCGCGCGACAACGACACCTTCATCCCCACGCAGGGCACGATCTTCAAGCATGGCGACATCATCTACGCGGCCGTCGCCGCAAGCGCCACCAAGAAGTTCAAGACCATGCTCGGCATGGCCGAGTAGGAAGGGACCCATATGAACATCATCATCGTGGGCGGCGGCCAGACCGGCTCTTACCTGGCCTCGCTGCTCTCCTCCGACGGTCAGACCGTCAGCATCATCGAGAACCGCGCCGCGCTTCTCCCCAAGCTCGAGAAGGAGTGCCCCGACTGCACCATCACGGCCGGCTCCGGCTCGGACCCCGCCACCCTCGAGCATGCCGGCGTGTTCCGCGCCGACGTCCTCGTGGCCGTGACCGGCGACGACGAGGTCAACCTGGTCGTCTCCATGCTCGCCAAGATGGAGTACGGCGTGGGTCGCGTGGTCGCCCGCGTGAACAACCCCACCAACTCGTGGATGTTCAACACCGGCATGGGCGTGGACGTGGGAGTGAACCAGGCCGACATCATGGCCCGCTTCGCCCGCGAGGAGATGGACGTGACCGACGTCTACACCCTCATGAAGCTCGGCCGTGACGACCACGCCATCGTCCAGATCGAGGTCAGGCCCAACTCCACGGCGTCCGGCTCGACGCTCAAGGACCTCACCCTCCCCGACCAGACCGTGGTCATCGCCGTCGAACGCAACGGCGAGATCATCGTGCCGAACGGTGAGACCATGCTCATCGACCACGACGAGGTCATCGCCCTCACCGACGAGGCGGGGCGCGAGAAGATACGCAAGGTCATGGCATAGCCGACCGAAGCGGGACGGACACGACGACCCGAAGGGTCACACAGGGAGGGGGTCACGGCTTCGGTCGTGGCCCCCTCCCTCACATGTGTCGTCCGCACCATCAGGACGCACGTGTCAGCGGACGTTCAGACACCTGAGCGGCCCTCTGGCTTTGTGCGCATCGTCTGCTCGTCGGTGGAGACGGGCCCCCCATTTCAGCTTCGCTTCCGCGTCGGACCTTACTCTCCCATTACATTCGTTATTCGTATGCAAGGAGAGCAATGTCCACCGACGTATTCGAACGACATGAGGTGAAGTACCTCGTGGACGGTCCGACGAGGACACGCCTCATGCATCGCATCGGCGACCGCATCACACCTGACGAGCATGG
This sequence comes from Atopobiaceae bacterium, assembly GCA_022655215.1. Taxonomy (GTDB): domain Bacteria; phylum Actinomycetota; class Coriobacteriia; order Coriobacteriales; family Atopobiaceae; genus JALCUE01. The sequence continues at coordinate 196,748 of JALCUE010000002.1, read as the reverse complement.
CCGCAGCAGCATCCTGAACCTCTATCTCGACACCCCCGACCATCGACTCGTGAGGAGGTCGCTCGAGAAGCCGGCCTACAAGGAGAAGGTACGTCTCCGCAGCTACGGTATGCCAGGGCCAGATGGCATGGTCTTCCTCGAGCTCAAGAAGAAGTACCGACAGGTGGTCTACAAGCGTCGCGTGGAGCTCACGAACGCCGCCGCGCGGACCGCCCTCGCCCATCCGTCCCTCCTCGTGAGGGAAGGACAGATCGGCCGGGAGCTCGCCTATGCGTTCGACTTCTACCAGGGACTGTCGCCCGTCATGTACCTCAGCTACGACCGCGAGGCGTTCTACTCGACCGACGATCGCGACCTGCGGATCACCTTCGACGATGACGTCCGCTGGCGAACCCATGACCTCGACCTGGACGTCGCACCCTCCGGCGAGGAGGTCCTGGCCCGCGGCGGGTCGATCCTCGAGGTGAAGGCCGCGGGATCCATGCCCCTCTGGCTCGCGGACACCTTGAACGAGCTCGCGGTGTTCCCGACCGGCTTCTCCAAGTACGGCCGTGCCTATCAGATGATGAACGGGACCAAGGAGGCCCTCAGTGCCTGACGAGATCTTCGACAGCCTTTACTACGGCGAGACCGGCTCCATAACGATCGCGGACTTCGGCCTGAGCATGCTGTGCGCGCTCGCGCTCGGCGTGTTCCTCGCCTTCGTCTGCACGTACCGCACGCGTTCCTCGAAGGGGTTCGCCGTCACGGTGGCGCTCCTGCCCGCCGCGTCATCCGTGGTCATCATGATGGTGAGCGAGAACCTCGGGGCGGGGGTGGCCGTCGCCGGGGCCTTCTCCCTCGTGCGGTACCGTTCGGCCCCCGGCACCGCCCGCGAGATCTGCGCGATCTTCGTCTCCATGGCAACGGGACTCGCCGTGGGCATGGGTTACCTCGGGTTCGCGGCGCTGTTCTCGGTCGTCATGGGAGCCGCCATGGTCCTGGGGGGCCTCTGGTGCGACCATGCCGAGAAGGGCCACGAGCTCGAGAAGGTACTTCGCGTGACCGTCCCCGAGGACCTCGACTACGGCGGCGTCTTCGACGACCTCCTCTCCACCTACACCACGAGCTCGCGCCTCACGTCCGTCAGGACGTCCAACCTCGGGAGCCTCAGCAAGCTCACCTATGAGGTCACCTTGCGTGACGCCTCGTCGGAGCGTGCGCTCATCGACGCGATGCGATGCCGCAACGGCAATCTCGAGATCAGCTCGTCCGTCATGCCGACGAGCGTGATGGAGCTCTAGCCAGGGCGAGCCCGAGGAAGGACGTGAACCACATGCAAGCACCCACCCACGGACGTCGCAGCGCCGTCGCGCTGGCGGCAGCCCTCATGGTCTCGGCGTCACTCCCCGTCTCCGGATGTGCCCAGGCGGGCGACGCCAGCTCGACCTCAGCCACGACCATGGCAGCCACCACCACCACGACCACTGCCTCCGCAGACGACATGTTCACCGACCGCGACTGGGAGACCGACTGGACGTCGTCCACGGACGTGACGCTCGCAGACGACGCCACGCAGGTCTCCGGGTCGGGCGTGAAGGTCGACGGGAACACCGTGACCATAACCAAGGAGGGCACGTATCACCTGAGCGGGACCCTCACCGACGGCCAGGTCGTCGTCGAGGCGGGCGACTCCGACAAGGTCCAGATCGTGCTGGACGGCGCGTCCGTCTTCTCCTCCACGAGCGCGGCGATCTACGTGATGACGGCCGACAAGGTCTTCCTCACCACCGCCGACGGCTCGACCAACTCGCTGGCGACCACGTCCGACTACGTCCAGACCACCGACGACAACGTGGACGGCGCGGTCTTCTCCAAATCGGACCTGACCCTGAACGGGCTGGGAACGCTCGAGGTGACGTCCGCCACGGGGCATGGCATCGTGTCGAAGGACGACCTCAAGGTCTGCGGCGGCACCCTCTCCGTCACGGCCGCCAAGCATGCGCTCTCGGGCAAGGACAGCGTGCGCGTGGGCGGCGGCCGGCTGACGCTCGTCGCGGGAACGGACGGGATCCATTCCGAGAACACCGAGACGGACGAGAAAGGGTTCGTCTACATCTCCGGCGGGGCCATCGACGTGACCAGCACCTCCGACGGCGTCGACGCGTCCTCGACGTTCGAGATGGTGGGCGGGACGCTGACCGAGGCCGCAGGTGACGACGGCATCCATGCCGACGCCAGCCTCACCGTCTCCGCCGGGACGATCGACATCACCCACAGCTACGAGGGGCTCGAGTCCCTCGCGATCGCCATATCTGGCGGCGACGTGAGCGTCGCCTCGACCGACGACGGCCTCAACGCCACCGACGGCTCCGGCTCCACGACGACCGGGATGGGCGGCATGGGCGGCAGGGATGCCAACGCCGTCGGCAACACCGGCGGCCTCGGAGGCGCCGGCGACACGCGCGGCCCGGCACAGGACGGGACCATGAACGAGGATGCATCCTCGGACCCCGGCTCGGATGCGACCACGTCGCCCGATGCCACCTCGAGTCCGGACGCCGCCTCGACGACGCCGTCGGCCACGGCCTCCACCTCGACCGGGACGCCCTCGGTCGTCATATCAGGGGGCACCGTGACCGTCGACGCGTCGGGCGACGGGATCGACTCGAACGGGACCATCTCCGTGACGGGAGGGACCACCTATGTGTATGGTCCGACCTCGTCCGGGGACGGAGCCCTCGACTATGACTCCTCCGCGACCGTCGACGGCGGGACCGTGGTCGCCCTCGGCTCGGCCGGGATGGCGACGGGCTTCACGGCGGGGTCCCAGGGCTCGGTGATCTACGGACTCGACTCGGTCGCACAGGCCGGCACGACCGTCACGCTCACCTCGTCGGACGGCACGCGGCTCGCGAGCGTCACCGCGACCAAGGAGTTCCAGTCCGTCGTCGTGAGTGCCCCCGGCATGGAGGAGGGCGGCACCTACACGCTCTCCGTGGGAGACGCCTCCTACGAGTTCACCTTGGATGACGCCCATTCGACCGAAGGCTCCTCGGGGATGGGAGGCTCCATGGGGACCATGGGAGGTGGAGCGGGCGGACTCGGCGGCGGCACGGCTCCCTCGGGCAACGTCAATGGGACACGCAGCGCGGGATGATGGGCGGAACCATCTGACGAGACCTGACCTCGCCGAACGAAGAGGGTCGCCGCGACCGATTGGTTGCGACGACCCTCGTGCGTTCATGGTGCGGGCGAAAGGACTTGAACCTTCATGGGGTTGCCCCCATACGGACCTGAACCGTACGCGTCTGCCAATTCCGCCACGCCCGCGTAACGATGCATGCTACCACTAACATCGCCGTCCTGACAACGATAGAATGGGTGGCAGTCGCCAGACGAGACGGCGCGGGGACCCGCGGCATACACACCAGAAACGAGACCAGCCGTGAGAGACAAGCGAAGCCAACGGACGTCATCATGGACCGACCCCGTCATGGGGGCCGATGGTGATGCCTACGACGATGTGAGCGACCCCGTCCCCGACCCGCTCCTCCTCGGTCGATACCGCGTGATCGAGAGGAAGGGCACGGGAGGATTCGGCCAGGTCCTCGTCTGCTGGGACACCCGCCTCCAACGCCGGGTGGCAATAAAGTGCCTTCCACTCACACCGGCGGCAGGAGCCGCGGCCACGTCGAGCGTCGACGAGGCGCTGGGCGAGGCACGCACCGCATGCCTGCTGGCCCACCCCAACATCGTCACCGTGTTCGACTTCGAGGCCGATGACCGCATGGCCTACCTGGTCATGGAATACGTCGACGGCATCACGCTCGCGGAGTTCCTGGCACGCGTCGAGGGCGGCACGCTCACCCACGACGAGTGTGCGCACGTGCTCTCCTCGCTCGCGGACGCACTCACCTTCGCGCACGACAACGGCGTCCTCCATCTCGACATCAAGCCGGCGAACGTGTTCATCGACCGCTCCGGCGCGGTCAAGCTCGGGGACTTCGGCATGGCGACGCTCGCGTCTGCTGCCGGCTTCGGGGGCGCGCGCGGCGGGACGGTGGGATACATGCCTCCCGAGCAGCTCGACGGGGCACTCGTGGACGAGAGATGCGACGTGTTCTCCCTGGCCGTCGTGTGCTACGAGTCCCTGGTCGGCAGGGGTCCGTTCTCCGCGGGAACCGCCGACGCGTCCGAGAAGGCCATCTGGCACGGGGCGCGTCCCCTCTCGAGCATCGACCACGACGTCGATCCCGAGGTGTCCGATGCGCTCGCACGGGCCCTCGAGGCCGACGCGTCCTACCGCACGACCTCCGTGGCGGACCTCGCCGACGCGGTCTGTCCCCTCCTGGGCGACCGCTCGGCGGGAAGGGCCTCCATCGCGACGCTCCTTGGGCAGGTGACGGACGACGAGACCGAGTCGGACGAGTGGCGTGACTTCGCACACGCGCCCCTCTCGGAGAGGGCCCCGTGGCTCCCCGGCCTCCTGCTGCGCCTGACCACGGCCGCCGCCTGCGGCTGGTTGGGCGCACTGCTCGCCCCCGGCGTCGCCGCAGCCACCGGAATGCCACTGCTCGCGCTCGCGGCGATCCTCGCACTCGCAGGTGCCCTCGTGCCGGCCCTCGGCTGCGCCCTCGTACTCGTCGAGCTCGTCGTGGCGATCGCACTCGCCGGCGGGGACTCCTCCACCACCCTGCTCTGCCTCGGGTTGGGCGTCGCCTGTCTCGCATGGTGGTTCCTCGTGGGCCGCAGGGACCGTCCCGCCTCGCTCGCCCTGCTCGCCCCTGCCGCCATCGGGATGCCCGAGTTGTCAGCCCCCCTCTCCGGCTACGCGCTCGGCCCCGTCGAGGCGGCGACCACCGGGGCGTTCGGATGGCTGCTCCAGCACGTGGTGCTTGCCGCCACGTCCTCGTCCTTCTCGGCAGGCTCGGTGGCCGATGCCGTGACGTCCGGCCTGTCCCATCCCACGTGGTGGGTCGTGGCGTGCGCCTCAGGCGTGGCCGCCTGCGTCGCCTCCGTCCTCGCCCGCCGCGAGTCGCGTGGCCTCGCGATCACCGGTCAGATTCTGGCCGCCGGCATCGTCATCGCTGGGTACGTGATCGCGTCGCGAGTGGAGAATGGCGGTATATGGGTGTCCCCTAGCTGGGTGCCACTTGGTCTTGCGGTACTCTTTTCGTTACTTGTGGTCGTCGTGATGGTGGCGCTCGGTCTGCCGCCCGCTCGTCTGGAGGATGATTGACGTGAACTTCCTTAACGTGTTCGAGGATCGCGTCGGAAGCGTGTTCGGTGACGGCCCCCAGGGTTATACCGCTCCGTTCTCGTTCAAGAAGCTCGCCAAGAAGGCCGCTCACGAGATGGAGAACGAGACGTTCGTCATCGATGGCGTCGACACCGCCCCGGCCCTCTACACCATCCTCGTCTCCTCTGACGACGACATGTCCATGCGTCCCCTCTACTCCCAGCTCACGCGCGAGACCTCGCAGTTCATCGAGGCTCAGGCGCAAGGCCGCGGTTATTCGTTCGTCGGCTCACCGCTGGTGCGCTTCATGGTCGACCCCTCCCTCAAGAGCGGCAAGTTCTCCGTCTTCGCCGAGAACGTCGACGTCCGTACGCTGAACCGCCTCCGCGACGAGGAGTCGAAGTTCATGGGCACGGCCAAGGGTGACACCGGCGGCATGGGAGGCGCCGCGGCACCCATGGCGGCGGGGTCACACGGCTCGCGCTTCCACAAGCCCTTCTCCGAGAAGCCCCTGCCCGTCCAGGAGATGCCCGTCATCACCCCGACCGCGGCTCCCGCACCCGGCGGCACGGACGCCGGCCTGGACGTGATGCCTCAGGACGTCGTCCTCGACGCCTACGAGCAGGCCGCTCAGCAGCAGTACGCCCCCCAGGCCCAGCCCGTCGCGGCCGAGCCCCAGCCCGTCGCATATCCCGAGCCGGCCGTTCCGACCCCTGCGCCCAGGCCCCGCGCCGCCCATGCGGCCAGCCCCATGACGCCGCCCACGCAGCGTCGCGAGTCGGCCAACGTCCCCCTCGTGAACCCCTATGGCGCCCAGGCCGCAGCCGGGGCAGGTGCCGCGGTCGCGGCCGCCGGATCCGCCGCCGCCTCGAGCCCTGCCGCCACCTGCATGCTCATCGACCGTCAGAGCGGCCGCACCTTCACCGCGACCGCGCCGCGCACCATCATCGGCCGAGAGCGGTCGCAGGGCGGCATCGTCCTTCGCGACCCCAACATCTCGCGTCGTCATGCCGAGCTCGCCTATGACGGTCGCAGCTGGCACATCACCGACCTCAACTCGACCAACGGCACACTCGTGAACAACGTCGACGTGGACGACTGCATCCTGCGGGACGGTGACCTCGTCACCCTCGGGCTCATAAACCTCGAGTTCCGGGAGGGATAGAATGATCGACCTCGTGCTGTTCGTAGGTCGGATCCTGTTCGTCGTCCTCCTCTACATCTTCCTGTTCGCCGTCATGAGGACGGGCATCGGACTGGTCAAGGGGCAGCGCAAGGACCCCGCCATCTGGTGCGTCGACGTCGAGAAGGGTCCGCGCGCGCTGCGTGGCCTCCACGTCGATATGCTCGGCCCCGTCGTGGTGGGCCGCTCCCCCAACTCGGACATAGTCATAGACGAGCCGTTCGTCTCGGCCACGCATGCACGCTTCACGCTGCAGGGTCCCGCCCTCGTGCTCGAGGACATGAACTCCACCAACGGCACGCTCGTCAACGGAAGGCCCCTCACCGAGCCGATCACCCTTCGTGACGGTGACGAGGTGCAGGTGGGCGACGCCGTCATGAGGGTGAGCCGCCGATGAGCGACGCCTCGCATATGACCGATTCCCACCAGGGCGACGACCTCGACGCCAACATGGAGTCCGAGGCCGACAGGACCCAGGACCTTGAGCCGATCCATCCCGCGACCATCGACGTGAACGCCCGCGTGGGTGCCGACGTCGACACGGGAGGGACGACCGAGCTGTCGTGGGGTGCCCGCTCCGACGTGGGACTCGTGCGCGGCCACAACGAGGACGCGTTCCTCGTCCGCTCCCCGCTCTTCTGCGTGTGCGACGGCATGGGAGGCCATGCCGCGGGCGAGGTGGCGAGCTCGATAGCCATCCACACCATCGCCGACAAGGCCCCCATCCATGCCGACGACGTGCTCCTCGGTGCCGCCGTCGAGGCCGCCAACGTCGCCGTCATCGACGGTGCGGAGGACGGTCGCGGCAAGCCCGGCATGGGTTGCACCGCGACGGCCGTCTACTTCGAGGGCGACAAGATGGCCGTGGCTCACGTGGGCGACTCGCGCGTCTACCTCCTGCATGCCGGGACGCTCGTGCGCATCACCCACGACCACTCATATGTCGAGGAGCTCGTGGACGCGGGCGAGATAACCGCCGACGAGGCACGCGTCCATCCCTCCCGCTCCATCATCACCCGCGCCCTCGGCTCCGACCCCGACATGTACGCCGACCACTTCACGCTGGACGTCGAGAAGGGCGACCGCGTGATCCTGTGCTCCGACGGCCTGTCGAGCATGGTGGCCGACAGCAGGATCGAGGCCATCGCGGTCTCATGCGCGCTCCCGCAGGAATGCGTCGATGCGCTCGTCTCCGACGCGCTCGCCGAGGGCGGGCACGACAACGTGACCGTGGTCGCCGTGGACATCATCAACGATGGCCGCGAGGACGCGCGCAGGCGCGCACGCAGGCGCAGCGTGATCGGCTGGCTCACGGGTGTCCTCGCGACGCTCGTCGTCGTGTGCGGTTGTGCCGCCCTCTTCATCAACAATTCCTGGTACGTGGGGAACAATCTCGGGACCGTGGGCATCTACCAGGGCGTCGATGCGACGCTGTTCGGCTTCAAGCTCTCGCATCTCTCCGAGACCACGTCCGTCTCCGTCGCCGACCTCCCCGAGGTCACGCAGCGTCAGCTCTCCGAAGGCATCACCGTGGACAGCATCGACTCCGCCAAGCAGGCCGTCGAGTCGTACCGTCAGCAGATCGACTCGGACAAGACCAAGGCAGCGGCCACCGCGGGCAGCGCCCAGCAGGGTCAGACCGAGGCGGCCACCACGCAGGACACGACCGTCGAGACCGCGCCCGCCGCCACCGAGGGTGGTGAGTGACATGCCGGCCGCCGTCAGGAGGAACACCGCGGGGTCCCGCAGGAACACCGAGCTCCTGCTGCTCTGCGCCGGGTCCATCCCGGTCCTGCTCTTCTATGCCATGTACATAGTCAACACCGGCACGGCCCTCACGGTCGAGTCGCTCGCGGTCCCCATCGCCCTGTGCGCGGCATTCGCCGCCGCCCACGTCGCCATACGCTTCCTGGCACCTGGCGCTGACCCCGCGATACTGCCCATCGTATTCGTGCTCTCAGGCATAGGCATCACGTTCGTCACACGCCTCGCACCCGACCTCGCCATGAACCAGGTCATGTGGCTGCTGCTCAGCGTGGGCGCCATGGTCGTCGTGCTGGCCGTCGTCCGCAACCTCGACGACCTGTCCCGCTACAAGTACACCATCGGATGCGTCGGCGTGGGCCTGCTGCTCATCCCCATGGTCTTCGGCACCGAGATCGGCGGGTCGAAGCTTTGGATCAGCGTTGGTGGCCTCTCGTTCCAGCCCGGCGAGCTCGCCAAGATCCTCATCGTGCTGTTCCTGGCAAGCTATCTCGCCGAGAACCGCGAGATGCTCTCGGCGACCTCCCACCGTATAGGGCCCTTCGCCATCCCGCGCCTGCGCATGCTGCTGCCCATGTTCGTCATGTGGGGCATGAGCCTGCTCGTCGTCATCTTCGAGCGCGACCTGGGAAGCGCGTTGCTCTTCTTCACCATCTTCGTGATCATGCTCTACGTCGCCACGGGACGCGTGAGCTACGTCCTGGTGAGCCTGCTGCTGCTCGCGATAGGCGCGGTGTTCTGCTATCACTTCTTCTCCCACGTCCGCACCCGCGTCCAGATATGGCTCGACCCGTTCGCGGACGCCTCCGGCTCGGGCCTCCAGATCGTGCAGTCGCTCTTCTCGCTCGCCGACGGAGGACTCGTCGGCACCGGGATCGGCAAGGGCATGTGCACCCTCATCCCCGTGGTCGAGAGCGACTTCATCTTCTCCGCCATCGGCGAGGAGATGGGTCTGCTCGGCGCAAGCGCCGTGCTCATCCTCTTCGTGCTCTTCGCGGTGAGGGGCTTCACCACCGCGGCGAGGGCGAAGTCCGACATGGCCGCGTTCACCAGCGTGGGCCTCACCGCGTCCATCTCGTTCCAGGCCTTCCTCATCGTGGCCGGCGTCACACGACTCCTGCCCCTCACCGGCGTCACGCTTCCGTTCATGAGCCAGGGAGGCAGCTCCCTGCTCTCGAGCTTCATGATCGTCGGCCTTCTCCTCCGCGCGGGGGACCAGGCCACGGGACGTGGCGCCATCATGGACGGGACGGGCACCGGCACCGACCGCGCCATGGCCATGAGCGCCGACGGCAGCAGGATGACGCCTGTGGTCCAAGGGGCGCACGCCAAGGGTCACTTCGGGCTCAACACGCCCGAGTCCGGGGTCCTCGGTCGCGTCGCGCTGGGCCGTCGCCTCACCATCCTCGTGACCTTCTTCGCCATCCTCTTCGCGGCCCTCATCGCCAACCTCACCTACATACAGGTGTTCAAGGCCTCCGACTACCAGAGCATGTCGAACAACAACCACACCATCGCCAAGAGCGCATACGTCCAGCGCGGTGCCATCATCACCTCGGACGGCAAGACCCTGGCCGAATCCGTCAAGCAGGCGGACGGCACCTATGTGCGCACCTATCCCGAGGGCTCGCTCGCATCCCATACCGTGGGGTACCTCTCCACCCAGTACGGGACCACGGGCGTGGAGTCCACCATGAACGACACCCTCACGGGACACGCCGACTACTCGACGTGGCAGAACGCCCTGTATTCGTTGGCGGGAGTCGAGCAACCGGGATCCAGCGTCGTCCTCACCCTGAACTCCGGGATCCAGCAGGCATGCGAGGACGCCCTCGAGGGGTACACGGGGGCCATCGTGGTGCTCGACCCGTCCACGGGCGCGGTCCTCGCCAAGGCCTCGTCACCCACCTACTCCTATGACCAGATCGGCGACATCATCTCGAGCGGGACGTCCGGCGGCAACCTCGTCGACCGTTCGACCCAGTCGCTCTATGCACCGGGTTCGACCTTCAAGGTGATCACGCTCGCGGCGGCTCTCGACTCGAACATCGCCACGCTCGACTCCACCTACGACGCGCCGGCCTCCATGGAGATCGGCAACGCCACCGTGACGAACGACAAGAACAAGGACTTCGGCACGCTCTCCCTGAGGGATGCCCTCGCATACTCAGCCAACACCGTGTTCGCGCCCCTTGCCACGAGCGTGGGCTCCTCCCAGCTCGTGAGCTATGCCAAGGCGTTCGGCTATGGCACCAAGCTCGGACAGGACTTCTCGTGCGTGAACTCCCTCATGCCTGACGCCGGCGAGATGACCGAGTGGGAGACGGCATGGGCGGGTTGCGGGCAGCCCGTGGGCGAGCACAGCAGCCCGGCCGGCCCGCAGACCACCGTGATGGAGAACGCCGTGACCGCGGCGGCCATCGCGAACGGCGGCGTCGCCATGAACCCCTACGTGGTCGACCACGTGCTCTCGCCCGAGGGCGCCACCACCTCGACCACTTCGCCGCGCTCGCTCGGACAGGCCGTCTCCTCCAGCACCGCCGACCAGGTCAAGGAGGCCATGCTCGAGTGCGTCCAATCGGGCACCGGCACGGCCGCCAGGGTCTCGGGCACCAAGGTCGCGGGCAAGACCGGCACCGCGCAGGTCTCGTCCGACACCATCAACTCGCTCTTCATCGGCTTCGCGCCGTACGACTCCCCCACCCTCGCGATATCCGTCTGCGTCGAGGGCGATGGGGCGGACATCGAGGGTCTCGCCGCCGAGCTGGCGGGCCAGGTGCTCTCGAAGTCCCTGGCCGTCCAGGCGAAGGGGTCGACGACATCATGACGAGAAGAGGTCGGTCGGGGACACGAGTCCGCACCCCCGACGTCACAGGGAGGCACGGTCCCACACGGACCGATGCGGCGGACATGACAGGCGAGAGGACGTGCGGTGCCCGCGAGGGTTCCAGGCACGAGTGGACAGGAGCAGGATATGGCAGGTAGAGTGCTCGGGGGCCGTTACACGGTCCAGGACAAGATCGGAATCGGGGGGATGGCCACGGTCTATCGTGGCCTGGACAACGTCCTCGGGCGCACCGTCGCCATCAAGACGATGCTTCCGCAGTATGCCGCCGACCCAAGCTTCGCCGCCCGCTTCAAGCAGGAGGCACAGGCCGCAGCCGCGCTCCAGAGCCCGTACATCGTGGGCGTCTACGACTGGGGCAAGGACGAGGACACCTACTACATCATCATGGAGTACCTGCGCGGGACCGACCTCAAGAGCGGCATCCGCAAGCACGGTGCCCTCGACTGCAAGAAGGTCGCCCAGATCGGCAGCCAGATCTGCCAGGCGCTCGCCGTCGCCCATCGTCACGACATCATCCACCGCGACATCAAGCCGCAGAACATCATGGTGCAGCCGGACGGCAACATCAAGGTGATGGACTTCGGCATCGCCCGCGCCAAGAACTCACACCTCACCGCCGACAACTCGGTGCTGGGGACGGCCCACTACGTCAGCCCCGAGCAGACCCAGGGCAAGGAGCTCGGCCCCACGTCCGACCTCTACTCCCTCGGCATCGTCATGTACGAGGCCGCCACGGGCAAGGTCCCCTTCGACGGGGACGACGCCATCGCCGTCGCCCTGAAGCAGGTCAACGAGATCCCCGTGCCGCCCAGCCAGGTGAACCCCAACGTGGACGCCACGCTGGAGAGCATCATCCTGAAGTGCATGCAGAAGGACCCTGCGGCCCGCTTCCAGACCGCAGACGAGCTCCGTCACGCCCTCACCGACTACCTGGCCGGTCGTGTGGTGAACATCGGCGAGGCCACCACCATGCTGTCGGCCTCGCCCACCCAGCAGATGTCCAGCGGGACCCAGGCCATGCCGCGCGTCACCTCGCCCATCTCCGCCCGCTCCGCCACCACGGCGAAGTCGGCCGCCAAGGAGGCCGAGGAGGCGAGCAAGAAGCGCAAGAAGAAGATCGCGATCGCCATCGCATGCGCCGTCGTCGCAGTCGTGGCCGCGGTCGCCATCGCCATGAACGTGCTCGGCTCAGGCTCGTCGACGCAGACCGTCCCCAACCTCCTCGGACTCACCAAGGACGACGCGATCACGACCATCAACAACACCAACTTCTTCGAGCAGGGCACCGTCAAGGAGGAGTACTCGAGCACCGTCGACTCGGGCAAGGTGATCGACCAGGACCCCGACTCCGGGAAGACCGCCACGAAGGGGACGCAGATCAACCTCGTCATCTCGAAGGGCGCCGAACCCGCGGCTGACGTCACGGTACCCGACCTCTCCAACATGACGCCTTCCGAGGCCGAGGCAGCGCTCACGAAGGTGGGGCTCAAGGGCCAGGCGGGAGACTCCGTCTTCTCCGACTCTGTCGACAACGGCCACGTCGCATCCCAGACGCCCGCCTCCGGCTCCACGGCGAAGACCGGCGATACCGTCACCTACCAGCTCTCGAAGGGTACGGAAAGCGTGGACGTGCCCGATGTGGTGGGCCAGTCCGAGAGTTCGGCCGTCTCGGCCCTCAAGAACGCCGGATTCACCGTGGCCTATGCCGACTCCCAGTACAGCGACTCCTATTCGTCGGGTACGGTCATGAAGCAGTCGCCCTCCTCCGGCTCACAGGCCAAGGGGGCAACCATCACGATCACCATCTCGAAGGGCTCGAAGCCCGCATACAGCCCGACCACGTCGGCCTCGACCTCGTCAGCCAGCACCCCGTCAGCCACGACATCGGCATCGACGTCTGCGGCCACGAGCACGGGAGACGGTCAATAGAGGAATCCGCACCTCTCATACGGACGAGAACAGGCCAGGGGCTCATCGCCTCCGGCCTGTTTCCTTTGCCGGCGGCCCATGCCCCTTCGCGGGCTCATCTCAGCAAGCGGTAGTTTCCTCAGGCGGATGACGTCGCAGCACCCCTACCCCTTCAGATGGCTGGGGACACGGTCATCTTTCCCCACCGCCTTCGAAATCCCTCCACTTATCCCATCGATGCCCGACGACAGCACATGCTTGACCTGGTTGCCGAATCGCCTGACAAGCAGGCTCCACGATGTGATGATGGCAAAGATGACGAGTAGCAGTAGGGTCTCGGTCCTTATCGAGACGACGGGATAGCTTACGTTCTCGATGACCCAGACGATGGCTATATGCTGCACCAGAAACGCGGAGTACGAGAGCCTAGAAGCCGATTGGACGGCTTCGTTCGCGGTCTTGTTCCTGACCAGCGAGGCAAGCCAACCGAACAGCAGGAAGCAGGAGACGCCTGCGCACGTCATCGAGATCGTGCCCGGGATGATATTCGAGAAGGAGAGCAGCCCCAACATCACGGCCCCACCCAAGGCGAGACGTCCCGAGGGCCGCTTCACATAGGCGATGAAGTACATACCGATGGAGAAGTCGACCACTCTGGAGGTCGCATACCAAGCGGGATCGAGATCGGGCCAGATTCTCCTGGAGGCGAGATACCCGACGACTGCCACGACCGCGATGCCAGCGGCATTCAGCATGGGCGAGGAGATGACTCCCCTCCTTATGATGGGGAAGACCAGATAGAGAAGCAGGAGACAGCCGACGAACCATTCTCCGACCAGGTAGAAGTTCGGATATAGAACCCCACCGAAGATGCCCGAATAGCCGTCCATCCCGATGATGGTGAGCATGAACTTCCATGCGGGGATTCCATCCGCCCAGCTCTTGTTGATCAGAAGGTAGAAGAGGACGACCGAGACGTATGCCACGTAGTACTGAGGGAAGATGTCTAGGAGCCTCTTCTTGAAGAACGTCTTGATCTGAAGTGCCTCGGAGCCGCCATAGACATACATCAGGGATGCGCCGGACAGGATGAAGAAGACCGAGACGGCGACGGCTCCGGTGTTGACGCCAAACAACGTGTTCGGCAAAAGGGCGCTTTCCAGAATCGGTATCCCCCTGGCCACGGCGGAGTCATGGGCGATGACGTTGAAGTGGAAGACGATGATGGTCATGGTCGCGGCGACCCGTAGCCAGTCCAGATAGACAAGCCGTGGCCTTTGGATGGAACCGCTCGTCATACTTCCCACGAATGTGTCTCCAGAAAATATCATAAATCGGTAGTTGCATTATAGGGTTTTTCACTGAGGCGCACACGCCGTTGGCCGAGATCGCGAGAAAGGGGCCTCGGTCGGTGAGCCTTCGAACGAGAGCAGGCCAGGGGCATTTCGCCTCTGGCCTGCTGTTTTCTATGGTGCCCTCGGGCGGATTCGAACCGCCGACACCAGGTTTAGGAATCTTGGAACTTTGATAATTCGTGGTAATCGCACATGAGTAATTTGCACAAGATTTTTGTCATCTACCTGCATATATATAAGCCATTGACAGTGTTGATAACTATTGGCATCATGTACCTAGTGGTAGCCGTGGTCCTAATTTGGTCCTAATTTCCACGGCCATTTGGCATCGTGATTGAGGTAGGCGAAATGAGCAATACATCGTCGGAGGTCGCTCGAGACGTCCTACTGGAGCTCGCAGACGACAAGTCGCTCAAGACCCTAAGCGACGGATTCGTATCAAAGAACGGTAAGCGGTGGAGGATGACTCTATCGTTTCGGACACTGGACGAGAGTGACACGAAGTATGTCGCGGAGAAGCGCGAACAGCGGACGATCATTAAGAAGATTCGGAAGCAGTCCTCGATACCGTGCAGACGGTCTGACAACAACGGGAAGCCAGCCGCCAAAGATGAGCTCAAGGCGTGGAGGGCCGAGGTGCTGGCCGACGTCGCTTCGGTCAAGAGCACCGGCATCAATGCGGGCATGTTGGTCCCCGACTATGTCGCGTCTTTCATAGACCACAAAGAAAAGCTCGGCAAGGTATCCATATCCACCATATCGAGCTATAAGCAGTCTGCGAAATACGTCTCGGAGGGTCTCGAGCGTCGCAGCCTGGACGAACTCACGTTCAAGATTGTTCAGCTATGGGTTGAGCACCTCACAAGCGAGGGCTACGCACCCCAAACGGTCACGAAAGCCTACAGGCTGCTAAGGCAATCGTGCCAATACGCAGTTCAGACAGGCGACATCAATTTCAACCCGTGCCACGATATCGAGCTACCAAGCAGGAAACCGCTCGACCCGAACTCGCTCGACTCGGACGGCGTCAAGAGGTTGAACACGATGCTCGACGAGATGGGCAACACCCCGCTCTCGGTCGGTGTGAGGCTCGCCCTCAACACGGGCATGAGGGCCGAGGAGGTGTGCGGTCTCAGGTGGTCGGACGTGGACATCGCCCGCGACGACGATGGGGCCGCGACGGGTGGACTCATCCACGTGTGCAACGTGATCGGACGCACCTCAAAAGGGACGTTCGAAAAGCAGCCAAAGTCGTTCTCAAGCAAGCGGGACATACCCATCACGGGCGGTCTCGCCCGAGTCCTGGACGCCCGCAAGTCCGACATGCGGAAGGTCTTGCTCGCGAACGGCGTCTCATCCACGGATAGGGCCATGGGGAAGTTGTTCGTAGTCGGCTCTCCAATCGACGTCGGGCTCAAGTCGGTGGATGAGAAGCCGCGGACGTGGCTCGACCCGCACTGGCTCAGTGTCCAATGGAGCAGATTCGTCCACCCGAAGAAGACAGGGGACGGACCGAGCGAACCGTTGCTCGTCGGCACGAAGGGAAGAGCCGTCACGTTCCATGACCTCCGCCACACGTTCGCGACGAGGGCGATTGCCGCGGGGGTGGACGTCAAGACGGTCTCTTCGGTGCTCGGGCATTCAGACACCTCGCTCACGCTCAACACCTACGCAAGTGCCGACCCCAAGGCAGTGAGGGACGCCATGGAGCTAATGGGCGACCTCATGGGGGAGAGGGTTTCTATGTGCGACGTGGCCCGCGTGGATGGCTCGAGCGTCGCATAGGTCACGTGTGGAAAACGGAAAAGGGAGAGGAAATGGACAACGTAATCAGCTCGACCACGGCTCTAATGGACATGCGGACCTCGAGGGGGCTCACCATCGGCGAGGTGTCGCGGCGCACGGGGATAACGCCCGGGGCGATACGTAATTGGGAGGACGGACGCACGGACGGCATGAGGATTAGCCACGCTAGAAAGTTGGCAGCTGTTTACGGGGTAACCGCGGACGAGATCGCGTGCTCAATTGGGTGTGAGTGACATGTCGAACGGTAAGGGAAGAGGTCGGAAGGTCGGGTCCGCTGGTAAGCCGAAGACGGACTCGGACACGGACATCTACGGTTATGAAGAGTTCAGGAAACCTCAAGAGCAACTAGAGAGGGAGCAGCGCACAAGTGACGCCCTCGGACTCAATGTTGAGGTTTCAGAATACGGCAATAGATACAGCACGAGGAGAACATTTGCCAACCGAGCGTCGGAGGCTCGGAAGGAACTGGAGATGACCAACAAACAGCTCGCGGCTATCCTCCACGTATCAGATAGGACGTTTGGCAGGTGGATGAGCGGAGAGAGCCTACCGAAGCTCGAGGATCTCGGGGACCTATGTTGGGTGTTGCACGTAAGCCCGAACTACCTACTCGGATGGAACGAAAAGCTGGACGAGAGAGTCTGGATGGCAACGACTGGAAACTGGTTCAGCGACGACAGGACGTATATAGGAATTAACCAACATCCGTTAACTTACAAGAAGAGAAGGCTAATGGAGAAGGCTATCTACAAAATGCTCGACAAAATAAAGGAGATAGAAACCGATAGCGACACCGAGTCGAAAGAAGCAGACGGCTCGGACTAGAAGTGACAGTATTTGTCGCTTCAAATAATCACATATAGTTTATGACCCTTGCTCTCTATCTTGTAGACGTGGCCACGCGATTACTAACGTCTATCAGATAGGGAGCAACACTCATGGAATCAAATACTGAACATTTGTCAATCAAGGCGACCGACGTCGAGAACCTCCCCGCCACTCTCGACTACCTCCAGGTGGCGTCGATTCTCGGCATCCACTACCGAACCGTCCAGCTGTTCGCCCGCGAGGGGAGACTTCCCGCGACCAAGATTGGCAGGGCCTACCGTTTCCCGACGGACAAGATCCTCGAGCTCGCTGGAATCACGGACTAGCCATGGGACGCGGTTACACAGACGGTCACTTCGGGACGCTTGACGCCAACGGTGCCGCCCACCTCGCCGAGGTCATATCTCGGAACTACGGGACTCATCCACGCCTGGACGCACGGACGAGGATCGCGCTCGCATTCATGTCGTGGATGCACGTCGCGGACTCGAGGAGCACGACGCCCTATTGTTGCGCCGGCGTCGAGAAGCTCGCCGAGTCCTCATCCACCTCCCCCACCACGGTGAGGCGGTGGCTCGCCGACATGGAGCGCTACGGCGTGATAGTCAAGAAGGAGACCGACGTCGGAAAGCTCGACATACGGACGTGGTGGTGGATGGCCACTAGTGACGATATGCATGGAAATAAAGAGGGGTATCGATACGACCCATTATCGGAGGTAGTTCGATACGCCCCATTATCGAGTGATGGACTAGGTGCGTTAAAGCACATTAACGACACCCAACCCATATCGATAGACCCCATTAACGACACCCCAAATAACCAAGAGGTTAAAGAAGCCGCTACGCTCGCGCCTAGCGGCGCGGCGTGCGGCGACGAGGGGAACCCATTCTCATTACAGCTGGAGGTCATCTAGATGTTACGCGAGACGATGTTCGAGTCGGTGAGGGACATCACCGACGAGATGATGAAAGAGACGGCGGCTAGGGTGGACGAGGCACGTGATCACGAGCGCGCCAACCCAACGGACCAAGACGCGGTGAAGGCCCACGACGACGCCTTGTTCGACTACGAATACCTCGAGGACGTGATTCACACGGACGAGGAGGTGGACGGGATAATCAGCGGCGAGTACGACGAGTATCGGAGCTACCGGAACCTACCCGCATTGACGTGGGAGAACCAAGACAAGCTCTACCGCTGGCTCGAGAGGAACGGGTACGGAAGGTGCCGCACGCTCGACAACGGACACCTCACGATTGACAGGACCATCAAGCCGCTCGAGGTGGCATGCAACACCAACTATCAAGAGATACTGGCTCGTCTCAGCAACAGGCCCAGGCCGATTCCGACGGGGCTCGAGCCGCTCGACGCCATGCTAGGTGGAGGGTTGGAGCCAGGTATAACGCTTCTCGGTGGAGCACCCGCCCAGGGGAAGAGCGCGCTCGCACTCGAGATAGCGTTGTACTCGGCAATCCACAAGCACCCGACCATTTACGTGAGTACCGAGCTCCCCAACGACGAAGTGCTCGCTCGCGTACTCAGCATGATATCAGTCATGTACTGCGACCGCGACTCATTCGCCTACGGAAACGCTCTCAGGGACGCGGACTCTTACTTCACTCAGATGTCCAAGGCCATGGACAAGTTCTATCAGCTGCACCTGGACGACTACCTCGCACTGTATGACGACGTCCTAGCGGTGGACGAGGTTGACGGGATCTCGTCCGATCTCGCAGCTGCGAACGACGGTGGAGGGGCCCTGCTCGTCATCGACCACCTGCACGAGCTAGAGCCGCCCTCAACCGAGTTGCGCTCGCTCGACGAGTACGCGACCGAGCAGGTCGTGTCTAAGGCGGTCATGCACATGGGCAAGAGCCATTCCGTCGCGGTGCTCGCGGTGGCCGAACTTAACAAGGCTGGACTCGACGGGCGCACCGACGAGAAGCCGCCCACCCTCGTCGATTTCAAGGGGGCGGGGTCGATCCCGTACCGCTCGGTAAACGCCCTCGTCATCCGCAAGGGCGACGACGATTGCTCGGTCGGCGGGATGACGACGAAGCGCCTCGACGTGCTCAAGGCCCGACACGGCTCGACCACCCGTGGACGTGATGCGATACCGCTCGTCCTGGACGGACCCCACGGTCTGCTGACACCCGGACGCTCACCACTCAGATAGGCGGCGCGGGAGAGGTCTCCCGAGCCTGGACAACCGACACGTGATAGGAAGGTACGAACATGTTCAAGAAGAAGCTGTACGACGCAACGAAGATAGACGAGGAGGTCCGACGCACCCTCGAAGAGTGCTCCAAGGTGTGCGCGAACCAGAAGAGGTCCGACATAGCCGAGTGGGACGGTACCGATATCCCCGAGGACGACGTCAAGCGGTGCAAGGAACGAATGCTCGACGTGTTCAAGAGGGCGAGGGCTGGAGCCGAGGAGGTCATGAGCGAGACCCCCTACCGCCGCAAGGAGGACCTGGACGCCGATTGCTCGAAGGAGGACGAAGGCGAGGCGTACCGCGCCTACATACGTTCGGCGGGTGCCAACTACCGCGTTGCTCGTTACATGGCGGACCGACTCGCCGAGCGTGGCATCATCATCCACGACAGCCGATTCACGGCTATGGAGAAGCTGGACGCAGCCGAGCGTGTCGCGATCAAGGGGGTGGACGACGTGCTCTCGGGCGAGACGTTCGCTGGACATGTCCTGTTCGCGGTGGATGGTGAGCTGCTCAAGCGTGACGAGTGGCCCATCGAACCGGGGTCCGCAGACACGGATGGGGGATACTTCCTCACGACCGACTCAGAGTACCTACATAAGGACCTTTGGACGTGCACTAGCTACAGGCCAGAGAACCACGGTATTAAGTTGCACGCTGGAAGCCTGTACACCGACGTGGTGGACGGCAAGCTCGTCGAGCGGACGGTCAAGCCGACGCGGGAGGACCATCACGGCGTGACGATGAGCGTCTAGCATAAGGACAAGCACAACCAACGGCGACCCGTCCTCTATCGACTGAGGGCGGGTCGTTCTTCCGTGGTACCATCAACGGGACGGGCGCGCCTAGGTTACGGATTATGTGGCGCGGAGTTTTC
Organism: Atopobiaceae bacterium; assembly: GCA_022655215.1. Taxonomy (GTDB): domain Bacteria; phylum Actinomycetota; class Coriobacteriia; order Coriobacteriales; family Atopobiaceae; genus JALCUE01. The sequence goes on along the minus strand of JALCUE010000002.1, from coordinate 176,737 downwards.
GACATTCGGTGTTTGTGGCATAGTCGCAGGTAGAAAGCCCGATATGCGCCGCACCTACCAGAATATGCGGTTTGAATCCGTGATAATATATATTATGTCAAGTATAACCGACATTATGCGGTTTGGATTGTTCACATCTTTGCTGCTAGTTTGCTTGTCCGCCCATAACGTTTCCCACATTTCCTATAGCCCAGGTGGTACACTCGGCACGACGTTACCGGACGCGACGCGGGAGGCGGCACCATGGCGGAGGGGCGCAAGGTCTTGAACGTGTCCATCTATGAGGACAACGCGGAGTGGTTGGCATGGGCAAGCAAGCACGAGGCCACCACGGCCACGGCATACCTCAACTCACTGATAGCGCGTGACAGGATGCAAGCCGAGCAGGGCGCGGGGCGCGTGGCACGGTTCGAGGAGTGGCACGACAATGACTCAGCTGATCGGTAGGGGCGCGGTGGATGGTGGGCACGACAGGGAACCAGATTCCGAACATCGTCCCATATCCGGCAACTAGCCAATGAAACGACGTGTGAATCGACGTCTCGCAACGTCACGACAAACTATGCTTGAACGTAATTACCTCGTCTTAGAAACGATTCTGACGGCTTGCACGAGGTAGGGGGCCATACCCTCCCCCGCCCTACGAAGCAATCCCGTGGGCATAGCGCCACAAACTGTAGACACCGTTTCCACATATGTGATAGCAGAACCCTCAATTACAACTTGAGGGTTTGTGACTCTCATGGACTCACATTCGATTGTTGAGACGCGACGCGGCACACGTCCCCCGACACACGGGGGGTCTTTCATTCTGTGCAGGACGGCAAGCCTCGCAGCCCAGCGCCCGTCCCCCCCCGAACCAGATTATTCTCAGGGTCCGACTCTCGCAGCCGACCACGCGCCGACGCCTCATGCGATCACTAGCAGGATGGCAGACGTGGACGACGCGAGTTGGTCGCATGACGCCCGCCCGTGGGGGGGGTCTTTTGTGGCCTCGTCCACGGCAAGCCTCGCGGATTAGGGCCGCTAGACATATATCGTCTTTCCACATTCCACCGATGCACGTCCAGACCATGACCGAGCCCGAACGAGGTCGTCCAGGACGCTCCGCACGTACGTCCGCACGGCTTCGGCGAGGTGGACGGATGCACCGACTAGGGCAGTGTGGTCCTAATTTGGTCCTAAATCGTGGTTGTGAACATAAGTAATGCAAACAGGCCAGACGCCTTTTTGACGTCTGACCTGCTGTTTTCTATGGTGCCCTCGGGCGGATTCGAACCGCCGACACCAGGTTTAGGAAACCTGTGCTCTATCCCCTGAGCTACGAGGGCGTGGCTCAACATTCTAGCATCAGACACGCCTTGACTGCCGCGCGAAACGGTCTCTCAGTCGACGACGCTGTCGTAAGCGCCACTCACCTGCTCGAGCGGCAGGTCGATGAGAGTGTGCTGACGCTCGTCATCGATGCGCACGCGATCACCATGGACGGCGCCTAGTGCGGTATAGGGCACCTCGGTTGCGTCGAGAAGGTCGGCCAGGTCATCGGAGTGCTCGGAGTCCACCGTCACGATGACGCGACCCTGCGTCTCGGAGAAGAGCGAGGAAGCCGGGTCGAGGTCATCATCGAGCGCCACGACGAAACCGTGACCTCCCACGACGGCCGACTCCACCAGGGCGACCGCGAGCCCTCCCTCCCCACAGGCATGTGCCCCATGGATGAGGCCCGCGTCTATTCCCTGGCACAGCACGTCGTTCACCACGCGCTCGCGTTCGAAGTCGACTTGGGGGACGGCCCCCGCATCGACGGAATGACGGACGTGGAGGTACTGGGACCCGCCGAGCTCATCGGCGGTCTCCCCCACCATGACGATGATGTCGCCTTCGGTGACGAAGCCCTTCCCGACGACCTTGTCGCAGTCATCAAGGCTGCCCACCATGCTCACCCAGACCCCTGGGTCGCCCTCAGCTCCGCACTCGTCCTTGGAGCCGTCGCCGCACGGAAGGATGTCGCCATCGACGACCGGGGAAGCCATCTCGCGGCATGCGCCCGTGACCCCCGCGAGCAGCTCGCGGAGAGCCGGACGAGAGGCGGCGAGGTCATGACCGGACGGGATGAGCTGGCTCGTCGCCGCAACCGGCGTGGCACCGACGCACGCCAGTCGGCGCACGCAGGCGACGACGGCCGATTCGGCACCCAACTTGGGATCGGTCGCGCAGAAGCGCTGACTGCCGCAGCATGCCATCGCGACGCCGAGCGCATAGGCCTCGCCGGGGTCACCCGCCCTCATGACGCAGGCATCGGCCTCGCCCGTGGAGACCACGGTGTCGGAGAGGTCCTGGCGTGAGTACGCGTCCGCTATGCGGTGGCTGCTGACGACGCTGGGCGAGGCGAGCATCTCCATGAGGGCGGTCTCGAGGTCGTCCCGGGACATGTCCAGAGGCAGGCTATGCGGATCGAAATCGACGTTGTTCTCCATGGTATGGACCTCTCCTGCGTGACTCGGGCCTTCGTCACTTGCTGCGCTTGGCCTGCTTGCGGGCTTCCTTCTCGACCCTGCGCCTCTCGGCCTCGGCATAGTCCTCGTCGATGATGGCCTGGCGCTTCTTCTCGGTGAGCCCCTTGGCCGCGGCCTCCATCTTGTTGCGAAGGGGGCGGATCCTGACGAAGTCGAAGATGAAGGCGCCGATGATGCCGACATAGGCGAGGACCAGCGAGACCATGGCGGCCATGCCGGCCGGCGTGGAGAGGTCGGAGCTCGCAGACGGGATGACGAACATGCAGACCCAGGAGAGGGCCGTCATGCCGAGGCCCGCCACGAGGAGCACCCACCACAGACGGCGGCGCTTCTTGTACTCCTCGTCGGAGCGCAGCATGATGTTCGTGCAGATGGAGAGACGATCCTCTTCGTCACGCTGCTGACGGCGGTACTCCTTCTTCTCCTCCTTGGACATCATCGCAGGGTTGGCCTTGCGGCCCACCGCGGGCTTGCCCTTGGCCGACGCCGGTGCGGCGCGCACGGTCTGAGCGGCCTCACGCGCAGGCTTGGCCCTTGCGGCGCTCTTCTTGGCCATGCCTGTCGGCATCGCGGCCTGGGGTGTCTCGACTTCATCCTTCTTGAGGGGGTTACGCAGGGACATTGCTCTCCTTCATGGGCTTGAACGCGTTCGCGGTGATTATCTCGAAGGCCTCCTGGTAGCGCTTCGAGGTTCCCTCGATGACGTCCGAGGGGAGATGGGGCGGCTCGCCCTGCATGTCCCAGTTGGCCTTGAGCCAATCACGGACGTACTGCTTGTCGTAGCTGGGCTGGACGTGGCCGGGCGCATACCCCTCGGCAGGCCAGAAGCGGCTTGAGTCCGGGGTGAGGCACTCGTCGATGAGGGTCACGCGACCGTCGATGATGCCGAACTCGAACTTGGTGTCGGCGATGATGATGCCGCGCGTCGCCGCGTACTCGGCCGCAGCCTCGTAGATCTTGATCGAGAGGTCGCGGATCTGGCTTGCCACGTCCGTGCCCACGATGTCACAGCAGCGCTCGTAGGAGATGTTCTCGTCATGGTCGCCGAGCTCGGCCTTGGTCGAGGGCGTGAAGAGGGTCTCGGGGAGCTTGGAGGCCTCGGTCAGGCCGGCGGGCAGATGGATTCCGCAGACCGTGCCATCCTCGTCGTAGGTCTTCTTGCCGCTGCCCGTGAGATAGCCACGGACGATGCACTCGATGGGAATGGTCTTGGCCTTGCGCACCAGCATGGAACGGCCGACGAGATAGTCGGCATAAGACCGGTAGCGCTCGGGGAAGTCGGCGACGTCCATCGAGACCAGATGGTTGGGGACGAGGTCGGCGAACTTGCGGAACCAGAACGCCGAGATGCGCGTGAGGATCTCGCCCTTATGGGGGATCTCATCGGGCAGGATGAAGTCGAACGCGCTCAGGCGGTCGCTTGCCACCATGAGCAGATCATCACCACAGTCATAGATGTCTCGGACCTTGCCATGAGAGTCCGGACGCATGCCCAAGTCTGCCACGAAGAAGCCTCCCCGCACGAGTGCCTGCATGTCCTTTCGCGGCGCGCACGCCGCGAGGCCGAGGGATGACTCCCCGGGCCTCAGCCCTCCATTGTAGAGGAAGACTGGGTGGCCATGGTCCGATGCTCGCGAGGAAGATGGAGCGTGAAGGTGGTCCCCTTGTCCAGCTCCGACTCGACGGAGATGAAGCCGTGGTGACGATCGATGATCTCCTTGGTCACGGACAGGCCCACGCCGAGACCCCCGCTCACGCGCTCGCGACTGGCATCCGACCTCCAGAACCTGCTGAACACGCGCGACAGGTCCTCCTTCGCGATGCCGATTCCGGTGTCCGAGACGCTCACGAGGACGTCCGTCTTGTCGATTGAGACGGTGACCACGATCCATCCGTCCTCGGGCGTGTAGCGCATGGCGTTGCTCATCAGGTTTATGACGGCCTGACGGAGCATGTCCCGGTCGACGTCGGCACGGGCCTCCTTGTGAGGTGTCTCGTCGGCGAAACGCAGCTTGAGGCCCTGGTCGGCGAACAGCTGCTCCTGGGCGCTGACGATTCCGCGGACGAGGCTCACCACATCGGTCTCGACGGGCTCGAACGCGGTGGTGCCGTTCTCGAGACGGGAGAGCTGGAGCATCGCATCGACCAGACGCGAAAGTCGCCTGACCTCGGAGGCGACCGTCTCCAGATGCTCCTCGTCGGTGGGAAGCACGCCATCCTGCATGGCCTCGACCGTGGCGAGCATGGCCATGAGGGGCGTGCGGAGCTCATGGGCCACATCACTGGTGAGACGATGCTCGAGCTTGAGGTCCTTCTCGAGGGAGTTGGCCATGTCGTCGAACGTCTCGCCGAGCTGGCCCATCTCGTCCGACCCCTTGAGACCGGTCCGGGCGGTGAGGTCGCCGTTCCTGATCTGGGAGGCGGTCGCGGTTATGCGCTGGATGGGACGGGACAGCGATCGCGAGACGAACACGCCGATGACGCACGCGAGGATGACCGCGATGCCAGCCGCGGCCGCGATGGCGCCATAGGAGTTCGTCCTGAACGCGGCATCCGACTTGGTGAGGAGGGCGTCGGACCCGAAGGCCCAGATGCGCACCGTACCCACCACCTCGCCGGACGAGCTGGTTATCGAGGCGGAGACCGTGGAATCGGTCGCGGTGGGCGCAAGCGAGGCGCCCTTCCCCGCCGTCTCGTCCTTTTCGGAGGAGGCGGCCCAGGTGTCGTCGTAGACGACCTCCCCCGCGGCGTCGACCACCTGGATCCCGACGTCACTCGAGCTCGAGCTGGCCGTCTCGGCACGCGAGAGCACCTCGTCGGTCCAACCGCCTGACGAGTCGTAGCTCTCCGCTATCTGGTCGGCGGTGTTCTCGGCCAGCCGCTCCATGTTGGCACGGGTGTAGCGCTGGAACTGACCCTCCCACACGACCGCGAGCACCACCACGAGCACGGCCACCGTCATGATGGCCGTGAGCGCGAACGACAGCGTCATGCGGCTGGCGTAGGTCATGGAGGGCTTGGACTGCGTGCGCGCCGTGTTCCATGAGGCCTTGGCGGCGTCGGACGTCGCGTCAGCGTCGTCCTGGGAGCGTGCCCTCTTGCCTATGACGAACCTTGCGGGGACCACGGCCCGGGCTACTTGTCCTCGGCATCCGCGTCATCGGCGGGCTTCTCGGGAGCCTCGAAGCGATAGCCGACGCCGTGGACGGTGTAGAGCCAGGTGGGGTCCCTGGGATCGTCGCCAAGCTTGGCACGGAGGTTCTTCACATGGGAGTCGATGGTGCGCTCGTACCCCTCGAAGTCGTAGCCAAGGACCTTCTCGACAAGCTCCATGCGCGTGTACACGCGGCCTGGGTAGCGGGCGAGGGTGGTGAGGAGCTTGAACTCGGAGGCGGTGAGGTCGATCTCCTTGCCACCCACCGTGACCTTGTGGCCGGAGATGTCTATGACGAGCTCGCCGAAATCGAGGACCTCGAGCTGGGGCTCGGACTCCGCACGGACGCGGCGGAGAAGGGCGCGTACGCGCGCCACGAGCTCACGCGGGCTGAAGGGCTTGATGAGATAGTCGTCGGCGCCGAGCTCGAGGCCGATGATGCGGTCCTCCACCTCGCCCTTGGCGGTCAGCATGATGATGGGGACGTCGGAGGTGTCGCGGATGGCGCGGCAGACGCGCTCGCCGGAGAGCTTGGGGAGCATGAGGTCGAGGATGACCAGGTCGAAGGTGTGCTTCTCGAACTCCTCGACCGCGGACTGACCGTCACCCACGCTGCGGACCCAATAGCCCTCGCGCTCAAGATATGCCGCGACCGCGTCGCGTATGGCCTTCTCGTCCTCGACTAGCAGGATCTTCTTAGCGTCCGAAGCCATGTCGTGGCCTCCCTCATGTGTGGTGTTCGTCCAGGGTGCCGCTCGCGCACCCATCCTCAGTAGTCTACCCCACAATCAGCGAGTCCTTCCGCTATATGGAGAAGGCGCGCACCTTGACCTCCGAAGGGTAGCCCGTGTCCGGGTCCTTGACGCTCGCATAGGTGACGAAGGTGTCCACGGTGCCCGCACTCGCGGGGTACTCGCCGTAATCGAGGGAACGGTCATAGGCCGTGAGCACGCTGTATGTCTGGGCGGAGACATCCACGGCGAAGTAGGACGCCTTGCTCTTGATGACGAAGAGGTCGCCCCTCCCCGCCACGGGCGCGAACGGCTCGCGCGAGAGGGACACGAACTTGGAGTCCCCCATGGCGATGTAGGTCCCCATGTTGGAAAGGAGACCGCCACTGCTGTAGTTCGCCTCGACCGAGAACGCGAAGCGCTCGCCCACGCGGACCGCCGAGAAGGGCTTGACGCTCGCGGGAAGCACCAGCTGGTCTATGACGTTCGACAGGTCACCGGAGACCTCGTAGGCGGTGATCCCGTAGTACGTCCCCTCCGATGCCCTCACGCGAGGGGCGAGGGTGAGCACGCCGTTGGAGACCATGGGAGGGATGGCGAAGCGGCCGGGGCTGTCAACCGCCTCGGTGGCGGAGGAGTCGCCGACCGACCAGACGTAGGCATAGGAGTGGTCGGTCGTCTTCGTGCCGGACGTCGAGGGCATGACCTGCCAGATGACGCGAGAGCCCGTGCAGCAGGGAACGGGCGGCTCATAGTCAGAGGTCCCCTCCCAGAGCGTCGACGTGGACCCCGTGAGCGAGCCTGCCGAGAAGGCGCTCGCATAGAGCTTCCAGTCATGGGTGAGCGTGTCGATCTCGGTCCAGCAGAACACCTCGTCCGAGCAGCGCGCATCGTAGATCTGATAGTTCGACGCCTGGGTGACGGGAGCGGAGACCACCTCGCTCACCTTTCCGGAGCTCGTTGACAGCGCGCCCGCATAGACCATGACGCTCGCGGTCGAGCCCACCCCCACCACCGGCCGCCAGACACCCTCCCCCTCATGGAGAACGCTTCCCAAAGGAAGCGTCCAGGTGTCCTGGAGGGTGAGCGGCAGGTCGACGCCGTCCGAGGTATACGAATCGATCACGCTCGTCGCCGAGTCCGAGTCGACCACCGTGGGCGAGGCCGCCTGGGTCTGGGTGGCGTTCGACCCACAACCCGCGAGGGCGCTCGCCGCGACCGCGACGACTCCCGCGGCAGCGACACCCTTGATGGCGACACGCCTGGTGACGCTCGGATTGAGTGAGGGATGCCCTCGCTTGCCGGACGCGGGTGCGGCGGTCCTCTCGGTTGTTCGGGTCTCGTCCCTTTCGTCGGTCATGGAAGGGCCTTACTCCCGCGCGGATGCCTGGGCGGCACGCAGGCCCTTGGTGAGCTGATCGGCGCAGGACGTGGAACGGGGACCGCAAGTGTTGCCCTCGAGCAGGTCGCAGATCTCGTCGACGGGCTTGCCGGCCACGAGCTTGCCCACGGCCTTGAGGTTGCCGTTGCAGCCGCCCTCGAACGAGACGGACTCGATGGTCGAGCCGTCATCGGAGAGGTCGATGTGGATGGCACGCGAGCAGACGCCGCGCGGCTTGTAGTCGAGATGGGTCATGGTCCTCCTTGCCAGCGGGTTCATCGCGATCGGCCCGAGGGGCCGCTCGCCTGTTCCGTCCACATGAGTATACCCGGCACGGGTCGGGGCCTCCCCCGGTCGCCCATCCGTCACTCGAAGGTGAGCCTCTCCAGGCGATCGAAGACCACGTCCACGCGGGTGAGGAAGCTGCGCGGGTCGAAGATCGCGTCGAGCTGCTCGTCGGTGACGCAGCAGTCCGGGTCGGCCTCGAGTCGCTCCTTCAGGGAGGCACCCTCGCGGGCCTGCTGGATGTCACCCCAGACCTCCATCGAGTTGCGCTGCACGATGGCGTAGGCATCCTCGCGGGTCATGCCCGTGTCGACCAGCGCGAGCAGGACCTTGCTCGAGAAGATCAGGCCACGGGTGCGGTTGAGGTTGGCCATCATCGAAGCCGGATAGAGCACCAGCCCGTCCACGATGAAGGTGAGCCTGTCGAGCATGTGGTCGAGGGCGATGAAGCTGTCGGCCTGGGCGACGCGCTCCGCCGAGGAGTGCGAGATGTCACGCTCGTGCCACAGGGCCACGTTGTCGAATGCCACCTGGGCGTTGGCCTTGACCACACGGGAGAGTCCGCAGACCTTCTCGGCCGTGATGGGGTTGCGCTTGTGGGGCATGGCGCTGGAACCCTTCTGGCCCTTCTTGAACGGCTCCTCGGCCTCGAGGGTGTCGGTCTTCTGGAGGGCGCGGACCTCGGTGGCGATGCGCTCGCAGGACGCCGCGCAGGTGGCGAGGACGCCAGCCAGGTACGCGTGATGGTCGCGGGAGATGACCTGCGTGGACAGGGGGTCGTGCGTGAGGCCGAGGTGCTCGCAGACGTACTCCTCCACGAACGGATCGATGGACGAGTAGGTACCCACGGCACCGGAGATCGCGCCGAAGGCCACGTTGTCCCGGGCGCTCTTGAGGCGCTCGTAGTTGCGATAGAGCTCCCATGCCCAGCTGCCGAACTTCATGCCGAAGGTCATGGGCTCCGCATGGATGCCGTGGGTGCGGCCCACGCAGAGCGTGTCGCGCTCCTCGAACGCGCGGCGTTTGCAGATCTCCCCGAGCTTGCGCATGTCATCGATGAGGATATCGCAGGCCTGCGTCAGCTGGTAGCAAAGGGCCGTGTCGCCCAGGTCGGAGCTGGTCATTCCATAGTGGACCCAGCGGCTGGGCTTGGGCGTGCCCTCGGGGACGTCGGCGTCGATGTGGTCCTTCATGTCCGTGAGGAACGCGATCACGTCGTGGTTGGTGACGGCCTCGATGCGATCGACCTCCTCCTTGTCGAAGGCGGCGTGGTCGCGGATCCATTCGGCCTCCTCCCGCGTGATCCCGCAGTCGCCCAGCTCGGCCTGTGCCTCGCAGGCCAGCACCTCGATCTCCTGCCAGATGGCGTACTTGTTCTCGAGCGAGAAGATATGGCCCATCTCGGGACGGGTGTAGCGATCGATCATGCTGGCTCCTTCATTTACTGTTTCGAAGAGGACTGGCGCGGGACGACGCGCGGACTACTTCTTGTCGTTGCGGCGGCGTATCACGACGGCGACCACGATGATGACGACGGCGACCACGATGATGACGGGGAGGATGCTGGAGAGGACCGCGAGGGCGTCGCTCGTGCCTGGCAGGATTCCGCACTCTCCACAGACGGACAGTCCGATCTGACTCATGATTCGCTCCTCTTGTTGGCCTTCCGCACCATTCTGCCACGAACGGACCCAGCCTGTGGCAACAGAACGAGGCCACAGCCGGAAAGCGGCCATGGCCTCGCGTCTTCTCGTGGTGGGACGTGTGGGCCTCGAACCCACGACCTTGAGATTAAAAGTCTCCTGCTCTTCCAACTGAGCTAACGTCCCGCATGCCCGTCTCCGAGCTCACGGTACAAGGATACCGCAGGCTCACGGCGCCTGGGTCGACGTCCTATTCCCAGGCCCATTGTCCGTGGACGAAGACGGGTATCTCCTCGCCCGCGGCCGTGACGCCCGAGATCGAGAGGTCATCCGCACCGATCATGAAGTCGACGTGCGTATGGCTGTGGTTGACGCCATGGACGAGGAGGGCATCCTCGTCCATGGCGCAGCCCCCCTCGTAGCAGTCGGGGAATCCCGTTCCCAGGGCAAGGTGACAGCTGGCGTTCTCGTCGTAGAGGGTGCTGTAGAACAGGAGCCCGCTCTCCCTGATGGGCGTGTTCTTCGATATGAGGGCGCACTCCCCCAGCCTGACGGCGTTCTCATCCGTCTCGAGGATATGCCTCAGGACCTCGCGTCCCTGCTCGGCCCCGTAGTCGACGACGGCGCCCTCATGGAAGCGGAACCAGAAGTCACGGACGGTGGACCCAGCGTGCACGAGCGGCATCGCCGAGTGGACCACGCCCTCCGCGCGCATGCGGTCCGGGCTCGTGAACACCTCCTCGGTGGGGATGTTCGGGAAGAACTTCGTCCCACTCACCGTGGATGCGGAGCCGCCCTCCCAGATGTGGGCGTCGGTCATCCCGATCGTGAGATCGGTGCCGTTGGAGGAGACGTAATGGAGGCTATCGAAGTGGCGCTCGTTCAGGATGCGCTTGTTCTTCTCGAACGCGGCGTCATGGGTCTCCCAGGCCTCGGCGGGGTCCTCGCCATCGACACGCGACACGTCGAGGATGGCCTCCCAGAGACGGAGCTGCGCCTCGGCCGCGGAGAGGTCGGGGAACACCTTTCGTGACCACGCCTCGAGCGGGACACCGGCTATGGACCAGGCGTTCTCCCCGAAATCCATGCCATGACGCCAGACCGAGCAGGTGGCGTTGCGCGAGCGCGAGGCCGCGGCCGGCTTCGCCGGGTCTATCCCCTTGAGCGCGTCGGGGTCGGACCCGTCGAGCCACAGGAAGCAAGCGCCGGTCTTGGCCAGCGAGTTGAGCTGCTCCCTCTTCCACGAGGGAGTCTGCTCGAAGTAGTCGAGGGGGCATGACTCGTATTCGAGCCTGGAGAGCTCGTCGTCGTTCCAGATGACCGTCACATGGCCCGCCCCGGCGGCATATCCCTGCTCGACGACCTCACGCGTGAAGGCGGCGGCCTCGATGGGGGCCGTGACCACGAGCTCCTGACCGGGCTGGACGGCAGCCCCCTGGCGAACCACCAGAGAGGCGTACTTGTCGATCCTCGCCTTGAGTGACTTCATGGCCAGACGGCATTCCTCGTCAGTCATCGGTATCTCCACCATGCGGATCTCTCCTCGAATCTCGCTCGTCTCACCGAACGCGTCCGCGTCCGGCCCCCGTACTCATACCCCATATCCCATCCGTCACGCCTCGGAACGCGCGGCGCATCCGTGAGAGAGCCCTCGTCTCAGCAGGAGAACAAGGTCGGGTCGGCCGCTCCGTCGTCATCACCCAGGCAGAAGCCGATCGCCTCGCATAGGAAGGGGGCGAGGGCCGAGGCGGACTCGAGGGCCATCGCAGGGACGGGCAGGACCCTCCTCCAGAAGCCGCCGTTCCTCGCCATGAGACAGGCCTGCTCGCAGAGCCTTCCGCCACCCCCGACATCGACCCCGCGCGCCTCATACCAAGCCGGGACCGACCTGACCTGCGCATCGGAGAGGAACTCACGGGCATCTCCGCATCCCGCCAAGGGGTAGGGCGGGATGTCATATCCCTCATGACGTGCGACGTCCCATATGAGCATCTCCGCCGAATCGAAGAACGTGAGGTCGTCGCCACCGACCTCGAGCGCAAGCGAGAGGAGGGCCGATGCCGACACGGAAGAGGGGACGCGCCAGGAGTCGTCGTGGTCACAAGGAGAGAGGAATGCCAGGAGGCTCTCCGCGAGAGGGCGGGACATCCTTGCCATGTCGTGGTCACCTCGATCCCCTCGGGGCTCGCGACCGGTCGCGAGCCACATGGGAAGGGCCCCTTCCGGGGCCCTGATGCGCGATGGAGCGGGCAACGGGATTCGAACCCGCGGATGATGGCTTGGGAAGCCATTGCCTTACCACTTGGCGATGCCCGCGCATGTGTGGATTCTATCACAGCACCGACGACTTGCCCGAACGCCCACAAGCGAAGGCGACCGGCGGGCCATGCGGCGCGTCCACCGGACGCTGCGGTCCGTACGGCATGGTGACCTCCGGATGTCATCACTGTGAGATTCGCGTCCGTCCGCCGCGATGACCGGGTGAGATTGGCCCCGTATGATCCGGGACCCATACGTCCGACCCGCGAGGGAGGAAAGACCATGAGCATTCCCGTCACGGAAGACACGGCCACGCCCTGGAGGAACCGAGGCGAGGCCCAGAAGGTCATGAGAGGGGCTACCGCACCAAGAAGCAGGTCAGGCGACCTCCTCAAGGGAGGCAGGCCCGTCGGGCCGGGACATGCCGGGACGAGGCAGGTCACGAGGGCCGCGGCCACCGTGGCAAGGTTCGCCATGCTCATGCTGCTCACCCTGGTCTTCGACCTCCTCTCCCCTGCCGTCGCCAACGCGGGAACCACATCCGTGAGCCCCGATGACCTCTTCGACGCCTCCGGCATGCTCGTCATCGACACGAACTCGGCCAGGCTCAAGTCGGCCACCGCCACGGCCCCCAACGCAGGCGACGTGCTGCAGCGCTATGACGACTACGCGCACATCGGGTCGGTGGGTGACGACAGCCGCAAGGTCGACGAGGCGGTCCTCTTCCGCATCCCCGTACCCGCCGACAGGGAGCTCAGCTATGCGGAGGGACAGCACCTCCTTGACGGGCTGAGCTTCGACATCGTCTGGGACGAGGTAGGCAGCTATCGCGGGAAGCCCATACAGATACATCTCACGGCACGTGACTATCGGAACGCCCTCACCACCCAGACCTGCACGAACATAGGCTGGAAGCGAATGATGGCCCAGCGGAAGAACCTCGACCAGCAGGGAGAGGGCTACTGGTTCAGCTTCACGCCGCTCACGGCGGGCAGACTCGACCGCACGCAGGCCGATGGCGAGTGCTACATGCAGGGATGTGAGAGCGCACGCTTCGATGTCGTGATGGAGTATGAGGACGGCACGCCCGTCATGCTCGAGGGTGAGGACAGCCTGTACTGCTCCATCCCCTCACTCGATGCCGCATACCTCACGGTCGAGGGCGTCCAGATCAACTCCGACTACGCGAACGTCTATCTCTCCTCGAGTTCGACGGTCGAGAGGGGCGACATCACGAAGCAGTCTGGTTTCCGCAGCAACACCGTCACGAACACGGGATCCCCCACGGGAACATGGACTCCGTCGCTCGCGAAGGAGGAAGGGTACATCGACTCGGAGAAGACCCCCACGTTCCATGGGACCGCCCCGGACGCGGGCTTCCCGAGGGACCTTCTCGTCACCTATGACGGTCTGTCGAGGAAGCCCTATACGGCACAGCTCGCCGCGACTCGCGGAGGATACGCGTCCTGGAACGACACCGCCGTGTGCTATTCGACCAAGCCGGGAGGCAAGGCCGAGACCTCGTTCACCCTCATCTCCCAGGGAGGGGGCATGGGGTTCCCCCTCTCCTTCGCCCCCCTGACCTCGAACGCCCCCGAGGCGCCAGTGAAGTCGGTGGACGACTCGACTCCCCATGTCGGGGACACCATCACCTTCGACGTCGCCCAGACCATCGGGAAGTGGGGCGCCGACACGCTCGCCGGGTATCACTACTCGAGCTGGACGTTCGCCGACTCCCTTCCTGTCGGGCTCATCCCCACCTCCGCCGTCATGAGGGACGGTGCGGGCACGGACGTGACGTCTTCGGGAGAGGTGAGGATCGACGGTCAGGAGGTGACGTTCGCGTTCTCGGACGAATACCTTTCCTCCCTCGTCCTTGATGGTTCGACGTTCCATCTGCTCGTCTCCGCGAAGGTCGACGAGGACGCGATCGGCACGTTGACCAACGTGGCATCCACCACGTTCAACACCGGCAAGGCATCACTCTCCAACGAGGTGGGGGTCACCCCCATCCCCATGACGCAGGCAGATCCCGAGAAGACCGTCTCCGTGGAGAGGGTCACGGCCGGAGACGAGGTGACATGGGACATCTCGCAGAAGATCATGAAGCGAGGCGTGGACTGCGGGGAGCGACACGCCTACTCCAGTTGGGCGATGACGGACGACCTGCCAGAGGGGCTCTCCCTCTCCTCTCTCAAGGTGATCGCCGGCGACGGCAGCGACGTGACGGCCCGAGGCGAGCTCTCTGACGAGGATGGCGTCGTGACGTTCGTCTTCGATCCCGAGTTCGTCGCGGACATCGAGCTCGATGGCTCGACCTGGCACTTCCTCATCACCACGAAGATCGCCGACACGGCCAGGGGAATCGTCGAGAATCCCAAGGCGACCTGCACGATCGATGGAGGCACGAACACGAGTGGGCCCGCAAGCGTCACCGTGGTCGAGAGGCCGGCCCCGGCGGGGATCGACGTCGTCAAGTCCGCCTCCCCCGCCTCCGGGACGAGCGTATCCGCGGGAGACACGATCGACTATGAGCTTCGCACCTCGAACGTCGGGGCCGAAACGCAGGTACGGACCCTCGTACGCGACTTCATCCCCGACGGCACCGCCTATGTGGAGGGTTCCATATCCTCCGGCGGCGTATTCGTGCCTGCGGATGCCAAGGGGAACGCCTCGGGCAGGGCATATGTCGAGTGGATCCACGAGGGAATGGCAGATGGGGAGGATAGGACCACGTCCTTCTCCGTGAGGGTCACCGGCGATGGCAAGACGGTGGACAACGTGGCGCTCCACGGGCCGGTCGAGGGAGACGCCAAGCCGGGTGACCCTGCCCTGGTCGCTCCTGCGACCGAGACGAACCGCGTGAGCCATGAGGTGCTTGCCGGCACCAAGCCCGAGGGACAGGCAGGCGGAGGGAAGCCATCCGGGGCCTATCCGCACACGGGCGCGGGATCGGACAGCGTCATCCTCACGGGACTCGGAATACTCGCGACCGGCATGGGATGCGTCATCGCCCTGCGCCTCCGCAAGAGCCGCCGTGGCGGAAATCAGACGCCACCGAAGGTCTACTGATGGGCTCGCGCCGGCGGAGAGGTCGCTCCCAAGGGAAGGGGTCGCTCTTCGGCACTCTCCTTGCCGTGTCACTCCTGGCCTCGGGCGTGGGCTCCATCTCCGTCGGCGCGGTCCGCTGGCTCCATGACGTCCGGAGCGAGGAGGGGTACTCATCGCTTGCCCATGCCGTGACAGAGCAGGCCGCGACGCAGGCGGCCGGTCCCGGAGGCCTCGAGGAGGATGCCGACCATGCCACGGACCAAGATGCCGAGGAGGCGGCATCACAAGGCGCCGTCGGAATCGATTGGGCGGGGCTTGCGAGCCTGAACCCCGACGTACGTGCATGGGTGAGGGTGGATGGCACCCCGATCGACTACCCCGTCATGAGCGGGTCGACGAAGGAGGTCGACCACTACCTGTCGCATGACGCATGGGATGAGGACGCACCGGTCGGATGCCCATACCTGGACCCAGGCTGCGAGGCCTGGTCCACGAACAGGATCGTCTATGCCCATCGCCTCTCTACGACGAATGGGATGTTCACGTCCGTCGCGGAATCCTATCTGCGGGATGAGTTCGAGACCCTGGGTTCATGCCGATGGCTCACGCCGGAGGGTGGAGAGGAGGTGTTCCAGCCTCTCTGTGCGCTTCAGGTGACCGATGATGACGACTCCGTCAGGAGGCTCTCGTGGCCGAACCGACCAGCGCTCGGCTCCTGGCTGTCGGACCTCTGCGAAAGGGCCGACACGAAGAGCCCCTCATGGAAGATGCTGAGCTCGAGCGCACGAAATCTCGTCATGCTCGTCACCTGCAGCAGCAGGGATGGCGGCCCGAGAAGGACCGTCACCGTGTTCTGCAGATGAGCGGAGCAGAGTCCCCTTAGGACCTGCGGATCGCCTCGGTGACGAGGTCGCTCACGGCAGCCACCTGCTCGGGATCGATGGCGTCCATCACATCGGAAGGGCTCTGTGCGAGCGAGGGGATGCCGCCCGCCTCCACACCCATAATGGTCGCAGCGCGCACGGACGACCTCATCGCAGGAGTGGCATCCGTGTCGCTCCAAGAGTAGTCGCCCTTGGCAAGGGACGTGTGCAGGTCATCGGAGGTTCCGACGAGAAGGGAGACGAGCCTGCGATCAGCACGACGAGGCATGGAGAGGCCCTCGTTCGTAAGGACGGTAGGCGTACCGGAACCGATGCAATCCAGGTTCACGAGGAAGGCACCACGGATGTTCTTGCGATACTCTCCCAGGAACGCCTTCATCCCCGCGTGGCCGAGATAGGAGGCACCAGTGGCGACGAACCAGATGTCGTGGGAGATGAGGGCGTCATCGCCCATGCCGAGGATGGCCTCTCGCATCTCCGCCATGTCGGGATCGTCAGAGCCCTCGGGGATGTCATCGACGTCGCGAAGGAAGGAAGCCTTGGCGGCGCCGCCCTTCCAGGAATCGCCACGGTCGTGGCCGCTCGCGGAGCCCTTGTCCTTGTCCGAGCCATCATCTTGGCCGTCGAAGTTGTCCCATGTTCCGATCTTCTCGCCGGATTCCTTCGCGTCGAAGTCATCTCCGACGTCGAGCCACTCGCCCATCGACTCGTCTTCCTGGCGATGCTTGCGCTTGCCGAAGAGATGAGGCCTCTTGCCCCTCTTGCCCTTGGAGCCACCATCGGCGGCGGGATGGATGACCTCGATGTCATCGCTCACGCTCGCCGGTGAGGCCGCGGGCGCACCGTACTCCGACTGCGCGGGAGCGACCTGGGTCGCGTCGGGAGAGCCCTGGTCGAGACGGACGGGCGCGGGCATCGTCCCCATGCGGGAGCCCGCGCTGGCGAGGTTGTCGGACATGTTCCTCGGCGTGGGGCGACGGACGTCCTGGGAGGACACGGGGGACGACGGGATGGCCACGGGCGCCGCAGCCGTGTCGTCCGAAGAGCCGACGGGGATCGTGGGGACACCCGGGGTGGGAGCCTGGAACCCAAACCCGTCGTCCGCATCAAGCGGGTCAGAGGATGCCGCGGAAGGATCGGGCAGGTCGAAGAGGGAGGCTCTGCGCGCGAAGTCATTGCCGCCCGGCTTGAACGAGGTCTTGCCCCACTCGGGATCGTTCACCTTGGGTGCGGGGCTGGAGGCGGGCTGGTCCATGGCTGCGGTGCTCTCGGAGCCATCGCCATCGGAGAGCGTGTCGAGGCCGGAGATGTCCTTGTCGAACTCCTCCTCCTCGGACGCGGGCGTCATGGGCATGGGACTCGTGCGTCCATCCCGGGGCGCGGGGGGCTCCGGAGTGGCGATGTCGGCAGCAGCGTCACCAGGGGCGGCCACCGGGTCCATCGCGTCCATGACGTTCGTGTCACTGGAGGTCTCCACGGGTCGAGGCGCGGGCTTGACGTAGACGATCTCACAGTCGGACGGGAGCATCCCAATCTGCTCGAGGACCTCCTTGCCGTGCCTCGTGCCACAAGGCTCCTCGACGGGAGCCTGTTCGACCGAAGACGTCGTGGCCGGAAGCACGCCCTCGGACGCCTTGGGGACATCGACGCCCGGCCTCACGTTGTCAAGGATGCCGAGCATGGCCGCCACGGCAGCCTTGTTATCGTTGGCGCCATCAGTGCAGGGCATGAACCTCTCGGCGATGGCGGCGACGCCCAAGGCCAGCGGCGGGAGCGCGGCAAGGATCGAGATTACCCAGAACACCCTTCTGGCGACTTCGGGGATGAAGCCCATGATCTGCAGGACCACGCAGACGAAGATGAGCGGGACGCAGATGACGGAAGCCTTCACGACCGCCGCGCGGTATGGAGCGATGGCAGGGTTCGCGAGGATGGAGGCGTGGGGCGTGTCGTAGTGGGCGACGATGACGATGGGCCTGTTTCCCTTGGCCGCGAGCTCACCGGTCGCCTCGTGACGTGCGACCACGTTCTGGCTCTTCGCCTTGGGACCGACGCCGGCAAGGACGTCATTGCCGAGGAATGCGGCGATGAGGAGTCCGGCACTGACGAGAGCGAGGATGATGCCCAGCACGGAGGCGCCGCCACCGATGCCGGAGAGGATGGCGCCCAGGAAGAGGACGACCATGAGCGCGCCGTGGATGAGGCCGCCAAGGGATGGCGCATCGAACTCCTGGACCGTCGCCTCGAGACCATGATCCTCGAAAAGACCCGCGATGCATTGGGAGGCGACGAGCTCCTCCTGGCTGTTCGCCGGGGCTATGCCGATCTGCGCATCAAGATAGTCCAGATAGTCGTTCGTCTTGGCCATCGATTTCAGCCTCCATGGGGGAGCGATAGGACTGGGAGCATTTCAAGGAATGAGTATACGTCTACCCGCATGAATTCGCTCAACTAGGTTATGTCACACGCACGCGGACGCCGCCCGATCGCGCACGAACGGTCGTCGACGAGCCGAGCATCGACCGCGGCGGCGACCACCGACGCCACGCGCGGGAGGACCGCGCCATGCGCTATGCTCATCGGTGCTGACGAAAGAACCGCCAGCACAAGGGCATCGAACGATGAAAGGCCATCGCGTGCGGGGAGGGACCATGGACCTGTTCGACGAGGACGAGGAGCCGAGGCTGAACGGGGACGAAGCGCAGTCGCGCCGTCTCCTCTCCATCGCCATCTTCTTCCAGAACGCGAACGGCCCAGTGACCTCAGATGAGGTCGCGGCACGCTTCTACGGACCCAAACCCTCGGCGACCATCGAGAGGTCCTTCAACCGCGACCGGAAGCGCCTCGCCTTGTGCGGACTCGTCATCACGGACGTGGGGCACGGCTCGGACCACGCCTGGGCCGTCGACAAGGACGCGTCCTATCTCGGCGGGAGTTCCCTCTCCGACGAGGATGCCGCCGTGCTCGAGGTCGCATGCAGGCCCCTCGTCTCCGACCCCTCCTTCGTATATCGCGACGAGCTGAGACTGGCCCTCGCCAAGGTCGATCGCTGCTTCTCGGGCACACGCTTCAGGGAGTCGCGCGGCACGTCGCGCCTCGACAGGAGGTCCGAGGCTCTTGTGGCTTCCTTCACGAGCAGGACTCCCGTCGATGTGACCTATCGCGACGCACGTGGCCGCGAGGGGAAGCGCAGGCTCCGCGTCTATGGCTTCTTCGGCCTCCGTGGCAGGAACTATGTCGTCGCCGCCCGCATGGACGCCGACGGATCCACGTCCTCCATCCGAGACTATCGCTGCGACCGGTTCTCCTCCGTGACTCCGGTCAAGGACCAGACCTACGAGATTCCCGAGGACTTCTTCGTCGAGGACCACATCTTCCTCCCGTTCCAGATCGGCCCCACGACCACGCAGGCTTGCTTCCTCGTGGCTCCCGAGGACGAGGCACGAGTCCGCGGAGAGGCCTGCGGATGGGGCTCATGGACGAAGGAGGGCGACGCGATCATCTGGAGGGTCGACGTGAGCAGCGTGGACATCGCGGCGAGCTGGGCCATCGCGGAGGCGATACGCCCGCTTTCCCCTGTCGAACTCGTCGACACGTGGACGAGGGCTCTTGAGGGGGTGGCATCCGATGCCAGGAACTGACATGAGCCATGGCCAGGGCGCAGGCAATCGCGGCAGGAAGGGTGGTCTCGAGAGGCTTCGCGAGCTGCTCGCCGTCCTTGGCTCCCTGGATGACGCGAACGACGAGGTCTCCCCCACCGCTTTGGCGAGTCGCTTCGACATCTCGGAGGATCAGGCCAAGCGTCTCATCTATCTGCTCACCACCGCCTCGGACGAGAGCGGGTCCTGGCTGCCTCTCTATCTGACCGACGAGGAGGGTGTCGCGCTCTGCAGCTCGGACTCCACGCGCGGCAGGCCCTGTCGCCTCACCATCTCCGAGACCATGGCGCTCATGAGCGCGCTGGACCAGATCGGCGTACCCACGAGCGATCCCGCACGCATGGCGGTGTCCCATTCGATGGTCACCCCCGGGGTCGACCAGGAGGAGGTCGAACGTCTGATGGCCCCCCAGGGGCATCCGTCCACCGCTCGAGACCTCGACGTATGCGCCAAGGCCATCCTCGATGGCAAGGTCATCTCCATGTCATACCGCGGAACGGCGGACGCCGAGCCCCGAGTGAGACGCATCGCCTGCCACCGCGTGAGGCATGAGGAGGGAACCTGGTACGTCGACGCCACCGACATGGACTCAGGCGGAGAGAGGACGTTCCGCCTCGACCGCATGGGGAACGTCACCCGCGAGGACATGATGGCCCGACCGGCGACGCCCGAGAGCGCGACCCATTCACGCACGCTGACGGTCGAGTTCGACGACGTGAGGTACCTCGACTCCCTGGCCTGGCCTGGCCTTCGGGTGACCTCACGCACCGATGGGCACGTGACGGCCGAGATCCCGTATTACGGAGGCGATTGGCTCCCTCGTCACATCGCCGCCTGTGGCGGGACCGCGCGCGCCGACGACGAGCAGGTCATGGCCCAGGTACGCCGAATCGCCATGGACGAGCTCACTCGTGCGAGGCCCGCCACGTCTCGATGAAACGGGACACGTTGTCGCTCTCCAGCTCCATGCAGGTATGCGATGGCATCGACGACACGAACGCGCGGCCGTACCTCTTGTGGACGAGACGCGAGTCCGCCAACACGAGGACGCCGGTGTCCGTCGACGTCCTGATGAGCCGGCCGGCCGCCTGCTTCACGGAGATGACCGCCTCCGGCAGGGAGTAGCGCCACCAGGCACGGTCGTCCCTTCTCGCCCGCTCCCTCACGACCGGGTCACTCGGACTCGAGAACGGGAGCTTGGGGATGACCACGCACCTCAGCGTGTCGCCCGCGGCGTCGAATCCCTCCCAGAACGACTTGAGGGCGAACAGGGACAGGCTCCTCTCGGAGAGGAACCTGTCTCGCACCTGCCTCACGCTCGAGGACCGCTCCTGACACGCCAAGTCGAGCCCCGCGGCGGAAAGACGCGGGCGGAGAGACTCGTAGGCCTGCTCCATCTCCCTCCTGTTGGTGAAGAGGGTGAGCACGGAACCGTCCATGGCGACATGGACGTCATAGAGCAACTCGACGAGAGCAGGGAGATAGGCTCGGTCGTTCGGCTCCGGAAGGTCCTTCGTCACGACCACGCACATGTTCTGATCGAAGTCATAGCTCGACTCCAGCCTCACGTCCTTATGGCTCCCGGACGGAAGCAGGTCGAGGCCGACGGCATGGTCGAAGTGGGAGAAGTCATCCCCCACGGCGATCGTGGCCGAAGTGAAGGTGACGCTCATCATGTCAGGCAGCCATCTCTCGGCGAGCTCGGACCCGATGTCGAGCTTCTCGGCGACGAGCCTCTCTGTCCCCACCTTCGCCCGGGAACGCGAGACCTGGGCCGAGAAGACGTAGGACTCGTCGGTCCCATCGCAGACGAGCTTCGCGGCCGCGAGAAGGTCGCGGAGGGAGCGCGTGGCGTCGGAGAGGTCCGCCGTGGGCTTCTCGATGGCCTCGGATGCCGCGGCGACGGCCTCGTCGAGCTGCTTCACGACCGCGTCCAGACGTTCGATGAGGGGTGCCGAGGCGACCTCGACCGCCGCCCACTCGGGCGTGGACCGCACGTCGTCGCCGAGCCAGATGGTCATGTCGTCATAACCGCCGTTGCCAGCCCTGACCGACGCGAGGCCCCTGACGGCGTCGAAGAAGTCCGCCGAGCAGACCGCCGCACGCGACACGGCCGCCGAAGCCTTGGTCAGGAGACCGACGAGCAACGTGGACGACTCGACGTCCGCGGCCTGGACCATGAGCGAGTGGATGGCGCCCGACCGGACGCCACCGAGCTCCTCGAATGCCGCCTTCGCACGGTCGGCCGAGACCTCGAGCGCCCACTGGCGCCTGGCCTCGGACTCGAACGAGTGCGCCTCGTCCACCACCCAGTGTCTTATCGGCGGGAGTATCTTCCCGTCGGCCTCGACGTTCCTCAGGAGGAGCGAGTGGTTCGTCACCACCACGTCCGCGCATGCGGCACGGCGACGCGCGCCATGGAGCATGCAGGCGTCCGGATAGTAGGGACACCGGACGCGCTCGCACTCGTTCGAAGACACCGTGAGCATGTCGCGAGGCACGGAGCGCCACCGAATCCCGAGCGCGTCGAGGTCGCCGTCAGGGGACTGACACGCGAATGCGTAGGTGGTGGCTATCGACGTCAGCATGTCCTCCTCTGCCGCATGCCTCCCCCTCCCCCGGGCCTTGGCCTGATCGAGGGGAAGTTCGGCGAGGGTGGCGCGCTCGAGCCTGCGAAGGCATGGGTAGTGGTCATAGCCTTTGAGGCACGTGAAGGAGAGCCCGGAGCCCATCGCCTTGGAGAGGGCGGGGAGCTCGTGGGTCATCAGCTGGTCGGAGAGGGCGTTGGTCTTGGTCGCGATTCCGACGGTGACGTCGTTGCGCCTCGCGAAGAGCGCCAGGGGCAGCAGGTAGGCGATCGACTTGCCGACGCCGGTCCCCGCCTCGAGGGCCCTGTGGCTCGACGTCGCGAGCGCGGACCTGACCTCCTCGGCCATGGCCAGCTGGTCGGGTCGGCGCTCGTATCCCGCGTACATGCGGGGGACGATTCCCCCCTGCGCGAACTCCTCGGCGACCTCGGCCTTGGTCGGGGCCGTCATCACCCGGCCCTCGGCCGCGGCGTCCTCGTGAGCCTTGTCCACGCACTGCTTGAGCATCTCCTTGCGCACGGACTCGAGGGAGAAGGGCGTGCCGTGGCCCTCGAGCGCGAGATGCGAGATGATCGGCCGATACGACCAATCGGCCTCGGGATGCATGTCGGCGAGGGCGCCGAGAAGACCGACCGGAAGATGCGCGAGGCCACAGAGGATGATGCGCCACATGCCGGCCAAGGCGTCGACGTCATCCATCGCACGGTGCGACACAGAGGCGCAGCCGAAGGCCTCCGCCATGTCGGCGAGGCGATGGCTCGAGATCGCGGGGAGGCCGATACGGGACAGGGCGAGCGTGTCGATCCAGATGTCGCTCACCTCACGCCCGCCGGCGACCTTCTCCACGAAGTTCCGGTCGAACGTGGCGTTATGGGCGAGGATGGGGTCCCCTCCCACGAACTCGGCCAGACCCCGGACCGCCTCGGTCGCTCGAGGGGCGTCGGCCACGTCGAGGTCGGTGATTCCCGTAAGCTGGGATATCTCCCTTGGTATCGGCGTCGATGGATGGACGTAGGTTCGATAGCGCTCAACCACCTCCTGCCCTCGGAGGCGAGCCGCTGCGACCTCGATGAGCTCGCAGGACGAGAAGGAAAGACCAGTGGTCTCCGTATCGAGGACGACGACGTCCTCCTCGAGCAGGCCGAAGTCACGCGTCTTGGCCTCTTCGGGAAGCCCCAGGTACATCCTCCTGATGCCCGCCGGCGTACCGGGAAGGATGAGCGACGCGATGGTGCGCGACGACTCGCCGCCCACGGAGTCCCCC
The DNA here is from genome assembly GCA_022655215.1 of Atopobiaceae bacterium. GTDB lineage: Bacteria > Actinomycetota > Coriobacteriia > Coriobacteriales > Atopobiaceae > JALCUE01. Next base: position 153,322 of record JALCUE010000002.1, on the reverse strand, counting down.
ATCCCCTAGCCCCGCCTCTTGCCCGCGTCTGCGCCCTCGAGGGCATATTCCACGAACATGCGGCAGAGCTCGGGAAACTCGATCCCCGCACGACGTGCGCAGTCGGGGAGCAGCGATGATGCGGTCATGCCGGGAATGACGTTCGTCTCGAGGATGACGGGCACGCCCTCCTTGGTGACGATGAAGTCGCTCCTGGATGCACCCGAACATCCCAATGCCACATGTGCACGAAGGGCGAGGTCCTGAGCTGTCGCGTATACGTCCTCGGGAAGGCGCGCCGGAATCACATGATGGAGCTCGGCGGGCTCGTACTTGACCTTGAGGTCATAGAACTCGGCACCTGTGACGACCTCGACCACGGGGAGAGCCCGAGGCTCATCGTTGCCGATGACCGGCACCGTGATCTCCATGCCCTCGACGCAGGATTCGACCAGCGCCTCGTCGTCGCAGGCCAGCGCACAGGAGATGGCGTCAGGAAGGGCCGCCTCGGACGTGACCTTGGTCACGCCATAGCTGCTTCCGTCGGAGACGGGCTTCACGAAGAGAGGAAGCCCGAGGCGAGCCACGAGGTCGGCGGAGTCGTAGGAGTCATCGCCGGAAACGGTGACTCCCTCGGGCGTGGGGATGCCGGCCTCCCTATAGACCATCTTGGCAACGTCCTTCTCGGCCGCCATGGCCGAGGGAAGGACCTTGGAGAACGTGTAGGGGATACCGAGGATCTCGAGGAGACCCTGCACGCAGCCGTCCTCGCCGTACTTTCCGTGCATCGCTATGAAGGCGACGTCGTAGCCGCCCGCCTCGAGCCTGCTCACGAAGCCCTTCTCGGCAACATCCATGCGATCCACCTTGGTGAACCCGGCGTCATGGAGAGCCTTCTCGCACCCCTCGGCCGACTGGAACGATATCTCCCTCTCGTCGCTCCATCCCCCGCAGAGTAGGGCAACCTTGCATGCGGTCACGTCAATGTCAGCCATCGAACTGCTCCCTCGGGCGCTTGTCATCGGTGCGGTAGACTCTTCTGGACAACCCACTCGTCCAGGCTACGAGGATACTCCACGCCCGAACGCATTCGTAGACAAGGCACCACATGCTTTCAAACGAGCAGAACGCATCCGGCTCAGCCGAGGGGACCCCTTCGGCGGACTCCCCCACCACGTCCACCAAACGCGTCAGGGACCTCCACGAGATGACACATGACGAGCTTGCGGAGCTTCTCTCGTCACTCGGCCAGCCTTCCTTCAGGACCAAGCAGGTCGAGGAGTGGATCTGGACGCGTCACGCCATGTCGTTCGACGAGATGACCAACCTTCCCGCCGACCTCAGGGGCACGCTTGCCGAGATCTGCTCGCTCGGGGGGTCGGAGGAGATCGCCAAGCAGGTCTCACGCGACGGGAGCCGAAAGTACCTGCTTCGCTTCGCGGACGGGGTGGCCGTCGAATGCGTCGGGATGCCCACGGGAAACAGGCTTGCCGTCTGCGTGTCGACCCAGGCAGGTTGTCGAATGGGCTGCGTCTTCTGCGCGACCGGCGCGAACGGCTTCACGCGGTCCCTTCGGTCCGACGAGATCTACGAGCAGGTGATGTATGTCGGTGACGACTTCGCCACGAGGGTCACCAGCGTCGTCTTCATGGGCCAGGGAGAGCCGTTCGCGAATTACGACCAAGTCCTGGAGGCTCTCCGGAGGCTCAACTCCCCCATGGGAGCTGGCATCGGCGCGCGCCACCTGACGGTCTCCACGTGCGGGGTCGTCCCCATGATCAGGAGGTTCGCGCAGGAGCCCGAGCAGTTCACACTCGCGGTCTCCCTCCACTCCGCCATCCAGCAGACGAGGAACTACCTCATGCCCGGGGTCCACAAGTACTCGCTTGCCAGGCTTCATGACGCCATGGCTGACTATGTCGAGCGCACGGGAAGGCGCCCGACCTATGAGTACGCTCTCATAGCGGGCGTGAACGACACGGAGAACGAGCTCGAGGCCCTCATGGCCTTCTGTCAGGGGACCTTGGCCCACGTCAACCTCATCCAGCTGAACGATTGTCCGGGGTCGAGGCTCAAGCCCTCCACACAGGAGCGCGCCGAGCAGTTCGTCCATGGACTCGGCAGCGTCGGCGTAGAGGCGACCATAAGGAACTCGCGCGGGGCGGACATCGATGCCGCCTGCGGACAGCTCAAGCAACGGCATGAGAACAAGGGCAAGCGCTCCCGCTAAACGGCGGTCACGCTTGCCCTCCCCTAGCGCCCGTCCTCATCCCTACAATAGAACATATGTTCTATTTGTTTGTGGTGGAATACCTGGTCCATAGCAGCGAGAGGACCTTCGCCGCCCTCAGTAACCGAGGTCCGTCCACTGCTGACTGACCCATTGCCGGTTTGCCTCGGCCTCACGTCGATCGGCTTCACTCGTCTGGCCCGAGGAGACGGCCTCGAAGCCCGTCCTGGCCACGTCGGCTGCCGTGGACGCCAGGTCGGAAATACGCTCCTTGGTGTCATCATCCAACAGCATTCGATATGCCACGACGGCGCCGGCGCTGATCAACGAAGCGAATACCATCGTCTTGAGAAAACCTCTCATGCGGACCCTCCTTACTCTTCGATACCCTCTTGGGCTCCCGACATCGCGCGCATAATCCTAGCGAGATCATCTTCGTCCTTGAACTCGATCTCTATCTTGTTCTTACCCCTCACTTGCTTGACCTTCACCACGGTGTCAAGGGACTGTCTCAACTGACGGGCGGCCCGCTTGAAGACTTGCGGCGTGGCGGTGCGAGGAGTCTTGGGCTGATCAATGCCAGAGAACAGTGGTGCGAGGTTTTCTGTCTGCCTTACGGTCAGGTTCTCATCAACCACCTTATGTGCGAGACGAACCCTTCCCTCTTCCGACGACACGGCGAGGATGGCCCGGGCATGGCCCGCCGTCAGCTTCCCTGCGGCCATCATGTCCTGGACCTCTTGTGGCAGGTCAAGAAGACGCAGCGTATTGGCGATAGCTGAGCGCGACTTCGAGAGGACGCCCGCAAGCTCCTCCTGGGTCATATCGTTCTTGGTGATGAGCTGCCTGTATCCACGAGCCTCCTCGATCGGGTCGAGGTCCGAGCGCTGGAGGTTCTCGATCAGCGCAAGCTGGAAGACCTTCTCGTCGTCTATGTCCTTGACGATGACGGGAATCTCTTTGAGACCGGCACGCTTGCTCGCTTGATATCGCCGCTCACCAGCAACGATCTCGAAGTATTGTCCGCGCTTCCTGACAAGGATCGGCTGGAGTACACCATTCTGCTTGATCGAATCCGCAAGCTCGTCCAATGCCGTCTCGTCGAAGTTCTTCCTTGGCTGATCAGGATTTGGCTTTACCTTCGAAATCTGTACGACGGATTTCGGTTCGTTATTACCGACTTCAGCGTTGGCCTCGCCCATCAGTGACTCGAGACCCTTTCCAAGACCAGTCTTCTTAGCCACGCTTGATCACCTCTTTGGCAAGCTTCGTATAGGCAATGGAGCCCTTGTTCGCATGTGCATACATCGTTATCGGCAGCCCGTGGCTCGGTGCCTCGGACATCTTCACGCTACGAGGGATGACCGTCTTGAAGACCTTGTCTCCAAAGTAGTTCCTCACCTCGGCGACAACGTCGTTTGATAGCGTTGTCCTTCCGTCATACATCGTCATGACAACACCGAATATCTCAAGTTCAGGATTCAGATGGCTCTTGACCATCTTCATTGATTCCAACAGCTTCGTCACACCTTCAAGCGCGTAGTACTCACATTGGATTGGAATCAGAAGGTCTGTCGAAGCGACCAGTGCGTTGATAGTCAATAGACCAAGCGATGGCGGACAGTCGATTAGAACGTAGTCGAACTCATCTTTGACAGAATCGATGAGCTCCTTCAGCTTGTTCTCCCTTGCCATCGCTGAGACAAGCTCGATTTCTGCACCTGCGAGCTGTATCGTCGCCGGAACGACGAATGCGCGCTTTTCACAGGTATCATGGATAAGATCTGACATCGGGACATCCTTCAGAAGGGCATCGTAGATGTCATTCTTCAGCCCATCCTTTTCAATCCCATATCCACTTGTGGTGTTCCCCTGTGGGTCGAAATCGACTACCAATACCTTCCGGCCAGCCTCTGACAGCGCTGCTGATAGATTAATCGCGGTAGTTGATTTCCCAACCCCGCCTTTTTGATTGATAATCGCCAACACACGCGTACAGCTATTTGGCTTTGCACGCTTCACATTCATGTAATCCACGTCTACTCCAATTGATTTGCGTTACATGGATTGGATGCTATGTATTCTGCCACATCACTTCATTTGTTTCACGTGGAACATTCTCTGTCTCTCTAATGGGCCAAGGGGTGTTTCTTAGCCTCCCCAATTGGTCTGGGGAGATCAACCTTTGGCACTTTGGTCTTCCTATACTCAAGTATCTCTCTGTGTCCCCCATCTGATGGCAACTCAATTGTTTCACGTGAAACAATCTCCATGCCACAGATGTCAGCCGTCTTGTTTCCTTGTGAGCATTCCTCGTCAGACAGCCTTCCCTTGGTGACGATCAGTGCTCCATGATCAGAGAGTAGGGGAGAGGCGTATTCAATCAAGATGCCGAGAGGTGCGACTGCTCTGGCTACCACCGCACCGAATGCCTTCTTGTGTGTGAGTGCATATGCCTCGGCCCTTTCATTAGTACATTCAAGCCTCTTGTGAAGACCTAGGGCATCAATGAACTCCTCACACGCCGTGATCTTCTTGGAAACGGAATCCATGAGGACGCCGTTGCGACCACTCATGATCGCGAGAGGTATACCTGGATATCCGGCGCCGGTTCCAATGTCAATGAACGTCCCGCTCGTTTCTGAGAATCTTGGATAGATGAGAAGCGAATCGAGGATATGAAGATCTATTGCCTTGTTTGGCTCAGTGATCCTCGTGAGGTTCAAGACCTCGTTCTTCTTGAGAACAAGGTCGAGGTGCTGCAAGAGCATCCTTCTCTGTTCCTCAGAACTCCTTATGCCGTACTCGGTCAATCTCTCTTGGAGTAAACCGTCTGCAGCATCTATGTTCATCATCTAATCCCTTTGACAGAATTCCACGTAACAAGAAGAATTGTCACACAAAAGGGGAGCACCTAGGTGCTCCCCTTGAAGGTCACGCTATTTCACTGAGCCTCACTCATGTACCGGGGTGATGACCACATAGCGATCGGGGTCCTCGCCTTCGGAATGAGTGCTCACAGAGGCGTCATCACGGAGCGCGATATGAACAAGGCGGCGCTCATAGGCGTTCATCGGAGCAAGCTTGACTGCCTCGCCTTGCTTCTTGGAGCGCGATGCAGCGGAAAGGGCGATGCTCTGGACCTTCTGCTTCCTTCTGCTCTTGTATCCCTCGATGTCGACCACGACGGGATAGTGGAAGCCGATTTTGTTGCTGAGAAGCGAAGAGACTATCTGCTGGAGGGCATCCAGGGTACGTCCATGTCTGCCGATGAGGATGGCGAGATCTCCACCATTGACGTCTAGGATGAGCTCGCCTTCGTCTCCCTCATATTCATCAACACCGGACTGGGACTCGCCAAAGCAGCCGAGGAGGGAACGAAGGATCGCGACAGCACTGTCAGCGATAGTGTCAACCTCCTCATCGGAGAGGTCTGTACCAGCCTCGAAATGCTCCCTGATGGACTGGAAGTCGGCCTCGTCCATAGGCGCGTCTTCGACAGTCACGTCGGTGGTGACCTCTGCTTCCGTGGTATCTAGCTCATCATTTTCCATGGCAACCTCCAACGCGGCACGGGAACCCGTGATGATAATCAGCTATCTAACTAATCCTTCTTGTGGGGGCGCTGCTTGCGCTCTTTCCTGACGACATCAACCTGAACGGGCTGATTCTTGAGCCTCTCGGCCTCCTGGGCCTTGATGCTCTCCATGACGCGCTGTGTGATGAAGACCTGCTGGATGACACCCCAAGCGGCCGAGGTGTCGTAGTACAGGACGACACCGACGGGCACGCTCCAACCGAACCACATCATCATCGCGGCCATGACCACGCCCATGATCTTGGTCTGGCTTGCCTGCTCCGGGGCACTGTTCTGCGTGTTGAGCAGCATGGGGATGAGGGTCAGGACGCCGAAGAGGACGTCGAGGAGGATGTAGACGATGGCACCCTGCCATCCGTTGGCGGAGATGGCGCCGGAGACGGACTGGCTCAGGGAGTCGAGGATGCCATAGAAGTGAGCCTCTGCGGGAACCTTCTGGAGGACCGTGAAGAGGGCGAAGAAGACGGGCATCTGCAGGAACATCGGCAGGCAGCCGCCGAGGGGATTGAACTTGTTCTCCGAGTAGAACTTGCGGAGTTCCTCACTCTGGCGCGTCGGATCGTCTGCATAACGCTCTTGGATCTCCATCATCCTCGGCTGAAGCGCCTGCATCTTCGCCGAAGACTTGGTCGACTTCATGGTAAGGGGAGTGAGCAGGAGACGGATGATGAAGGTGAGCAGGATGATTGCAAGGCCCCAGTCACCGACGAAACCTGCCAATCCGGCAAGGATGTCCGTCAGGAAATTAATAAACCAATCCCACATAGTTCCTCCGCACCTGCCTGCCCTTATGGGACAGGGTCATATCCGCCCTTATGGAATGGGTTGCAGCGGAGAACCCTCCGGAAAGCAAGCCACCCACCTCGTAACGCACCATGCTTCTGAATGGCCTCGACGGCATATTGGGAACACGTCGGGTAGTAGATGCAACATGCTGGGAGCAGGGGAGAGATCCTCCTCTGGTAGAACCGGATCATGGCAAGAAGTGCCCTTGATCCCATCTCCACAGCCCGTCCTTTACTACCTCGTCGCCTTCTCGATGACACAGACGAGGTCATCAGCCACCTCCGCGGGCGACGCACCATGGGTGCGACCGTTCGCGAGGATGATGACGTCCTTGCCGTCAATAGGCAGACCGCTCTCGCGAGCGGCTACCCTCAGAACCCTCTTGCAGCGATTCCTATAGACGGCGTTTCCAAGCCTCTTTGCAGCGACGAAGGCGACCTTTCCCGGGCCGCCTTCGGTGTTTCCGCAGACTATCACCCGAGAGAACCTACCTGCGGACTTTCTCCCGGTGGAGAAGACCGTCTCAAATTCCCTCTTGGATTTGATGGTCTTCATGATGCTTCCTAGACTGTGAGCTGCTTGCGACCCTTGTTACGACGACGGGAAAGAACGTCACGACCACCCTTGGTGGCCATACGGGCACGGAAGCCGTGACTCTTAGCACGCTTCCTCTTGTTCGGCTGATACGTACGCTTCATAAGAAATCCTCCTGGGAACAACGAATACTGCAAGTGCAGCAAAAGCCCTAAGATTGTAGGGGTCTTGCTGGTACGTTGTCAATTTCTAAGATGAGCGATCCGCCGACGCGACCATTCCCACATATCCATGAATGTTCGGAATCATTCGAATCCCCTGGCAACCTTTCGAAATTAGTTACATCATCCGGATGTGTCATATGACATCCACTGCCCTATAATCACTGCTAACAGGTTTATCAACAAGCAATCAACCTCTGTCTAAAACTTTCTCTTTGTTCGGAATTCTTTGGAAAGTTTTCGACATGGGAGCAAAAGATGTCGAAAGGGAGCATGGTGGCCAAGACCTTCTATCCGTTCGTCGACGGACACGATGCCGACTCACCCGATGTCGAGGTGAAGGGTGAGGAAGAGACACTCACCGTCAGATATCCCGCTCGAATCGCCGTCTATGACGACCAATCGGCCGCCCCACGCGTCGTGGTCGTGGATCCCGAGGATGTTCGCTCATACCTCGAGGAAATAACCTCCACTGTCACTCGCCTCTCACATGAGCAGGGTGGCCATATTCCCTTCATGGTCATACGTGAGGTCGTCGAGAACTATATTCATGCCTATTTCATCGAACCGACCGTGAGCATCCTCGACGGGGGAGACACCATCCGATTCTCCGACCAGGGCCCTGGGATCCAGGAGAAGGAGCGGGCGCTCGAGTTCGGTACCACCTCAGCGTCAGACGAGATGAAGCACTACATCAGAGGTGTCGGATCAGGTCTCCCATACGCACAGAACTATATGAACGACAAGGGAGGGACTCTCACCATCGAGGACAACATCTCGAAGGGGACGATAGTCACCATCTCGATGGAAGCAAAGGAAACAGAGGAGGGAGAGGAGATTCCTATGGCATCTCCCCAAATCCCTTCTCAACCCCCCACCTCATATCAGCAGCAATATCAACCCCAACCATGGGTCGTACCGGGGGCTTATCCTGTCTATCAGCAGATGCCACCTCAAATCGCGAGCCCCCAATATCAACCACAGACGGCCAGACCAGTTCTCAATAGGCGAGAGTCCATGGTGATGACCTATCTCTCCACCCATGAGGACGTCGGCCCATCCGAGCTCGTGAGGGAATATGGTCTGTCCCAACCTACTTGGTCAAAGGTGACGTCACATCTCGAGGAGCTGGGAATCCTCAAGAAGGTCGGTCAGAAGAAATATCCCACGCAACTCGGAAGGTCCTACCTCACACCAATCAATTGAGGATTCCACCAGTCAGGTTCTCTCGTTCTCATATAATGAGTTTTCAACATTTTGTGACTGACGAGACATAGAAGGACTAGATGACGGACTCCGACTCCACTTTCCTCTGGGATGACATCCTCTCCCTCGTGGAGGAATCTGACATGCAACCACAGACCGCGGCCATGCTGCGTAGTTGCAGTGCCGATGGTATTGATGGGGACACCTTGTGTGTCATCACGAAGACCAAATTCGTCAAGGCAACCCTCGAGAAGCAGATTCCCCTTCTAAACGATCTCGCCACACAGGCAGCTTTTACACCAATGAAGGTGAGAATAGAGGTCAAGAGGGACACTTCCTCCCCAAAGAGGGAGATGGTCTCGACCATCTCGGAAGACGATCTGAATAACATGAGGTCGGACAATCAGATGCCTTCGTTGAGGAAGACCTCCCCCGCCAAGAAGTCAAACAAACCCAAGGAAAACAAGAGAAATCCCCTCGTCTCGAATGTCACCGAGAATGACTCGAAGCTCACCTTCGAGACGTTCGTCGAAGGTGAGGAAAATCAGATAGCTCTCCAAGCTGCCAAAGGTGTGGCTGATGGTGATAAGAACTTCAATCCTCTCTTCATCTACGGAAAGAGTGGCCTAGGGAAGACTCACCTTCTGAAGGCCATACAAAACTATGTCATCACGAACGATCCTTCGAGGGTTTGCGTCTATAAGACGGCAAACGACTTCATCTCCGACTTCACGAACGCCATGAGCAACCCGAACAAGGACATGAAGGAGTCCCTCGAGCAGAACTACCAAAACATAGACATCCTCATAATCGATGACATCCAGAACATGAGGAATGCCGCCAGGACCATCACCTTCTTCTTCGACACCTTCAACCACCTCATCAACAACGGTAAGCAGATCGTCCTCGCCGCGGACGTCCCACCTCTTGAACTTGGAATGGAGGAAAGGGTCACGAGCAGACTCGACGGGGGTTTCAGCGTGAGCATCCAGGTGCCAAGCTATGAGCTCAAATACACTCTCATCTCCTCCTTCTACAAGAGGATGAAGGAGGAGGGCGTCAAGGACTATGAGGGCGAGATCTCGGAGGATTGTCTCAAATACATGGCAGAGGTATCCGGGACCAACATCCGCCTGATCAAGGCATTCTGCCAATCCTGTCTCTATATGGCCACGAAGTGTGAGAGGAATGGCTCCGACTTCGACCAGTCGATGGTGAAGGGTCTCGCAAAGCAGCGGTGGTCCTTGAAACAGCGAATGGTGACGGTCGAAGAGATACAACAGAAGGTGGAGGAGTTCTTCTCCATCTCACATAACGACCTGATAGGAAGCAAGCGAAACAAAGAGATAATGGAGCCAAGACACATAGCAATCTGGCTCACGAGAACCCTGACTGACGACACACTCGCCGAGATAGGAAAGAAGTTTGGTGGGAGAAGTCATGCCACCATCAAACACTCCGTGAGTTGGGTCGACCAGGAGATGCATGAGAACCATCTCTTCTTCGATCGAATCGAGCGACTCAAGGAAGAGTTATCCGAGATGGAATGATGTTTGTTCATATCTCAGAAGAGAACCTAGAGACATCTGTCGAAAGATGGGGGAGAATTGTAGAGGATGGTTTTCGACAGACAATGTTTCTCACTCGAGTTTTTCTTTTCAACAAGGATCGGATCGATGAGGATAGGGTAGTAGCTGCGAGTATTTCACTTTCCGTCTTTTCTACAGCTCCTATTAGTATTACTAGGCCTTTATTATTAAGAAGAGGGTATTAGAAATGAGATTCTCGGTAAGCCAGTCAGCTCTTTCGAAGGCCCTGTCGATAGTGATGAAGGGAATGGCGTCGAACTCTACGCTCCCCATCCTCTCCGGAATCTATATCCATGCGGAGAATGGCACCATCGAATTCCAATCGACCAACCTCACCATCTCGATTCGTCATAGGATCGCCGCCAATGTCGAGGAAGAGGGATCGACCGTAATATCAGGTAAGGTCCTCTCAAACATAGTGAAGACCCTTCCCGATGCGGCGGTGAGCTTCGAGAGCGAGGACAAGGTCGTCTCCATCACCTCTGGGAGGAGCTCCTTCCACCTCAATGCCCTCGATCCGGCTGACTTCCCGGAATTCCCCTCCTTCGCACTCGAGAGTTCGATAGAGTTGCCGAGCGACATCCTCTCCTCGATGGTGGAGAGGGTCTACAAGGTGGTGTCGAAGGATACTTCACGTCCCATACTCTCGGGAATACTCATGAACGTCGAGGAGAACACGATCCGTCTCGTCGCCACGGATTCCTATCGACTCGTGGTCTGTGATACCAACGTCGAGACCTCCTCGACAGAAAACGCCTTCAAGATGATCATCCCAGGTAGCGTCTTCCACGACGTGCTCACCCTTCCCTCGGACTCATCTACGATTCTCATCGGATCTACTGACAGTCAGGTCGTCTTCGTCTTCGGGAACACCACTTATATCTCACGCAAGATAGAGGGTAATTTCCCCAACTACAAGCAACTCCTCCCATCGTCATGTGAGACCTCGTCGAAGATCGACCTCCAAGAGCTCTCTGGTGCCCTCAAGAGGGTTTCCGTCATCGCGCAGACCAATCCCTCCGTGCGCTTCGACATCGATTCCGATCAATCCCAGATGGTCCTCTCCGCCACATCGACCGATCAAGGCGATGCCAAGGAGGCCATCGGTGTCGAGGTGGAAGGACCGTCCATATCGATCTCCCTCAACTATCATTACGTCTTTGATTGCGTCAATGCCCTCTCTGAGGAGAAGGAAGTGTCTCTGGAGCTACAGGGGCCGATGCAACCCGGCATCTTCAAGTCCTACTCGAAGATCAACTATCTCTATCTCCTCATGCCTGTGCGGATGTAGACGGTGTCCCTTCTCGTCAAGAGGATCGATCTCGAGAGATACAGGAACATCAACTCGCGGGAGATATCGTTTGATGATGGTGTGACCATCCTCGTGGGTCCGAATGCCGCCGGTAAGACGAACACCATCGAGGCGCTTCAGCTCCTGACGGCAGGTGAGAGTTTCAGACATCCAACCTCCTTCGAACTCGTCATGGAGGGATGTGAATCGGCCAATGCCACCATCCTCATCGAGGGTGATGGCAGGGTGCTTGATGTGGGTCTCCATGTCACCCCCGAGGGCAGGACCTTCTCCCTCAACGGGAAGACCTGTAGGAGATCATCCCTTCTCGGCACCCTCATCTCCATCCTCTTCAACCCTGATGACCTCGCTCTCATCAAAGGGAGGGCAGGTCTCAGGAGGGATGAGATCGACGGGTTCGGCAGTCAGGTGAACAAGGGATATGAGAAGGTCTGCTCGACCTATCGAAGATCCGTCGAACAGAGGAACAGACTCCTCAAGGAAGAGAGGGTTGATGTGGCCCTTCTCGACGCCTGGGATGAGTCCCTCGCCCTTGGTGGCGCCACCCTTCTCTACCACCGGATGAATCTCCTCAGGCGATTGGCACCAACCATCACTCGGATCTACTCGAGAATGGTGGGGAAGGAGGGCCTGGTCTGCGAATACCATCCTTCCCTCGGTGACGAGGTCCTCTCGATGGACAGGGATGACATCCACGATCTGTTCGTGACCAGGCTCAGGGAGAATCGCGCGGATGACATCAGGAGGGGAATGACCCTTCTTGGTCCCCATCGTGATGACATCACGTTCGAGGTGGCTGGGATGGATGCGAGGACATATGGGTCACAGGGACAACAGAGGACCTGTGTGCTCTCACTCAAGCTTGCCGAGGTAGAACTCGCTCGAGAGATAACGGGACGTCAGCCCCTCCTCCTTCTTGACGACGTGATGAGTGAGCTCGACGAGGGAAGGAGGAATTCCTTCCTCGACTTCGTCGGTGATGAAGTTCAGACTGTAATCACAACGACCAACCTCGGTTATTTCAACGCAGCCGTACTCGACGAGGCCAAGGTGGTGAGCTTCGATGGGCGATGAACGTGACGGGGTTTCCCTTTCCTCTCTCCTCCAGACGGGTCTCTCTTCCGTTACCACCCCTGAGCTCGGCATACAGCAGAAGGCTCGTCTTGCGTGGTCACGTGCGAATGGGGATCTCGAGCGGCGACACACATGTGGTGTCTTTCTCAAGGAGGGTGGGTCCCACACGGGACTCCCAACCCTCATCGTCTATATCGATTCCTCCTCACTCATCCAGGATTTCACCTGTGACAGGCAGCTCTATGTCGAGAGACTCTGTCATGAGGGTCTTCCGGTCGTCGATGTCCAGTTCAAGCTGAGCCGAAGGAAGAGGACGGTCAAGAAGGAGATCCCTCCCAAGCACGAGGTCGCCGATCTCCCTCCGCTTGATGTCTCGGAACAACGACGGGTGACGGAGATGTGTGGGAAGCTTCCCGACGCTCTCAGGGATAAGGCCATGCAAGCCATGAGTTCGTCTCTCCGTTGGGAAAAGCTAAAAGGGACGAAGGAAGACTAAACCTCCCCTCAGAATCGCTCTGGAAGCCTCTCAGATGGTAATTAGGACGATTCTGAGTCCATTCTCGCCATGGCGCGGGGTCAACACACACGTTGAGGTATCATATCGACTGTTGAAACCCTCTTAGGGAGAGGACTGACGAGTGGCAAACAAGAAGGAGAGCTCCTACGACGGTTCAGAGATCACCGTCCTCGAGGGACTCGATCCAGTACGCAAGCGTCCCGGCATGTATATCGGCTCCACCAGTGCCTCGGGTCTGCATCACCTCGTGTATGAGGTAGTCGACAACTCCGTCGATGAGGCTCTGGCGGGGTATTGCACGAAGATAATCGTCACCATCCATGCTGATGGTTCGGTCACCGTCATAGACAACGGTCGAGGCATCCCCGTCGACAAGCACCCCGTCAAGAAGATCCCCACGCTCGAGGTCGTCATGACCATCCTCCATGCAGGAGGAAAGTTCGACAACAAGGCCTATAAGGTGTCCGGTGGTCTCCATGGCGTCGGTGTGTCCGTCGTCAACGCGCTCTCCAAGAGGCTCGTCGTCCAGGTCTCCCGTGACGGTAAGGTCTACGAGATGGAGTTCTCGCGCGGCAAGAAGACCGAGGACATGAAGGTCGTCGGCACGTCCAAGTCGACAGGGACGACCACCACGTTCTGGCCTGATGACACCATCTTCGAGACCACGAACTTCAGCTACGACACCCTCCATGACCGCCTCCAGGAGACGGCCTTCCTCAACAAGAACCTCAAGATCATCCTCACGGACGAGCGCGAGCTCACCCCGCGCGTGGATGAGTTCTGCTATTCGGGCGGCATCGTCGACTTTGTGAAGTTCCTGAACGAGGGCAAGGACATCGCCGACGGGCTCAAGCGCCCGATTTACCTCCAGGGCACGTCCGACACAGATGACGTGTCCAAGATGGGTGAGGTCGAGGTCGCACTCCAGTGGAACACGACCTTCTCCGAGAACGTCATGAGCTTCGCCAACGACATCTACACCCCCGAGGGAGGTATGCACCTCGAGGGATTCCGCGCCGCACTCACGAAGGTCATCAACGACTATGCGAGGAAGGCGAACATCCTCAAGGAGAAGGATGCGAACCTCACCGGTGACGACGTCCGCGAGGGCCTCTGCGCCGTCATCTCCTGCAAGCTCGGCGATCCACAGTTCGAGGGCCAGACCAAGGCGAAGCTCGGAAGCTCCTTCATGAGGGGCCTCGTCCAGAAGGTCGTCTCCGAGGGTCTTTCCGAATACCTCGAGGAACATCCCTCACAGGCCCGTACCATCATCGGCAAGGCCACGAATGCCGCAAAGGGACGTCTCGCCGCCCAGAAGGCGCGCGCCGCCACCAGGCGCAAGGGTCTGCTCGAGAGTGCCGCTCTGCCCGGCAAGCTCGCCGACTGCTCGGTGCGCGAGCCCGAGGCGACCGAACTCTTCATCGTCGAGGGTGATTCCGCAGGTGGATCAGCCAAGATGGCTCGCGATCGCTCGATACAGGCCATCCTTCCCCTACGAGGGAAGATCCTGAACGTCGAGCGTGTGGGTGATCACCGTGCCCTCACCTCGGACACCATCCAGTCACTCATCACGGCCATCGGCACCGGCGTCACCGTGGGAGACTCCTTCGACCTAGCCAAGGCCCGCTATCACAAGGTCATCATCATGACCGATGCCGACGTCGACGGTGCGCACATCCGCATCCTCCTGCTCACCTTCTTCTATCGCTACATGAAGCCGATGATCGAGGCCGGCTATATCTACATCGCGCAGCCCCCTCTGTACCAGCTCAAGCCCAAGGGTCATAAGAAGGGTGCCTACATCTACACCGACGAGGAGTTGGAGCAGGAGGTCGAGAAGCTCCCGCGTGGCGACAAGTACAGCGTGCAGCGCTACAAGGGACTCGGCGAGATGGATCCCGAGCAGCTCTGGGAGACCACGATGGAGCCCAAGAACCGCATCCTTCTCAAGGTCACCCTCGATGACGCGGCTGCTGCCGAGAGGGCGGTCTCCGACCTCATGGGAACGCAGGTCGAGAAGCGCAAGGACTTCATCCAGCACCATGCCCATGACGCGCGTTTCCTTGACATCTAATCCGACTGAGAGGCTGAAATAGTGGCAGACGACAAGAACAACGGGACCCCGGGGGACGACGTCTTCGACGACGACCTTCCCGAGGATGACCGCGACGACGAGGACACGGACGACCTTCTCGCCGACTCCGCCGATGGTGATGACGCCGACGAAGACATGGATGACGACTCGGAGGATGGCGAGGAGGACGAGCACTTCTTCGGAAGTGACGAGGACCTCTACGCGTCCACGGCCGAGGGTGGACAGCGCCTCGACCTCAACGACATCCACGGCGGCACCCTCAAGCCAGCGGACATGGCAGGGGAGATGCGCACCTCGTTCATCGAGTACTCGATGTCCGTCATCGTGGCCCGCGCCCTCCCGGACGTCCGTGACGGCCTGAAGCCGGTCCACAGGCGCATCCTCTACGCCATGAACGAGGCCGGCATCACGCCGAACAAGCCCCACAAGAAGAGCGCCTGGACGGTGGGAGAGGTCATCGGCAAGTACCACCCCCACGGTGACTCCGCGGTCTATGACACGATGGTCCGTCTCGCGCAGGACTTCTCCATGCGCCTACCCCTCGTGGACGGCCACGGCAACTTCGGTTCCATCGACGGCGATCCCCCAGCGGCCATGCGTTACACGGAGTCCCGCCTAACGCGTGCCGCCATGGAGATGCTCCGCGACCTCGACAAGGACACGGTCGACTGGCAGCCGAACTACGACGAGTCCCTCCAGGAGCCGTCGGTGCTCCCCGCGCGGTTCCCCAACCTGTTGGTGAATGGCTCGTCGGGCATCGCCGTGGGCATGGCGACCAACATCCCGCCCCACAGCCTCAGGGAGGTCGTGGACGCGACCTGCATGTACATCGACAACCCTGAGGTCTCCGTCGAGGAGCTGATGACGGTCCTGCCCGGTCCCGACTTCCCGACCGGTGGCATCATCATGGGCTCCGATGGCATCAAGGACGCCTACAACACGGGTCGCGGCAGCATCACCGTCCGCGCCAAGGCCCATGTCGAGCAGATGAAGAACAACCGCCAGCGCATCGTGGTGACGGAGATCCCCTATCAGGTCAACAAGGGCCTGCTTCAGGAGAAGATCGCCGCACTCGTGAACGAGAAGCGCCTCGAGGGCATCTCGGACATGCGTGACGAGTCGAACCGCAAGGGCATGAGGCTGGTGTTCGACCTCAAACAGGGTGCGATGCCCCAGGTCGTG
Source organism: Atopobiaceae bacterium (assembly GCA_022655215.1). Lineage (GTDB taxonomy): Bacteria > Actinomycetota > Coriobacteriia > Coriobacteriales > Atopobiaceae > JALCUE01. Next base: position 136,999 of record JALCUE010000002.1, on the reverse strand, counting down.
CTCAACAACCTCTACAAGCACTCGCAGCTCCAGACCAACTTCGGCGTCATCGACCTCGCCCTGGTCGACGGCGTGCCGCGCACGCTCTCGCTCCCCGAGATGCTCCATTACTACGTCGAGCACCAGGTGAGCGTCGTCACGCGCAGGACCGAGTACGAGCTCAAGAAGGCGAAGGAGCGTGCCCATATCCTCGAGGGTCTGCTCATCGCCGTCGACAACATCGACGAGGTCGTGCACATCATCCGTTCCTCCAACTCCGACAAGGACGCCAAGGAGCGACTCGAGGAGAGGTTCGGCTTGGATGACGTCCAGACCGAGGCCATCCTCCAGATGCGTCTGCGTCGCCTCACCGGTCTCGAGCGTCAGAAGATCGTCGACGAGCTCGAGGAGCTCAGAGGCAGGATCGCCTACTACGAGGACCTCCTCGCACACAAGGAGAAGATCCTCGGCGTCATCAAGGACGAGCTGCGCGAGATCTCCGACCGCTTCGGTGACAAGCGCCGTTCGACCATCTCCGATGCCCCCATCGAGCTCGACGTGGAGGACCTCATCGCCGACGAGGACATGGTCATCACGATCACGCATTCCGGCTACGTGAAGCGTCTGCCCGTCGCCACCTACCGCTCCCAGAAGCGTGGCGGCAAGGGAATCCAGGGAGTGAACCTCAAGGAGAGCGACTTCGTCGAGGAGCTGTTCGTCGCCTCGACCCACGATTACGTCCTGTTCTTCACGAACAAGGGCAAGGTCTACCGCCTCAAGGTCCATGAGCTTCCCATCGGCAGCCGCCAGGCCCGCGGCTCGGCTGCGATCAACTTCCTGCCCATGGTCGAGGGCGAGCACATCGCGGCGGTCCTCACCTGCAGGACCTTCCCGTCCGATGAGTACCTCATGTTCGCCACCAAGAGCGGCATCGTGAAGAAGACCGCCATGAGCGCCTATGACCGCACGAGACGTGACGGCATCATCGCCATCAACCTCAAGAACGGTGACGAGCTCATCAACGTCCGCCGCGTCAAGGCCGGCGACAAGATCATGCTCGGCTCGACCGACGGCAAGGTCATGCTGTTCGACGAGGACCAGGTGCGCCCCATGGGTCGCGACACGTCCGGAGTCCGCGGCATCACGCTGAAGGACGGGGCCTCCATGCTCGGCATGGAGATCACCAACGGCAAGGGCGACCTGTTCGTGATCACCGAGAAGGGCTATGGCAAGCGCACACCCGTCTCCGAGTATCCCGAGCACAAGCGCGGTGGCCAGGGTGTCTTCACCATCACGATGACGCAGCGCAAGGGCGCACTCGTGGCCATGAAGGTCATCGGCCCCCAGCACGAGCTCATGATCGTCTCGCAGGAGGGTGTCCTCATCCGCGTGAAGGCGACTGACATCTCCAAACTGGGTCGTGCGACGCAGGGCGTCAAGGTCATGAACGTGGCCGACGGCGACTCCGTCTGCTCGCTTGCCCGCACGGTCGTGAAGAAGGCCGTGGCCAAGCCCAAGGACACCGCCCAAGGAGCGCTTGACCTCGCTGCAGCCGGTGCGTCCGAGCCTGGCGAGGAGGATCCCGTCGACATCGGAGGCGAGGAGCTCCTCGATGACACTTTGATCGATGAGGACGACGAGTAGGGTCTCGTGACCACGAGATGAGTGATGGCCCATCGGCGACAAGCCGGTGGGCCATCTTGTCTAACACGGCCAACATGACACGTGGCGGTGGCGAAGGACGTGGCATCGTCCGTCCGCGGCCGGCCACGTCGATGGAAGAGGGTCTACTTCTGGGGCTCTGTGGTGGAGAAGTCCTCGGGAGAGAGGCTCTCCACGAAGTCGTGGAACTCCTCGAGCTCGTGTGCCTGCTCGTCCGCCTTGACGGCATGGAAGTCCGGACACGCGGCCGTGGTCATGACCTCCTCGGACGCGAAGATGGGGGCCTTGATGCGGACCGCGAGTGCGATGGCGTCCGAAGGGCGCGCGTCGATCGAGACATGGGAGCCATCCGACCCGACGAGGTTCACCTGTGCGAAGAAGGTCGTCCCCTCGACCCTCACGACCGATACGCTCTTGATCTCGGCACCGAGAGCGGAGACGGTGCTTACGAGCAGGTCATGCGTCATGGGCCGATCGGTCTTCTCGGGATCGATGCCCATGCCGATGGCCGAGGCCTCGACGGCGCCGATGCGGATGGGCAGCGCGCCGACCTCTCCCAGGCCCTTGGGGTTATGGGGCTTGAGCACCACGAGTGATGCGACGGGGCCGCCGCCCACGAGGACCGTCTCTATGTCCATCCTGATCATGCCCATCGTGTCGCCTCCTCGGCTCCTCTGCCACTTCGTCTGTCTATCGTACCCACACAGCCGATCAACACAACCCTTCCCCGCGAACTCCACCCCTGACATCCCCGAGGGGCCTTATGTGGCTTTTTGCGGGTCAGGTGTTGACCATGTCCCCACCTTCGCGCTATTCTTATCCCCGCGCGTCGGGCCCGTAGCTCAGTTGGTTAGAGCGTCCGGCTGATAACCGGGAGGTCACAAGTTCGAACCTTGTCGGGCCCACCACCTTTTGTCAATAGTCGCCCCAGCGTGAGCCGAGTCGCCGCTGGGGCGATTATTACTTTAGGTATCACAAGCGGGGACGTAGCTCAGCTGGGAGAGCGCGGGCTTTGCAAGCCTGAGGTCGTGGGTTCGATCCCCATCGTCTCCACCATGAAATGCTTGGGAGCGGACGCGCGGGGGCGGGTCCGCTCCTCTCATATCGGGAGATTCGGGAGACATGCCTTGACACGAGACGAAGTGGACGGAAGAGGGGATCGTGCGCACGACGGTGGCGTGAGCTCCGCCTGTGATGCCCTCACCTGCGATCTCATAGGGGAGACCCTTGACGCGGTCGCTTCCAGAGCGGAGGTCCTCGCGGTCGCGAGCGTCTGTGACGAGAGTGGATGTCGAGTCACCTGCGAGTTCGCGGATGATGGTCCGGAGGAGTGCGTCCGCGCCGCCCGCGAATGGGTGTCCACTTGCGCCAAACGCGCAGCGGACGGTTTGAAAGGCTCTCCGACCAGCTATTCCATCGTCTTCGAGGGCGCCGTGGCAGATGAGACCGGCGCCTATCGAGATGCCCTCATCGCGGAGTTCGGCGATGCCGGTGCGGAGACGGCCTATTCCGCGTTCGTGGAGGTCTCGAGTCTCTCGGACGGCATGGACCTCTCATGGTCAGACCCCAGACCAGCCGGTGAGGTTCACCCCCTGCTCTGAGGTGTTCTAAGATATTGAGCGACCGTGACATCGACGGCCATGCAGGAAGACGTCGTCTTGCGAGGCGGCGACATGCGAGGATTGAGGAACCGAATGCGCCAGGAGAACCTTAGGAACATAGCCATCATCGCCCACGTCGACCACGGCAAGACCACGCTGGTCGACAAGCTCCTCAGGGCGACGGATGCCTTCCGTGCGAACCAGCAGGTCGAGGACCGTGTTCTCGACAGCAACGACCAGGAGCGCGAGCGCGGCATCACCATCCTGGCCAAGAACATATCGATCGAGTACAAGGGCGTCAAGATCAACGTCATCGACACCCCGGGCCACGCCGACTTCGGTGGCGAGGTGGAGCGCGTGCTCAGGATGGCCGACGGCGCCCTCCTGCTCGTGGATGCCTTCGAGGGCCCCATGCCGCAGACGCGCTTCGTGCTCCGTCATGCCATCGACGCGAACCTCTCCATCATGCTCGTCGTCAACAAGATCGACCGTCCGGGCGCCCGCCCCAAGGAGGTCGTGAACGAGTCCCTCGACCTGATGATGGATCTCGGCGCCTCCGACGATCAGCTCGAGTTCACCATGGAGCATGTCGTGTTCGCCAGTGCCGTGAACGGCTTCGCCCGTCTCGATCCTGACGATGGCAACATGGACATGTATCCGCTCCTCGACATGGTCGTGGACGAGATGCCCGCGCCCGATTGCGAGCCCGACGGCGACCTCGCCATGCAGTGCGTCACCATCGACCACTCCGAGTACGTGGGTCGCATCGGCATCGGCCGTGTGTATTCCGGCACCATCCACTCGGGTGACCAGATCCTCGTGGTGAAGAACGATGGCGAGCGTGCCATGGCCCAGGTGAAGCAGCTCTATACATTCGACTACCTTGGCCGCAAGGAGTGCGACGAGGTCATCGCCGGTGACATCGGCGCCGTCGTGGGCGTCGACTCGACCGACATCGGTGACGTCTATACCGATCCCGAGAACCCCGTCGAGCTCGAGCCGATTGAGATCGACCCGCCCACCATGGCGATCGTGTTCGAAGCATCCACCTCGCCCCTGGTCGGCCGCGACGGCGACGTCGTCGGAGCGCGCCAGCTCAAGGAGCGCCTCATGACCGAGCGTGAGAACAACGTCACGATGCGCATCGAGGAACTGCCCGACAAGTCCGGCGTGGAAGTCGCCGGTCGAGGCATCCTGCACCTCTCCGTCCTCATGGAGGCCATGCGTCGAGAGGGCTTCGAGTTCCAGGTCGGGCGTCCCCGCGTGCTCTTCAAGAAGGACGACCACGGCAACAAGCTCGAGCCCGTGGAGCAGGCAGTCGTCGAGTGCCCCAACGAGTACTCGGGCAAGGTCATCGAGGTCTTCGGTACGGCCGGCGGGACGATGGTGTCGATGGATGCGGGCGAGCAGCTCACCCACCTCGAGTTCAAGATACCGACCCGCGGCATCATGGGCCTCAAGAACCGCATTCTGAACGTCACACACGGCGAGGGCGTCTTCTATCACACGTTCCTCGAGTACGGACCCTATGCCGGCGAGATCGGCCTTCGCAACAACGGCGCCATGATCTCGATGTCGACCGAGAAGGCCGTCGGCTATGCGCTCGGCACGCTCCAGGACCGCGGAACGATGTTCGTGGCTCCTGGCGAGGAGTGCTACGAGGGCATGCTCGTGGGTGAGAGAAGCAAGCCCGGCGACATGGTGGTCAACATCGCCAGGACGAAGAACCTCGGCAACCAGCGTTCCAGCACCTCCGACATCTCCGTCCAACTCACGCCGCCGCGTACCTTCACCCTCGAGGAGGCTCTCGAGTACATCATGGATGATGAGCTCGTGGAGGTCACACCCAAGAACATCCGTCTGCGCAAGCGCGTCCTCAACGCCACGGACCGCAAGAAGGCCAACGTTCGCGCGGGTCTCGTGAGCAAGTAGGGAAGAGACGGCACGTCCCGCACGACATACCCGAGAGTCTTAGGGCCGTCCGAACAAGGGCGGCCCTACTCGTCCGTGCCCTTGGTCGTCTTGTGCTTGTGATGGGTCTTGTGAGCGCCCTTCTCGCCGCCGCGCTTTCTGTCGTTCTCCACGCGCCTCTTCTCGGCGGCCTTCCTCGCTCCCTCCATCACCTTCGGAGTGAGGTCGATGTCGGCGGGCGACATGATTCCATAGCGAAGCGACAGTCGCCTGAGCGCGACGGTGACCACGACGCATATGAGCACCGAGAGAGTCTTCGTGAGGCCAAGCGGGACGGCTGCCACGTAGTAGACGACCGCGCCGGCAATCGCGCAGAGGGCGTAGAGGTTTCCCTTTCGGAAGATGTGGGGGATGTCGCCGAGGAAGACGTCTCTGAGCATGCCACCGCCGATGCCGGTGAGTGTGCCCATGAACACCGCGGCGACGGGGGTGAGCTCGTAGACGATGGCCTTGTCCGTGCCGGACGCTGCGAACAGGCCGACGGAGATGATATCGACCCAGGCGATGACGTTGTCGATCCGGGAGAAGGGGCCATGGAAGAAGAAGACGATCACGCCGGTGGCTATCGCGACGGGGATGGCGTAGTACGAGTCGAGCATGTAGACGCTTCCCACCTGCATGATGGTGTCCCTGATGAGTCCGCCTCCCAAGCCACACACGATCGAGAGCCCGATGGCGCCCACGAGGTCGAGCTTTCGCTCGCAAGCCGTGAGCACGCCCGATATGCCGCCGACGACCACGGCGGCGAGGTCGAGCCAGACGGGAAGGGAAAGGGCGGAGACCTGCGGCGCGAGTGACGAGAAGACCGACTCCACGGGACACCTCTCAAGCGGGACGAACGGGACGCCTGTAGTATGACCGCCCACGCCTCGTGTCGTCGGGTGATGGAGGGTGTTTTCTGCGACCGTGTCTTTCACCCGCAAGTAATGTATACTGGCCTACGCGTTTTCACGGAGAGTTGTCCGAGCGGCCGAAGGAGCACGATTGGAAATCGTGTAGGCGCCTAAAGCGTCTCCGGGGTTCAAATCCCCGACTCTCCGCCAGATCATCCCGCGACGTCTCGGCGTCGCGTCACCCTTCGGAGGGGTGGCAGAGTGGTTGAATGCGGCGGTCTCGAAAACCGTTTACCCACCTCGTGGGTACGAGGGTTCGAATCCCTCCTCCTCCGCCAGCAAGACCTATGGGGCCGTCCTTTGGGGCGGCCTCTTGCTTTTGCGCCCGCTGTCCAGCTCTCGCACCTGGTCGGTGGGGCGAGGGCGAGGCACGGCACGTCCCTTGCGGCTATACTCGACCTACCATGTAGGGGCGTACGATCGACGAAAGCGTCCCATGAGGAGGCTCTGTGGCTGTCACCGGTTTTCAGAAGGATAAATATCTGTCGAGGTCATGGGCTATGCTCACCCGCGACAAGGGATGGATCAAGCCCATTCTCATCATCGCCGTCGCCTGGTTGGTCCCCGTCGCCGGGCCGCTTGCGATCCTAGGCTACTACCGCGAGTGGGCTCGCCTCACCGCCTGGGGCGTTGACTCCGCACCCAAGCAGACCGGCATCAAGATCGGCGAGCTCATCAAGTCCGGATGGCGCAGCTTCCTGGTCATGATCGTCTGGATGCTGGCCTTCGCCGTGATCGGCTGGGCCATCAAGACCCTGTTCAACTTCAACGACTCGCTCTGCAGCCTCGTCAGCATGGCGTGGGACATCTTCATGGTCCTCGTCGGCGTCGTCATCGTCGTCGCCCAGATCAGGTCCGCGATCTATCAGGACATCGTCTCCGGTTATCAGGTCAACAGGATCTGGGACATGGTCCAGTCCGACTTCGGCGGCATCGCCCGCATCGCCGGCATCTCCCTTCTCGGGACCGCATGCACGCTTGCGGTCATCGCCGTCGCCGTCATCATCGCCTTCTGCTGCGGACTCTTCCCCTTGCTCAAGCTGTTCGTTTCCCCCTATAGCTACTCGTTGAGCTATGGCACATATGGCTATGAGACCTATCTCGTGTCGACCATCATCCCGCTTCTCACGACGTTTGGCGTGATCGCCGTCATCTGCATTTTCGTGTGCGCGGTCGTGATGGCGACGTTCAACCTCCTCACCTTCAACGCCGTGGGACTGTGGCTCCGCCAGTTCGATGTCGCGTCCTGGGGCGACTTCGCTGCCCCTCTTCCCGCGACCACCGTCAACGTTCCCCCGACGACTCCCGTCGCGCCTGCCGCTCCCGTGGCGGCTTCCCCTGTCCAGACGCCTGCGCCGATGCCCACCCAGGCCCCTGCGTCTGCCACGGCACCCGTCCAGGTCGCTCCCGCGGCGGCCGTACCCGCTCCCGCCGCTCCGGTCGTGGCCCCTGCAGAGCCTTCTGATGCGTCCGCCGCTCCTGCACCCGCGGATGGCGTCGTGGTGAAGCCCATCATCCAGCCCGAGGACAAGCCCGAGGACAAGCCCGAGGACAAGCCCGAGGACAAGCCCGAGGACAAGCCCGAGGACAAGCCCGAGGACAAGCCCGAGGACAAGCCCGAGGCATAGCTTCGGCGAGATATCTTTTCATGGGAGGGAGGTCGTCTCGGCGACCTCCCTCCCATGTATTCCACGTGTCGGATGCAGCCTTCGTACTCGAGGAGCGCATAGGGGAATGCGCGCGCTTCCTCGCACGAGGTCGTCCTCCGTCTGATCCGTGATGGCTTGAGTGACCATGCTCGTGAGATGGTTTGGGGCATGCTCCCCTTAACGGCGTGGAAGCGTTCGGGTGCAGGGCAGGTGTGTTGTCTTCTTGGTGCCGACGGAACGTGTGGTACCATTCTGCCTCGAACCTTTCCTGCCCCAGGCGCTCCTTCACGCCCTGGGGCCTTTAGCCCAGAGGAGGTGACCACATGAAGGCTTATGAACTGCTGTTCTTTGTTGACCCCTCCATCTCGGAGGAGACGCGCGCTGGTGTTATGAAGCGTATCGACGTCGCTATCACCGAAAACGGTGGCCAGGTCGACAACGTCGAGGACTGGGGCAAGCGCAAGCTCGCCTACGAGATCGACAAGCTCACCGAGGGCGACTACACCCTCATCGACTTCCACGCAGACCCCACGCAGATCGCTGAGCTCGACCGCGTTCTCCGCATCAATGATGCGGTGAAGCGTCACATGGTCGTGCGTCGCGCGGACCGCCAGTAGGCATGGAAGAGCAGGCGTGCGCGCCTGCATAGAGAGGCTGTGAGCATAGTGAGCATCAACAGGGTAAACATTTCGGGCAACCTCACGCGTGACTCCGAGCTGCGCGCCACCCCAGGCGGCACTCAGGTGCTGAACTTCGGCGTGGCCGTGAACGAGCGCAGGAAGAACCAGCAGTCGGGCGAGTGGGAGGACTATGCCAACTTCGTTGACTGCGTCATGTTCGGGAACCGTGCCCAGAAGGTGCAGCCCTACCTGGCCAAGGGGACGAAGGTCGCCATCGACGGTAGGCTCCACTACAGCTCCTGGGAGCGCGACGGTCAGCGTAGAAGCAAGATCGAGGTCTACGTCGACGAGATAGAGTTCCTCTCGAGGGGCAATGCCCAGCAGGGCGGTGGCCAGTCCTTCGCGGCTTCCACTCCCGCGGCATCGACGCCCTCGCCTACGCCCGCCTCAGCCCCGGTCCAGACCCCGCCGTCGGCGGACGTCTTCGACCAGGACATCCCGTTCTAAGCACTCAAGAAGGCGACGGAGACGTCGCCGTGAGAAAGGTATCAAGACATGGCTACTGAGTATCAGCGTCAGCCGCGTCGCAAGTTCTGCCAGTTCTGCAAGGAGAACACTGAGTTCATCGACTACAAGGACACTCAGCTCCTTCGCAAGTACATGACCGACCGAGGCAAGATCAAGCCCCGTCGCGTCACTGGCGCTTGCACGCAGCATCAGCACGACATCGCGGTCGCAATCAAGCGCGCCCGCGAGATGGCCCTGCTGCCGTACACCGTTCCTGTGGTGTCCAGCCGTGGTGGCCGTGGCCGCGACCGCGACCGCGACTAGTCCGTCATCCAGGAGAGAACCACATCGTGAGTGACGACGGGAACATGGACGAGAATCCGCAGCCGGGCTCGGACGAGCGCTCGGTCGTGAAGTTCGACGAGAGGAGAGGGCCTTCTGGCTCCTTCGATCTCGTCAGCGGCGCGATCTGGTGCGTGCTCGGTGTGATTGCGGGGTCTTACGTGTCTCTCATCGGAGCCGCGATGATGGCCTACGGCGTCGTCCTGCTCGTCAGAGGGAAGACGTTCAAGAGCTGGGCCATCGCGGTTGCGGCTTGTGTCATCCCCTTGGTCGTCATGGGGGCCTTCACGGGCTTCGACACCATGGGGGAGCAGTGCGTCGAGTGCCTCGCCGGTCTCGTGGTCGCATGGCTCGTCTCTCGCGAGAGGGTCTCGGTCACGAACGAATCGCTCGTCATCGCCGCGATCACGGTCGCCTATCTTGTCGTCGACGTGTTCGTGCCCATGCTCTCGGGTCAGGACGTCGTCGCGATCATGGCGTCCTCGATCGACACGATCTGCGAGCAATACGTGGCAGCAGGGTCGGTCACCCAGGCACAGCTTCCGGTGCTCAAGGAAGTCATGAACCTGATCTGGCCCTTCGCCTACTTCGCCCTTGCCTTGTTCTCCGTCCTCGTCGCCCACCTCGGGGCGAGGCTGGCCGCGAACAGGGTCTCGGGCAAGCAGTGGACCCCCTTCACGTTGGCGACGTTCGACGTCCCCACGTGGGGCGTGGCGGTGCTCATCGTCGCGCTGGTGGTCTGCGCCGTCTCGTTCGTGACGACGAGTTGGAACCAGCTGCTGCTGATGATCGGGGTGAACCTCATCCTCGACGTCAGGCCGTTGTTCGCCCTTCAGGGTGTTGCGGTGGTCGTGTGGTGGTTGGCAAGCAAGAGGGTAGGCTGCTTCGGCAGGACCCTCGTTCTCTTCCTGGCAATCGACCTTGAACTATCGTTCATGGTCATGAGCGTAGTGGGTCTCGTCGACTTCTGGGCCAACTTCCGCCACCTTCCGCGTGGCGCGAAGACCGGGAGCGGTACGACCGCAGAGTAATCGGAGTCGACGGATCTCTCGCCGACCAACCAAAGGAGTGTCCATGAAAGTCATCCTTCTGGGTGAGCTCAGGGGCAAGGGTGGAGAGGGCGACGTCGTGGACGTCGCTCAGGGATACGCCGAGAACATGCTGTTCCCGAAGCGTCTCGCTCTTCCCGCCACCCCGGGTAACATCAAGCAGCTCGAGGAGAGGCGTCATAACATCGAGAAGCGCGAGGACAAGCGCGTCTCCGACGCCAAGGCCATGAAGGCCGCCCTCGACGGAAAGTCCGTCAAGATCGACGCCAAGGTCGGCGAGGAGGGCCAGCTCTTCGGCTCCGTCACCTCGCAGATGATCGCGGATGCCATCGCCTCGCAGCTCGACGTCACCGTCGACCGCAAGCGCATCGAGCTCAACCGTGCCATCAAGACCGCCGGCGTCCATGAGGTCGTCGTCAACTTCTACCGCGACATCGACGCCAAGCTGACCCTTCAGGTCGGCACCGTGGTCGCCCCCGAGCCCGAGCCTGAGCCCGAGACGACCGAGGCTGACACTGAGGTCGAGACCGAGGCCTCCACTGAGGTCGAGGCCGAGACGACCGAGGAGAACGCCGAGTAACGAAGCGCGTCGTCAATCTGCTGTCCGATTGAAGCCACATCAGGGTCTCCCTATTTCAACAATCGGCAGGTCTCCTGTCGCATATGAAATGTGCAGGCAAGATGCGGATGTTCGCATGAGGGGCCCGCTCACCGGTAACGACGAGCGGGCCCCTTTCCCTCTCTGATGGATATGTCATCAAATCTACCAGCTAGTTTGCGTATCACGTGAGAGCTCGGCTGCGAACAGGCAGGTAAAGGCAAGCCTGTCTGAATAAGGCGAACAGGTGTGCCCCCGATGTCGAAAACCATTACCGGAATTTCTCGGAAAATTGTTCAAAACTGCGAAAAGTCGAGACGTGGCCGATAGGGGCCCGAAGCTTTAGACAACGCCGTGTTAAGAGCCTCATGTGACCGAAAACGGGCTCATGCGGACCGTCGATATGAGTTAGGATTCTCGGGCACCGCCCCCAGGGAGACCCATGGGGGCGAACGAGACTGATTCGAAGGGGAAGGTCGGATATGCCAGAGGCCGTCATGGGCACGGCGCCGAACTCGCGCGCCGCACATCTCAGAGCTGGGAGCTATGACGCCATCCCCATCTCCTCCCCATCCCCGGATGCGGAGAAGCCCCAGGACCCGGCTGCCGAGAGGTCGGTCCTCTCCGCGATGATCATCTCCGAGGAGGTCCTCCAGGACGCCCTCGTGGAGCTCAAGGAGGACGACTTCTATCGTCCCGCCAACAGGAAGATATACGCGGCGATCCGCGACATGTTCGACAAGAGCCTCCCCATCGACCCGGTGTCCTTGGCCGACTATCTCAAGTCGCAGGACGAGCTCGAGCGCGTCGGCGGTCGCGCCTACCTCCTCGAGCTGGGCAACAACTCCTTCGCCCTCGCGAGCTGGCGCCACCATGCCGAGATGCTCCGCCGCGACACGACGCTCCGCCAGATAATCGATGCTTCGGCCATGATCACGGCCCTTGCCTACGATGCTCCCGAGGACACCAAGGAGGTCGTCGACAGCGCGGAGAGGATGATCCTCTCCGTGACCGATCGCGACATCAAGGACAAGTACAAGTCGCTCCAGGACGTCATGGAGTCGCTCTATAACGAGCTGGGCGAGATGTGCCAGAGCCAGGAGCACACCTTCGGCGTGAACACCGGATTCCCCGGCATCGACGCCAAGCTGCTCGGCCTTCGACCGGGCCAGATGGTCGTCATCGGCGCCCGACCCGGCGTCGGCAAGACCTCGTTCGCGCTGAACCTCGCCGCCCAGGCGGCCGCCTCGGGCGCCTCTGTCGCGCTCTTCTCGCTCGAGATGAGCTCCGTCGAGATCGCGCAGCGTCTCCTGTCCTCATATGCGCAGATCAACCTGCAGGACATCCGTTCGGCCAATATCAAGCCGCAGGACTGGGAGAAGATCCTCGAGGCCACGACGACCCTCTCGGCGCTCGACATCATGATCGACGATACTCCGGGCACCACCGTGACCGAGATCCGCGCCAAGGCGAGGCGCATGCTCCACGGCAAGGAGAACGGTGTGGTCATCATCGACTATCTGCAGCTCGTCTCCCCACCGCCGTCGCACCGTGCCGACAGCCGCGCCACCGAGGTCTCCGAGATGAGCCGTGGCATCAAGATCATGGCCAAGGACCTCGGCGTGCCCGTCATCGCGCTCTCGCAGCTGTCGCGTGCCGTCGAGAGCAGGAACGGCAAGCGCCCCCAGCTCTCCGACCTCCGTGAGTCCGGCTCCATCGAGCAGGACGCCGACATCGTCATCCTGCTCGACCGCTCCATGACCGAGGAGGAGGCCGAGAGGAACGACCGCCCCGACGCCAATGTGACGGAGTTCATCATCGCGAAGAACCGAAGCGGTCCTCTCGGCATCGTCGACCTCGTGTTCCTGCCGGGCTCGACCAAGTTCGTCGAGGTCGACCCGCATCGCGAGTAGTCTCAGGCGCGGTCTTGCCGCAGCTGGAATGCCGTATACTGGAGTCCCGCCCTGCGCCTGCCGGGCGGGATTCGCTGCTTTTCCATGAGAGGGGACGTTCATGCCGGCAACAGTACTGGTTGGCACTCAGTGGGGCGACGAGGGCAAGGGCAAGGTGACCGACCTCATCTCAGGTGAGTTCGATTGCGTCTGCCGCTACCAGGGCGGTGCCAACGCGGGCCACACGGTCATCGCGAATGGCCACAAGTTCGGCCTGCACCAGGTCCCCTCGGGTGTCATGTACGAGGGCGTCACGCCCGTCATCGGCAACGGCTGCATCGTCGACCCCAAGATCCTGCTCGAGGAGATCGACATGCTCGAGGGCCAGGGCGTCTCCTGTGCCATGCTCAAGATCAGCGGGAACGCGCACATCGTCATGCCGTACCACATGGACCTCGATGGGGCCAACGAGCGCAGGCTCGGCAAGAACCTCATCGGCACCACCCATCGTGGCGTCGGACCCTGCTACCAGGACAAGGACGCGCGTATCGGCCTGCGCATCCAGGACATGCTCGACGAGAAGATCTTCCGTCAGAAGCTCGAGGCCGCCCTCGTGGAGAAGAACGCCATCCTCGAGAAGGTCTACGAGATGCCCACCTACACGGTCGACCAGATCTGCGAGGAGTACCTGCCCTACGCCGATCGCCTGAAGCCGTATATCGTGGAGAGCTCCAAGCTCCTGAACGAGATGCTCGATGATGGCGACAACATCCTGTTCGAGGGTGCTCAGGCGACCATGCTCGACATCGACCATGGCACCTACCCGTTCGTGACCTCCTCCAACTGCACTGCCGGCGGTGCCATCACCGGCTCCGGCGTCGGCCCCACGAACATCGATCGTGTCCTCGGCATCGCCAAGGCCTATCTCACCCGTGTCGGTTCGGGTCCGTTCCCCACGGAGCTCGCCCAAGGTGACGAGATCGGGGAGAGGCTGTGCGAGGTCGGCCATGAGTATGGCGTCACCACGGGACGCAAGCGCCGCTGTGGCTGGTACGACGCCGTGGTGGTCAACTACGCCGCGCGCGTGAACGGGCTCACCGACCTCGCCATCACGAAGCTCGATGTCCTCGGCTGTCTCGACACGATCAAGGTCTGCACCGCCTACGAGTGTGATGGCGTGCGCTACACCACCGTCCCCGAGCACCAGAGCGTCTTCTACCACGCCAAGCCCGTCTACGTCGAGATGCCCGGCTGGAAGTGCGACATCTCCGGCTGCCGCAACTTCTACGACCTGCCTCGCGAGGCTAAGGACTACCTCGACCTCATCGAGCAGCTCTCCGACGTGCGTGTCTCGATCGTCGCCGTCGGTCCCGACCGCGAGCAGACCATCAACCGCCACTGGAAGTAGGCGGTGTTCGAGGAGAACCAGGAAGAGCCGAGCGTGAAGCCAAGCAAGACAGTCGCCCCGCGATTCGCCATAGTCACTGACAGCGCCTGTGACCTGCCCTATGAGTACTACGCCGCCCATGACGTCGCGCTCGTGCCCATGCATGTGCGTCTTGACGGCGCCGACCTGCTCGACCAGGTCGACGTCTCTCCCGCTGACTATTACGTGAGGCTCGCCTGCACCAAATCGAATCCGACGACCTCCTATCCCTCCCCGGCGGAGATCCTGGACGTCTACCAGCGTCTCATCGACGAGGGCGCGCCCGCGATCGTCTCCGTGCATGTCTCGTCCGGCGTGTCGGGAACCGTCACCTCGGCGAAGACCGCCGCCCGCGAGGCATCCAAGTCGGTGCGGTGCGAGGTCGTGGACACCAGGCTTGCCAGCGCGGCGGAGGGCCTCGTCGTGGCCGCGCTCGTCTCGGCGAGGGACAGGGGCGCCTCTGTGGACGAGGCCCTGGCCCGTGCCGAGCAGGTCATGCGCGCGACGGATCTCTACTTCATCCTCCCTGCAGGTCACCAGATGGTCTGGAGGCGTGGCGCCGCCATCGGCCTTCGTCGTCTGATGGCTGCGATGTTTGGCGTGCGTCCCCTTCTCTACCTCGATGAGGACGGTTCGATCACCGAGCGGAGCAGCTCGACCGACCTCGCTGACTCCACCGGGCTCATCGCCCGGATCATGAGCAGGACGGCCCAGAGCGAGGGGCCCCTGCGCTACGTCGAGATATCCGCCGGCCTTCCGCGAGCCCTCGACGCGCTCGAGAAGCCACTGGACACCAACGAGTTCGTCTCGTCCAGGATGGCGGTGGCGAACGCCGGCGCCGCCGTGGTCTCGAGGGCGGGTCTGGGCTCCGTCGGCATCGCCTTCGTCCCCGAGTCCGTGCTCTCCGACGGCGAGTGGCCCTATGAGTCCGACGTGACGTCGGCCTCGCATGAGCCGGAGGCCTAGCGGCGCCAGGCATCGGCGCATGGACCGCATGGCACACAACATAACCGAGTACCCGGAGGTCACCACATGCACGACTTCGAGATCGTCACAGACAGCACCTGCGACCTGCCTCCCGAGACCATCTCCGAGCTGGGCGTCACCATGGTCCCCCTCTCGGTCACGTTCGGCACGACGACCTACCTCGACCAGGTCGACATAACGCCGGAGCGGTTCTATGACCTCATGGAGTCCACGCCGGAGCTTCCCCACAGCTCGCAGCCCTCTCCGGAGGCGTTCTCGGACGCCTATCACGACCTCGTGGACGCCGGGGCACGTCGCATCCTCGTCCTCACCATCAACCAGGAGCTTTCTGGCACCGTGAACTCCGCGCGACTCGGCGCGGACGGCGTCGATGCGGACGTGGTGGTCTATGACACCCATGTCGCGGCGATGTCCCATGGCATGATGGTCCGCGAGGCGGCGGCGATGCGCGACGCTGGCGAGACGATCGAGGCGGTCGTGGCGCATCTCGACATCTACCGGGCTCACATCCAGTCCCTCTTCGTACCTCAGACTCTCGAGAACCTCATCAAGAACGGGCGCTGCACCAGGGCCGCCGGGTTCGCGAGCTCCCTTCTCGACATCAAGGTCCAGCTCGCCTTGGACGAGAACGGTGCGATCGTGCCCGTCCACAAGGCCAAGGGGATGCACAGGGCCTTCTCCTACATCGTGAAGGCCATCCAGGAGGCCGATGGTGCCGACGCCCATGTCGTGGCGACGTTCCACCAGGTGCGCAACAGGCCGGGTTGCGAGCGGCTGCTCGAGCAGATGAGGAAGGCCGGGCTCACGGTCGACGTGCTCGCCACGACCGACCTCGGGCCGGTGATAGCCACGCATACGGGAATCGGACTGGTCGCCGTGGGTGCGATTCCCATCGAGTACACATACGGCGCGCGATAGACTCGAATCCAGTGCAGGGACATGACGTTCGCCCGGCGAGTCGGGCGACAGGGGAGGGAACATGGCTTCGACCGACACGAAGGTGGACATCCTGCTTCTAGGTGCGGGGGGACGTGAGCACGCCCTGCTCATGAAGCTCGCCGAGTCTCCCAGGGCCGGCAGGATCTGGGTGGCTCCAGGCAATGGCGGCATGCTCGCCATGGCCGACCTCGCGGACATCGACCAGGACTCTCCTGCGGACGTCGCGGCATTCGCGCGCGACAACGGGATCGGCCTCGTGGTCATAGGCCCTGAGGCGCCGCTCGTCGCGGGCGTCGCCGACGCGGTCAAGGCCGCGGGAATCGCCGCCTTCGGCCCCTGCGCCTCGGCGGCGCGCATGGAGGGCTCGAAGCTCTTCGCCAAGCAGGTCATGGAGCGTGCAGGAGTCCCCACCGCTCGCTTCCGCTCCTTCACGGAGGAGGCTCCGGCCGCCGACTACGTCCGTGAGTTGGCTGGCCCATGCGTGGTGAAGGCCGACGGCCTCGCCGCCGGCAAGGGCGTCATCGTCGCGAAGGACACGGACGAGGCGCTCGCGGGACTCGCCGAGTGCTTCTCCGGCGAGTTCGGCGATGCCGGTTCCACCGTCGTCGTGGAGGAGATGCTCACGGGCCCCGAGTGCTCGCTGCTCGCCCTCACCGACGGTCACACCCTCGTCCCCTTGGCCACGGCTCAGGACCACAAGCGCGCCCTCGAGGGTGACCGCGGTCCGAACACCGGTGGCATGGGGGTCTACTCGCCCGTGCCGATCGTGACCGACGATGAGCTCGCCACCATGACGAGCATCGAGGAGAAGGTCGTCGCCCAGCTCGCCGCCGATGGCATCGACTATCGCGGCTGCCTCTACGGTGGCTTCATGCTCACGCCTGACGGTCCCAAGGTCCTCGAGTTCAACGCGCGCTTCGGCGATCCCGAGACGCAGGTCATCCTTCCGCGCATGCAGTGCGACCTCGTGGACGTGTTCCTCTCGGTCGATGCGGGCACGCTCGACCCCACCTCCATCACCTGGGCGGACGACTGGGCGGTGTCGGTGGTCCTCACGAGCGCAGGCTATCCGGGGCACTATGACCGCGGCCTCCGCATCACCGGCGTCGACCGTGCCTCTGCCCTGCCGGGCGTGACCGTGTACCATGCGGGCGACGCGCTCGACGAGGACGGGGAGCTCGTGACCGCCGGCGGGCGAGTGCTCGACGTGACAGCGGTCGCCGGCACCTTCGAGGAGGCTCGCGACCGTGCCTATGAGGCATGTGACCTCATCGAGTTCGATGGCAAGACGCTCAGGCGTGACATCGGCCTTCGCGCGCTCAAGGGGCGCGGGGCCTGGGAGGCATAGATTGATGGCTGAGGACAAGGAACTCAACGAAACCGGCGAGAGCCCCGTCGATCTCGATGGCGCACGTCGCACGGCGGCGGCATCGATGAGGGATGCGGCGAGCGGGTTCACCTACGACGGCGACCGCTCGTCGCAGGGACACCAGAGCGGCGAGCCACGGACTCGCGGCCTCGTTCTCGGGGACGATGACCCCCGTGACGCCGCGCTTGCCGAGCATGTCCGCGGTGAGGAGAGGGTCTGGACCGGGAGGATCTTCTCCGTGGACCGCCTCGCGGTGACGCTTCCCGACGGACGTGACGCCATCCGTGACGTCGTCCGCCACCCCGGTGCCGTGGGAGTCGTCGCCTTGACCGACGACGGGAAGATCTGCCTCGTACGTCAGTACAGGACCGCCCTCGCTCGCGTCACCGTCGAGATACCCGCCGGGAAGCTCGACCCCGGCGAGGACCCCCTCGACTGCGCCCATCGCGAGCTTGCCGAGGAGACGGGGATGAGGGCCGAGCGCATGGCCTATCTCACCACCATCGCGAGTTCCGACGGCTTCTGCGACGAGGTCATCCACCTCTATATGGCCACCGGACTCACCTTCGCGGCCTCGAGCCCTGACGCGGACGAGTTCATCAACGTCGACCTCGTCGACCTCCCCGAGCTCATCGACGCCGTCCTTGACGGCCGCATCGAGGACGCGAAGACGGTCGTGGGCGCCCTGGCGTGTGATGCCGTGGCCCACAGGCTCACCCCCGACCAGGGGATGTCCGCCGACTACGACGGCAGGGAAGGCGAATAGCCAGGTGCCGACCACCCAGGATCCGAGATACTCATCGACGCCAACAGACGTGCCCGCCCCGACCATGCATAGGAGGAGGACGCTTCTGCGCTCGTTCTTCTCCTACTACCAGCCGCAGATGCACCTCTTCGTCGCGGACACCATCTGCGCCGTCGTCATGGCCGCCATCGACCTCGCGTTCCCGCAGATACTCCGTTGGCTCACCGCAGGCCTCTTCACGGAGGGCCATGACGCGATCATGGGGGCGCTTCTCTATCTCGCGATCGGCATCGTGTGCATGTACGCGATCCGCTATGGGTGTCGCTACTTCGTGGGTGCCTGGGGCCACATCATGGGCGCCCGCATGGAGAGCGCCATGCGCGAGGACCTCTTCGACCAGTACGAGAGGTTCAGCTTCTCCTACTTCGACCGCCATAACACCGGCGATCTGATGAGCCGCGTGGTCTCCGACCTGTTCGACATCTCCGAGGCCGCTCACCACGGGCCCGAGTCGATCATCGTCTGCGGCATCGAGGTCGTGGGCTCGTTCATCCTGCTCGCCCTCATCAACTGGAAGCTCACGCTCGTGCTCGCCATCATCACGGCGGTGCTCGTGGTCTACAACGCACGTGTCAACCGTCGCATGAAAGCGGTCTTCACCGAGAACCGCGTGCGGATCTCACAGGTCAACTCCCAGCTCGAGGACTCGCTCGCCGGCGCTCGCGTGGTGAAGAGCTTCGCCAACGAGGACGTCGAGAAGCGCAAGTTCGCCCATTCCAACGATGCCTATCTCGACAGCAAGGCCCGCATGTATATGGCCATGGGAAACTACCAGGCCACCATCGCCGGCCTCACGGGTGCGCTCTACACGGTGGTGCTCGTCATGGGTGGCTGGCTCATCGCCGACGGACAGATGCAGGCCGTCGACCTCTCCACATACGCCCTCTACATCTCCCTGTTCACCACTCCCATCGAGACCATCCTCAACTTCACCGAGATGTTCCAGAAGGCCGCTGCGGGCTTCCGTCGTTTCGACGAGATCCTCGCCACGAAGCCGGACGTGCTCGACAGGCCTGGCGCGCGTCCCCTCGAGGTGTCCGAGGGTGCCGTCTCCTACCACGACGTCCATTTCTCCTATGACGGCACGAAGGACGTCGTGTGCGGCCTCGACCTCGACATCCGACCAGGCGAGACGATCGCGCTGGTGGGACCCTCCGGCGGCGGGAAGACGACCACCTGCTCCTTGCTCCCACGCTTCTACGACGTCGCGTCGGGCTCCATCACCATCGACGGCCGGGACGTCCGCGACGTCACGCAGCACAGCCTTCATGAGGCCATCGGCCTGGTGCAGCAGGAGGTCTACCTGTTCGGCGGGACCATAGGCGAGAACATCGCCTATGGCAGGCCTGAGGCGACGCCCGACGAGGTCGTGGCGGCCGCGAAGGCGGCCAACATCCATGACTTCGTGATGACGCTTCCCGACGGCTATGACACCGAGGTGGGCGAGAGGGGCTCCCATCTGTCCGGTGGCCAGAAACAGCGCGTCGCCATAGCGCGGGTGTTCCTCAAGGACCCCCGCATCCTCATCCTCGACGAGGCCACGTCAGCCCTCGACAACGAGAGCGAGCATGCCGTCCAGGAGTCTCTCAAGCGGCTGGCCCACGGCAGGACGACGCTCATAATCGCCCACCGGCTGTCGACCATCAAGGATGCCGACGAGATCGTGACCATGGAACGCGGCCGCATCTCAGAAAGGGGCACGCACGACGAGCTCCTCGAGCGTGGGGGTACCTATGCCCGCTACTACCGTATGCAGTTCGAGGGGAAGTGGGCCTAGGCTGGCCCGAGGGCATGCCCTCCGCGTATAATTCACATGTTCGGACCAAAGGCGCCAGGCGCCGTAGGACGGAGATTCCAGATGGCAAGGAAGAAGAAGAAGGCCCTCGCACCAGACTCCGATCAGGTGCACGAGCTCTTCTCCCAGGTCGATGAGACCGGTCATAGCAACGCATCCAACGCGGCGCGCCAGCATAGGCACCGCAAGGAGCGAGGTACCGCGCTCGACATCGACCCGCTGTCCGAGGATGACCCCTCGGGCTCCAACGTCGGCAAGGTCATCGCGAAGACCGCCGTCGCGTTCGTCGTCATCGTCCTCGCCGTCGTGGTGCTGGCCCAGGTCTCCTGCGGCGTCGCCCGTCGCGCGAACACCGCGGACCTCTCCAGCGACGTGAACGTCCGCACCGTCACGAGCGCCCTCAAGGGTGGCGTGGAGTGGGGCAACGGCTTCACCCAGTTCCCCGAGGACTTCACGGTCCAGGAGGCTGACGAGAGCACGGGACGCATCGAGGTCTCCGTCGTCGACACCAGCTCGAAGGACGAGATGGAGTGCCTCGCGGGCTCCCAGATCCAGGCCACGGCCCTTGCCATCAACGCCCTGCTCAACCCCAACATCACCACCGTCGTCTATCACGTGAGCGTCCATGTCGACGACAACGGCGACTTCCAGCAGTCGGCCCTGTTCGGCTTCCTCAAGCCCACGGGACGTCTCAAGTCGTTCATGACGTTCATCTGGACGAAGAACACCACGAGCAGCGGTGGCTTCAACCTGAACTGCAACATCACGGGTATGGACTCCGATACCGCGTCGAGCCTGCGTGACAAGGTCACCGCACTCTCTGACAACCCGATCCTGTCCGCATTCGGATCCTCGACGACCAGCTCGACCACCGATGCCTCGACCACGGATGCGGCCGCCGACACCGCGACCACGGAGTCGTCCGCCGCTGACACCTCGACCGCTGGCGTGACGGTCACGGTCGACGGCGCCACCACGGAGGCTGCCTCCTCGTCGCAGTGACCCGTCCCGTCGGCTTTCCAGACATGGAAACAAGGGACGGACAGTGATATGGTGAAATGCATATGTTGAAACCATGGATGTGGCTGCTCATGGGCGGTCGCATCTTGGATTGATGGAGGCATCCAAAGATGCAGCTCAAACGAACCCGGATGGCCCTCGTGGTCTCCACCGTCCTTGCGGCGCTGCTCGCCCTCGCCGTCTCACCCTCCCTTGCCTTCGCGGCTGACGGCTATGTGACGGTGAACGACGACACTACGCACTATGCGAGCATGGATGAGGCGGCCGCTTCGGCCGTCGCCGTCTCCGGCACCATCACCTATCACGTGAGTGGGCATGTCACCTGCGCGTTCACGACCGATCTGGCCTGCTCGGGGGCTGCGACCACGGTCAAGGTCGTGGGCTCCAACAACACCGCCCAGGTCGACCTCAACGGAGAGGGGAGTGGCTCCTTCACGGCGAAGGGTGCCCAGCTCGACTTCACCGACGTCACCCTCGACGACCGCAGGACGAACTGCAGCGGCTACTGGTTGAGCTCCTATCTCATGTTCGACTGCGCGGGTGTCGACTTCACGGGCTGCACGTTCGATGAGGGAGTCCTCATCGCCGGCGGCATCACCGCTAACTTCGATGACTGTACGTTCAGTGAGCTCATCAACACCGCCAACAACGACAACAGCGTGGAGCACTACCAGCTCTGGGTCCATCATGCGGGCACGGTCAACGTCAAGGGATGCACGTTCGAGAAGGACTCCTTCGGCTCGATCAAGGACACCACCTATACCGAGAGCGACCCGACGACCGCGGACATCAAGATTTCCGTCACCAACTCGACGTTCACGGACATCGGGCACCATCGCATCATGCACCTCGAGGGCGCCACCTCGTTGACCCTCTCCAACAATCACTGCCTCGACTGCTTCAACGTGACGGGCGACAAGCGCTTCATCGACTGCGGGGGCACGACGGCCGATGACATCAACGCCGACTACTTCGCCGACGACGCGATGGACAACGTGGTCGAATACACGCTGAACTACACGGTCCCGGCGACGGGCGCGACGGAGAAGACCACCTACCAGTTCCACACCACGAGCGCCATCACCGACCATTCCCTTGGCGGAACGACGTACAAGCTCGCCAACGGCTATGACGTATGGACGTCGGCCGCGATCACGGGCACCGATGCCACCCAGATTTCCGACGTCGCGGCTGGACCCCGGAACTACGACCTCGTCGAGGGCGTCGCCAACACCTATTACATCGACTTCGACGCCAATGGCGGCGACGGCTCGATGGACGCCATGACCATGACGTACGGTGTCCCGGCCTCGCTCACGGCGAACACGTTCACGCGTGATGGCTACACGTTCCTCGGCTGGTCCCATGACGCGGATGCCACCTCTCCCGACTACGAGGACGGGGCCACGGTCCAGGATCTCACCAATGAGCCTTATCTCACGATGGTCCTCTACGCCGTGTGGAGCAAGGACGAGCAGCCCGTGAGTCCGGACACGCCGTCCGCCCCCGACACCCCTGCGACCCCGGATGTCGTCGAATCGTCCGCGACCTCGTCGTCGGATCAGGGAGACGCGCTGCCCACCACCAACGACCCCATCGATCTCGCCGTGGCGGCTTTCGCGGCCGTCCTCGCGACCGTGTGCTTCGCTGGCGCCACGCGCCTCTGGAAGTCGAACCGCTAGGGTTCCGCGCGAACCGAAACATGCCAAGAGGAGGACCCCGTCGGCCAAGCCGGCGGGGTCCTCCCATGAAGGTCATGCTTGTGGAAGGTGGGCTACCTCAGCAGGTCGGTCACGTCGCCTAGGACGCTCTCGAAGCTAACGCCTCGGACCTCGTAGTCGGGCTGCTCGCGCGTCACCTTCATCGCGTCGGTGACCAGGCCGCCGGCGAACTCGACGGCAGAGCGCAGGTCGCGACCGCACATGATGGCCGACAGGAGGCCGGAGGCGTAGAGGTCGCCCGTCCCATGGAGCATGAACGGCAGGAGCGTCGCGGAGACCTCCTCGACGTCGCCACCGGGGACGGCGACGTAGTTCCTGATGAGACCATCCCCGCGCACGATGCCCTTGAGCACGACGGACTTGGCTCCCATGGAAAGCAGCGCGTCGATGTTGCGTCCGACGAAGTCATCGTCCACGTCCTGGCCGGAGTAGTCGATCCCGGTGAGGATGGATGCCTCGGTGAGGTTCGGCGTGAGGACGTCGGCGCCGTCGACGAGGTCGGACATGGCGTGGCAGAGCTCGGGGGTGTAGGTGGGATACATCTGGCCACCGTCGCCCATCACGGGGTCGACGATACGCAGGGCCTTGGGGTGCTCGCGATAGAGCCTCTGGATGCTGGCCACCTGCTCGGCGGCACCGAGGAAGCCGGAGTAGACCGCGTCCAGCTCGATGCCCTCCTTGACCCATGCGTCGAGGTAGTCGGACAGCATGTCCGTGGTGTCATGCATATAGAACTCGGGGAACCTGGTGTGGGCGCTGAACAGCGACGTCGGGACCGGGCAGACGTCGCAACCCGCTGCCGAGAGCACGGGGATCGCGACTCCCAACGAGCACTTCCCATAGCCGCAGAGGTCATGGACCGCTGCCACCCGCGGGATGTAGGACCCGCTTCGCTTGTACAGATACAGTTCACTTGCATGTGTCATGGGATTCCCCTTCGACGCGGACTGATGGACCGGCGTGCGTCTCAACAGGATAGGCGTTGTCGTGATAAGGGGTGCTCGGGAACGTTCGGGCCGTCTCACCCGTCTATACTGATGACGTGAACGCAGGTTGAGGTCCGCCATGGCGCGGACGAGAAGGGGAGAGAGATGGCGGACGCACCGTTGGTCGGCATCATCATGGGGTCGAAGTCGGATATGCCGGCGATGGAGGCTTGCACGGCACAGCTCGACGAGCTGGGTGTTCCCTACGAGCTCGTGATCGCGAGCGCGCACAGGGCACCGGAGAAGGTCCACGAGTGGGCCTCCACTGCCGCCGACCGAGGCATCCGCGTCATCATCGCGGCGGCCGGCAAGGCAGCTCACCTCGGCGGCGTCGTCGCGGCGTACACCCCGCTCCCCATCGTGGGAGTCCCCATGAAGACGAGTGACCTCGGTGGCATGGACTCGCTCCTCTCCATGGTCCAGATGCCCTCGGGCGTCCCCGTCG
The DNA here is from genome assembly GCA_022655215.1 of Atopobiaceae bacterium. Classification (GTDB taxonomy): domain Bacteria; phylum Actinomycetota; class Coriobacteriia; order Coriobacteriales; family Atopobiaceae; genus JALCUE01. Next base: position 112,743 of record JALCUE010000002.1, on the reverse strand, counting down.
CCTGCGTCGCCATCGGCGGGGCGAAGAACGCCGCCATCTACGCGACGCAGATCCTCGGCGCGACCATGCCCGAGTATCGCGACAGTATCGTGGCCCTCAAGCGTGAGATGGCAGAGGCGTAGGTACGAATTCGATGCGCTGGACGACGTCCGGCGTCTGGGAGGTAGTGGGACATGCAGAAGGCAGAGCTCCTCGAGCAGATCAAGGACGCGATGCGCGCACACGACAAGATCCGCCTGTCGATCCTTCGTCAGGTGAACCAGTCCGTGAAGCAGATCGAGGTCGACCAGCGTCGTGACGTCACGGAGGCCGACATGACCACGGCCGTCAAGAAGCTCCAGAAGGTGACGGACGAGGAGCTCGATGGCCTGCGCAAGGCCGGCGCGGAGACCCATGCCGATCGCATCGCCGAACTCGAGCAGCAGTCCGAGATCCTCGCGTCGCTCCTGCCGGCCCAGCTGTCAGGTGCTGACCTCGAGGCCGCCATCGACAGGATCGTCTCCGAAGGCTCCCTCACTCAGAAGCGCGACATGGGCAGGATCATGGGGGCCCTCACGAAGGAGACCGACGGGAACTTCGACAAGCCCGCTGCCGCGGCGTATGCCGGCAGCAAGCTTTCCTAGGGGGACGGATGGCGGGAAGCCACTTCAGGGAGGGGTCGGACACGTCCGGCCGTGACGATGGGCGTTCGGCCTCGCATGCGAGGAGGACATCCTCTCAGCCCGCGACCCGTGCCTCGCAGGGAGGCCGGCCCACCCAGGCGGCCCAGGGCTTCGTGAGCGAGGTCCCTACGAGGGGCGCCCGCTCGCAGGGTTATACGGCCTACTCCTCCAACCCATATGGTGGCTCGACCACTCAGGGTCGCAAGGCCTCCCGCCGCTCTTCCCAGGTGCGTCCTTCGGAACACGCCGATGGCGGCAGGGGCGACAAGGGCGGAAACGGCGGCAAGGGTCGCTCCAAGTCAAGGGTCCTCTCGAACATCCTCATCGCCGCCGGAGTCGTGCTCCTGCTCGTCGCCGCAGGTATGTGGGGTTATGCCCAGTGGCAGTACTCTCAGCAGGATGCCGAGAACGACAAGCTGTCGCAGTACGTGACCGTCTCGGATGACGGCTCCACCGCGCCCGTCGTCGACTGGGCGGGACTGAAGGCCGTGAACCCCGAGGTCTGCGGATGGATCCAGATCCCCGGCACCGTCATCAGCTACCCCGTCTACCAGCACTCTGACAACGAGTACTATCTCAGGCACACGGCCGAGGGCGACTACAGCATCGGTGGTCAGGTGTTCCTCGACTACAAGAACACCAACCCCGGCATGGTCGACCAGCAGAGCATCATCTATGGTCACCATCTCAAGAACGGCGCGATGTTCAAGCAGGTGGCCGACATGGACCAGCAGGGCTTCTTCGACACGATCAAGACCGTGTGGTACGTGACGGAGGACCAGACATACGAGCTCGAACCCCTCCTCGTCTACTACACCGATGCCAACGACACCACCGTCCGCCAGTTCTCCTTCTCGTCCCAGTCGGACTTCCAGTCGTATCTGAACGGCCTTCTCGGCAAGGCGGTCACCAAGACGGCGGACGCCGAGCAGATCGTCGGGGGTACGTCCAAGGTCCTCACGATGTCCACCTGCAACTACATCGATGGCTACGGCAGGACGATCCTCGTGTGCGTCCAGAAGTCCGAGGCCAACGCCGTACTCAACCCAACGAGCTAGGGGAGACCGACAGCCATGCCGACGCAGAGCGCCCCCATGTCCGACTCGATGAGCGATGACGCCGATCACCTGCACGAGGAGTGCGGCGTACTCGGCATCTGGGCACCGGGTCGCGACGTCGCCCGTATGGCCTACTTCGGCCTCCATGCCCTCCAGCACAGAGGGCAGGAGTCGGCGGGAATCGCCGTGGGCGACGGCTCCACGGTCCTGGTGAGGAAGGACCTCGGACTCGTGAGCCAGGTCTTCTCGGACTCCGACCTCTCGGCCATGCCCGGCCACGTCGCCGTGGGCCACGTGCGCTACGGCACGAGCGGTGCCAAGAGCTGGGAGGCCGCTCAACCTCACCTCTCCGCCATCAACGACGTCATCATCGCCCTCGCGCACAACGGCACCCTCGTGAACTCGGACTCGCTCCGTCGCGAGCTCGTGAACCTCGGGATCCCGTTCCGCTCGAACACGGACTCGGAGGTCGCCGCCAAGCTCATTGGCTACTTCACCGAGCAGACCCACCATCTGCGTCAGGGCATCGCCCGCACCATGTCGATGATGGAGGGCGGCTATGCGATGGCCCTCGTGCGCGAGAACGCCCTCTACGCGTTTCGTGACCCCCACGGCATCAGGCCGCTCGTGCTGGGGCGCCTCGCGGACGATGCGGGATGGGTCGTCGCGAGCGAGACGTGCGCCCTGGACATCCTCGGCGCCCAGTTCGTACGCGAGGTCGTCCCCGGCGAGATCATCCGCATCTCGGACGACGGCTTCAGCTCCGAGCAGGGCATCTGTCGGGACATACCCGCCAACTGCATCTTCGAGGACGTCTACTTCGCCCGCCCCGACTCCGTCGTGTTCGGACGATCCATCTACTCCATGCGCTACGAGATGGGTCGCCAGCTCGCTCGCGAGGCGCCCTGTGACGCCGATCTGGTCATCGGCGTGCCCGACAGCGGGCTGCCGCCGGCGGAGGGATTCGCCCACGAGATGGGTCTGCCGTTCGGCGAGGGTCTCATCAAGAACCGCTATGTCGCCCGCACGTTCATCCAGCCGACGCAGGAGCTGCGCGAGCTCGGGGTGCGGCTCAAGCTGAACGCCCTCAGGGACAACGTGGCCGGCAAGCGCCTGGTCATGATCGATGACTCGATCGTCCGCGGTACCACCTCCAAGCAGATCGTCCGTCTCCTCAAGGAGGCTGGCGCCACCGAGGTCCACGTCCGCATCAACTCGCCCGAGGTCAGCTGGCCGTGCTTCTATGGCATAGACACGGACACCCAGGACCAGCTCATCTCCGCGAACAAGTCCGTGGAGCAGATCCGCGACTACATCGAGGCCGACTCCCTGGCGTTCCTGTCCGTGAGCGGCCTGCTGGGCAGCGTCCCCATGAACGGGTACTGTTGTGCCTGCTTCACCGGCGAGTACCCCGTCGAGATCCCCGAGGGTTTCTCGAAGGGGAACTTCCTCGACGGGTATCACCCAAACAACCTGAGTCACGCCTCGCGCACGTCGCAGATGCGCATCGAGGACATCGTGCGAGAGCCCGTCACCGGGCCGAGAGGACGTGGCGAGGCCACGTCCGAACCCATCATGAAGGAGAAGAGCGAATGAGCGATCAGCCGAGGCACGTGAGCTATGCCGATGCGGGCGTCGACGTCGATGAGGGCGCGCGTGCGGTCGACGCCATCAAGGATGCCGTCAAGGCGACCGACCGACCCGGCGTGATGGGGGGCCTGGGCGGGTTCGGCTGCCTCTTCTCGGCCTCCTCGCTCAAGGACATGGACGACCCCGTCCTCGTCTCCGGGACCGATGGCGTTGGCACCAAGCTCGCGCTCGCCCAGATGCTGGGTAGGAACGACACCGTCGGCCAGGACCTCGTCGCCATGTGCGTGGACGACGTGGTGGTCACCGGTGCCGAGCCTCTCTTCTTCCTCGACTACGTCGCGATCGGCCACATCGAGGCCGACGGCATGGCCACCATCGTCCGCGGGATCGCGGAGGGCTGCCGTCTCAGCGGCTGCGCCCTCATCGGCGGTGAGATGGCCGAGCACCCCGGCGTCATGGCCGACGGTGACTATGACCTCGCCGGCTTCTGCGTCGGGGCCGTGGACAAGCCGAAGATGCTCGGAAGCCACCGCGTCCACGTGGGCGACGCCATCATCGGCCTGCCTTCGAGCGGCATCCACTCCAACGGCTATTCGCTCGTGCGCAAGGTCGCCGTGGAGGGCAAGACGATCGAGCAGCTGAACGAGCCGAACGACGAGCTCGCAGGTGAGTCCCTTGCCGATGCGCTCCTGCGTCCCACCACCATCTACGCCGGCGGCCTCATCAAGGCCCTCGAGGCCGGGGCGCCCATCCACGCCATGGCCCACATCACCGGCGGTGGCATCACCGAGAACCTCAATCGCGTCCTGCCTGACGACATCGACGCGATGGTCGATCGTGGCGTCGAGGGAATCCCCGCCTGGGACGTCCCGCCCGTCATCACCTACGTGGCCCGCGAGGCGGGTCTCTCCGTGGACGAGGCCTACAAGACGCTCAACATGGGCGTGGGCATGGCCATCGTCTGCGACGCGGACGATGTCGACGAGGTCTGCGAGGCCCTCGCGGCCCAGGGCTTCTCGCCGTTCATGATGGGCGAGTGCGTCCCCGGCTCCGGGAAGGTGTCCTACCGATGAGCACCCGTCTGGGAGTGCTCGTCTCCGGTGGCGGGACCAACCTGCAGGCCATCATCGACCGCATCGCCGATGGCTCGCTCGACGCCTCGATCGAGCTGGTCGTCTCGTCCCGACCCGACGCCTTCGGGCTCAAGCGGGCCGAGAAGGCCGGGCTCCAGACCCTCACGCTCTCCAAGGAGATCTACGCCGACCCCATGGAGGCCGACGAGGTCATCGCATCCGAGCTCGTCGCCCGCAAGGTCGATTACGTCATCATGGCCGGCTACATGCGCATGGTGCATGACCCGCTGCTCGCGAGCTTCCCCAACCGCATCGTGAACCTGCATCCGGCGCTGCTCCCGAGCTTCCCCGGGGCCCATGCCATCCAGGACGCGTTCGACCGCGGCGTCAAGGTGACCGGCGTGACCGTCCACTTCGCGAACGCGGACTACGATGCCGGTCCCATCATCGCCCAGCGTGCGCTGCCCATCCGCGAGGACTGGGACGTGGACGAGCTCGAGGCCCACATCCATGACATCGAGCACGAGCTCTACCCGGCCACGATCCAGCTCCTCGCCGAGGGCCGCGTCAACGTGAGGGAGAACGGGACCGTGGAGGTCTCCCCCGAGTAGGTCTGGCCCCGACGGCTCGCCCGACCTCGTCCCTCCTTGGTCGAGGGGGCGTCTAGCGCGTCAGCACCGCGACGCTCTCGGCATGCTTGGTGTGGGGGAACATGTCCACCACCTGGAGGTCGGCGAGCCGATATCCGCCGGCGATGAGGACGTCCACGTCGCGGCGCTGGGTCTCGGGGTTGCAGGAGACGTAGACGATGCTCTGCGGCACGAGCGCGACCGCACTTTCGAGGAACGCCTTGGTCGAACCGGTGCGCGGCGGATCGAGGACCACCACGTCGAACGCCTCTCGACCCTTCCGCGCGTCGCGCATGTACCCCGTCGCATCGGCGCAGACGAAGCGGACGCGCGACCCGAGCCCGTTGGCCTCGGCGTTCCTCCTCGCGCAGGCGACGGCCTCCTCGCCCCTCTCGACCCCCACGACCTCGAGGCCTTCGGTGGACGCCGCCGCGGCGAGGCCGATGGTACCGATCCCGCAGTAGGCGTCGAGCAGGCGCATCCCGCTCGTGAGGCCCGCCGCCTCGATCGCCAGGCGATAGAGGACCTCGGTCTGCTGGGGATTGGTCTGGTAGAAGGAAGCCGGCCCTATCTCGAAGCTCACGCCGAGAAGCGAGTCATGCATGACGCCGGGGCCCATGAGAGCGGTGGAGCGTGGCCCGAGCATGGCATTCGTGCGGCGCTGGTTCACGTTCTGGGCGACCGAGGTCACGCAGCCGGAGAGCTCGCGGATGCGACCGACGAGCTCGCGAGTATGGGGGAGCGCCTGCCCGTTGGTCACCAGCGTGAGGAGGAGCTCGTCGGTCGACCATCCCGCCCTCACGATCGCGTGGCGCAGGCAGCCGCGTCCGTGGTCCTCCTCGTATGCGGAGACACCCTCCTCCTCGGCGGCGCGCGCGACGGCGTTCAGCACCTTCCGGCAACGGGGGTCCTCCACCAGGCAGCTCGCGCATGGCACGATGCGATGGGTGCCCTTGGCATAGAACCCCGAGCGTATGCGTCCGTGCGTGCCGGGCGCGAACGGGGTCGCGGCCTTGTGGCGATACCCCGTCGGCTCGTCCATGCCATGGATCTCCACCCCACCGTCGCCGAGCAGGTCCGCGAAGAGCCTCTCGACCTCCTCGCGCTTCCTCCTCAGCTGTATGGGGTAGGGGACCGCGAGCCACTCGCAGCCGCCGCACGAGGCGGAGATGGGGCATGTGTACGTCTTGAATCCCATGCGTCCAGTGTAGACGAGTGGCATGCCTGCCGATGCGGCCATCGACCTCGCGCGCTACAATGCACGGAACGCGCGGTCATGGGACCGTGCGGCTTCGATCGAGGGGAGATCGTATGGGCAGCATCCGCAAGGTCGGCATCATCGGGCAGGGGCACGTCGGCGCCCACGTCGCGAACAGCATGATCCTCCAGGGCGTGGCAGATGAGCTCTACCTGGTAGACCTTGACGAGAAGAAGCTCGCCTCCGAGGTCCAGGACCTCAAGGACTCCCTCGCGTTCTGCCCCCACAACGTTCGTATCGAGGGCTGCGGCACGGACTACGAGGCCCTGGCGGACTGCGACGTCATCGTGAACGCCGCGGGCAAGGTCGCACTCGCCGCGGTCGACCGTGACGGTGAGCTGTTCTGGACCACCGACACCGCCCGCACCTTCGCCGGGCGCGTCGCGAAGGCCGGGTTCGACGGCGTGTGGGTCACCATCGCCAACCCGTGCGACGTCGTCGCGACCGAGATCTGGCACATCACCGGCTGCGATCCGAGGAAGGTCGTCGGGTCGGGCACGGCCCTCGACTCCAGCCGTCTGCGTCATGTCCTCGCGGATGAGTGCGGCTACGACCAGCGTTCCATCTGCGCCTACATGCTGGGCGAGCACGGTGCGAGCCAGTTCGCGGCATGGTCCGCGGTGAACTTCGGGGGCAAGCCCCTCTCCGAGCTCGAGACCGAGCAGCCCGATCGCTTCGCCTTCGACAAGCCCAAGCTGGAGGACGCCGCTCGCCAAGGTGGTTACGTCACGTACGCAGGCAAGGGCTGCACGGAGTATGCCGTCGCCGACGCCGCGACGCGGCTGGCCATCGCGGTCCTCTCCAACGAGCACTACATAACCGCGTGCTCCACGCTACTCACCGGCGAGTATGGCGAGTCCGGACACTTCATCTCCCTGCCGTGCGTGGTCGGGGCGGACGGGGTCGAAGAGGTCATCAAGCTCGACCTCGATGACACGGAGCTCGAGGAGTTCCATGCGTCCTGCGCCCATGTCAAGGAGAACATCTCGCGTCTTAGCTGGTGGAACGAGTAGACGTCGTGCCTCTCGCCATCCTCTTTCGTCCAGCCTCGGAAAGTCACCGAAAGGTATCTTTCCTTGGTGCTTTGGAGTACAGTGAGTGGCAATAACTGAACCCGGTTCAAAAAAAGCACGGACCAGGTGTCGTCAGAAAGGTAACGTGAGATGCAGTCAAAGATAGCCCACGCGGCAGAGCGCAAGGCATTCAGCGCGGTGCTCGACAAGATCATCGACACCGCCTCGGGTGATGACCGCGAGAAGAACCTCGACCACTTCATCGACATGGCGTCCAAGCTCCTGAAGGACACCGCACCCGGTGCGAGCCGTGGCCTCAAGGCCGGCCTCTATCCCGGCTCCAAGTGGGAGGACTTCCTCTTCCGTCTCATCGACGAGACCGATCCCCACGTCCTGAAGACCGTCGCCCTGAACGGTGCCTACGAGGCGGCCTTCCGTGGCCTTCGCACCACCACCGAGAACGCCGAGAAGAACCAGTGCAACGTGCCCTGGATCATCATCTTCGATCCCACGAGCGCCTGCAACAAGCATTGCAAGGGCTGCTGGGCCGCCGACTACGGCAACATGCTCAACCTCAGCTACGAGGACATGGACAAGATCGTGACCGAGGGCTCCGACCTCGGCTGCCACCTCTACATGATGACCGGCGGCGAGCCCCTGTGCCGCAAGAAGGACATCATCAAGCTGGCCGAGAAGCACGATGACTGCGTCTTCAACATCTTCACGAACGCCTCCCTCATCGACCAGGAGTTCTGCGACGACGTCAAGCGCGTGGGCAACATCGTCTTCTCCGTCTCCCTCGAGGGCTTCGAGGACGCCAACGACGGTCGTCGTGGCGACGGCAGCTTCGAGGAGGTCATGAACGCCTTCGACCTCATGCACAAGAACGGTCTCATCTATGGCACCTCCACGGCCTACACGCGCGTGAACACCGAGGATGTCACCTCCGACAAGTACTACGACCTCATCATCGAGAAGGGCTGCCGCTTCGCCTGGTACTTCCACTACATGCCCGTGGGCGAGGGCGCCAACGTCGACCTCATGCCCACCGTCGAGCAGCGCGAGTACATGTTCCACCGCATCCGCGAGGTCCGCGGCATCACCGGTGGCAAGCCCATCTTCGCGATGGACTTCCAGAACGACGGCGAGTACGTGGGTGGCTGCATCGCCGGAGGCCGCGTCTTCTGCCACATCAACGCCCGTGGCGACGTGGAGCCCTGCGTCTTCATCCACTACTCCAACGCCAACATCCACGACAAGAGCCTGCTCGAGTGCTTCCAGCAGCCCGTCTTCCAGGCCTACCGCAAGAACTGGCCGTGGAACGACAACCTCCTGCGTCCGTGCCCCATGCTCGAGAACCCTGAGATCCTTCCCGAGATCGTGCACGAGGCCGACGCCCAGTCTACCGAGTACACGCACCCCGAGGACGTCGACCACCTGTGCGCCCGCACCGCGCCGTACGCCAAGGAGTGGAAGCCCAAGGCCGAGGAGCTGTGGCTCGACGAGCACCCCACCGGCAGGAAGATCTATGCCGACAAGATGAGCCAGACCCCCGTCAGCGAGAAGGCCAAGATCCTGGCCGAGTCCGACAAGGAGACCGAGGCCGTCACCGACTAGTGACGACGGCATGGGGCTCGCGGCATCGTCCGCGTACCCTCGGATGACCTGACGAGAAGAGGGGCCGGCTGCCTGGGCAGCCGGCCCCTCTCGTGTCGACTCGATGGACCGGGCGTGGGGCCGCGGTACGTGCGAGCTGCGTCCCGACGTCAGCCCCGCTCGGCCATGATGCGTGCGAGCGAGTCGCCGTAGGGAGGCCTTGCCACGCCCCTCTCCGTCACGATGGCGGTGACGAGGTCGGCATCGGTCACGTCGAAGGCGGGATTGTAGACGCCCACGCCAGCCGGTGCCATCCGCTTCGTATACCACATCTGCGTGACCTCCTCGGCAGCGCGCTGCTCGATGGGGATGTCGGCGCCGGTGGGGCAGGACATGTCGATGGTCGAGGTGGGTGCGCAGACGTAGAGCGGGACGTGATGACGGGCGCAGGCGAGCGCGAGCATCGACGTGCCGATCTTGTTGGCCACGTCGCCGTTCGCAGCCACGCGGTCGCAGCCCACGAACGCCGCCTGGACGGCCCCGGTCCTCATGAGACTCGAGCTCATCCCGTCGCACTCCACCTGTGCGTCGATGTCTGAGGCCATGAGCTCGAAGGCGGTGAGACGGGCTCCCTGGAGCAGCGGGCGGGTCTCGTCGCAGGTCACATGGAAGGTGTAGCCCCGCTCCTGTCCCACGTACATGGGGGCCGTCGCGGTGCCATAGCGCACCGTGGCGAGACGGCCGGCGTTGCAGTGGGTGATGAGGCCGTCTCCGTCATGGACGAGCTCGAGTCCGTTCTCGCCGATGGCCCGGCATGTCCTCACGTCCTCGTCGCGGATGGCATGCGCCTCCTCGCGAAGCGCCTCCACGACGGCGGCCGGGTCGTCTCCCGCCTCATGGCGGCTCAGTGCCAGGTCATGCATGCGGCGGAGCGCCCACGAGAGGTTCACCGCCGTGGGTCGGGACGAGTCGAGGTATGCGTGCGTCTCGTCCATGCGGCGGGAGAGGGCGTCCCAGCTGGTCGTGGCGGCAAGCGGAAGTCCCTTCTCGCCCGTCGCCTCTCCCGCGAGGGCCGCCCTCGCGTCGAGGTAGAAGGCGATGGCGGCGGACACCCCGATGGCGGGCGCACCCCGCACCTCGAGGCGCTTGATGGCGCGCCATGCCTCCTCGCGGGTGCGGAGCCGCTCGATCACGAGGTCGTTGGGCAGACGGGTCTGGTCTATGATCACCAGCTCGTTCGTCTCGTCGTCGATTGCCACCGTGTCGGTCGCGAGGAAGGTCGCGACCTCCTCGGGACCCATCCCGCTCTCGTTCTCGTCCGATGCCATGTGGCATCCCTCCTGCCGTTTCCGAACGAACCGGATGCCACCCGATCGACCCGGGCGGTGCATCGTCATGGTCTTCTCCTCGTCAAGGGTAGCGCAGGCGGAGGCACTTCTCGATGATCGGTCCATCGGCAATCGCTACCATATGGGTATCAGTTATTCGGCCGAAGAGGGCGCGGGACGACCTGCGACCCGGCCCAGGGGAGGGAAGGCGCGCATGCTCACAGCCAAGGAAATCAAGCCAGGCATCTGGTGGGTCGGCGGTGTCGACTGGAACGCCCGCAGCTTCCACGGCTACACCACCGAGTGCGGGATCACCTACAACGCCTATCTCATCATGGACGAGAAGGTCACGCTGATCGACACCACCAAGGCGCCGTTCGCGGACGACCTCATCCAGCGCATCTCCCAGGTGGTCGATCCCTCCAAGATCGACGTCCTCGTCGCCAACCACGTCGAGATGGACCACTCCGGCTCCATTCCCGCCATCCATGCAGTCGCTCCCGACGCGCAGATCTACTGCTCCGCCCCGCAGGGCGTGGCAGGCCTCACCGCCCACTACGGTGACCTGGGATATCACGGGGTCAAGACCGGCGACACCCTCTCCATCGGCCGTCGCACGCTCACGTTCGTGCAGACCCCCATGGTGCACTGGCCCGACAACATGGTCACCTACTGTGCCGAGGACAAGGTCCTCTTCTCGAACGACGCCTTCGGTCAGCACTACGCCAGCTCCGACCACTTCGACGTGGACAACGACCTCGCCCAGGTCATGGAGCAGGCCAAGAAGTACTACGCCAACATCGTCCAGCCCTACGGCATGCAGGCGGGCAAGGCGGTCGCCGCGGTCCATGGCCTCGACCTCGACATGATCGCGCCCAGCCATGGCATCATATGGACCGAGCACATCCCCGACATCCTCGCCGCCTACGACTCCTGGACGGCGGGCGAGGTCCGCGAGAAGGCCGTCGTGGTCTACGACTCCATGTGGCATTCCACCGAGGCCATGGCCAAGGCCATCTGCGAGGCGTTCGTGGAGGAGGGGATCGAGGCCCACTTCTACGACCTCAAGGTGAACCACCCCTCCGATGTCATGACGCAGTTCCTCGACTCGCGCTATGTCTGCGTGGGCAGCCCCACGCTCAACAGCCAGATGCTCGCCAACGTCGCGGGCTTCCTCACCTACATGCGTGGGCTCTCGCCCAGGAACGCCAATCGCATCGGCCTCGCGTTCGGCTCCTACGGGTGGGCCCCGCTCGGTCCCAAGGGCGTCGACCAGGTGCTCTCCGACTGCGGCTTCCAGAAGCCTCTCGAGTGCCAGACCATCAACTGGGTGCCTGACCAGGCGAAGCTCGACGAGCTTCAGGCCAAGGTCAAGACGATGATCGAGGGCGCCCGCGCGTAGGGGCACCCGCGAGAACCCGCCACGCGCGAACGTCTGCCGGTGAGAAGGCCGGTCCTTGACCTGAAGCCAGCTTCAAGTGGGAAGATTGACCCGTCACCCGAGGGGAATGGAGACCCACATGTCTGAGAACGTCGATGCCGAGAAGACCGCCGTACCCGCGAAGGTCTACTTCACTGACATGCGCACGCACGGGCGGACCAATCTTCCCGCCAAGCTCGACCGGCTCATCAAGCGGGCGGGCATCGGCGACATGGACCTCTCGAACAAGTTCGTCGCCATCAAGATGCACCTCGGTGAGCCGGGTGGCCTCGCGTTCCTGCGTCCGAACTATGCGCGTGTGATCGTCGACGAGGTCAAGGCCATGGGCGGCAAGCCCTTCATCACCGACTGCAACACCCTCTACGTGGGCGGGCGCAAGAACGCGCTCGACCATCTCGACTCGGCCTACGCCAACGGCTTCAACCCGTTCCAGACGGGGTGCCACACCATCATCGCCGACGGGCTCAAGGGCCTTGACGAGGTGGAGGTGCCGGTCGAGGGAGGGGAGTACGTGAAGGCCGCCAAGATCGGGCGCGCCCTCATGGACGCCGACGTCCTCATCTCGCTCACCCACTTCAAGGGTCATGAGCAGGCCGGGTTCGGTGGGGCCCTCAAGAACATCGGCATGGGCGGCGGAAGCCGCGCGGGCAAGATGGAGCAGCATTCGGCCGGCAAGCCCAGCGTCGACGCGGACCTGTGCATCGGCTGCCGTCAGTGCGCCAAGATCTGCGCGCACGGTGCCATAACGTATGCGGACGCCAGGCCCCACACGGCCACGATCGACCACGACCGCTGCGTTGGCTGTGGCCGCTGCATCGCGGTGTGCAACCAGGATGCGATAAGCCCCGACTACGACGCCGCGGTCGAGGTCCTCAACTGCAAGATCGCGGAGTACGCGAAGGCGGTGTGCGACGGGCGCCCGTGCTTCCACGTCGCGCTGGCCATCGACGTGTCCCCCAACTGCGACTGCCACGACGAGAACGACGTCCCCATCGTGCCTGACATCGGCATGTTCGCGAGCTTCGACCCCGTGGCGCTCGACCAGGCCTGCGCCGATGCGGTGAACGCCGCCCCTGCCATGCCCGGCACGGACCTCTCCGACCAGGAGGAGGCCCTGCCCGACGACCCCATGATGGGAGACCACTTCCATATGGTGCATCCCGACACGGACTGGCGTACGTGCATCGCGCATGCCGAGAAGATCGGTCTGGGGACCCATGAATACGAGCTCATACGCGTCTAGCACACGGAACAGCCGCTACTTGGGTATAGTTGTGTGCAATGTTTCCCGAGGGAAGGCGCTCTAGCTAGCCTATGGACATCGCAATCGCGATCATCGTCACGTTCCTGCTGACTCTTGCCAACGGGTACTTCTCCATGGCCGAGATGGGCCTGGTCAGCGCCAAGAAGGCCATCCTCGAGCCCGAGGCGGACGAGGGCAATCGCAAGGCGAAGCAGGCGGTCGAGCTATCCAATGACACGGGCGAGTTCCTGGCCTCGATCCAGGTCGCCATCACGCTCGTGGGCTTCTTCGCCTCGGCCATCGCATCGACCAACCTCTCCGAGCCGTTCGCCGAGTGGCTCGCCGGCTTCGGCGTCCCGGGGGCGAGCGTGATCGCACCCATCCTCATCACGCTGGTGGTCTCGTTCGTCTCCATCGTGGTGGGCGAGCTCGTGCCCAAGAGGATCGCCCTCTCCGATGCCGAGAAGTGCGCCAAGAGCGTAGCTGGGTTCATCCGTGGGTTCACCAAGGCGGTGAAGCCGCTGGTATGGCTCACGTCGAAGGCCTCCGACGGTCTCTGCCACCTCCTCCACGTGAAGAGCGCCGACGACCGTCAGAACGTCTCGGAGGACGAGATCAAGTACATGGTCACCGACGCCGATGACCTCTCCGAGGAGGAGAAGTCGATGATCCACGAGATCTTCGACCTCGGCGATGCGATCGCGCGCGAGGTCATGGTGCCGCGCGTGGACATGACGGGCGTGGAGGATGACGCGACGCTCGGTGACGTGCTCGAGCTCATGCGCCAGACCGGCTACTCCCGTCTCCCCGTCTATCACGAGGACGTCGACCGCATCATCGGCATCGCCCACATCAAGGACATCATCGGCCCCATCGTGGATGACGGCGCCTCCGCGGCCCCCATCTCCAAGTACATGCGCGAGCCCGACTTCGTGCCGGATACCAAGGACATCATCCCGCTGCTCTCCGAGATGCAGACGTCGCATGACCAGATGGTGATCGTCGTGGACGAGTATGGCGGCACGGCCGGCGTCATCACCATCGAGGACATCGTCGAGGAGGTCGTGGGCGAGATCGAGGACGAGTTCGATCCCGACAACAAGTACCTCACCCAGCTCTCCGACCGCGAGTGGCTGGTCGACGGTCGCTTCTCCATCGATGACGCCATCGAGCTGGGGTGGCCCATCGAGGATTCCGACGAGTACGAGACGGTCGCCGGGTTCGTGCTCGAGCAGGCCGACGCGCTGCCTGAGCCGGGTGACGTGTTCGACGTCGATGGATACCTGTTCCGCGTGCAGTCCATGCGCGGGCGCCGGGTCGCCCTGCTCCGGGTGACGGCCCCCGAGAAGGTGCCGGACCCCGAGCCGAGCGATGGAGACGGCGACGCCGAGGAGCCGCCGACGGACGGTCAGGATGCGTGACGACGTGGGCGTGCCCATGTCGGCTATCGTATCTGGTGGATGGTTTGATTCGAACGAGGAGGGATGAGGCAAGTGGGACAGCTCATCGACATACGCAAGGTTGAGATCGGTCCGCAGAACCTCACGGCGCGCATCCGCATCGCCGACGGCGGGCCCCTCATGACCGACGAGGACCTCATGGGCACCACCATGGTCTATCGCCTCATGCCCGAGATCTGCGATCACGCGTGTCTGGGCGATGCCGGTCCCACGTTCAAGGACGCCCTCCCCAAGACCGAGGTCGCGCATCTCCTCGAGCACGTGACCATCGAGCTCATGGCTCGCACCGACCTGGCGGGCGACATCTCCTGCGGTCGCACCTGGGCCGTCGCCGACGAGGACCGCACCTATGACGTGCAGGTCGCCTGCCCCGACGACGTCCTGTGCACGCTCGCGCTCTCCAGTGCCGCGTGGATCCTCCAATGGGCCTACTCCGGCGGAGGCGAGCCCGAGCCTGACGTCGACGCCATGGTGGGCGCCATCGTGGCCAAGGTCGAACAGGTCTCCGAGGAGGAGGCCGCGAAGCCGGCCGAGAAGACCGTCGACGAGCCCGAGATCCCTGCGGAGGAGGCCGATGGCGACGCCCCCGAGTCCGACACAGAGCCTGCCGGCTCCGTCGATTCCGAGCCCTCCGACTCCGATTCCGAGCCCACTGACCCCGAGCCTGTCCACGAGGCGGACGTCGAGCCGTTCGACCCTGGAGCGACGCGCGGGATGAGCGTCATCGACGGTGGTCGCGACGACGAGCCCCATCACCCCGAGGGCGAGTAGCTTCACGCCTGGCGAGGTCGCCCGCACGGTCGGCGGTCTTGTCGGTAGCTCCATGTCCGATGGGTATAATCCGAAAGACATTTCGCGTACGACATGCGCGGCCCAGGTGGTCGCGCGTCACGAGGAGGATGCTATGAGCGAGAGCAACGGTGCACTTGGGTTCGTCCTTGGCAGCGTCATCGGTGCGGCCGTCGGTGCCGTGGCTGGCATGATGTTCGCTCCTCGTGCCGGCATCGAGAGCCGTTCCATGGCCGCCGATGCGATGAATGACGCGTGGGACGCCGCCGTCGACGCCTATGAGACGGGCAGCCGCGGCGTGAGCGATCACGTGGAGAACATGCGTCCCGTCGTCGATGCGAAGACCGATGAGCTCCGCGCCAAGGTCGACCTCGCGCGCGAGCGCATGGACCAGCTTCGCGACTCCCTCTCCGACACCGTGGCCACCACGTCGGCCTCCGTCCAGGACGCCATGAACAACGTGGCCGAGAAGGCCGCCGAGGCCGATCCCACCAAGGCGGCCGAGGGCGTGCACGTCGAGGTCGTCGACGATCCCAAGCCCGAGGGCGAGTAGACCGCCGCGCCATATCCCTTCGGGGCCTGATATGCGAACATGTCGTGGGGCGCACCCGTATCGGGGCGCCCCACGATGCTTATGGAAACGGCCGGTCGCGCCGGCCTGAGGAGGGGACGTCTTCGTGCTCACGATGAACCAGCTCATGGGCGTTCGCGTCTACAAGCCGCTTCCCGAGCGGAAGCGGCTCAAGAAGGATGGTACCGAGCGCAAGCCCGACAAGCTCGGCAAGGTCCACAACATGGTCTTCACGCCCGACGGACGCAAGCTCGCCGGTCTCATGGTGAAGCGTCCGGACGTGGCCGGGATGGTGAAGCGCGAGGACCTCTTCATGGGGATCGACTCGTTCGAGGCCTGCGACCTGGGCCTCATGTGCACCCGAGGCGACGACAGCTTCGACGACGCGGCCCGGGCCCGTCTCGGTCTCGACTGGGATCGCTGCATCATCTGGGCAGGCATGGACGTCGTCACTCCCGATGGCCGT
The DNA here is from genome assembly GCA_022655215.1 of Atopobiaceae bacterium. Classification (GTDB taxonomy): domain Bacteria; phylum Actinomycetota; class Coriobacteriia; order Coriobacteriales; family Atopobiaceae; genus JALCUE01. Next base: position 96,566 of record JALCUE010000002.1, on the reverse strand, counting down.
GAGCTCGGTTACGTCACCGACATCTCCTTCGACGGGAAGGACGGTTCCGTGGGGATCGTCTACGTCACGGACGGCAGCATCTCGACGGGCCTCGTCGGTGCGGTCGAGGTCCCCATCGACATGGTCAAGGGTTATGACTCCCATCAGCGCATGGTGGTGGCGAACGAGGCCGCCGACCTCGCCCTCTCCGGTGGTCTCGCGGCGAAGGCCGGCGAGGGCTACGCGAAGATGAAGATCGCGGGCAAGGAGGCGGGGGAGAAGGCCGGCAAGAAGGCCTCCGAGGCCGTCGACAAGGGCAGCTATGCCCTGGGTCGTGCCATGGGCAAGGCCAAGCGCGCGATCGAGGACGCCACCGCCGACGATGACGCCCCCATGGCGGAGCCGGTTCCCGCCGCGGACGTCCACGTCGGCGCCCCTGCCGTCATGGGCGAGATAAGGCCACCGAAGGGTGACCCCACCTCGAGCACGACCACATACGTGGTGGACGAGGTGGCAAAACCCGCCGCGGTGGTCGATAATGGGGGCAACGGGAAGGCGGCGCCCAAGTCGTCTTCCCCCTCGTCGGGAAACGAAGCCAAAAAGAAGCAGTCGCAGGACGTGGCCAAGGCGATCGGACACCAATTCGGGAAGACGCGGGGAATGTTCTCCGCCTTCAAGAAGGAGTTCGAGGAGAACAGCAAGTAGCCTGGCCCCACCACGGACGACGCAGGATGGGTGGACGGCATGACCAACAACCGATATCCACGGTCGGACCGCGACGATCGTCGTGAGTTCCAGACCGACAGCCGCTTCAGCAGGGGCTCCCAGAACGTCTCGTCCAGGAACCCCCATGCGTCCGACCGATCGAACCCCTATTATTCGGCCTCCAGCACGCGCGAGCCCATCTCGAACCACCGCGAGCGTCCGCGCTCCGCATCGGGCCATGGCAACGGCTATGTTCCCTCGAATCCCCGCCACACGGATGGCCGCTACTCGTCGGGCCACTTCTCCGAGAACCCCTATCTCGACCAGGGGACCGGCGACTTCGGTCGCGTCGGCAGCGGAGACGGCGTCCTCAAGGTCGGTGGGATGGGGTCCGGGCGTAGGCCCGCCCCCTCGAGGAACAGGCTCATCGCCATCGCCGTCGTGGCCGTCGTCGCCGTGATCGGCATCCTCTACCTGTTCAACCGCCCTGTGGAACTCACCGTCAACGGGTCGCGCATGAGCATCAAGGTGGGCACCTCCCTCACCGACGTCGTCAAGGCCAAGGGCGTCGTCGTGAACCCGGGCAACCTCGTCTCCGTGAACGGAAACGTGATCACGAGCGGTGGCGGCGAGGCCTTCTCGGCCAAGGTGGGCGATGACCAGCTCTCAGGCGACCAGATCTCCTCGTACAAGGTGGGCGGGGGAGAGAACATCGAGGTGACCGATGGCGCCGACACCATGGAGGACTACGACACGTCCGTGGTGGAGGAGCAGCCCAAGCTCGAGATGGACGGATCGTATGGGGCCATCGGCTACATCTCCCAGTGGGGCAAGGTGGGAAAGCAGGAGGTCCGTACGGGCAAGACGAGTGGCGAGACCGCGAACGGCGACGTCATCCAGCCCGTGCAGAACTGCGTCATCACGCTGCACAACGTCACTCCCGACGACGGCAAGAAGGTGGTCGCGCTCACCTTCGACGACGGCCCGAGCAGCTACACCTCGAAGTACCTCGACATCCTGAACCAGTACGGCATCCACGCCACCTTCTTCAACCTGGGCCAGAGCGTGGACGAGTACCCGGACGAGTCGAAGGCCATCGTCGAGCAGGGAAGCCAGCTCGCGAGCCATACCTACAGCCACGACGACCTCCCCACCGACTCGTCCGACAAGGTCCTCTCCGAGGTGACCTCCGCCTTCACGAGCATCAAGAACGCGACGGGTCAGGACACCACGGTGATCAGGCCGCCCTACGGCGACTTCAAGGAGACCACCTGGAGCCACACGAACGGCACCATGTCGACGTCGGTGCTGTGGAACATGGACTCCGAGGACTGGCGCAGGCCCGGCGCGGACAAGATCGTGAGCAACGCATGCGACGGCATCACGAGCGGGGACATCATCCTCATGCACGACGGTGGGGGCAACCGTGACCAGGACGTCGAGGCCCTGCCCAAGATCATCGAGCGACTCCAGGGAGAGGGTTATACGTTCGTCACCGTGAACGAGCTCATGGCCTCGGACAGCTCCATCCCCGATTGGTGCTGCACGGGGAACAACCCCATGCCCGATGACGCCGTCTGGCCGACCGAGATCGCCTAGTAGCCCATCAGCTGCAGGGCGAACATCACCACGGTGAGCACGATCACCATGATGATGGTGAACCACGTGAGGGCGCTCCATATGCGGCTGTTGGCGTGCGTCCCCATGACATGGCGGTCGCCCGCTATCTTGACCATGAACACGAGAAGGACGGGCAGGAGCAGGCCGTTGATGACCTGGGCGGCCATCATGATGCCGAACAGGTTCACGTTCGGGATGAGCACGATCGCGGCCGAGAGGATCACGATGGCCGTCACTATGCCGCGGTACGCCGGAGCCTCGCTCCAGGTGCGATCCGCTCCGCGCTCCCATCCGAACGCCTCGCAGACGGCGCTCGACGTGATGCCGGGCAGCACGCATGCGGCCAGGAAGCTCGCGCCGATGAGGCCCACGCCGAACAGAGCCTCGGCATAGGAGCCCGCGAGGGGCGTGAGGGCTCGGGCCGCGTCGGCGGCCTCGTTCACCTCGACGCCGGCGGGATGCAGCACCGCCCCCGTCACCAGGATGATGAACCAGGAGATGGCGCTTGCGACGACGGCGCCGGTCACGGTGTCGATGCGCTGGTAGGGGATGTCGTCGGCATCGGCGTTCTTGTCCACCACGTTCGACTGAGCGAGGAAGACCATCCATGGGGCGATGGTGGTGCCCACGTTGGCCACGAGCAGGGAGAAGTACTGGGGATCGCTCTCGAACTGGGGGATGAGCGTGGCCCGTGCGGCCTCGCCCCAGTCGGGCTTGACCATGAAGCCGGCGATGACATAGGTCACGAAGACGCAGCTTATCACCAGGAGGATCTTCTCGATCCGCTTGTATGACCCACTCATCGCGAGGACCCAGATGGCCACGGCCGAGGTGGGGACCGAGATGTAGATGGGGATGCCGAACAGCTCCATGCCGCTGGCGATGCCGGCGAACTCGGAGAGGGTGACCGTGGTGTTCGAGACGAGCAGGGCGAGCATGGCAAGCGCGCTCTTGCGCACGCCGAACTGCTCGCGGATGAGGCTCGCGAAGCCCTTGCCGGTGACGCAGCCCATGCGGGCGGCCGTCTCCTGCACCACGATGAGCAGGAAGCACATGATGGGCACGGTCCAGAGCTGCTCGAAGCCGTAGAGGGCGCCGGCGTTGGAGTAGGTGGCGACGCCGCCCGCGTCGGCTCCCGCCAGGGCGGCGAGCATGCCTGGCCCCATGGCGCCGATGACGGCCCTCAGGCTCATGCGCTTGTGCGCCTGGGCCACCTGTCCGTCCTGCGTCCCTCTCCTCAGGTTCGCCATGGGCTACCCCAGGATCCCGACCATGACGCAGGCCGCGCAGAGGGCGCAGAACAGGACGGTCGCGATCGCGAGCGCGCACACGTGGATGGACACGCCGCTGGTCTCCTTGTTGGCCGCGTCGCGCCTTCGCAGAGCCGTGAGGTAGATGGGGGCGGTGGCGAACGAGACGAGCGAGACGACCGCCGCGACGTCGAACCCGAGCGAGACGCATGAGATGACGGCTGCGGTCGACCAGGCCGGCAGGTCGGTCGCGCCGAGGCCCGCGGCCCCGAGCGCGTTGCCCACGGCCGTCTCCACCAGCAGCATGATGAGTGCATACACGACGCCGATGCCGATCCCCTTGAACGCGAAGCCGGCCATGGAGGGGGCGTCCTCGTCATCCTCGTCGAACTCGAGGAAGAAGTTCGTCACGTAGCGGGCCATGCTGTCCGAGGCGAGCAAGGCGACGGGAAGCGCGAAGGCGAGCGCGATGCCCTGGGAGGCCATCGGCGTGTCGAAACCGAGGCCGAGCAGGAGGGCCCCGGCCATCCAGAAGAAGAACCAGAGCTGACGCACGAGGAACTGCCGGAGCTCGTGTGTGGACTCGCCGGAGGTTCCCTCTGACTTGGTGCTGCCCGCGATCTGCAGGTCCTCCTCGTGCTCCTCCTCCATGACGTCGAGGGCGTCGTCCACGGTGACGATGCCGAGGATGCGGCCGCCCTCGTCGACCACCGGCATGGCGAGGAGGTTGTACTTGGAGATGTCCTCGGCCACGTCCTCCTGGTCGTCGTCGGGCGATGCGGAGATGACGTCGGTCTCGGCCATGTCCCGAAGGGGCGAGTCCGGCTGGGCCACGAGGAGCTGGTGCAGGGTTACGACGCCCGTGAGCTTGCGCTCGTCATCCACGAGGTAGACGTAGTGGACGGTCTCGAAGTCCTCGTCAAGGTCTCGGATGGCACCCACGGCGTCGGACACGTCCCCGCCCTCGGGGATGGCCACGAACTCGGAGGTCATGATGCGGCCCGCCGTGTCGTCGCGGTAGCCGAGCAGCTGGCGGACGGCCTTCTGCTCCTTCACGCCCATGAGGCGCAGGAGCTTCTCCGCCTTCTCGTAGTCGAGCTCGCCCACGAGTTCGGCGGCGTCATCCGGGTCCATCTCCGAGAGCATCTTGGAGGCGTCGACGTCCTCCATGTCGCCCATGATCTCCGCGGCCATCTCGTCGTCGTCGAGCTCGGCCATGGCCTCGGCGGCACGCTCGTCATCGAGCTGGGCGAACACCTGGCCACGGAGGCGCGGGTCGAGCTGCTCGATGATGTCGGCGATGTCGGCGGGGTGCAGCTCGTCGAGCGTCTTGTGCGAGACGGAGAGCTTCACGTTGGAGAGGTCGCGATCGAGCAGGTCCATGTAGTTCCAGGCGATCACTCGCTCCGGGATGGACTTTCCGAACGCATGGGCGATGCGGCAGCAGAGGCGTTCGAGGGAGGGGGAGAGCGAACGGAGGATCCCGCGGGCACCCACCTCGGCTCCGAGCAGGCGGAGCTGGCCGGTTCCCGAGTTGGAGAGCTTGAGGTCGTTCACGCGGACGACGCGCATGCCACGCGTGTCCACGATCTGCTTGTTCAGGAGGTCGCGTGCGACGAGGACCTCGTCGGGCTGGAGGTAGGAGAAGCGGATGTCGGTGGAGTGGACCTTGAGGCGGACCTCGTCGTCGTCGAAGGAGTCGACGTACTTGCGCCAGCTGATCATGAGGGGGGTCTTGCCCGGTCCCTTGAACGCGAGGGACGTCACGCGGGGGAAGACCTCGCCGGTGGCGATGCCCAGGTCGTTGACGGTGCCGATCTTCTCGCCGTCCACGTCCAGAACGGGATTGCCCAGCATCTGGGATAGGTAAAGCATGCGTGCTCCTTCAGGTCCTCGAACGTGGCCGGCTCCCGAAGACGCCGGGGGCACAAGGGTCACGCATCGTCGCGCCGTCACATCGGCGCCGGTCACACCCCTCGCGGCGTGACCAGAAGGAACACACCACAGGGGTCATCGACTGTGAGGTCGAGGTTTCATCGATGACCTTCCTACTAGGCTACGGGATGGCGACGGCACCTGCGAGGGCCGGTCTCATCGCACGGGTGCCATTGTACACGCTTGCTGCGGCGATGCCGGTAAGAGATGCGTAAGGCCGACGAAACGCACGGACGTGTCCCACGCGCGAGGTCCGGGCCATATGGGATGAGGCGTCGCGTCAGAGGCAGGCGACGCCCTGCTTGGCGAGGGAGCGGCGGACGGAGGGCGTGGGCGAGTCGGTCACGACGTCGTCAAGGTCGGAGAGGGACGCGAAGCGATAGCTCCCATGCGTCTCGAACTTGTGGGCGTCGACCACCAGGAGGCTCCTCGACGCGTTCTCGATGACGAGCGACTTCACCAGCCCGTCGTCCGCGTCGAACGTCGTGACGGCGCCGGACTCGAGGTCGACCCCCAGCGCCCCGATGAAGGCGATGTCGAAGAGCATCGGCCTCAACGTGGAGAGGGTGAGCGCCCCCACGAATCCGTTGAGCTCGAGGTTCACGTTGCCACCCGTCCCCAGGACGGTGAGCGCCGGGTTCGAGGCGAGCGTCTGGAGCACGTCGATCATGTTGGAGACCACGATGCAACGTCTGCCCCCGGTGGCGAGGAGCTTTGCGAGCTCGATGTTCGTGGTCGAGATATCGAGGAAGACGGTCTGGCCATCCTCGATCTGGGCATAGGCCTTCTCCGCGATGAGCCTCTTCTCGGCGGTGTTGGTGTCCAGACGCTTGTAGACGCTCCGCTCGGGAGCGGCCACGACGCTGATGGCGCCGCCGTACACGCGCTTGAGGCGTCCCTCACCCTCGAGCGCCTTCAGGTCCTTGCGGATGCAGTCGTCGCTCACGTCGAAGCGGTCGGCGAGAGCGACCACGGTGACGCGGCCCTCGCGTTCGATGGTCGCCGCGATCTCGTCCTGTCGCTCCTTGAGGAACATGCTCGTCCGCCTCTCTCAGGTTCTCGGTCTTGCTAAATAATAACAAACAAGATAGAGTAAGTGCAAATGAGAATTCACGAGTACGGTGTCGGGAGAAGGCCATGCTCACCCAGCGCACGCAGGCAATCAAGGACTCCCTCTTCGCGAGGGACCGCCAGGTCTCGCTCGAGCGGGCGACCCTCTACATGGAGAGCTACCAACAGACGGAGGGCGAACCGGTCGTCATCCGTCGGGCGAAGGCCCTGCGTCACGTTCTCGAGCGCCACCGCATCGTGATCGATGACCTCGACCTGCTGGTGGGGAACCGATCCCCCGAGCCACGCTCCGGCGTGCTCTCGCCTGAGATGAGCCCCTACTGGATCCTCGACGAGCTGGACGAGTTCCCCACGCGGCCCCAGGACACGTTCGAGATGTCCGAGGAGGACAAGGCCACCTATCGGCGGACCCTCTATCCCTTCTGGGCGGGAAGAAGCCTGAACGACTGGTACACGTCCCATCTCGACGCCGACGTCGAGCAGGCCCTTGGGGACAAGGTCTTCTCCGTGGCACAGACCGACAAGGGCCAGGGGCACATCATCTGCGACTTCCCCATGGTGCTGGGTCGGGGCTTGGGGGACATCCTCGACGAGGTCGAGACCCTCGCCGCTGCCGATCCCGAGAACGACTTCTACCAAGCGTCCCTCATCTGCATGCGTGCGACCGTGGCATACGTGCGTCGCTACGAGGCCATCGTCCGTGACATGGCGGTCTCGCCGGTGACGGCTCCTTCGCGTGCGAAGGAGCTGCGGCGCATGGCCGACGTCCTGTCGCACGTGGCGACCGAGCCCGCCCGTGACCTCTATGATGCCCTGCAGCTCGTGTGGCTCGTCGAGCTGGTGCTCCAGCACGAGAGCAACGCGAGCTCCTTCTCCCTGGGCCGTGCCGACCAGTACCTCCTGCCATTCTGGCGCGCGAGCGTCGAGGAGGGCGAGGCGCCCGAGGCGATCCGCGAGCTCATCCAATGCTTCTACCTCAAGTGCAACACCATCGTGGCCATCCGCTCCACCGAGTCGGCGAGCTTCTTCGCGGGATTCCCCATCGGGTTCAACCTCGTGGTGGGAGGCGTCGACGAGCACGGTCAGGATTGCTCGAACGAGCTCTCGAGCCTGCTCCTCGACGTCCAGTCGGACACGCGCCTCCCGCAGCCCAACCTGTCCCTGCGCATGCACGCCAACACGCCGGCATCCCTGCTCAGCAAGGCCTGCGAGGTCATCAGGCTTGGCGACGGCGTCCCCCAGGTGTTCAACGACGAGGCGAACGTGCTCGCGTTCGTGAATCGTGGCGTGTCCCTGGCGGACGCGCGTGACTACGCCGTGGTGGGCTGCGTCGAGCTCTCGATTCCCGGCCGCATGTACGGGCTGCATGACATAAGCATGTTCAACATGATGCGCTGCCTCGAGGTCACGCTCGAGGAGAACCCCGACGGGTTCGCGACATACGACGAGCTCGAGGCCGCCGTCATGAGCACCATCGATAGGTACGTGGCCCTCATGGTCCGTGGCTGCGATGCGTGTGACCTCGCTCATCGCGAGACGAGCCCCACGCCGTTCCTCTCCACCCTGGTGCATGACTCCCTCGAGGAGGGGTCGGACATCACCGCGGGGGGCGCGCGATACAACCCCTCGGGCGTGCAGGGCGTGGGGACGGCCAACCTCGCCGATTCGCTCGAGGTCATGAGGCAGGTGCTCTACCGCGACGGGTCGATGACCTACCGCGAGCTCATGGGTATGCTCGCCCGTGACTGGCGCGGCGAGGGCGACGAGGTCTGCCGTCAGCGCCTGATCAACCGGATTCCCAAGTATGGCAACGACATCGACGAGGTGGACGAGATAGGGGCGAGGTTTTTGGCCCACTATGGTCACGAGGTGGCCAGGTACCGGAATCCTCGTGGCGGCCGATTCCAGCCCGGAAGCTACACCGTGTCCGCCCATATCCCGCTGGGCGAGGCGGTGGGCGCCACACCGGACGGACGTCACGCAGGGGAGCAGCTCGCGGATGGGGGCCTCTCGCCCATGGTGGGGCGCGACAGGAGCGGTCCCACGGCGAGCCTGCGTTCCGTCTCCAAGCTCGACAACGTGCTCGATTCCAACGGGAGCCTCCTCAACGTGAAGTTCTCGCCCGCCACGCTGGCAGGGGAGGGCGGGCTGGCAAAGCTCGCCGCCTATCTCCGCGCCTTCTCCAGGCTCAAGCTCCAGCACATCCAGTTCAACGTGGTCGACCGTGCGACCCTGCTCGATGCCCAGGCCCATCCCGAGAGGCATCGCGACCTCGTGGTGCGCGTCGCGGGCTACTCGGCCATGTTCGTCGAGCTCTCGCGCGCGATTCAGGATGACATCATCAACCGCACCGAGCATGAGCTGTAGGGGAGGGGACATGTGGGAGGGACCGACCGCCGTGACGGAGGAATGCGTCAGCAACGTGCAGCGCTACTCGCTCCACGACGGTGGCGGCATACGAACGGTGGTGTTCCTCAAGGGATGCCCCTTCCACTGCCCTTGGTGCTGCAACCCCGAGGGCATCGGCTTCGAGCCCGAGGTCTCGTACTCGGAGAAGCTGTGCATCCACTGCTCGCCGGAAGGCACCGACGGCCGCTGCGACGCCCCTCCCGACGCATGTCCCACCGGTGCCAAGTCGGTCATAGGCGAGATGCGCGCCGTGTCCTCGCTGGTCGATGAGGCCCTCCGCGATGCCACGTTCTTCGAGGAGAGTGGCGGCGGGGTGACGGTCTCGGGCGGGGAGTGCCTGTCCGGCCCCTCCCGTCAGGCGTTCGTGACGAACCTCCTCTCCGGCTGCAAGGACCATGGGACGAGCACCGCCCTGGAGACGACGCTTGCGGTCCCTCTCGCCGACCCCGCCTCCCTCGTGGTCGTCACCGACGAGTTCCTGGTCGACCTCAAGGTCTCCGATCGGCAGCGTAGCCTCGACGTCTGCGGCATCGATCCGGAGGTGCGCGACTCGAACCTCGAGTCGATCATGGGTCTGGGCGCACATGTGGTGGCGCGTCTTCCCATCATCCCCGGCTTCACGGACGGACGCGAGGTGGTGGCCGCCAACATCGCCACCATGCTCAGGTTGGGCATAGGCCGTGCGGACATCCTCCCGTTCCACCAGCTCGGCGAGGCGAAGTACGTCTCGACCGGGCGTGAGTACGCATGTCGCGACCTCCCCCAGCTCGGCGAGAGGGACGTGGCGTGGGTGGTTGCCGCCTGCGAGGAAGCGGGGGTGAGGGCGGTGACCCATGGGGAATGAGGGGCGGACGTGACGCGTCCGCCGGTTCGGCCCGCACCCTCACGGGATGAGTGGGACTGCGTTCGGCAAGGTGCATATGATGGGCATGCGACGTGGCATGCCCGAAGACGAAAGGAACAACAAGATGGAGCTCATTCTCGACACGGCTGACCTTGACGCGATCAAGGAGCTGGACGGTCTTCTCGATGTGACTGGCGTCACCACCAACCCGTCCATCATCGCAAAGAGCGGACACGCCCCGGAGGAGGTCATCGGCGGTCTCGTCGATTACCTGCGCCCCGATCAGAAGATCTTCATCCAGACCGTCCAGACCGACTTCGACGGCATGATGGAGGAGGCCCGTCACATCTGTGGCATCAGGCCCGAGAACATGTACGTGAAGATCCCCGTCACCCACGACGGCCTCCGCGCGATCAAGGCAGCCAAGGCCGAGGGCCTGGGTGTGCTCGCCACTGCCATCTACAGTGCCGACGAGGCTTTCATGGCGGCCATGAACGGGGCCGACTACCTCGCACCTTATGTCAACCGCATGTGCAACTACGGGGATGGTATCGGCCAGGTGGTCGAGCTCATCGAGATGCTGGCCGTCCAGGACCTGCCGTCCAAGGTGGTCGCGGCTTCGTTCAAGAACGCCGATCAGGTGCATCAGCTCATCCTTGCCGGCATCCAGGCTGTCACCGTCCCGCCCGCGGTCGCCCTCTCCATGATCGACCACCCTGGGACCCAGATAGCGGTCGACGAGTTCACCACGAACTGGAAGACGGCCTTCGGTCGGACCACGCTGGCGTAGCGTGATCCGGCCCGACGTGACCTGGAGGCGCAGCCCGGCGGCGTGACGATGTCGTTCGATGAACGACTGGGTTCGGGATAAGGGCCGCCCGGGCGCCCCTGGCGAGACGGTCACCCGCCTTTCGTCGTTCACCGAACGAGGGCCGTCTGGCGGCAGGGCATCGCAAGCGCCTGCACAGGCATGAAGAAGGCGGCCGCCCGGAATCGATCCGGACGGCCGCCTCATGTCTTCGTGTCCTGCTGGCTCGCTTGACGTGAGCAGCGTCGAGCTCGTGCGACCTACTGCTGGGTCGGCGGCTCGGTGGGCTGCGTCGGGGCGGCCGCAGGTGCGGCGGTCGCGGCAGGTGCGGCCGCAGGCGCAGGTGCGGTGGCGCCGAAGTCGACCTTGGGCGCCTGGCGCGCGGACTCCTCGGTCACCTGGAAGCCCTGCTTGGGCTCGAAGTGGCCGAAGCCGGCGACGAGGTTGCCGGGGAAGGTCTGGATGGCGTTGTTGTAGTTGAGGACGCAGTCGTTGAAGCTCTGACGAGCGTAGACGATCTTGTTCTCGGTGTCGGTGAGGTCGGACTGCAGCTGCTGGAAGTTCGCGTTGGCCTTGAGGTCGGGGTAGGCCTCGGCGACGGCGAACAGCTGGCGGAGCGCGCCGGTGAGGACGTTGTCCGCGGCCATCTTCTCCTCGGGGGTGTTCGCGGCGGCGACGCCGGCGCGGGCCTGGGTGACGGCCTCGAGCGTGCCCTTCTCGTGGGCGGCATAGCCCTTCACCGTCTCCACGAGGTTGGGGATGAGGTCGGTACGACGCTGGAGCTGGGCATCGATGGTCTGCCAGGCGTTGTCGCAGCGGTTGCGTGCGCCGACGATGCCGTTGTACAGACCGGCCACCATGATGACCAGGACGGCGACGATGATGATAATGATGATTCCCACCATGGCGTTCTCCTTCAAGGCGGAATGTGGGCCGCCGTTCCCTCCGGCTCGACTGAGAGCCTTGCGTACCAGTATACCCACGCAGGTGTTTCTCCGCACGCGACCAGCCGTCGCGGCATGGGTTCATATATGAGGATGGCCCCGTCCCCGGTGCGGGGCGAGGCCATCGGATGTCCCATGGCGGAGGGGGAGAGATTCGAACTCTCGGGACGGACGAACCGCCCAACGGTTTTCAAGACCGCCGCATTCAACCGCTCTGCCACCCCTCCGAGCCCCTCCATCCTACCGTAACGATGGCCCGTGGGTAGACTTCACATGAGACCGGAGGTGGTGCCGGTCCGTCTTGGGGGAGGTGCCCATCCATGGCTGATAGGTTCATCTGTCTGGCGATAGGCTATGCGTTCGGGTGCGCGCTCACCGCTGACGTCGTCTGCAGGCATGTGGTCGGACGCAGCGCGTTCGACGTGGGGATCGGCAATCCCGGCATGGCGAACGTCGCCCACGAGCTGGGCGTGAGGTGGGGTCTCGTCACGCTCGTCGGGGACATCGCCAAGACGCTCCTGGCAATGGCCGTGAGCCTCGTCCTCTTCCCCGAGCTCGGCAACGAGGCGTTCCTGTTCGCTGGTGTGGGTGCCACCATCGGGCACTGCTTCCCCGCATGGCATGCCTTCAAGGGCGGCAAAGGCGTGACCACCACTTGCGTCACGCTCATCATGGCGTGGCCGGTGGCGGGCCTCGTCTCCTGCGCCGTAGGTCTCGGCGTGGTCTTGGGTCTGCGCTACCTATGCCTGGGGGCCATCGTCATACCGGTCGCGTTCCTCCTGGTCACGCTGTTCGCGGGGACCCCCGTCCAGTCCGCGGCGGCGGTCGTCCTCGTGGCGATCGCCCTCCTCGAGCATCTCCCCGCGGCCCGGGGAATCCGCGATGGGTCGACTCCCACGACCGACCTCATGGGCCGCCTGCGTCACAGGTGAGACGAGCACCGTCTCGCGAGGACTTCCCATCTAGAATGGGTGATCAGGAGACGTCCTCCCGTGGCGGGAGGCAGCGGGCGAGAGAGGAGGGGCCATGTCGGCGGACGAGAAGGCCGATCACGAGGTCGCGACCGACGAGGACCTCATGCGGCTTGCCCTCGAGGAGGCCGCTCTCGCGGCCCGTGAGGGAGAGGTCCCCATCGGCGCCGTCGTGACCTGCGAGGGCAAGGTCGTCGCGCGTGCGCACAACCGGCGTGAGACCGATCGCGACCCCTCGGCCCATGCCGAGTTCCGTGCCATGGAGCAGGCCGCCCGCGAGCTCGACCGCTGGAGGCTCACGGGTTGCACGGTCTACGTCACCCTCGAGCCCTGCCTCATGTGTGCCGGCCTCATGGTCAACTCGCGCGTCGACCGCTGCGTCTACGGAGCCGCGGATCCCAAGGCGGGGGCACTGGGGACGCTCTACGACGTGAGCCACGACCCGCGCCTCAACCATGAGTTCGAGGTCACGGGCGGTGTGTTGGCCGACGACTGCGCGACCCTCCTGCGCGACTTCTTCCGCGCCCGTCGCGCCAGGTAGCCCTCGTCCGGTAGCTCTGCTCCCTACACGACCTGGAACACGAAGAACTTGAGGTAGTCGGTCTCGGGGATGCCGGGCACGATGGGATGGTCGGGTGCCTGCTGGCGCTCTTCGACCTGTTTGAGCTGCACGTTCGCGTCGTGAGCGGCCTCGGCCACGACGGCTGCGAGACGACCTGTGGGCATGAAATGGCTGCAGCTGCAGGTGGCGAGATAGCCGCCGCGGGGAAGCAGCCTCATGGCGGCATAGTTGATCTCGCGATATCCCTTGGCCGCATGGTCGGCCGTGGTGCGGCTCTTGGTGAAGGCCGGCGGATCGAGCACGATGAGGTCGAACGGGCCACCCTCCTCGCGCAGGCGCCCCTTGTCGGCCGTGAGCTCGGGGAGGTATTCGAGCACGTTGGCGCACGAGAAGCCCATGCGCCCCTCGAAGCCGTTGAGCCTCGCGTTCGCCTCCGCGAGGTCGCATGCGGTGCTGCTCACGTCAACGCAGCGAACGAAGTCGGCACCGCCGGCCGCCGCGTTGAGACCGAAGGGGCCCACGTGGCAGAAGGCGTCCAACACGCGTCTGCCGCCTGCGATGTCGCGGACCGCGCGGCGGTTGTACTTCTGGTCGAGGAAGAAGCCGGTCTTCTGGCTGTGCTCGAGGTCGAGGTCATAGCGGATGCCGTTCTCGGTGACGATGCGCCTGGCCGAGGGAGGGACCGCGAGGTCCGCCGTGGGCGCGCCCTCCTCGGGCCACCATCCCACACGGCCGTCGAGCCCCTCGAGCCTGCGCGAGCTGGTGTCGCACCTCTCGTAGATGCCGAGGACGTCCTGGCCGTCCTTGCGCAGGCAGTCGAGCAGCAGAGGATAGACGGTGGGCCTCAGGAGCTCCATTCCGTAGGTGCCCACCTGACTCACCAGCACGTCCTCGTAGCGATCCACCACCAGGCCGGGGAAGCCGTCCGCCTCCGAGAAGAGCACGCGGCAGCAGTTGGTGTCGGGCTCGCAGCCGGGAAGCGCCCTGGCTCCCATGACGGTCTTGCGGTAATCCCACGCCCAGGCCAGCTTGCGCGCCCAGAACGCCTCGTCCACGCGGTCGTTCGCGTTGCGCGTGACGATGCGGACGCGGATCTTGCTCTCCAGGGAGAGGAGGCCCGCGCCCTGCCAGGTGCCGTTCTCCTCGAACACGTCGACGACGTCGCCGTTCGCAGCCTCACGGCCGTCGGCGGGGGAGGGGGCCATGCGGATGACCTCGCCCTCGAAGACCCAAGGGTGTCCGCCAGCAAGGGAGCGAGCGCCCTTGCGCGTGACTATGACCTGGGGATACGGTCGAACCTGTTTCACGTGAGACCCTCCGGGACCACTCGGGGCCTAGTAATGCCTGCCGTAGCGGCCGCCGGCCGGTCCACGCCCGCGGGCTCGGTTGCCGCTGAAGACGCGGCGCATGGGCTTGGAGGTGCTCCGGTGCGGGTTGGGGACGATGCGGTTCTCGTCGTAGTCGAAACCAGGCAGGTCGTAGAGGGGCACGAGCTTGCCCGTGAAGTACTCGATCTCGCGCAGGGGGCTTATCTCGTCGGGTGCCACGAAGGTGTACGCGTGTCCGGTCGCGCCGGCACGACCCGTGCGGCCGATGCGGTGGACGTAGTCCTCGGGATCCTGCGGCACGTCGAAGTTCACGACGGCGTCGATGCCGGAGACGTCGATCCCGCGGCTCATGACGTCGGTCGCCACGAGCACCTGGATCTGGCCGGCGCGGAAGCGCTCGAGGGCCTTCTCGCGGGCCTTCTGGGGTCGGTCGGCATGCATGACGTCGACCTTGATGCCGGCGCGCTTGAGCTGGCTGCACACCGCGTCGACGCGCATCTTCGTGCGGCAGAACACCAGCACGCGCTCGGGGTCGTTCGCGGAGATGAGCCCCTCGAGCAGGGACGCCTTCTGACCCTGCGTGACCGGGCAGAGGTGCTCCTCCACGGTGTCGGCTGTCTCGCCGATATGGGCGATCTCGATCACCGCGGGGTCGTGGAGCATGGCGTCCACGGTGCCCTTGATCGACGGCGGGATGGTTGCCGAGAAGAGCAGCGTCTGGCGGTCCTCCGGGCAGGCCTTCACGATGCGGCGGACGCTGGGCCAGAAGCCCATGTCCAGCATGCGGTCGGCCTCGTCCAGAACGAGGGTCTCCACATGGGAGAGGTCCACCACGTTGCGCTCCATGAGGTCGATGAGACGGCCGGGCGTGGCCACGAGCAGGTCGCAGCCGGCCTTGATGCCCTTGACCTGCGGGTCGAAGCTGGTGCCACCCATCACGATGACGGCCTTCTGACCGGTGTGCTCGCACACCGTCGTGACGACGTCCTCGATCTGCTGCGCGAGTTCGCGCGTGGGGGTGACCACGAGGGCGAGGGGACCCTTGGCGCCATCGCGGCGGCCCTCGATGCGCTGAAGGACGGGCAGCGCGAACGCGCAGGTCTTGCCCGTGCCGGTCTGTGCGGAGGCCACGATGTCGCGGCCCTCGAGGGCAGACGGGATGGCCTGTGCCTGGACGGGGGTCGGTTCGGTGAAGCCGAGGGCGTCGACGCCCTCGAGTATGTGCTCGTTTAGCCCGAGCTCGGCAAATGACGTAGACATAGGCCCAGTATGGCGCACGAGGGCCCGCATTGCCAGCGACGGCGCCTTCGGGTCGGCCTCACACCCAGACGACGGTGCCGCCCCTGCGTTCCGCGGCGTCCTTGCAGCCGCTATCGGCGGGGTGTCCCAGGATGCAATGGCCGATCCCCACGAGGTCCTCGGAAAGACCCCACTCGCGGAGTAGGGCCTTCCCGTCGGGGGACTCGAACTCCTCCTTGGCGCGGTGGATCCAGCAGGAGCCCAGGCCGAGGGCATGCGCCTCGTTCAGCATGTTGCCCATGGCAAGCGACCCGTCGTTCACGAAGGTGGGGGCGGCGGGGTCCGCGAGCACCACGATCACGGTCGGCGCCCCGTAGAACGGGTCGCCTGAGGTTCCCATGACGGACGCGTTCATGTGCGAGAGGTGCTTGATCGCATCCGCGTCACGAAGGACGACGAAGCGGACCGGCTGGCGACCCATGCCCGAGGGTGCCCAGCGACCTGCGTCGACGACCTTCTCGACCTGCTCGTCCGCGACCTGCTCGGTGGTGAAGCGCCTGCAGCTCCTGCGCCCCATCATGTTCTCCAGGACCACGCCAGCGATGTCCTCGGCCATGTCATGCCCCCTCCGTGTCACACGCCACGTCCGACGCGGACGGACGCGTCCCGCAACCCTATACTGGTGAGCCAAACATATCACGACGAGGGGGAGTTCAATGAACGTGAACACCGCGTGCATCCATGCCGGGTACGAGGCCGCCAACGGCGAGCCGCGCTGCCTTCCCATCTATCTGTCGACGACGTTCCACTACGACAAGTGCGCGGACGTGGCTGACATCTTCGATGATCCCACGCTGGGCATGATCTACTCGCGTTTCGAGAACCCCACCTGTGACGCCACCGAGAGGAAGATCGCCGCGCTCGAGGGTGGCGCCGCCGCCATGCTCACCAGCTCCGGCCAGGCCGCGAACCTCCTCGCCGTCCTCAACCTGTGCTCCGCGGGCGACCATCTCGTGAGCTCCGCCGCGATCTACGGCGGCACCGTGAACCTGCTCTCGTTCACCCTCAAGCGCTTCGGCATCGACTGCACCTTCGTCAGTCCCCGCGCCAGCAAGGAGGAGATCGCGGCCGCAATCCGTCCCAACACGAAGCTCGTCTTCGGCGAGACGGTCGCCAACCCGGCGCTCGCCGTCCTCGACATCGAGACGTTCGCGGCGGCCGCGCATGAGGCGGGCATCCCCCTCGTGATGGACAACACGTTCCCCACGCCCGTCATGTGCCGGCCCATCGAATGGGGCTGCGACATCGTCACGCACTCCACCACCAAGTACATCGATGGCCATGCCATGACCGGTGGCGGCGTCATCGTGGACTCCGGCAACTTCGACTGGACCGCACATGCCGACAGGTTCCCCGGCCTCACGGAGCCCGACGAGTCCTACCACGGCGTCGTCTACACCGAGGCGTATGGCAAGCTCGCCTACATCGTCAAGGCCCGCATGCAGCTCATGCGCGACCTCGGCTGCTACCCGCCGGCCACCAACGGCTTCATCCTCAACCAGACGATCGAGACCCTGCCGCTGCGAATGCGCCAGCATTGCGACAACGCGCAGCGCGTGGCCGAGTGGCTCGAGGGCCGTCCCGAGGTCGAGAAGGTCGACTTCCCCGGCCTGACGTCGAGCCCCGACCACGACCTGGCCGAGAAGTACCTGCCCGACGGCGTCTGCGGCGTCATCTCCATCATCGTCGCCGGCGGTCGCGAGCGCGCGGCCGCCCTCCTCGACCATCTCAAGCTCGCCTCGATCGAGGTCCACGTGGCCGACAGCCAGACCTGCGTGCTCCACCCCGCCTCCACCACGCATCGCCAGCTCACGGACGAGCAACTCGTGGCCTGCGGGATCGAGCCCGGACTCGTCCGGCTGTCCTGCGGCCTCGAGGGCGCCGACGACATCATCGCCGATCTCGAGCAGGCCTTCTCGGCAATCGCCTAGGCGGCCTACCTTCCGCACCTCTGAACGGAGCTCATATGCCCATCAACATCCCCGACGGCCTGCCCGCCAAGTCCACCCTCCACCAGGAGAGGATCTTCGCCTTGGAGGAGGAGGTCGCCGACAGCCAGATGATCCGCCCCCTCGACGTGGTGATCTTGAACCTCATGCCCACCAAGGTGGAGACGGAGACCCAGATCCTGCGGCTCATCTCCAAGAGCCCTCTGCAGGTCAACGTCGACTTCATGCGCGTGTCCACCCATGAGGCGACGCATGTCTCGGCCGACCATCTCGTCAAGTTCTACGAGACGTTCGATGCCTTCTCGGACAAGGACTACGACGGCCTCATCATCACCGGGGCACCCGTGGAGCAGATGGACTTCGAGGACGTTGACTACTGGGACGAGCTCTGCCGCATCATCGACTGGAGCCAGGGACACGTCACCAGCACGATGTATCTGTGCTGGGGCGCCATGGCCGGGCTCTATCACAACTACGGGATAAGGAAGCGCGTCCGCGGGGCCAAGCTCTTCGGCGTGTTCCCACAGCGTCTGTGTGACGAGTACAACTTCCTCACGAACGGGTTCGACGAGGTCCACAACATGCCGCACTCGCGTCATGCCGCGATCAACGTGGGTGACCTGGCCAAGCATCCCGAGCTGCAGGTGCTCTCGGAGGGTCTGGAGAGCGGTCCCGCCCTCATCGCGACCCGCGACTTCCATGAGATATACGTGACGGGTCACTTCGAGTACGGCCGCGACACGCTCGCCGGGGAGTATTGGCGTGACTTCCACGCGGGCAAGCGCATCCAGCTGCCCGTGAACTACTTCCCCGACGACGACCCCGAGCAGCAGCCCATCTTCACCTGGCGCGCCCACGCCAACCTGCTGTATCGCAATTGGTTGAACTACGTCTACCAGGAGACGCCGTTCGATCGTTCGCAGATCCCCGCCACCATCCGCGAGATGGGCGAGCGCGTGGCCGGTGCGGCGTCGACGGACGGGACGCCCGGCAAGTTCTAGGCGTCGGCCCTAGACCTCGGGCTCCATCACCACATGACGGAACGCCCCATCCTCGTACATGCCGTAGCTGTGGGTCCCGTCCTTGGGGATGGAGACGCTTCCGGGATTGAAGACGTGCACCTTCGCGTCGTCGGTCCCCAGCGGGAGCTCATCGTCCACCTTGATATGGGTGTGTCCGTAGAGGAGGGCGCTTCCCGCAGGGAGGGGCGGCATGTTGTCGATGCTGTTGTGGAGTCCGGGCCCGAACACGTGGCCATGAGTGCAGAACAGCTCGCGTCCGCCCTCCTCGTCCGGATCCCACACCACCGAGTAGTCGGACATGCAGGGGAAGTCGAGCACCATCTGGTCGACCTCGGCCTCGCAGTTGCCGCGGCAGCAGACGATGCGGTCGGCGATCCCGTTCAGCATGGGAATCACCTGCTTGGGCGCATAGCCCTCCGGCAGGTCGTTCCTGGGCCCATGGTAGAGCAGGTCGCCGAGCAGGACGACCCGGTCGGGTGATTCGGCTTCAATCGCGTCCATGAGACGGGCGCACCAGGTTGCCGACCCGTGTATGTCCGATGCTATGAGCAGCCTCATGTGCGTGACCTCCCGTTGTCTCTGCCATGCCGATGGACCTCACGGCAATTCCCTGTGGAGAAGATAGCGCAAAGCCGGACGATACGACCGCGGTGCCTACCAGGCGGCTGTCATATGAGGGAGGAGGGCCGGATGACTGGTCCGACCCTCCTCCCATGTGTGTGACATGAATCGGCACGCGGTCGACCGGCGACCACGTGCCTGGCGAGGAACTAGTCCTCGGCGATCTCGGTGATGGCGCCCGCGGGGCAGGCCTCCATGCAGGAGCCGCAAGCGACGCAGGAATCGCCGTCGGAGACCTCGGCGTGCTCGTCGCCAAGGGTCAGGACGTCAGCGGGGCAGGCGTCGACGCAGACGCCGCAGGCGATGCACTCGTCGGTATCGATTACTGGATGGGCCATGGTTTTCTCCCTTTCGTTTGTGCCTTGGGGCAGGCGTCGAAAGCCACCAGCCCGTTCCATGGCGTCGAATATAGCAGTTGCCCTCGGCAATGCAACCCACATCGCAAAAACCATTCGTGAGTGAACGAAGCCTTATGAACGTGCAGGTCCGACCTGCCGCTTTCGGGGGACCTCGGTGGGGTGATCGGTGCGTGGGACCCATTGGCGCCCCTCTCCCTTACCCCTCAAATGTGGAGAGGAGAAAATCTATTACAATCGCGCTTAGATTTTGTATAGTCTTGGTCCGTAGGGGATATAAGTAACCCAGTAACAACGATAACCACGCATGCCGCCGGCATGCGGGCAGCAAGGGAAGGAACACCTCACCATGGGCAACAAGATTCTTGGCATCGACCTGGGCACCACCAACTCCGCCATGGCCGTCCTCGAAGGTGGCGAACCCACCATCATCGTCAACGCGGAGGGCGACCGCACCACGCCGTCCGTCGTGGGCTTCCGTGCCGACGGCGACCGCATCGTGGGCAAGCCCGCGAAGAACCAGGCCGTCACCAACCCCACCAACACCGTCTTCTCCATCAAGCGCTTCATGGGCCGCAAGATCGACGAGGTCGAGAGCGAGCTCAAGACCGTGCCGTATGACGTCAAGGGTGGCAAGGACGGCCGCGCCGTCGTGCGCATCGACAACGAGGACTTCACGCCCGAGCAGATCAGCGCGATGATCCTCGGCAAGATGAAGGCCGACGCCGAGAAGTACCTCGGCGAGCCCGTCACCGACGCCGTCATCACCGTGCCTGCCTACTTCAACGACTCGCAGCGTCAGGCCACCAAGGACGCCGGCAAGATCGCCGGTCTCAACGTCCAGCGCATCGTCAACGAGCCCACGGCCGCCGCGCTTGCGTATGGCCTCGACAAGAAGGGCATCGACCAGAAGGTCCTCGTGTTCGACCTCGGCGGCGGCACGTTCGACGTGTCCCTGCTCGACCTGGCCGACGGCGTCGTGGAGGTCCTCGCGACCAACGGCGACAACCACCTCGGCGGCGATGACTGGGACCAGCGCGTGATCGACTGGCTGGCCGACAAGTTCCAGACGGACAACGGCATCGACCTGCGTAAGGACCCCATGGCCCTCCAGCGTCTCAAGGAAGCCGCCGAGAACGCCAAGAAGGAGCTCTCGAGTGCCCAGCAGGCCCAGGTGAACCTCCCGTTCATCACCGCTGACGCCACCGGTCCCAAGCACCTCGACTACACCCTCACCCGCGCGGAGTTCGAGAAGATCACGCATGACCTGCTCGACCGCTGCAAGGGCCCCGTCACCAAGGCGCTGCAGGACGCCAACATGCAGATCTCCGACGTCAACGAGGTCATCCTCGTGGGCGGCAGCTCCCGCATGCCCGCCGTGCAGGACCTCGTCAAGACCATCACCGGCAAGCAGCCGAACATGTCCGTCAACCCCGACGAGGTCGTCGCCGACGGCGCGGCCGTCCAGGGCGGCGTCCTCACGGGCGACGTCTCCGGCATCCTGCTGCTCGACGTCACGCCCCTGTCCCTGGGCGTCGAGACCATGGGCGGCGTCATGACCAAGATGATCGACCGCAACACCACGATCCCCACGTCCAAGACGGACGTCTACTCCACGGCGGCCGACAACCAGACCTCCGTCGAGATCAACGTCCTCCAGGGCGAGCGTGAGATGGCCTCCGACAACAAGAGCCTGGGCAAGTTCCAGCTCACCGGCATCCCCGCGGCACGTCGTGGTACGCCCAAGATCGAGGTCAGCTTCGACATCGACGCCAACGGCATCGTGAAGGTCTCGGCCAAGGACCTGGGCACCGGCAAGGAGCAGCAGATCACCATCTCCGGCTCCACCGCGCTGTCCGACGACGAGGTCGACCGCATGGTGAAGGACGCCGAGGGCCACGCCGAGGAGGACAAGAAGCACAAGGACGAGATCGAGATCAGGAACCAGACCGACAGCCTCGCCTATTCCACCGAGCAGACCCTCGCCGACCTGGGCGACAAGGTCACCGGCGACACCAAGAAGGACGCCGAGGACGCCGTCGCGGAGGCCAAGAAGGCCCTCGCAGGCACCGACATCGACGCCATCAAGGCCGCGGGCGACAAGCTCCAGGAGGCCGGGCACAAGCTGGCCGAGGTCGTCTACTCCGACGCCAACGCCGCCAACGCCAACGCTGGTGCTGACGCCAGTGCGAACGCCTCGGGTGCCGCCGACGACGTGGTCGATGCCGACTACGAGGTCGTCGACGACGACAAGGATGACAAGAAGAGCGAGTAAGGGATGACGCGTATGTCTCGCAAGGGCAACGCAAGCCGACACATGAACGGGGCGGCCGGGAAGGCCGCCCCGCACGACCCAAAGGGAGACGACGTGAAGGTACCAGTCGAGGCCGAGTCCGACGTGACGGCCGATACGACGACCGACGCCGCGGTCGAGCCCGATTCGGTCGAGGACATGACCGACGAGGAGGCCGAGCACCAGCGTATGGTGGAGGCCGCCATCAAGGCAGGGGAGGATGCGGCGGAGGAGGACTTCAAGTCCGACGCCTCCAAGCTCCGCCAGGAGCGTGACGAGCTCGCCAAGAAGCTCGCCGGCGTGGCCGACGAGATCGAGGACGCCAAGGCCAAGGCCGCGGACTCCAACGACCGTCTCGTCAGGCTCCAGGCGGATTGGGACAACTACCGCCGTCGTACGGCTCAGGAGCGCCTGGACGAGAGGTCCCGCGCCACCGAGAAGCTCGTCGAGGGTCTCCTCCCCGTGATCGACGACCTCGAGCGTGCCATCGCGCATGCGTCCGGAGCCGCCGAGACCGACGAGGGCCTGAGGCAGTTCTCCGATGGCGTCGAGGCCGTCCGCCAGAAGATGGTCGGCGTCCTCACCAAGGAGGGCGTCGAGACCATCGATCCTGCGGGCGAGCCGTTCGAGCCCCTGTCCCACCAGGCCGTGGGCCGTGTCGAGGACAAGGACTCCTACGACGAGACCGTGGCCGAGGTGTACCAGAAGGGCTACCGCATGGGCGGCAAGGTCATACGTCCCGCCATGGTCACCGTGACCTACGGCGGGCCGAAGAGGCCGGTCGAGGAGGAGGCGCCGTCATCGGATGACGACGCAGGCAAGGACGACGCGACCGAGAAGGACGCGTCGGAGTAGGGAAGTCCATGAGCGCCCGGACCGATCAGGGCCCGGGCGCTCCATTTGAGAGAGGGGGCGTGAGTCACCATGTCCAAGAGGAACTTCTACGACGTGCTCGGGGTCAAGCGTGACGCCACCCCGGACGAGGTCAAGAAGGCGTTCCGCAAGCTGGCTCAGAAGTACCATCCCGATGCCGGCGGAGACGAGCAGAAGTTCAAGGAGATCAGCGAGGCGTACGAGACCCTCGGTGACGCCAAGAAGCGCAAGGAATACGACCAGCTCCTCATGTTCGGGGGGATCCCAGGTGCCGAGTACGGCGGCAATGGCGGCAGGAACCGTGGCTACACCACGTACTCCACCAACGTCGACGGTGCCGACTGGTCGGACATGTTCGACAACATCAGGAACGGGGACGGGGCGTTCGGGCCGTTCGACTTCTCCACCTTCTTCAACGGAGGGGGAGGCAGGACCCAGTCGGCCCCGCGCAGCGCCCGCGGCGGTGACCTCACCATGGCCATCGACGTGACGGCCGAGGAGGCCTTCGCAGGCGCCTCGCGCAAGGTCACCTATCGGGTTCCCTCGACGGGCGAGCAGCAGACGCTCACGGTGAAGATCCCCGCGGGCGCGGTCAACGGGGGCAAGCTTCGCTATCGCGGACGTGGCGAGTACGGCCAGGCCGGCGGTGCGCGAGGCGACCTCGTCATCACCACCAACGTGGCCGAGCATCCGCTGTTCAAGCGCGATGGCGCCGACGTCCGCATGGACCTCCCGATAAGCTCCTTCGAGGCCGCGCTGGGCGCGACCATCGAGGTGCCCACGCCGAGCGGCACATGCGTGCGGCTCAAGGTGCCCGCGGGGACGCAGGACGGCAAGACGTTCCGCTTCCGCGACCTGGGCGCCCCGAACGTGAAGAGGAAGGGTTCGCGTGGCGCGATGCTGGTCACCGTGCGCGTGAAGACGCCCTCGCGGCTCACGGCGAAGGAGCGCGAGGCCTTGGAGGCACTGCGCGACGCCGACAAGCGCGAGTACCGCGCCGACGTCGACAGGTACGTCGACTGACGTCCTCCTGAGGACTAGCGACCGAGGCTGCCGGGGGTGGCCTCATGAGAGAGGGGACGGCGAGCATGCCAGGAAAGGAAGACGGCCGCGACAAGCCGCTCTATATGATCAGCGTGGCCGCCGAGCTCACGGGCATGCACCCGCAGACGCTTCGCGTCTACGAGCAGAAGGGCCTCGTGAATCCCGGACGCTCGCGGGGCAACACCCGCCTGTACTCCCAAGCCGACATCGAGAGGCTGAACCTCATCAGCAAGCTCACCGACGAGGGCATCAACCTCGCGGGTGTCGTCCGCATCATCGACATGCGCGAGCGTGCCGATCAGCGTGACGCCGAGATCGACGAGCTGAGGCATCACGTGCGCCAGCTCGAGGACGAGGTCCACGAGCTCCGCATGAGGGAGCGCATCACCGCCCTCGCCCCCTACGAGGGGAGCAATCCGGAGCAGGTCATGCGAGGTCTTCTCGGTGGGAACACGACCGAGGTCGATGGATAGCGAACGGCCCCGACCACTCGGAGGGACCGTCGGAAGGAAGGCGTCGCGCCGCATCGGCGTGACGCAGGATGGATGAGAGGGGCGTGTCGCCCATGAGATTGGACAAGATGGCCGTTACGGCCCAGGAGGCGCTGCAGGCGGCGCTTGGCGTCGCGGGGGATGCACAGGCATCGTCCGTCGAGCCTATCCACCTGCTCAAAGCGCTGTTGGATTCACAGGAGAGGAACCTCTCCCAGATAATCGAGGCCGTGGGGGCCGATCCCAAGGCCGTTGCCGAGGAGTGCGACCGTGCCATAGCGGCCGCGCCCAAGGTGTCCGGCGACGCAAGCCAGATGGGGCTCGGCAATGACCTCGTCCGTGTGATCGACGGAGCCGAGAAGGTCGCCACCAAGCTCGGCGACTCCTATGTCACCACCGAGCATCTGCTCTGTGCCCTGGCCGACGACCGTGGCCAGGCGGGGAGCATCCTCAAGGCGGCGGGCGTCACCGAGAAGCGTGTCGAGGAGGCCTACCAGGACCTCCGTGGCGACGATCGCGTGACTGAGGCTGACAGCAAGCCCGAGTTCAAGGCGCTGGAGAAGTACGGCAGGAACGTCACCGACCTGGCCCGCCAGGGCAAGCTCGACCCGGTCATCGGCCGTGTCGAGGAGATCCGCCGCACCATCCAGGTGCTGAGCCGCCGCACGAAGAACAACCCCGTGCTCATCGGTGAGCCCGGCGTGGGCAAGACCGCCATCGTCGAGGGTCTGGCCGAGCGCATCGTGGCCGGTGACGTCCCCTCGTCCATCAAGGACAAGGACATCGTCGAACTCGACATGAGCTCGCTCGTGGCCGGCGCGAAGTACCGCGGCGAGTTCGAGGACCGTCTCAAGAGCGTGCTCAAGGAGGTCCAGAAGTCCGACGGGCGCATCATCCTGTTCATAGACGAGCTCCACACCATCGTGGGAGCGGGTGCCACCGAGGGCTCGATGGACGCCGGCAACATCCTGAAGCCGGCTCTGGCCCGCGGCGAGCTCCATGCCATCGGGGCCACCACGCTGGACGAGTACAGGAAGTACATAGAGAAGGACGCGGCGCTCGCGAGGCGCTTCCAGACGGTGCTCGTGAGCGAGCCCACCGTCGAGGACACCATATCCATCCTCCGTGGCCTCAAGGAGAAGTACGAGCAGCACCACCGCGTCCGCATCACGGACGCCGCGCTCGTCTCCGCCGCGGACCTCTCGAACCGCTACATCTCCGACAGGTTCCTGCCTGACAAGGCCATCGACCTCGTGGACGAGGCGGCGAGCCGCCTGCGCATGGAGCTCGACTCCATGCCGGCCGACATCGACGCCGTCGACCGTCAGCTCACCCAGATGCAGATCGAGGAGCAGGCCCTCATGAAGGAGGACGACGCCGCCTCGAAGGAACGTCTGGTACAGCTCAGGAAGGACATAGCCGTCACGCGCGAGAAGCTCGACGGCATGAAGGCCGGTTGGCAGAACGAGAAGAACGCCATCGACCACGTCCAGGACCTCAAGGGCAGGATCGAGGACGCCAAGGCCGAGGAGGAGCGCGCGACGCGCTCGGGTGACCTGGGCCGCGCCTCCGAGCTTCGCTACTCCACCATCCCCGACCTCCAGTCCCAGTACGACGAGGCCGAGGCCACCCTCACCGCCAAGCAGGATGACGGCGGGATCCTCAAGGAGGAGGTCACCTCCGAGGAGATCGCCGAGGTCGTGTCCAGCTGGACCGGCGTGCCCGTGGCCAAGATGATGCAGGGTGAGATGGACAAGCTCAAGAACCTCGAGGATGAGTTGCACAAGCGCGTCGTGGGGCAGGACGAGGCCGTCACCGCCGTGGCTGCCGCCGTCCGCCGCAGCCGCGCCGGGCTCTCGGACCCCAACCGTCCCATCGGCAGTTTCTTCTTCCTCGGCCCCACCGGCGTGGGCAAGACCGAGCTCGCCAAGGCGCTCGCGGAGTGCCTGTTCGATGACGAACGCGCCCTGGTGCGCATCGACATGTCCGAGTACATGGAGAAGTTCTCCGTGCAGCGTCTCATCGGCGCGCCTCCCGGATACGTCGGCTACGACGAGGGCGGTCAGCTCACCGAGGCCGTGAGGCGTCGTCCGTACAGCGTGATCCTGCTCGACGAGATGGAGAAGGCCCATCCCGATGTCTTCAACATCCTCCTGCAGGTGCTCGACGACGGTCGTCTCACCGACGGCCAGGGCAGGGTCGTGAGCTTCAAGAACACGATCATCATCATGACGAGCAACGTCGGCAGCCAGTTCATCGCGGCCGCCAACGCCAGCACCGACCCGGACGAGGTCACGCGTCAGGTGAACGAGGCCCTGCGTTCCACGTTCAAGCCGGAGTTCCTGAACCGTATCGACGACGTGGTGGTGTTCCA
This sequence comes from Atopobiaceae bacterium, assembly GCA_022655215.1. Taxonomy (GTDB): domain Bacteria; phylum Actinomycetota; class Coriobacteriia; order Coriobacteriales; family Atopobiaceae; genus JALCUE01. Next base: position 69,818 of record JALCUE010000002.1, on the reverse strand, counting down.
CCCGCTGGCGCTTGATGACATCGAGAAGATCGTGGACATCCAGCTCAAGGACGTCCGTGCCCGTCTTGCCAACGAGAGGATCTCGCTCGAGCTCACGCCTGCCGCCGTGCAGTCGCTTGCCCTCGACGGGCTCGACCCGGTCTATGGTGCCCGCCCGCTCAAGAGGCTCATCCAGCGTCAGGTCGTGGACAACGTCGCGAACCTCATCATCGCCGGCAGCCTTGCCGAGGGTGACACGGTCAGGGTCGACGTCGATGACGACAACCGCTTCTTCGCACTGAAGGACGAGGAGGCGTCGAAGGCCAGCCGTGCGCGCGCCGAGGCCACCGTGGCGGCGGAGTCATCCGCGGCCGACGGTTCGGACGTGCCCATCGAGCCCGACGACATGGAGTGACATGAGCGACAAGGTCGAGGAAGCACGAGCGGGTGGGGAGGGGAGCTCCTACACGAGGGCTTGTCCCGAGTGCGGGGCCAACCTCCCTGCCGGTGTCGAGACCTGTCCCGCGTGCGGGGCGAGGGTCCCGGTCGACGACGGCCGCCGCCGGGCGCTCCCCGGTCAGGACACCTTCATACGTGGCGAGGACGAGGACGACGACGGATACGACCCGTTCTCCGACAGGAGGCCGGCCCCGGAGCCGCTCTATGAGGACGATCCCTGGTCCTGAGGTGGATGGTGCCGCCCGCCTGGCGTCTTCCTAGCGGTTGAGACCCCAGACCAGCAGGGCCACGACGATGGCCACGATCGCCACCACGATGACGATGGTCACGACACGACGGCGCATGCGCTGCTCGCGCGTGGCGAAGATCGAACGCGACCCCTTCGGCATCTCGAGGTACTGGCCGTAATGGAGGTCATGCTGCATCTGCGGCATGCCGCTTCTCGACTTTCGATAGGCGTGCCCCCCGGCAAGCGGGTTGCCCCGACGCATCGTGAAATCGGAGTCATGCGTGTACTCGGTCGAGACGGCCTCGTCAGCCTCGATGTCATTCACGGGTGGCTGCGTGCGGTGCGGCTGCGGTCGTCGCACGAAGGTGGCCTGACGGCGCGGGACCTCCTCTTGGGCTCCTGTCATCTCGATCTTCTCGTCATCCATGTCGGCGTCTGCGTCTACCATCGCGTGCCTTCCCCAAGAGTGCCTGCGCAGGACGTGCTGTGCTCATCATAGAACAGTCACCTGCATGGTTCCTGCCTAGTTCTTTCGCGTGCGGGATAAGGGGCAAACGGCTGCGTTCTGGCTTTGCGTTGCCATGATCAGGATGCGCGCCCGTCGTTCCGTCCTCATATCTATATCATTAACGCTTAGATTTACTTAGCGTGACAAACTGAGAAAATCTTGTGTCAGAGGTATAAAGAGAGGCAGCTGGGGAACAGTATCAATCGACAGCAGGGGCGCAGCGAAATCGAGGCGCCCATATCACGAAGGAGTGATCGCTATGGCTTCCATGGTTCCCTACGACAGGTATGGCAGGCTCGCTCATCAGATGTTCCCGTTCGACATGCTGGATGACTTCATGTCCATCCCCGAGTCCGTCACGGCCGACTTCAAGATGGACGTCGAGGAGAAGGACGACGGCTACGTCATCTCCGCTCACGTGCCGGGCGTCAAGCGCGACCAGATCGACGTCGAGCTGAACGAGGGTCGTCTGTCCATCACCGTCGACAAGAAGGATTCCGACGAGGAGAAGGGCAAGAACTACATCCACAAGGAGACGAGCGAGTACTCGTCCACCCGTGGCGTGTACCTCAAGGATGCGGCCACCTCGGGTCTCACCGCCAAGCTCGCCGATGGCGTGCTCGTGGTGAACGTCCCCAAGCAGCAGGAGAAGGAGAACGTCACGAAGGTCTCCATCGACTAGCCTTCCCGGCGGTCCATGGTTCGGTTCGATGATGAGGGGGTCGGCAGGGATGCCGGCCCCCTTTCGTGTCCCGGTGCGCCCGCTGACGTCGGGAAGGCGCCCGCGAGGTGGCTACCACACGGTGATGGGCCTGTCCTGCCCGGCGGCGATCACGCTCAGGTGGCCGTCAGGGGTGCGGGCCTCGGTGAAGGTCGTGTTGACGGCCTCGGCGCCCACGGCCGACGACATCGTCCTCACGGCCAGGCTCGGGCGGTTGTTCTCCTGCGAGAGGTGCATGCCCACGATCGTCTCCGTGTCGGGCCCCACGAGGTCGGCGAGAGCGGCGGCGGTCTGCTCGTTCGAGAGGTGCCCCGAGCCCGAGGAGATCCTCTCCTTGAGGTAGCCGGGATAGGGGCCCACCTTGAGCATGTGGGCATCGTGGTTCGACTCGATCGCCAGCACCCGCACGTCGTCGAGTGCGGCGAGCGCGGGGTCCGTCAGATGGCCGGTGTCGGTCACGTAGCCTATCGCATCCCCGTCGCAGGAGAACCTGAACCCCATGGGGTCGGCGACGTCATGGGAGGTCGGGAAGCATCTGACGCCGATTCCCGCCACCGCGAACTCGTCGTCATGCGAGACGAGCGTGAACGGGAGGTCGGACAGATAGGGACGTGACGCCGCGGTCCCCGCCGTGGTGATCAACTCGCCAGCGAAATGGTTGCAGAACACGGTGAGGCCGGCCGTGTGGTCGGAGTGCTCGTGGGTGAGCAGGACGGCGTCCACGGCGTCCATGTCGCATCCCGTCTCGCGCGCACGGTCGAGGAGGCGCTTGCGGGAGATGCCGCAGTCGACGAGGATGCTCCCCTCGGGTCCCTCGACCACGCAGGCGTTGCCCTTCGACCCGCTCGCGAGTATGTGGAGGTGGAGCTTGGGTGACATCGCGTTCCCATCTCGTCCGAGGTATGTCGCGAGGCGTGTCTCGCACCGCCCACACCTGTACACTTGTCGAACGAATGGTACACGAACGGCATGACGCGTCTGCGTCGCCCGAGGGGGGGGTTGGTGACATGACGAGCGTCTCGAGGAGATACGCGACGGACGGCAGCCCCTTCGAGAGGCCCTCCTCGGCCCGGCCTGACGAGGGCAGGGCGCCCGTCGTCCTCATGGTCTCGGGTGGTGCGGACTCCACGGCCCTCCTCGTGCTCGCCGCGACCTCGCGGATCGACATCGACGACGGACGTGGCGAGGCCAGGATCGCCCGCGAGCGCCTGCACGTCCTGCACGTCAACCATCAGCTGAGGGGCCTCGACTCGGAGGAGGACGAGGAGAGCGTGCGCGAGCTCGCGGCCTCCTACGGCATCCCCTGCACCGTGGTGAGGGCGGACGTCGCCTCCATCGCCCGCGACGACCCGTCGGGCAACGTCGAGAACGCAGGCAGGGAGGTGCGCTATGCCGCCGCCGCGCGCCTCGCCAACGAGCTTTCCGACGAGCTGGGCACGGCTCGTTCCGCGGCCCGCATCCTCACCGCGCATACCGCCGACGACCGTGCCGAGACCTTCTTCATGAACGCGATAAAGGGGACGGGCCCCTCGGGCCTCTCGTCCATACCGCGAAGGCGCAACCGCATCGTGCGCCCGCTCCTCGACCGCACGCATGACGAGCTCTGCGAGCTCCTCCGCATGAGCGGGGTGGTCTGGAGGGAGGACGCGACCAACGCCGACACGCATTACCTGCGCGCCTTCGTGAGGCACGAGATCCTCCCCAAGGCCAAGGCCCGCAACCCCCGTCTCGTGGATGGGCTCTCGTCGACCTGCGACATCCTCTCGGACGAGGACTCCTACATGACGCAGGTCGCCGCCAAGGCGCTGCGCGAGCTGGAGCGTCGTCGGGCGGAGGGGCTGGTGGTGCTCGACTCCGCCCGTCTCGCCGCGACCGACGTCGCGATCGCCAGGAGGGTCGTGCGCGACGCGGTCCGTCTCGTCTGCCCGGATTGCCGCCTCGAGGCGCGCCATGTCGCGGGCACGCTCGCGCTCGTGGCGGCCGGGACGGGTTCCCGGACGCTCCCCATGGGGGTCGACGTCAGGTGTGAGTACGGCCTGCTCTTCGTGCGCGCCCGCACCGCGGACTCACGCGAGGTGGCCGGTTGGCTCGACGTCCCGGGCTCGCTCGCGCTGGGGGACGGGTCTACCCTCGAGGCGCGGCTCGTCATCCCCCCTCATGACTCCGACCCATCGGTCGTCGCGCGGACGCACGGCAGGGAGTGGGACGGCTCCTCGGTCCTCCTCGACGCCGAGGCATGTGGCGTCGCGCCCGAGGGCGGGCGCCTCTGGGTGGTGTCGCCGCAGGCCGGTGACGTCATGTGCCCCCTCGGCATGCATGGCCAGTCCAAGAAGCTCTCGGACCTCCTCATAGACGAGAAGGTCCCGGCGGCCGAGAGGGGCCACGTCGCCGTGGTGCGGAACTCACCCACCGGACCCGTTGTGTGGGTTGCCGGTATTCGTCCAGATGAGCGGGCACGGTGCGTCGCATCGACCAAGGTGCTACTAGAATTGGGAATCCACCCGTCCTAGACGGGCGTCTCGTGGCATCATCGAGTCAACGGCCATGATGTCGTGGCCTCATTCTTGCGGCTGGGCCGCGGAGAGGATCGGTTCATGGAGAGCATGCATCCGGACATGGAGAGCATCGTCCTTTCCCAGGAGGACATCCAAGGGATCGTCGAGCGCATGGGCGCTCAGATCACGGAGGACTATGCGGGAAAGAACCCCCTGCTCATCGCGGTGCTCCGCGGTGCCGTCGTCTTCATGGGCGACCTCATGCGCCACATAGACTGCCCCTTGGGAATCGACTTCATGGCGGTCTCGAGCTACGGCAACGGCGCGAAGAGCTCCGGCGTGGTCCGCATCGTCAAGGACCTCGACACCAAGATCGAGGGGCGTGACGTCCTCATCGTGGAGGACATCCTCGACTCGGGTCTCACCCTGAACTACCTCATGCGCAACCTCAGCTCACGCAATCCCGCGTCGCTGTCCGTGGCCGCGTTCCTCGTGAAGGACATCCCGGGCCATACTCCCGCGGTCGATCCGCGCTATGTCGGCGCCCATGTGCCTGACGCCTTCATCGTCGGGTACGGTCTCGACTATGCCGAGCGTTATCGCAACCTGCCCTACATCGGCATCCTGAAGCCCGAGGTCTACAGCTGATGAGAAGAACGGGCGGCCGCAGAGTCGCCCACTGACACCTAGGAGTTCCGTCTCGTGGACAAGAAGGACAAGAAGGACGACAAGCTCACGCCCGAGGACGGCGGAAACGGCTCTTTCACGCCCGGCTTCGGCCCCAACCGCTCCCGCGTGGGACTGCTCTATGCCCTGATCGTCGCGGCGTGCGTGGCCTATCTGTTCTGGTCGTCGGGCATCACCGGTGGTACGACCCAGACGGTCGACACACTTGCCACCAGCGATTACGTGACCGCCGTGAAGGAGAACCGCGTCGAGGAGGTCACCTACAAGACCTCCGACGGCAGCCTCTCCGGCACCTACTGGAGGGACACCTCCGATCGCGGGGATGACTCCAAGGCCGTCCAGTTCACGAGCTACTACGTGGGGTCGGACACCCTCGCCGACCTCATGGGCCAGCATCCCGACACGAGCTACAAGATCGACACCTCCTCGGGTGACATGTGGGAGACGATCCTCGTGAGCGTCGTGCCCACGCTGCTGCTCATCGGCGTGATCATCTACTTCATGAGCCAGATGCAGGGCCAGAACGGCCAGGCGATGTCGTTCGGGAAGACCAAGGCCAAGACCACCGAGGAGACCCGCCCGAAGACCAAGTTCTCCGACGTCGCCGGCATCGACGAGGCGGTGGACGAAGTCAAGGAGGTCCGCGACTTCCTGGCCGAGCCCGAGCGCTTCCAGAAGATGGGTGCCAAGATCCCGCGTGGCGTGCTCCTCGTGGGCCCTCCGGGAACCGGCAAGACGCTCCTCGCCAAGGCCATCGCCGGCGAGGCGGGCGTGCCGTTCTTCTCGATATCCGGCTCCGACTTCGTCGAGATGTTCGTGGGCGTGGGCGCGAGCCGCGTGCGTGACCTGTTCAAGCAGGCGAAGGCCGCCTCGCCCTCCATCATCTTCATCGACGAGATCGACGCCGTGGGTCGTCAGCGCGGGGCCGGCCTGGGTGGCGGCCATGACGAGCGCGAGCAGACCCTGAACCAGCTCCTGGTCGAGATGGACGGCTTCGAGGAGAACGAGGCCGTCATCCTCGTGGCTGCCACGAACCGCCCCGACGTCCTCGACCCGGCGCTGCTGCGCCCCGGCCGCTTCGACCGCCAGATCACCGTGGACCGTCCCGACGTGGGCGGTCGCGAGCAGATCCTCAAGGTCCACGCCAAGAACAAGCCCATCGGCGCGGACATCGACTTCGCCAAGCTCGCCAAGCTCACCCCCGGCTTCACCGGAGCCGACCTCATGAACCTCATGAACGAGGCGGCCCTGCTCGCCGCGAGGCGCAACAAGGACGAGATCGGCATGGACGAGATCGAGGAGGCGATGGAGCGCGTGATCGCCGGCCCGGAGCGCAAGAGCCGCATCATGACCGAGAAGGAGCGTCGCATCATCGCCTTCCACGAGGGCGGACATGCGCTCGTGGGGCACATCCTCGAGAACTCCGACCCCGTCCACAAGGTCACGATCATCCCGCGTGGGCAGGCGCTCGGCTATACCATGCAGCTGCCCACCGAGGACCACTTCCTCCAGACCCGCGACGAGATGCTCGACCAGATCGCGGTGCTGCTGTCCGGCAGGACCTCCGAGGAGCTCTTCTGCGACTCCATCACCACCGGGGCCAGCAACGACCTGGAGCGTGCCACCAAGATGGCCCGCGAGATGGTGACCCGCTATGGCATGAGCGAGGCCCTGGGCACGCAGGTCTTCGGCGAGGCCCAACACCAGGTGTTCCTCGGTCGCGACTACGCCGATCACCAGGACTACTCCGCCGAGACGGCCAAGCGGATCGACGACGAGGTCGAGCGCATCATGCGTGAGGCCCACGAGCGTGCCCGCAAGATCATCTCGGAGCACTCCGATCGCATGGAGCAGATGGCGACCGTCCTGCTCGCCCGCGAGACCGTGGAGGGCGAGGCCGTGACGGCCCTGCTCGACGGCAAGTGGGACGAGTACCTGGCCGCCCACCCCGACGAGGCCGAGGCGGAGAGGGAGGCCGAGGCCGGCGAGGTGGTCCCGTCCGCGGGGGCAGTCGACGACGATGCCTCCTCGTCCGACGACCGCCCTTCCGATGACGGCACGTCTTCCGACGACGCTCCCGCGGATGCCGCACCTGACGATCCCACGCCCACGGACCCCACGTCCGCCGACTGACCCTCGCCCCACGCCTGCGGCGCTTGACATGAAGCGGGCTTCAGGCCGTAGTCTGTGGTCGTGCGGTCCGGTCGTCGCGTCGCGGAGTAGGAGCCTCCATGCACATCCCTGACAACTACCTCTCGCCCTCGACTGATGGCGTCATGGCCGCGGTCATGGTCCCCGTGTGGGCCCACTGCGTTCGTGTGGTGCGGCGTGACCTCGACCGCGACCACATCGCCTTCATGGGCGTCGCGGCGGCCTTCTCGTTCCTGCTCATGATGTTCAACGTGCCGCTGCCCGGAGGTACGACGGGGCATGCCGTGGGAGGCACCCTCATAGCGATCATGCTCGGGCCCGAGGCGGCCTGCCTCGCGGTGAGCGTGGCCCTCGCGATCCAGGCGCTGGTCTTCGGGGACGGGGGCATCCTCGCGTTCGGCGCGAACTGCTTCAACATGGCCTTCGTCCTGCCGTTCGTGGGCTACGCCGTCTATCGTCTCATCCGCGATCACGCTCCCGAGGCCTGGGGCGACAAGGTCGGGGCGGCCGTCGGCTCGTACGTCGGCATCAACGTGGCGGCGCTCGCGACCGCGGTCGAGTTCGGCATCCAGCCGGCGCTCTTCCATGACGCGGCCGGCAACGCCCTCTACTGCCCATATCCGCTCTCCGTGTCCATCCCGGCCATGCTCATACCGCACCTGCTGGTGGCCGGCGTGGTCGAGGCCGTGGCCACGGTCGCGATCCTCTCGTTCGTGAGGAAGGCGGCACCGGGGCTCGTTCGCGACCCCGCGGCGACGGGCGACGGCGCGACCTCGTCAGCGGCACCGTCTGGCCTTCGCGGCAAGGGCCTTGTGGCCGTGGGGCTCCTGCTGGCGGCGCTCGTCGTGGCCACGCCCGTGGGCCTTCTCGCCCAAGGCGACGCCTGGGGGGAGTGGGACGCCGAGGGTGTGGCCGAGCAGGCCGGCTACGTCCCTGCCGGGATCGCCGACGGCTTCTCGTTCGACGCGATCATGCCCGACTACTCGCTCGCGGGCCTGCCGGAGGCCGCCGGCTACGTGCTCTCCGCCGTGATCGGCGTCGCCGTGCTGGTCATCGTGTTCAAGCTTGTCTCGCTTGCGGCGAGACCGGCCTCGCCCGCGGCCGCGGCGTAGGCGGACCATGGCAGACCCCTCGTCCCAGGTGCTTCCCGATTGGCTCGTCGCGGACGACGCCTACGTGCCGTCGCGCGACCGCGATGGGTTCCTCCGCCGCAACGTCCTCCGGCTCACGGGCCTCCTCACCGACTTCCAGGTGGGTGCCGCCTCGTACGGGCGGGCGGCCTCGCCCGTCGACCGTGCCCTCGGGGCCGTGCCGACCTGCGTGAGGATGGCCGGCCTCCTCGTCTGCCTCGTCTGCGTGAGTGCGGCCTCCAACATGGCCTTCGTCTACCTCATGCTCGCGCTCGTGCTCGTCGCCATGGCGTCGCGGCCTGCGCCCGCCATCGTGCGACAGCTGCGTCCGGCCGCCATCGCAGCGGCGGTGTCGGCGCTGCTCATGGTTCCTGCCGCCCTCCTCGGCCAGCCATCGGCGCCCGTCAGGATGGCGGTGCGCGTCCTCACGAGCCTCTGCCTCGTGCTCGGCCTCTCCCAGAACGTCCCCTGGAACCGTCTGGTGGCCGCCCTGAGGGCGTTCCATCTCTCGGCCGAGGTCATCCTCGTCATGGACCTCGCCCTGAAGGACCTGCAGCTTCTCGGCCGTGCGGCGCTCGAGCTCACGGAGGCGATCGCGCTCAGGAGCGTCGGCGTCGACCGTGACAGGACCGCGTCGGCCGCGGGGGTCATGGGGGTGTGCTTCCTCAGGATGCATGACCATGCGGCGCGGCAGTCCGAGGCCATGGCATGCAGGGGGTTCACCGGTGTCTACGAGGTGCCTGCCGAGAGGGTCCTCACGCCTTCCGCCATCGTCTATCTCGCGGGGATCGCCCTGCTCGTGTGCTGCTTCTGCTTCCTCGAGGGGGCGATGTGATGAGCGAGCCCGAGCCCGTCGTCCTCCTCGACCACGTGTCCTTCTCGTACGGCGAGGCCTCCCTCGCGCTCGATGACGTCTCGTTCGAGGTCGCCCCCGGCGAGGCGGTGGCCCTTCTCGGCCCCAACGGCTGTGGCAAGTCGACGGCGCTCCGGGTGCTCAACGGGCTCGAGTTCGCCCGGTCAGGCTCGGTCGAGGTCTTGGGCAGGCGCGTGGACAGGGAGCTCATGTCCGACCAGCTCGCCGCGAAGGCCTTCCACCAGCAGGTCGGCTTCGTCTTCCAGAATGCCGACACCCAGCTGTTCTGCCCGAGCGTGGGCGAGGAGGTCGCCTTCGGGCCTCGTCAGATGGGCCTTTCCGAGACCGAGGTCAAGCGACGCGTCGCGGACGTGATGGACGTCTTCGACATCGCACATCTCGCCGACCGCGCTCCCTATCACCTCTCCGGTGGCGAGCGTCACAAGGTGGCCATCGCCTGCGTGGTGAGCATGGCGCCGCGCCTGCTCGTGCTCGACGAGCCCACGAGCGGGCTGGACGAGGAGAGCGAGGACGTGGTCGAGGGGTTCCTCCGGTCGTTCGTCGCGGCGGGCAGGTCGGTGCTCGTCACCACCCATCATCCCTGCCTCGTCGACGCGATCGGCGCACGCGTCGTCCGCATGGACAAGGACCACCGCGTGGTGAGCTAGTCCGCGTGGCTACAATAGGTAGCCGAGCGCATTCCACGGCCCCGAGGCGGGCCTGTCTCAGGGAGGGCCTGCATGATCAACGAGAAGATGTACGCCTACGGGGCGTCCAAGTCGTCCATCAGGGAGATCGCGGCCTATGGTGCCGCCCGGGCTGCCGAGATAGGGGCTGACAAGGTCTTCAACTTCAGCATCGGGAACCCCTCCGTCCCCGCGCCCGACGAGGTGCGCCGCTCCATCGAGCGCTCGCTCACCATGCCGGCGACGCAGCTCCATGGCTACACCCCCGCCAACGGCCTGCCCGAGTGCCGTTCCGCCGTGGCCGGGTCCCTGAACCGTCGCTTCGACGCCGGCGCGACCGCGGCCGACGTCTACATGAGCGTGGGAGCCGCAGCGTCGGTCTCCATGTGCCTGCACGCACTCACGAACCCCGGGGACGAGGTCATCGTGATCGCCCCCTACTTCCCCGAGTATCGCGTCTGGATCGAGACGTCCGGGGCCACCTGCGTGGAGGTCATGGCCGACCCCACCACGTTCCAGGTGGACTGCGACGCGCTGGCCGCCGCCATCACGCCCCGCACCGCCGCCGTCATCATCGACTCGCCCAACAACCCCACCGGTGCCATCTACACGGCCGAGACGCTCGCCGCCGTCGCCGAGACCCTCCATGCCGCCGAGGCGCGTCTGGACACGTCCATCACGCTCCTCTCCGACGAGCCCTATCGCGAGATAACCTACGGCGCCGACGTCCCCTGGGTCCCCGACGTCTACGACCGCACCGTGGTCTGCTACTCCTACTCGAAGTCCCTCTCCCTTCCGGGCGAGAGGATCGGCTGGGTCTTCGTCCCCTCCACCAATCCCGACCACGACCACCTCGTCCCCGCGATAGCCGGCGCCGGGCGCGCACTGGGGTTCGTCTGCGCCCCCGCGCTCTTCCAGCGCGTCATCATCGACTGCGTGGACGTCCCGGCCGACGTGGCCTCCTATGCCGCGAACAGGGCCGCGCTCACCGAGGGGCTCACGGCCGACGGCTATGAGTACGTCGAGCCCGATGGCGCCTTCTACCTCTGGGTCAAGTCGCTCGACCCGGACGCGAACGCGTTCTTCGAGCGGGCCCGCGCCCACGAGCTGCTGCCCGTCCCCTCCGACAGCTTCGGATGCGCGGGCTGGGTGCGCGTGAGCTACTGCGTGAGCCTGGCCACCATCGAGGCCTCGCTTCCCGCGTGGCGCGCCCTCGCGGCGGAGTATGGGAGGTAGATCGTTGAGGATGGGAGATCCCATGGGAGGAACCGGTCTGACGAACCTCTGTGACGTGCACACGCACACCGTGTTCACCCGTCATGCCTATTCGACCATCGAGGAGAACGTCCGAGCGGCGTCCGAGGCTGGGCTCGAGCTCCTCGGCAGTGCCGATCACTTCTCCGACATGATGTATCCGGCCGACGACTACCGCGACTGGCAGTACTTCATCAACATGGCCGCCTGGCCGCGCGAGTGGCATGGGGTGCGTCTGCTCCACGGCATCGAGTGCGACATCGTGGACCTCTCCGGCCACCTCTTCGGCTGGGACGTCCCCGTCGCCGACTCGATCGTCGGCGACGCGCGCGACTCGCACCGCACGCTTTACGAGAGCATCGTCCCCAGACAGGACTATGCCATCGCCTCGATCCACGGCAAGGTCTTCTGCAAGGGTGCGACGCAGGGGAGTCTCACCGACATGTACGTGGGCGCGCTGGACGATCCCCACGTGCTCATCCTCGGCCACACGGGCCGGTCCGGCATCGACTTCGACATCGACACGGTGCTGGCGCATGCCAAGCAGACCCACAAGCTCATCGAGATAAACGAGCATAGCTTCGGCAGCTCCCGCCACATCGACGGTCGGTGCCGCGACATCGCCTGCCGCTGCGCCGAGATGGGCGTCCAAATCGCGGTGAACACCGATGCGCACATCTCCTGTGCCGTGGGCCGCTTCGACCAGTCGCTCGACCTGCTCGAGAGCATCCACTTCCCGCAGGAGCTCGTCGCCACGCGCAGCGCGGAGGCCTTCCTGGCCGCCCGCGAGGCCGCATTGGGACCGCTGGGGGAGTGATCCCCGCAGGTGCCTAGAGGCGGATCGTGAGCTCCACGGGGCAGTGGTCGCTGCCATACACCTCGTCGAGGATCGAGGCCCCCGTGACCCGGTCGGCCACCCCATCTGACACGAGGAAGTAGTCGATGCGCCATCCGGCGTTGTTCTCGCGGGCGTGGAACCGGTAGCTCCACCAGCTGTAGGCGCCCTCGAGATCGGGATGGCGCGCGCGGAACGTGTCGGTGAACCCGGTGTCCAGCAGATGGGTGAAGTCCATGCGCTCCTCGTCGGAGAAGCCTGCGTTCCCACGGTTCGGACCGGGGTTCTTGAGGTCGATCTCCTGGTGGGCCACGTTGAAGTCGCCGCACGTCACGACCGGCTTGTCCCGGGCGAGGCCTGCGAGGAAGTCGCGGTAGTCGTCGTCCCATATCATGCGCTCGTCCAAGCGCGCCAGCTGGTCCTTCGAGTTGGGCGTGTATACGTCCACGAACCAGTAGGTGGGGAACTCGAGCGCGCAGACCCGTCCCTCGTCGTCCGCCACGGGACAGCCGATCCGACGTATCACCTGGAGGGGCTCCTCGCGACTGAACACGGCGGTGCCCGAGTAGCCCTTGCGCTCCGCATAGCTCCAGGTCTGGTGATAGCCAGGCAGGTCGAGCTCGACCTGACCCTCTTGGAGCTTCGTCTCCTGCAGGGCCACGACGTCAGCTCCCAGGGATTCGAACACCTCCACGAATCCGGGTTCCTTCTTGAGCACGGCGCGAAGGCCGTTCACGTTCCAGCTCACCAGGCGGAGCTCGTCGGCCTGGCGGTCCCTGTCTGCCATGGTCGCGTCGGTCATGACGCGCTCCTCTCGTCCGTGCCCGCGACCGCGCGGGCGATCCTGTCCCGTGTGGGCTGGGGCCCCGCCGTGGACGCCCCGAAGAGGAACTCCCTCCATCGTGGGAGCTCCCGCATGCCCTGGGAGTGGCCCATCTCGTAGGCGCGTTGGAGCTCGGGCACGCTCAACGTGGTGTTCCTCACCGGCATGACCTCGGGGCGGACCACGTAGGCCGCCCCCGAGCGCTCGAGGTCGGCCAGATGGTCCAGGGCGGCGTTGTAGCGATCGGTCCTGGTGAGCATGGCCTCGAGCACATGCGGATATCCCTTGCACATCCTCCTCACCATCCGTTCTGCGGCGTGGGAGAGCGGCTGCTTCCTATACCCCGCCTCTCGCGAGGTGATGACGAACATCTTGCCGAACCCGTCCTGCTCGGCCAGGCATGTGGGGAGCCCGGCGCCCTTGCCCAGCCCACCGTCGAGCATAACCTGGCCGTCTATCTCGATCGGGACCATCAGCTTGGGCATGGTCGAGCTGGCGCGCACGCGCTCGACCATGTCGTCCTGTGTCGGCATGTCATCCTTCGTCCATGAGACGGACCTGCCCGTGTCCCGTTCGAACGACGCGATGCGTATGCGGGCGGGGTCGCGGCGGAACGTCTCCCAGTCGAAGGGGAGGAAGCCGTCGGCGATGCAGCCGGCGTAGTCGTAGTCGGCGTTGAAGTAGCCGTCGTGGCGCATGAGGCTGCCCATGCCGCCGCAGTTCGGGTTGCCTGCGAGGTCCACGAAGGCGCGGCGCACGCGGTCCGCGTCGCGGGAGACGTAGTCCACGACGTGGCTCGACCCGGCGGAGATGCCGCACGCGTAGCCGAAGTGGATGCCCTGCTCGAGGAGGACGTTCACGAGACCGGCGGTGTAGCTCGCACGCATGCCGCCACCCTCGAGCACCAGCGCGTAGTCGAGCACGTTGTCCGAGAGGGGCGTCTTCCCCTCCACGTCGCCCGCGTCGACCCCTTCCATATGATCCGTCCCCATCTTCACGATCCACCTGCGTCTTTCGGTGCTAGCATGCCTGATGTACACGGTTCGAATGGTACCCGAACGCGGGAAGTGGTCTCATGGGACGGCATGTTACGGACGAGAAGGTCGCTGCGGCCGAGCTCGGCCGTCGCATCGACGCGGCCGGCAAGGTCGTGTTCTTCGGCGGCGCCGGGGTGTCCACGGCGAGCGGCATCCCCGACTTCAGGAGCGTCGACGGCCTCTACAACCAGCGATTCGACTACCCTCCCGAGACCATGCTCTCGCATACGTTCTACGAGACGCATCCCGAGGAGTTCTTCGACTTCTACCGCACCAAGATGATCGCGCTCGACGCCCGTCCCAACCAGGCCCACCTGAAGCTGGCCGAGCTCGAGCGCGCGGGCAGGCTCACGGCCGTCGTCACGCAGAACATCGACGGTCTTCACCAGGCGGCCGGCTCGAGCAACGTCCTCGAGCTCCACGGGTCGGTGCATAGGAACGTCTGTCAGAGGTGCGGTGCCACCTACTCGGCCGAGTGGGTCATGTCCACGACGGGCGTGCCCGTCTGTCCCGAGTGCGGCGGTCGCATCAAGCCCGACGTCGTCCTCTATGGCGAGAGCCTCGACCAAGGCATCCTCACGGCCGCCGTCCGCGCCATCTCCGAGGCTGACATGCTCATCATCGGGGGGACCAGCCTCGTGGTCTATCCGGCGGCGGGTCTCGTCGACTACTTCCGCGGCGATGACCTGGTCATCGTGAACCGTGACCCCACCCCCGGCGATTCCTCCGCCGACCTCGTGTGCGCCTGCGACATCGCGAAGGCCTTCGACTTCTGAGGTCGCCCGGCCTCCGTTCTGCTCCCTTCGTGCCCATCGTGCGCCATCCCGTCCGTCCTGACCTCCCTCGGGCTATGATGGGAGCCAAACCATCAGGTGACACGTGAGGCATCGGGAGGGGAGGGCGCATGGACGCGGACCAGGGCTCGTGGCACATGGACCACGACAAGATCGAGGCCGGCGTCCGGCTCATGCTCGAGGGCATGGGGGAGGACCCGACACGTGAGGGTCTGGTCGACACCCCCGCCAGGGTGGCTCGCGCCCTCGAGGAATGCTGCGCCGGTCTCCATCAGAGCCCCGAGCCCCTGTTCGAGGTCTCGTTCGACGCGGCATGCCACGAGATGGTCATCGTGCGCGACATACCGTTCTACTCCCTGTGCGAGCACCACCTCCTGCCGTTCTTCGGGGTGGCCCACGTGGCCTACATCCCCGGCGCGGACGGTCGCGTGTGCGGCATATCCAAGCTCGCCCGCGTCGTGGACGTGTTCGCCAGGAGGCCCCAGCTCCAGGAGCGCCTCTGCGCGCAGGTGGCCGATGCCATCCAGGAGAACATGCACCCGCTGGGCGTCCTCGTCGTCATGGAGGCCGAACACCTCTGCATGACCATGCGCGGCGTCCGCAAGCCCGGGAGTCGCACCACCACCTCCGCGGTACGCGGGGCGTTCGAGAAGCACGACGCGACGCGGGCCGAGGCCATGTCGCTCATATTCGACGGCACCAAGTAGACCGTCGACGGTCGGGGATCAGCCGTCGTGAGACGGGTGACGGAAGGGACGTGCAGGATGCTTCGAGAGGACTACGCCATCTGGCGCTGCGGCAAGCACGAGATCTCGCTCGCGCGCCCTCGCATCATGGGGATCCTGAACGTCACGCCGGACTCCTTCTCCGATGGCGGTGACCACGACACCCGTGAGGCCGCCGTCGAGTGGGGCCTGCGCATGCTCGATGATGGCGCCGACATCATCGACGTGGGCGGCGAGTCGACCCGTCCCGGCTTCGAGGGGGTCTCCAGCCAGGAGGAGGCCAAGCGCGTCGTTCCCGTCGTCCGCGACCTGGTCGAGGCGGGAGCCATCGTGTCGGTGGACACCCGTCACGCCGACGTGGCCAAGATGTGCGTGCGCCTCGGTGCGTCCATCGTGAACGACGTCACCGGCTTCACCGACCCCAAGATGGTCCAGATGGCTGCCGACACCTCGTGCGGCTGCGTGATCATGCACGCCGGCGAGGTCTCGGGGGGTGGCACCCGTCGCCAGGTCATGCTCGACTCGAATCCCAAGGCCAAGGCAACCACCGAGAAGACCGCCGATGCGGCCGCGAAGGCCGAGGTAGACGACGACGTCGCCCAGACCGTGGAGGCCAATGAGAAGGCCGCCGCGCAGCTGGAGGAGGTCATGAGCCGCTCGTCACGTGGGGTGGAGAGTCCCACGGTGCGCCTCTCCAGCGGCAACCGTCACTTCACGTTGCCCGAGGAGGCTCCCATCATGCGCCGGGTCATGGGCTTCCTGGGAGACCAGGCCCGCACGGTCATGCGTGCCGGCGTCGACCATGACCGGATCTGCATCGACCCCGGTGCCGGCTTTGGCAAGTACGCCGACGAGGACGTCGTCATCCAGCGTGCCACCAGCAAGATGGTCTCGATGGGATATCCCCTCATGTGCGCCGTCTCGCGCAAGCGCTTCGTGGGGTCCGTCTCGGGTGTGAGCGAGGCCTGCGGTCGCGACGATGCGACCATCGGCATGGTCCTGGCCGCCGCCGAAGCGGGCGCCCGCATCCTCAGGGTCCATGACGTCGCCGGCCTCTCCCAGGCCCTCGACTCCTACTGGTCCGTGGCCCATCCCGACCCGCGTCGCGCGTTCCTCTCGCTCGGCTCCAACGTGGGGGACCGCATCGGGTACCTGGGCAAGGCCTGTGCCCTCATCGACTCGATCCCGCTCACGTGCGTCGTGGGCGTGAGCCATGCCTATGAGACCGACCCGGCCTACGGCATCGCCAAGCCCGTCGCGAACTGCGTCGTCGAGATCCGCACGGAGCTCGCGCCCCTCGTCCTGCTCGACTCGCTCCTCGCGGTCGAGGACCAGCTCGGACGCGAGCGCGTGGCCGGTCAGGAGGGGCATGGTCCCCGCACCATCGACGTCGACCTCGCCTGGATGGAGGGCGAGACCCATGCCGGTCGCAGGCTCACCCTTCCGCACCGCGGTCTGGGCGAGCGCGACTACGTCATCGTGCCGCTCGAGGACCTCATGCATGATCCGGTCCGCTTCCTCGAGCACGGCGGCGTCAAGGTCAAGCCGCAGGATGAGCGCGTGGGCCTGGTCCGTTCGGACCTCGGGGAGGTCGCGTGGGAGTAGGACCGACCCCGGGTCGGTCATCCCACGACGTCCCGTCGGGGTCGCCGGAGGTCTCCCTGGTCGGCCAGGACGATGACCTCGTGGGGCTCGCGATGTCGCTCGGGCGCTCATCGGCGGCCCATGGCTCCTGCCTCGTCCGCGATCCCTCGTCGGGCGCCTCTCCCGAGATCGCCATCCTGCTTCGCCCTCAGGTCCCCATGGGCCTCTTCGTGGGACTCACTGCCGTCTGCTCCCTCGGCCTTCTCGACGTCGCCCGAGGAGGCGGAGGCGGGGACGTCGCCATAGACTGGCCGTCCGGGATCGTCTCCGGGTCCGGCGAGCAGGTCGCTCGGGTCGGCGTGAGGGCCGCCACCGGGGACCTCGGCATGTTCGCCGTGGCGATCGTGGATGCGGACCTGCCGGTCCTGACCGGCGGCAGGTCGGTCGAGGAGTCGGTCCGTCTCGTCCGCGATGCGATCGTCGGCCGCGTCGACGCGTGGTCCGACGCGGTCCGCGACGGAAGGGCGCAGGCCGGCCCCCTCGCGCCGGTCCTCTCCGAGTGCTACGACTCCATCGCGCGCATGGGCGAGCCCGTCCGGGCCATCTCACGTGACGGACGCGAGGTCTGTCGCGGCGTCCTCGCCGGCGTGGACGTCTGGGGACGCGTGACGATCCATACCGCGTTCGGCCAGGACATCGCCTTCGCGGGCGAGCAGGCCTCCCTCATCTCCCTCTAGCATTCGGACGGCATAGACGGTCGCTCGTGCTCATGACCCTCGACGGGCCCTCTCCCGAGGCTATCGTTACCATCACAATGAAATCAGATTGGCATCCAGTCACCATCGGGTGCCCGCCAGAGGGAGGCGTCCCATGTCCGACGAGCAGAAACCAAAGGGTAGGTCATCCGTCACCACGACCGTTCGCCTCGACCCCGAGACGAAGCGCGCCGCAGGTGAGGTCTTCAGGAGTCTCGGCCTCAATTTCAACTCAGGCGTCGACATCTACCTGCGTGCGGTCGCCCGCACGAAGGCCATCCCGTTCGACCTCGCGCTTGACTCCTCCGATGATGACCAGGACGACAAGGTCGTCCGTCTCCGGAGGGGCTAGTTCCAAAGGGTCAATCCCGTTCCTGCGACCTGCGCTTGCTCTCCCGGTGCATCCAGATCTGACGGATGCCCCTGATGGTGAGGTCCGGGTCGATCTCATCGAAGAGGTCCGTGGCCCTCGCCACCACATTCGCGAGACCGCCGGTGGCGACCACCTTCGGCCTTCGCGCGACATCCCCTGCGGCGTCCTGCTCCCCTGCGAGCTCATCCACGATGCGCGACACGATGCCTTCCGCCTGCGCCGCCGCCCCGATCACTATCCCGGACTGGACGGCCGACTCGGTGGTGTCCCCGAGCGCGTGGGCGGGGACGACCAGCGGCACGCTCGACAGCTTCGCCGCCTTCGAGAACAGCGAGCTTGCCGAGAGGAGGACGCCCGGCATGATGGCGCCTCCGCGGAACGTCCCGCTCGCATCCACCACGTCGATGTTCGTGGCCGTCCCGAAGTCCACCACGATGACGGGCGAGCCGTACGTCTCCCGTGCGGCCACCGCGTTGGCGATGCGGTCCGCGCCCACCTGGTGCGGGTCCGGCATGCCGACCTCGATGCCGCAGTCCCGCGTCGCGTCCACCATGAGGGGCTCGCGGGCGAGCACGGTGCGCATCATGAGCTGCCACTCCTGCGAGAGGATCGGCACCACGCTCGCTATGGCCACGGCATCCACGTCGGCCAGGTCGAGGCCGAACATCTGGAAGTAGCCGAAGAGACGCTCGTGCAGCTCGTCAGCGGTGTCGGTGTGGTCGGTCGCCATGCGCCACTGGCGAAGCGCCGTGTCACCCTCGCCGAAGAGGCCGAGCGTGGTCTGCGTGTTCCCGACGTCTACGGTGAGAAGCATCGTTCCTCCCAGCCAGGGTCCTGCAAGATGGTGGGGGCGTCCCGCGGGACGCCCCCAGGCATGTCGATTGTAGCCGCCGACGACGGTCCGCGTCCGCAGGCCTCCGGCGGACGACCGCGGTCACTTCGCGCGGGCGAGCGCCTTCTCGAAGTCGGCGGAGCCGCGGTTGATCTCATGCTTCCAGGGGTTGATGCCCTTCGCCTTGGCGCGGCGCAGGATGTCAGCCAGGACCACCACGTTGATCACCAGGGCCGCCGCCGCTATCGCGGTGTTGATGGCGGGGTTCATGACCGACTGGACGGAGAAGTTCGAGTAGTCCTGGAACATGGGGAACACCTGTGCGAACATGCACCAGAGCGCGAGGGTGTTGGCTCGGTTCTGGATCCATCCGCCCTTGTTCCACAGGGCGTTGGCCACCGTGGGTGCGAGGAGCAGCGCGAGACCGCAGTACCAGGCATGGGTGGGCAGGCAGTTGTATGTGTAGCAGAAGTTCCACACGTCATAGGCGAGGATGAACTTCCAGGTCATGTCAGGCCAGAGCATGTCCGTCTCGTCCTTGGAGGTGTAGATCCCCCACCAGCCCGTCATGCAGGCGATGTTGATGATTCCCGCGAGTCCGTTGAGCACGTTGTGCATCCCGCCCTGGAGCACGATCCCCTCGGTCGAAACCCAGGTGGTGTCCCAGGCACGGACGGCACTCTCGAAGTCGGAGACCACCGCGATCAGGATGTTGATCGCCACGATGACGAACGGGAAGCACTTCCACGCCTCCACCTTCCCGAACTTGCCCCAGTGGTACTTGAGGGCCATGAAGCCGATGCAGCCGATGGTGGCCGCGTAGAGCTTCGCGTAGTGGAACCAGCTGTTCATGTGGATGTAGGTGGGATTGCTCAAGGCCCACTCGGCGCCCATCGAGGCCCCCACGTAGATCGCGATGAAATAGGCGGTGAGGACGAGCGGCACGACGATGAAGCAGACGATCCCGCCCTTCCTCGAGCGCCTGGCGATCTCGTTCAGGCCGATGAGCCCGCCGAACACGAGCACCCAGCCCAGCCACTGCCAGAGGGCGGTCTCTCCGTACACTTGGAACAACATGGCGCATCTCCTCTCGTCAGGCCTCGTATGCGAGGCCGCTTTCGCGTTCGGGATCCGTCGTGCGGATCGATCAGCCGAGGTCCAGGTGGAGCGTCTGGGCTATGAGGCCCTCCAGGGTCTCGTCCGCGACCCCGGGGTCCATCCTCACCAGGGCGATGAGTCCGGATATGAGCATGTAGAAGGTCTCGTAGACGTGCTCGATCTCTATCTCGTGGACCCTTGCGTAGTCGACGACGGTCGTGCTCACGATGAGGCGGGACAGCGTCTCCACGGCGTGTCTCGTGAAGGCGAGATACAAGGTGGCGTCATCCCCGCTCGGGGAACCGTCGTCGAACAGACGCATCCGTCCGAGGGATGAGCGGATCATCGCGACGCAGGTCCTCACGCTGCCGCGCACGTCGCCAGGTTCGCGGGCGTCATCCCATGCGTGCACCCGGTCGACGAACTCCTGCAGGTAGCGGTCGAGCACCGCCTCGGTCACGGCCTCCTTGTCGGGGAAGTAGTGGTAGAGGAGGCTGCGCGAGACGCCGACCGACCTCATGATGTCCCTGACCGAGGTCGCCTCGATGCCCTGCTCCTCGTAGAGGCGCATGGCATGGGAGACGATCTGCTCGCGCCTGAGGTCCTCGCACATGCGGTCCGTCCCCATCACGCCCCCCCCGGTCGCGGTCTTTCCTGATGGCGTGAAGATAATATGGAGTTGACACACTGTCAACAAGAGGGGCCGGCACGGCCGGCGAACGGTCCGGTCGTCCGCTTCGGCGCGTCCCAGCGATCCGTGGGAAGCGAGTCCGACGCCACATGCGCCCTCGGACCTCGCATCGTCGGATTGGCGGTCCCGTCTGCCTCGTGCTACAATCCAAAAGCTTGACCGCCCTGGCAGAAAGCCGTGGGCAACCCCCTGTCCTGGTCGGAAACCAGGACGCGAAGACGAGGAGTACCAATATGAAGAAGGACATCCATCCCGAGTACATGGAGTGCACCGTCCATTGTACCTGCGGAAACACGTTCGTCACGCGCGCAACCGTCCCTGAGATGAGCGTCGATCTCTGCGACAAGTGCCACCCGTTCTACACGGGCCAGCAGAAGCTCGTCGACACCGGCGGACGCGTCCAGCGCTTCTCCAACAAGTTCGGTGGCGCCGCCCAGGCCCAGCTCGAGAAGGCCGCTGCCGCCAAGGCCGAGCGCGAGAAGAAGGCCGCCGAGGCTGCCGCCGCCAAGCACGCCGCCGTCGAGGCCAAGGCTGCCGAGAAGGCCAAGCGCGCCGCCGAGTTCGAGAAGAAGGCCGCAGCCGAGGCCGCCAAGGCCGAGAAGGCCGCTGCCAAGGCCGAGGCCGCCGAGGAGACCAAGCCTGCCGAGGCCGCTCCTGCGACCGACGAGGCTCCTGCCGCCGAGGCCACGCCTGCCGAGTAGGCTCGCCTCTCGCCAGGACCACCGGTCCTCGCACGTGTCCCATCGCATCAAGACAGGAGGGCCCGACGCCTAGGCATCGGGCCCTCCTTTTGTCTCGCCTGGATCTCCGAGGACGAGTCGCTTCCGCGGCTGATCGCGTCACACCAGCTTGAAGTCCGACCCGCTCCCGGCATCGTCGTGGTCGTCGCCCTTCGGCGTCTCGTCCTTCGCGGCTGCGGCGGCACGCTGCATCGCGTCGAGCTGCTCGTACTGGGCGATGCGCTTCGCGGCCTCCTCGGGGGTCTCGTGGTCATAGGCGCATGCGCACTCGGCGACCGCGACGCGGCTGGCCTTCTCGCGCAGGGCCGCCTCGCGCAGGGCCTCCATCTGGCCGTGGTCCTTGGCGTCATGGATGAGCTTCGCGGCGTCGGCGGGGGACATGCCCAGCAGGCCGGGGAGCTCCTCGTCGTCGACCGTGAGCTTCTTCTCCTCGGCGTAGGCCCCGAGGGCTGCCTGCTGCTCGGCGGTGTCATGGGCCTCACGGTCGAGCATGGCCGCGAGTGCGGTCCTGTCCATCCCGGTGGTGGCCAGCATGTCGTCGAGCGTGGCACCCTGCTGGCTCAGGTCCATCTCGAGGCTCTTCTCGAGCATGTCGCGCGTGTGGGCCACCTCGGCCTCGGGGACCGCCTGTGCCAGACGCTTGGCGAGCTCGGCCGCGCAGAGGGAGGGCTTGGACTGCTCGACGTAATGGGAGTTCATGTCCGCGAGCTGGCTGCGCAGGGCGTCCCTGAGCTGCGCCACCGTGTCGACTCCCTCGACGTTGGCCTTCACCCAGGCGTCATCCAGGGCGTCGGGCTCGATGCCGGCGCGCTGGGCCATCGCCTTGATCGACCAGGTGATGTCGTCCTCGGTGACGGACGGGACCTTGACCTCGATCGAGACGGGATCGTACGAGGTCAGCGTGTAGTAGTAGCGGTCCCCGATCTGCAGGGGGGCCGGCTTCTGGATGTCAATCGACATGTGGCTCCTTCTCCGGTGTCCGCGGCCCGGGCAGCCATTCCGCCCGCGACCGTCGATGTGTACGTGATGGGTTCTTCCCATTCTGCGTGTTCGAATCCACGCTCGACGTCATCCATACTAAGGTTAGTGCCAGCGGACGCACCATATGACGACGAGTGGGGGAGGCGCGCATGACCGAGGAGAGGACCGCCGGGACGGAGGGAATCGCCGAGGAGGGCGAGCTGTTTCGCACCCACATCGGCGGCGCGGCCGTGATGGAGGGCATCATGATGCGCGGCAGGCTCAACTGGGCCGTCGCCGTGCGCGAGCCCGATGGCGGCATCTACGTCGAGGAGCACGACCTGCCCGACCCGTCCGGCAGGGCGGGCTGGAAGCGTTGGCCCCTCGTCCGCGGGTGCGTCGCCTTCGTCGAGTCGATGGTGCTCTCGTTCAAGGCCATGGCCATCGCCTCCGACCATGCCTACCCCGACGACGATTCCCGAGACGCTCCCGCCGAGACCCACGCGGACGATGCGACCGAGAGGACCGCCGGCTCCGACGCGGCCACGTCCTCGGATGGTGGGACCCTCTCCGGATGGATGGTGCTGTCGCTCGTGATAGGCCTCGCGCTGGGCGTGTTCCTGTTCGTCGCCCTGCCGGTCGGTGCGGCGAACGCCATCGTGGGCGATTACACCACCGACAACGCCATCACGTGGAACCTCGTGGAAGCTGCGCTGCGCATCGTCGTGTTCGTCGCCTATATCTGGGCGGTGGGCCGCATGCCCGACATGGCGCGCGTCTTCGGCTATCACGGTGCGGAGCACGAGACGATCCACTGCTTCGAGCATGGCGTCGACCTCACGCCCGAGTCCTGTGCGCGCTTCTCCCGTCTCCACGTCCGCTGTGGCACGGCCTTCATCCTCATGACGATGATCGTCGCCATCGTGGTGAACACGTTCCTGCCGGTGGCCGCCTTCGCCGATTCCATCGGCGCGACGGGTGCGGCGCGCACGGCGGTCGTGTTCTGCTCGCGGCTCCTCATGGTCCCCGTCGTCGCGGGCATCGCCTACGAGGTCACGGTCCGCTGGGCCGGGTCGCACCCCGACAACCCCCTCGTCCGCATCGTCCTGTGGCCTGGCCTCCAGATGCAGCGGCTCACCACGCGGACTCCCGACGCAGGGATGCTCGAGTGTGCCATCGAGGCTCTCCGCAGGGTGGACGCCCGTGAGAAGGCCGCCGGGGACGAGGTAGTCTCCGGAGCCTGACGACGTCCATGATCGCCTCGGCCTCACATGGGTAGAATCCCCGGCGTCAACGAACGTCCGAGGGGGAGTCATGTCAAAGGTCGATGACGCACGCGTCGCCACATCCGCCAAGGCGGCGTCCACCATCCATGCCGACGTGGTCATCGTGGGGGCGGGCCCCGCGGGCATCTTCTGCGCGCTCGGTCTGCTCGCCCACGAGCCCGACAGGCACGTCGTCATGGTGGAGAGGGGCCTGCCCATCGAGCGTCGCAGCTGCCCCAAGGCGACCACCGGCCATTGCATGGGCTGCGACCCTTGCCGCATCACCACGGGCTTCTCGGGCGCCGGGGCCTTCTCCGACGGCAAGCTCTCCCTGTCCCACGAGGTGGGAGGCGACCTGCCCGAGCTCATCGGGGTCGACCTCGCCCAGGCCACCATCGACCGGGTCGACAGGATGTACCTCGACTTCGGTGCCGACTCCCGCGTGGAGGGGGTCGGCGAGAAGGACGAGGTGGCCGACATCCGTCGTCGCGCCATCAAGGCGGGGCTCAAGCTCGTGGACTGCCCCATCCGCCATCTCGGCACGGAGAAGGCCCAGGAGATCTACGCCCGCGTGGAGCGGCATCTGCTCGACGCCGGGGTCGAGATCCTCTTCGAGCACGAGGTGGGGGACGTCATCATCGAGGACGGCCGCTGCCTCGGGGTCCATGCCCACGGGCGCGGTGGCGACGTCGAGGTCCGGGCGGACGAGACGGTCGTGGCCACGGGTCGCCGTGGCGCCGACTGGTTCGATCGCATGTGCGACGAGCATGGCATCGACCACACGGCCGGCCCCGTGGACATCGGCGTCCGCGTCGAGGTGAGGAACGAGGTCATGGAGACCGTCAACAACGTCCTCTATGAGTCCAAGCTCATCGGACACCCGAACCCGTACCGCAACAAGGTGCGCACCTTCTGCCAGAACCCCGGCGGCTTCGTCTCCCAGGAGAACTACGACGGGGGCCTTGCCGTGGTGAACGGCCATTCCTTCAAGGAGCGCAAGAGCCCCAACACCAACCTGGCGGTGCTCTGCTCGCTCAACTTCCGCGAACCCTTCGACCAGCCCATCGCCTACGCCCAGAAGGTGGGCGAGCTCATGAACATGCTGGGGGCGGGCCACATCCTGGTGCAGCGCTTCGGCGACGTGAGGGATGGCAAGCGCACCTGGCCCCGTGAGCTCGACCGCTCGAACGTGGTCCCCACCCTGCCCGACGCCGCCGCCGGTGACATCACCGCGGCCATGCCCTATCGCGCCATGACCTCGATCGTGAACTTCATCGAGGCCGTCGACGACGTGGTCCCCGGCTTCGCCTCCGAGGAGACCCTCCTCTACGCGCCCGAGCTCAAGTTCTACTCGAACCGCGTCACCATGGACGAGGACCTCGACACGAACGTCGGGCATCTCCACTGCCTGGGCGACTCGTCCGGATGGACCCGCGGGCTCATGATGTCGAGCGCGATGGGCCTGATCATGGGCGAGAGGCTCGCCGAGGCCTAGCGTTCGCCGCGCCACCTCGGGCCGGGTCCGTCCCCGCATGTTGTCTGGGCCCTGCCTGCGGGTGGTATCATCTGTAGGCTCAGACCATTCATGGCGGACCGCCGGCCAACACCCGCGTCCCGCCGCACCACCTTGAGGAGTCACCATGCGTGACAAGCTAGAGAAGCTGATCGCGGCCTATGAGGAACTCGAGCGCAAGCTCGCCGATCCCGCGGTCGTGTCCGACCAGAAGGAGTACACGCGCCTCGCCAAGGAGCACTCGGCCCAGTCCGAGCTCGTGGAGAAGGCCCGCGCGTACATCTCCGCGCTCGATGACATCGATGCTGCCAAGGAGCTTCTCCATGGCGAGTCCGATGCCGACACCAAGTCCATGCTCCAGGCCGACATCTCCGACAACGAGGCCAAGCTGCCCTCCCTGGAGGAGGACATCAAGTTCATGCTCATCCCGGGAGACCCCAACGACGAGAAGGACACCATCGTCGAGATCCGCGCCGGCGTGGGCGGGGACGAGGCCGGCATCTTCGCGGGCGATCTCTTCAAGATGTATGAGCGCTTCGCCGTCTCCCGCGGGTGGAAGGTCGAGGTCCTCTCGTCCAGCCCGTCCGAGGCAGGTGGCTTCAAGACCATCGAGTTCAAGGTCACGGGCGACAAGGTCTACTCGGTCATGAAGTACGAGAGCGGCGTCCATCGCGTCCAGCGCATCCCCAAGACCGAGAGCCAGGGCCGCATCCAGACCTCCACGGCCACGGTGGCGGTCCTGCCCGAGGCCGACGAGATCGACATCCAGATCGACCCCACCGACCTGCGCATCGACACCTATTGCGCGAGCGGCCCCGGAGGCCAGTGCGTCAACACGACCTACTCGGCCGTCCGCATCACCCACCTGCCCACCAACACGGTGGTGCAGTCGCAGGACCAGCGCTCCCAGATCCAGAACCGCGAGGTCTGCATGCAGATGCTGCGTGCCCGCCTCTACGAGGCCGAGCTCGAGCGTCAGCAGGCCGAGATGGGCGCCGAGCGCCAGAGCCAGATCGGCCACGGCAACCGCTCGGAGAAGATCCGCACCTACAACCAGCCGCAGGACCGCGTGACCGATCACCGCATCGGCTTCAACGGCACCTACAACGGGGTCCTCCTCGGCGACACGCTCCCCTCCGTCATCGAGGCCCTCGCCGCGGCCGACCGCGCCGAGAAGCTCGCCCAGGCGGTGTAGGCCGCGCCATGGCCGACGCCGGTGCCTGGACCATCAAGCGCTGCCTCGATTGGACGCGTGACTACCTCGCGGGCAAGGGCGACGAGCATCCGCGTCTGTCCGCCGAGTGGCTCCTCTCCGCAGCCACGGGCAAGACGCGCGTCGAACTCTACACGAACTACGACGAGCCCCTCGAGGCCTCCGAGCTCGCCGCGATGCATGCTGCCATCGAGCGACGCGC
The DNA here is from genome assembly GCA_022655215.1 of Atopobiaceae bacterium. Lineage (GTDB taxonomy): Bacteria > Actinomycetota > Coriobacteriia > Coriobacteriales > Atopobiaceae > JALCUE01. The sequence goes on along the minus strand of JALCUE010000002.1, from coordinate 43,226 downwards.
CGCGGGCGAGCCGCTCCAGTACGTGACCGGCGACATGGGCTTCCGCCACATCGTGCTTCGCTGCGAGCCAGGCGTCCTCATCCCCCGGCCCGAGACCGAGGTCCTGGTCGATGCCGCACTCGAGGGAGTGGACGCGGCGGATGGCCGTGGCACCGAGGCCCCTGCCATCCTCGAGGTGGGTTGCGGCACGGGCTGCGTCGCCCTCTCCATAGCCTCCGAGCGTCCGGGCACGCACGTCACCACGACGGACGTCTCGCCCGAGGCGGTGTCCCTCGCCGAGCGGAACCGCGACGCCCTCGACCTGGCCGATGCCGTGGACGTCATCGAATGCGACCTGGCTTCCGGCGTGGACGAGGGTCTCATGGGGACGTTCGACGTGCTCGTCTCGAACCCGCCCTACATCCCCTCGGGTGTCATGGAGACGCTTCCCGAGGAGGTCGTGGGCCACGAACCCGCGCTCGCTCTCGACGGCGGCACGGACGGCCTCGACGTCTTCCGTCGTCTGCTGGACCTCGCCCCCGAGGCGCTGGTCCCGGGGGGCATGTTCTGCTGCGAGCTCTTCGAGGACGCGCTCGAACCCGCCGCCGCACTCGTCCGCGAGGCCGGTGGATGGGACCTGGTCGAGGTCCGGGAGGACCTCACCCACAGGCCGCGTGTCCTCGTGTGCGTGAGGGAGGCCTAGCCATGGGCGAGGTCATCGACGTCAACCAGGCGAGGCCTGCGCCGGACGTGGTCGCCCGAGCGTCCCGTGTGCTTGCCGAGGACGGCGTCCTCGTCATGCCCACCGACTCCGTCTATGGGATCGGCGTGGCTGCCACTCCGTCAAACCCCGGCCTCGGTCGCGTCTTCTCCATCAAGCGCCGCGACCGCTCCCAGACCCTTCCCTGGCTCGTCGCCGGGACGGGCGATCTCGACCGCTGCGGCGTCGACGTCCCGGACTGGGCCCATGACCTCGCGAGTGCCTTCTGGCCTGGCGCCCTCACCCTCGTGGTGCATGCGTCGGACGTCGTCCCCCCGGAGTATCGGCGCGACGACGGCACCATCGCGCTGCGACTCCCCGATTCCCCCCTCGTGCACGAGCTCGCCCGCGCGGTCGGCGTGCCGCTCGCGGTCACGAGCGCCAACACCCATGGCGCACCCTCGCCCGTCTCCGGGGCCGACCTCGAGCGTAGGATCGTCACCGAGTCCGACCTCACGCTCGACGGGGGACCGGCGCCGGAGGGCGTGGCGTCGACTATCGTCGTATGCACGGGGACGGAACCCATCGTGGTGAGGGAGGGGGCCATCCCGAGCGCGTCCATCATGGAGGTGTTGGGATGAGCGAGCGTGTCCTTCACGGCGTGACCTTCTCGTCCGATGCCGGCGACGACGCCCACGAGGGCGTCTCCTTCGCCTCGACCGATGGGACCAGCACCTGCGTGGGCGACCTGTGGCTGCCTGCGGGCGACCCTCGCGGAGTGGTGGAGGTCTGTCACGGGATGGTGGAGCACCTCGGGTGTTATGGGGGACTCGTCCGTGACCTCACGGCTGCGGGCTATGCCGTCGTGGGGACTGACGTCATCGGACACGGTCGCAGCTGCCCTGACCACGACCTTCGCGGTGTCTACGACCACGTCCACGGTGCCGACCACATGATCGAGGACCTTCACGTCCTGCGCCTGGGCGTCGCCGATCGTCTCCCCGGCGTGCCGATCGTCCTTCTCGGCCATTCCATGGGCTCGTTCGTCGTCCGTTGCTACGCGGGCCGCCATGGCGAGGGGCTTGCGGGCCTCGTCGTCCTGGGCACGGCCTGGCAGGATTCAGCCACGTTAGCCGCGGGCGCCCTCCTCACCGACGTCATCGCCCTCTTCCACGGGTGGGGCTATCGCTCGCGGATGGTCGACGGGCTCGGATGCGGCGGATACAACAAGCGGTTCGAGGGCTCGGGGGCGAAGACCGGCTACGAGTGGCTCTCCCGCGACGAGTCCAGGCCCCTGGCCTATGCTGCCGACCCCGATTGCGGCTGGATGTTCTCGATCAGCGGCTACCGCTGCCTCTTCCGTCTCCTTTCCGAGGCGCAGGATCCGGCTCGGATCGCCGGCGTGCCGCATGACCTCCCGGTCATCATCCTCTCCGGGGCCGATGACCCCGTCGGCGCCCGGGGCGACGGCCCCGTCAGGGCGTTCAAGGCCTTGAAGGCCGCCGGCGTCGAGGACGTCACGCTCGACCTCTTCGACGGAGCTCGCCACGAGCTCCTCGGCGAGACCTGCGTGGACGAGGTCATGGAGGAGCTTCTCGGCTGGATGTCGGACGTCGTCTCCCGTTGACGCATCAAGCCGAGGTCGAGTACCAGAATCGAACGGTTAGGGACGTTTTCTCGAGTCGGTTTGCATGGAAGATCTAGAACAAGCAGCGATTACAATCTGCCATGCATAGAAACTGGAATCTGCGTCACTAACCGTTCGATTCTGGTACCGCAAACCCGCTTTGGTACCAGAATCGAACGGTTAGTGACGTTCGTGGCCACCTCGACCGCCGAGAAGCCCGCGGCTGCCGAGACGTCGGCGACCGCAGCGGCTCCCGGCCCGATCGGAGCCCCGACCTCCCGCCGTCCGCTGGTCTGGTTGCCCCCCTTACCGAGAACGTGAGTCATTGACGAAAAACCTCCCCCGCAAGCCCTCGTGGGACGTGTGCGGCATACACAATGGGTGCTGTCACAGGGCTGCCCCGGGCGTCGTGCCTGGGCTCCGGAGGGGGACGTTGATGGCCGGATGTTCGTACAGGATCGACTCGGCGCACTCGCAGGCGATGGCCATCGACATGGCCGCCGACGTCCTGCAGAGCGGCGGCCTGGTCCTGTTCCCGTCGGACACCGTCTACGTCGTGGCTTCGCTCGCGAGGACGGGCGAGTCCGTCTCGAACGGTCTCGACCGTCTGTTCGCCGTGAAGAACCGCGGCCGCGGGCCATCATTTCCCTGGCTGGTGGGGTCCCCGTCGGACCTCGACGTCTACGGGACGGGCGTCACGGATGACGCGCGCACCCTTGCCGAGAACCTCTGGCCGTGTGGTCTCACCATCGTGGTCAGGGCGTCCTCCGCGGTGCCTCGTGTCCTCGCTCGCGAGGATGGCAGCGTCGCGCTTCGCTGCTCGGCCGCGCCCATCGCCGCCGGGCTCATCCGCTCCTGCGGTCTCCCCTTGATCTCGACCGGGGCCAACAGCCACGGAAACCGTCCCCCGTGCACATATGGCGAGGTCGCCGATGACGTGATGTCCTCCGTCGACTTCGCCATCGAGGATCCCGCCGTCTCCCTTCCGGGTCGTTCCACCATCGTGGACTGCACGACGCGGCAGACGTCGATCCTGCGTGAAGGCGTCGTGTCGAGGGAGAGCGTGGATGGGGCCTTGGGCATCGTGACGCCGTTCGTCTGATAACCGCATGGGGCCGTGCGCCCCCATCCTTCGGAGGCCGATATGGGAACGATCATGCAGGATGTGCTCGGGGGTCTCGGCCATGACCCTGACGACGGCCAGGGATACGTCATGGCGCTCGACGCCGGCACCACGAGCGTCCGCGCCATCCTCTTCGACGAATATGGCTGCAAGGTCGCGCAGGCCCAGCGCAGGATCGGCGTCCGCTACCCGCACCCGGGTTGGGTCGAGCAGGACCCCGTCGAGATACTCTCCCGGCAGATCGCCTGCATGATCGAGGTGCAGTACAAGAGCGGCATCCATTCGGACCGAATCCGCGCGGTGGGCATAACCAACCAGCGCGAGACCGTGGTGGTGTGGGACCGAACGACGGGCCAGCCCATCTACAACGCGATCGTCTGGCAGTGCCGCCGGACCGCCCCCATCGTGGACGCGCTCGTGGCTGACGGCCGCGCCGACCTCATCCGCGAGCGCACCGGCCTCGTGCCCGACGCGTATTTCTCGGGGACGAAGATCAAGTGGATCCTCGAGAACGTCGAGGGCGCCCGCGAGATGGCCGACGCCGGTCAGCTCATGTGCGGGACCATCGACACCTGGCTCATCTACAACCTCACGCACGGGGTCGAGCACGCGACGGACTACACGAACGCGAGCAGGACGATGCTGTTCGACATCCATAAGCTGGACTGGGACCCCGAGCTCTGCGAGATTCTGGGCGTGCCCATGTCCATGCTTCCGGAATGCCGTCCGTCGTCGGGCGACTTCGGACGCGTGAGCTCGGACATCATGACCAACCATCCGCCCATCTCCGGCGTCGCCGGCGATCAGCAGGCGTCGCTGTTCGGCCATTGCTGCTTCGAGCCGGGCAGCGTCAAGAACACGTACGGCACCGGCTGCTTCCTCCTCATGAACGTGGGGCCGGAGCCGGTCATGTCCGAGAACGGCCTGGTCACCACCGTGGGAATCGCCCAGGGCGGTGAGGTCGACTACGCGCTCGAGGGCTCCGTGTTCCAGGCGGGCTCGGTGATCCAATGGCTGCGCGACGACCTCGGCCTCATCGACTCCGCCGAGTCGACGTGCGAGATATCGCGCTCCGTCGCGGACACCGCGGGCTGCTACATGGTCCCGGCGTTCACGGGCCTGGGCGCGCCCTGGTGGGACCCCGACGCCCGCGGTGTGCTGTGCGGCATCACGCGGGGGACGGGCAGGGCCCATATCGTGCGCGCGGCCTGCGAGTCGATGGCGTACCAGACCTACGACATCCTGAAGGCGATGGAGTCCGACTCCGGTCGTACGCTCTCCTCGCTGGAGGTGGACGGCGGCGCGTCCGAGAACGACTTCATCATGCAGTTCCAGGCCGACCTCCTGGGCATCGACGTCCAGCGGAGCGAGGTGGACGAGACGACCGCCCTGGGTGCGGCATACCTGGCGGGCCTCGCCGTGGGCTATTGGGGCAGCAAGGACGAGCTCGTCGCCAACCACGCGGTGTCGGCCACCTACGTTCCCGACATGACGCCGGCCTATCGCGAGCGGCTGCTCACGGGCTGGCGCGAGGCCCTCAGGCGCACGCTGGCGTGAGGGCATCCACGAGGGGGTCCGTGAGGGCATCCGGAGTCCTTCCATTGCGGTACCCTTTGCAGGGAAGCAAGCCAGCTCGAGGAGGAAGGGTCGCCCATGCGCGTCGCCATCGCATCTGATCACGCCGGGTTCTGCCAGAAGGATCCCGTGGAGGACTACGTCCGCGGTCTCGGGTACGAGGTGATCGACATGGGTCCAGCCGATGATTCCCGCGTCGACTACCCCGACTTCGCCGATAAGGTCGCCACCGCCGTGGCCGACGGCAGCGCCGACAGGGGCATCCTCATCTGCGGCACCGGTCTGGGTATGGCCATGACGGCCGACAAGGTCCCGGGCATCCGCGCCGCGGCCGTCCAGACGGTGGACTTCGCCGAGCTCGCGCGCAAGCACAATGACGCGAACGTCATCTGCCTGTCCGGCAGGTTCGTCGACCTTGCGGTCAACGAGGGCATCGCCCGCACCTTCCTCGAGACCGATTTCGAGGGTGGCCGCCACGCCCAGCGCGTTGCCAAGATCATGAAGGAGGACGAGCGCTAGGCCGCATGGCCAGCCGCTCGACATGTATCCACGCCGGTGACCGCAGGGTCGCCCGAAGGGAGAAGCACGATGGAGTACCAGGGACACGAGTTCGACGACCGCCTCACGCTGGTTGACCATCCCATGGTCCAGCACAAGGTCTCGATCCTGCGCAACAAGGACACCGGGACCAAGCAGTTCCGCGAGCTCGTCCGCGAGCTGGCTCTGTTCGAGGGCTATGAGGCCACGCGTGACTTCCCGCTGGAGCCCGTCGAGGTCGACACCCCCCTCGAGAGGTGCACCTGCCAGCAGGTCGCCGGCAAGAAGGTCGCCATCGTCCCCATCCTCCGCGCCGGCCTCGGCATGGTCGACGGAATCCTCGACCTCATCCCCTCCGCCCGCGTCGGCCACATCGGGATGTACCGCGACCCCGAGACCCACGAGCCTCACGAGTACTACTGCAAGCTCCCGCCTGACGTGGCGCATCGCACCTGCCTGATCGTCGACCCGATGCTCGCCACCGGCGGCTCCGCCACCGCGGCCATCGACTACCTCAGGAAGGCCGGCGTCTCCGACATCCGCCTCCTCGTGCTCATCGCGGCACCCGAGGGCATCAAGGCGGTCCTCGACCACGACGACAAGGTCCGCGTCTTCACCTGCGCGATCGATCGCCAGCTCAACGAGAGCGCCTACATCCTCCCGGGTCTGGGCGATGCCGGTGACCGAATCTTCGGGACGAAGTAGAACGTCTCGGTTGACGTCGCACACCAAGGCGTCATACTTCGCGCCACCCCTTACATTTGAAGACGAATGCGGATACCATCTTTGACCGATGTTCGAAACCGTCGATCGCATCTTGGTTGGAGGCCGCATGTCCCTGGTCCTGCCGATCGCGCTCGGGGCAGCCTGCGGAATCGTGGGCTCCCTGCCCATGGTCGTCCTGTTCGAGAGGAACCTCTCCCGGCGCGGACGCTATGACGTGGGGCATGGGCTGGCGGCCATCATGGCGTCGATGGCATTGCTAATGTTGGCAATGGGGGTAAGCTATATTCTCGCCGAGGACGTGTGTCTGGTCTTCTGCATGGCCACAATCGTTACATTCCTCGCCCTTTGGGTATGGGAGACGTTGCGTGCGTGGCGGCTCGACCGCAGGATGCCCTGACATGGAAAGAGAGTGAATCCAGTGGAAGAATTGTTCGACCAGCTTCCCGATAAGGTCGACGAGCTCATAGACAGCTTCCTGTCGATCCCCATCGTGGGCGATCTCAACGTGGGCTTCACGCAGTATGACTTCTGGCTCGCCGTCGCCATCGTGGTCCTGCTCGTCCTCATGTTCACCTTCATCAAGAAGCAGTCGCGCTCGCTCGTCCCCGAGGGGCGTTTCGTCAACGGCATGGAGTTCGTGGTCGAGTACACGCGCAAGAACATGGTCCAGGACATCGTCGGACCCACCTGGCGCGAGCACTTCCCGTTCATCGCCACGGTGTTCTTCTTCGTGCTCGTGAACAACATCATCGGCGTCATTCCCGGCTGCCACCCCGGCACCGGCTGCATCGGCGTCACCGCGGCCCTCGCCTTGGTCTCGTTCATCTACTTCATCGTGATGGGCGTCCGCAAGCATGGCGTGGGCGGCTATCTCAAGACGTTCAGCCACGGCCTCAAGGGGCCGATGGGACCGGCCATCTGGCTCGTCGAGGTCTTCTCGACGTTCCTGCGGCTCATCACGCTGGCCGTCCGACTCTTCTGCAACCTCTTCGCAGGCCACATCGTCATGGGCACCTTCGCGATCCTGACGTCGCTGTTCGCGACCCAGCTCGCGCAGGGCATCTCCCTCATGGCCTTCGGCAGCGCGGGAATCTCGCTGCTGTGGCTCGCCATCCTCATCATCATCTACGTGGTCGAGCTCCTCGTGGCGGCCATCCAGGCCTTCGTCTTCGCGATGCTCTCTGCCGTCTACGTGCAGATCGCGGAGGAGGAGGAGTAGGGAATCGGTACCCCGGCGGGAACACCGCCCGTACATAGCTCCACCGCACGTCAGCACGTCGCACGTCAGCACCTAGCACTCAGGAACCTGCGTCCGCACAAGGCGGGCGAGAACAAAGGAGGAATCGTGGGAGTCATCGGATATGGTCTCGGCGTCATCGGTGCCGGCATCGGCATCGGCCTCGCCGCCTATGGTTACACGACGGCCACTGCCCGTCAGCCGGAGATGCAGGGAGCCCTGTTCACCGGCTTCATCCTCGGCTCCGCGTTCGTCGAGGCACTGGCCCTCATCGGCTTCGTCGTCGCCCTCATCGTCAAGTAACGGCGGCGTCGCGAAGTTGGAGGCACATAGCATGAAGACGAACAAGAGCATGCGCGTCCTCTGGGCGAGCGCGATCTCGACGGGCTGTCTCGCGGCCCTCGTCGCCGCTCCTACCACGGCCTTCGCCGCGGCAGACGCGAGCATCCTCATCCCCAAGCCCGCCGAGTTCATCCCGGCGCTCATCGCCTTCCTGGTCATCTGGTTCGTCCTGGCGAAGTTCGCCTGGCCGATGATCCTGAAGAACCTCGACGCGCGCCAGGCCAAGATCAAGGGCGACCTCGACGAGGCCGACGCGGCGAAGCAGAAGGCCGCCGAGGACCTGCGCACATATGAGGAGAAGATCGCCGACGCGCAGCGCGAGGCCGACGAGATCATCGCCGACGCCAAGCACACCGCCGAGCAGTCCCGCTCGCAGATCATCGCGAAGGCCCAGGCCGATGCGGCCGACATCATCTCCAAGGCCCACGAGGCCGTGGAGACCGAGCGCCGCACCGCCATGTCGAGCCTGACCGGCGAGGTCGCCGACCTCTCCGTCGAGATGGCCGGCAGGATCATCGACGAGAAGCTCGACGATGCCACCCAGAGGAAGCTCGTGGAGAAGTACCTCACGGAAGCGGGTAGCCTGAATGGCAAGTAGTCGTATCGAGCAGAAGAAGGTCGAGACCTACGCTCGCACCTTGCTCGAGGCCGCCAGGACCGAGGGCAGGGAGGCTCGTGAGGCCACAGACCTCGCAGCCGCCGCGGCGCTCCCCTCCGAGATCATGGACATGCTCTCGGTCATGAGGGATCGCGACGATCTCGGTCTGCTCGGGAAGGTGTCCGCGAAGTACCAGGACATCCTGGAATCCGAGGGCGACACCGTGGCCGTCGAGGTCACGACCGCCATCGAGCTCGACGACGAGCTGCGCAAGACCATCACCGACAAGCTCGAGGCTGACCTCGGCACGACGGTGTTCCTCATAGAGAAGGTCGACCCGTCGATCATCGGCGGAATCATCATCAGCGCCCGTGGCGAGCGCCGCGACGCGTCCGTGAGGGCTCAGCTCACGAACGCACGTCAGGTCCTTGCCCAGACGTCATTGGGAGGTGAGTGATGATGGCAGAGGCAATCGACGCGAGTTCCATCGCGAACACGCTCCGAGACCGCCTGAACACCATCACGGCCGCGGTCGACACCCAGGAGGTGTCCCGCGTCATGGAGGTCGGGGACGGCATCGCGCGCGTCTCCGGTCTCAAGAGCGCCATGTCCGGCGAGCTCCTGCAGTTCACGAGCTCGCTCACCGGTCGCAACGTGTACGGGCTCGCCCAGAACCTCGACGTCGACGAGGTCGGCGCCGTGCTCTTCGGCGAGGTCGACTCCATCAAGGAGGGCGACGAGTGCCGCACCACGGGCCGCATCATGGACATCCCCGTGAGTCGTGCCATGCTCGGCCGCGTGGTGAACCCGCTCGGCGAGCCCATCGACGGTCTCGGACCCATCGAGTCCACCGACCGTAGGCCCATCGAGTTCAAGGCCCCCGGCGTCATCAGCCGCAAGGGCGTCTGCGAGCCCGTCCAGACCGGTCTCATGGCCATCGACGCCATGATCCCCGTCGGCCGCGGCCAGCGCGAGCTCATCATCGGTGACCGCAAGACGGGCAAGACCGCCATCGCCGTCGACGCGATCATCAACCAAAAGGGCACCGACATGGTGTGCATCTACGTCGCCATCGGCCAGAAGGCCTCGACGGTCGCCACCATCCGCCAGACGTTCGTCGACCATGGCATCATGGACCAGACGATCATCGTCGCCGCCACCGCCGCAGATTCCGCGCCTCTCCAGTACATCGCCCCCATGGCGGGTGCCGCCATCGGCGAGTTCTTCATGTACAACGGCCGCGACGGCAAGCCTGCCGACAAGGACAACCCCGGCGGCCACGTGCTCTGCGTCTACGACGACCTGTCCAAGCAGGCCGTGGCATATCGTCAGATGTCGCTGACGCTCCATCGTCCGCCCGGACGTGAGGCGTATCCTGGCGACATCTTCTACCTGCACTCTCGTCTTCTCGAGAGGGCCTGCAAGCTCAATGATGACAACGGCGGCGGCTCGCTCACCGCACTCCCCATCATCGAGACGCAGGAGGGCGACGTCTCCGCATACATCCCGACCAACGTGATCTCGATCACCGATGGTCAGATCTACCTGCAGTCGAACCTCTTCTTCCAGGGCCAGCGCCCGGCAGTGGACGTGGGCATCTCGGTGTCCCGCGTCGGTGGTGCCGCGCAGACCAAGGCCATGAAGCAGGTCTCGGGCAACCTCCGCCTCGACCTCGCGAGCTACGCCGAGCTCCAGAGCTTCTCGCAGTTCGGCAGCGACCTCGACGCGACCACGCAGTCCCAGCTCACCCACGGTGCCCGCATGACGGAGCTCCTCAAGCAGAAGCGCTTCTCGGCACTCGACGTCGTGGACCAGATCACGTCCATCTTCGCGGGCAACGAGGAGTTCCTCGATGACATGCCGGTGGAGGACGTCCTGCCGTTCCGTGACGGCCTGGTCGACTACATGAAGGCGTCGCACCCCAACGTCCGCGACCTCCTCCGCGAGGGGAAGATCTCCGACGAGCTGGCCGAGCGCCTGCGCGGCCACATCGCCTCCTACAAGAGGAAGTACCTCGCCTCGAAGGCTGCCACGCCCGATGCCGACACCGACGCCACGGCGTCGGAGAAGGAGTAGGGAAGTCGCGGCATGGAGAACCTTCGCGACATAAAGAAGCGCATCTCTTCGGTGACCAGCACGAAGCAGATCACCCGCACCATGGAGATGGTCTCCACGGCCAAGATCCGTCGCGCCCTCGAGCGCGCCGAGGAGGCCGGTCCCTACAAGGAGGCCATCACCAGGATGTTGGACAACGTGGCCGGCGCCGGTTCCGAGAGCAGCGAGCCGCTGCTGTCGCACCACGCCGAGACCAAGGGCGTCCTGTTCATCGTGGTCGCGTCCGATCGTGGTCTCGCGGGCGGCTTCAACATCATGCTCGAGCGCGACGCTGAGAACGAGATGGGGACCCTTTCCGCACATGGTGGAACCCCCATGCTCGTGACCTGCGGCAAGAAGCCCACCGAGTACTTCAGGTATCGCGGCTTCGAACCCGTCCTCACCTTCGAGGGGACCTCCTCGGAGCCCACGATGGACCAGGCGGACCAGATCGCCTCGTATGCCATGGACGGCTACCGCAACGGGACCATCGACCGAGTCGTCATGTGGTACCAGCACGCGCGCAACCGCGTCGAGCAGGACATGACCATCGAGCAGATCCTGCCCGTCTCGGCCGAGACCCTCTCGATGCCCAACGCTCCGCGCACCCACGAGGCCACGACCGCCGTCCATGGCACGTCGAGCCCCACGTTCGACTTCGACCCGTCGGCATCGCAGGTCCTGGGCTACCTCATGCCCGCCTACATCCGTACGGTCATCTACCACGCCCTGCTCGACTCGGCGGCTGCCGAGCACGGCGCCCGTCGTCGCGCCATGCAGTCGGCGACCGACAACGCGACAGAGGTCATCACGAGCCTCACTCGCACGTACAACCGCATTCGCCAAGGCTCCATCACCACCGAGATCAACGAGATCGTCGGCGGAGCCGCCGCATTGGAGGACATGTGATGGCAGAGAACAAGAGCACGGCCGGGGAGGCCCCGATGGGCGTCACGGCGACCAAGGGCAAGGGGGTCGGCGACGGCTCGATCATCCAGATCATCGGCCCCGTCGTCGACGTCAAGTTCGAGGGTGGCGTCCCGGCCATCTACAACGCGCTCACGGTCGACGACGAGACGCCGGTGGGCGAGAACCACATCGTCCTCGAGGTCGAGTCGCAGCTCCCCGGTGGCGTGGTCCGTACCGTGGCCATGTCTTCGACGGACGGCCTGCGCCGCGGGCTTCCCGCGCACGACACCGGCAGCCCCATGATGATGCCCGTCGGCCCGCAGACACTGGGTCGCGTCTGGAACGTCCTCGGCCAGCCCGTGGACGGCAAGGGCATGCCTGACGGCATCGAGTACTACCCGATCCACCACAATCCGCCCGCGTTCGATGACCTCACCACCTCGACGGAGATCTTCGAGACCGGCATCAAGGCCATCGACCTGCTCGAGCCCTACATCCGTGGCGGCAAGACGGGCCTGTTCGGCGGCGCCGGCGTCGGCAAGACGGTCCTCATCCAGGAGCTCATCGACAACCTGGCCATGGAGCACGGCGGCACGTCGGTCTTCACCGGCGTCGGCGAGCGTACCCGCGAGGGCACCGACCTCTACGGCGAGATGACCGAATCCGGCGTCATCGAGAAGACCTGCCTGGTCTACGGACAGATGAACGAGCCGCCCGGAGCGCGTCTGCGCGTCGGTCTCGCCGGCCTCACCACCGCCGAGTACTTCCGCGACCAGGGGCAGGACGTCCTGCTCTTCATCGACAACATCTTCCGCTTCTCCCAGGCCGGTTCCGAGGTCTCCGCCCTTCTCGGGCGCATGCCCTCCGCCGTCGGCTACCAGCCCACGCTGGCCACCGAGATGGGCGACCTCCAGGAGAGGATCACCTCCACCAAGGAGGGCTCGATCACCTCGGTCCAGGCCGTCTACGTCCCCGCCGACGACCTCACCGACCCCGCGCCCGCCACGACGTTCACGCACCTCGACGCCACGACGGTCCTGTCGCGCTCGATCTCCGACCTCGGCCTATATCCGGCCATCGACCCGCTCGCGAGCTCGAGCGACGCCCTCGACCCCACCGTCGTCGGCGACGAGCACTACCGCGTGGCCGTCAAGGTGCAGGAGATCCTCCAGCAGTACTCCGACCTGCAGGACATCATCGCCATCCTCGGCATGGACGAGCTCTCGGAGGAGCAGCGCCTCACGGTGACCCGTGCGCGCAAGGTCCAGCAGTTCCTCTCGCAGTCCTTCCACGTCGCCGAGCAGTTCACCGGCAACCCCGGCGTCTACGTGCATGTGGACGACACGGTCCGCTCGTTCGCGGCCATCGTCGACGGCGAGTGCGATGACCTTCCCGAGCAGGCGTTCCGCTATGCCAGCACCATCGACGACGTGCGTGCGCGCGCCGCCAAGATGAGGGAGGGCTCGAAGAAGCCCGCCACCGAGGAGAAGTAGCGCGAGCATGGATACGCTTACCTGCAGGATCGTCCGACCCGACAAGCAGCTCTACGAAGGAGCCGCCGAGTCGATGACCCTCGTCACGAGGACCGGAGAGCTCGGCGTGCTGCCCAAGCACTCGGCGGAGATATGCGCCTTGGGCGACGGGGTCATGCGGGTCAAGAGGTCGGCCGACGAGGGCGGGGAGACCGAGCGCGTGGTCATCTCCGGCGGATACGCGGAGATCTCGGACAACACCGTGATCGTCCTCGCCGACCATGCGCGCAACATCGATGACATCGATGCGGACCGCGTGAGCGAGGTGAGGGCCGAGGCCGTCTCGAACAGGGACGCCATCCCCGAGGGCGACCATGCCCGCGCCTATTACGAGGGAAAGATCCATTGGTGCGACCTGCTGCTCAAGGAGGCCACCGAGGCCTGATCGGGTTCATCAGCGAGACCTGGGGGAGAGGGGCGCGAGGCCCTTCTCCCCTTTTTCAATGGGGCGGAAACGTGTAAGCGTTTTGCGGCCACGCGACTGTCAACTACACTAGACGGGGCCGACGTCCCATGGGCGCCACGGCGATCGATTCGGAGGATGCGATGGACGTCATCAAGGTCGAGGGGGGCCACCCCATCTCAGGAGAGGTCACCGTCGAGGGGGCCAAGAACTCGGCACTCAAGCTGATGGCCGCCACCATCCTCGCTCCGGGGACGAACACCATCACGAACGTCCCCAACATCTCCGACGTCCACGTCATGGGCAAGGTCCTGAAGCGCCTGGGCGCCACGGTCGAGGTCGAGGGCGAGCACACCCTCGTCATCGACTCGGGTTCCATCGACCGCTGGGAGACTCCCTATGAGCTCGTGGCCAAGATGCGCGCCTCCACGGCCGTGCTCGGGCCCCTCATCGCACGCTTCGGCCATGCGGTCGTGGCCATGCCGGGCGGCTGCAACATCGGCGCCCGCAAGATCGACATGCACATACTCGGACTCGAGGCCCTCGGGGTCGAGTTCTCCATAGATCACGGCTACATCCATGCCTCCGCCCCGTCGGGGGTCATCGGTGCCGACGTCACGCTCGAGTTCGCGAGCGTGGGCGCCACGGAGAACCTCATCATGGCGTCCGTCCATGCCAAGGGGACCACCACCATCGAGAACGCCGCGCGCGAACCCGAGATCGTGGACCTCGCCAACATGCTGAACGAGATGGGCGCTCGCGTGAGGGGAGCCGGCTCGCCGATCATCGAGGTCGAGGGCGTCGGCGACCTCCATCCCGTCGAGCATGAGGTGGTGGGCGACCGCATCGAGGCCGGTACCTTCCTGGCCGCGGGTGCCCTCGCGGCCGGTCCGGTCCATGTTTCCGGGTTCGACCCCGTCCACCTCGGGCTGGTCCTGAAGAAGTTCGAGGCCATGGGGATGGACGTCCACCGCGAGGCCAGGGGATGCACCATCAGCCGCACGGGCTCGATCAGGCCGTGTGACATCCAGACGCTGCCCTATCCCGGCTTCCCCACGGACATGCAGGCGCAGACCATGTGCCTGCTCGCCATGGCCGACGGTGAGTGCATCGTCACCGAGAACGTGTTCGAGAACCGCTTCATGTTCGCCGGCGAGCTCATCAGGATGGGCGCCGACATCAGGATCGAGGGCCACCATGCCATCGTCCGCGGCGTCGAGCACCTCTCGGGCGCCCAGGTGAAGTCCCCCGACCTCCGCGGGGGAGCGGCCCTCGTCATGGCCGGCCTCGTGGCGGACGGCATCACCACGGTGTCCAACGTGTTCCACATCGACCGCGGATACGAGCACTTCACCGAGAAGCTCCTCGCACTGGGAGCCCATGTCGAGAGGGACGTCCTCCCTGACGATCTCGAAGGGGACCAGGACTAGCCTGGTTGTCGCCAGACGAGTCCCGCCCCTCTCGGAAAGGTCCATCGGATGTCGAGACGCAACAGGAAAGCGAACGTGAGGCGCGAGGGCTTCGATGAGTACAGCCGTCAGAACGCCGGCGTGTACCATGAGCGCTCCGTGAGCCGCTCGCGCAAGAAGTCGATCCTGTACGGGGTGCTGATCGCCCTCGCCGTCCTCGTCGTCACGGGGGGCGTGGCGCTGGCCGCCTGGACCTCCTCCATCCAGTCGCGACTCAACGGGTCCAACATCACCGAGGGACTCAAGTCCACGCTGGTCGATCAGACCGCGACCGATCCCTACTACGTCCTCCTCCTGGGGACCGACGGCCGTCCCGGCGAGTCGGACTACAGGAGCGACACCATCATCCTCGTCCGCATCGACCCCTCCTCGCGCAAGGTGACGATGATCTCCATCCCCCGCGACACCAAGGTCACCTACGAGGGGGAGACGTGCAAGATCAACGCGACCCACACCTATGGCGGGGCCGAGGGAGTCGTCAATGCGGTCAACGAGCTCTGCGGGGTGAAGATCTCGCATTACGTCGAGGTCTCCTTCGACGGGTTCTCGAGCGTGGTCGACGCCCTGGGAGGCGTCGAGGTCGACGTGCCTGACGAGGTCAACGACTCGAAGGCCGGTGACGACGTCATCGAACCCGGTCTCCAGACGCTCAACGGCTCGCAGGCCCTCACGTTCTGCCGTTCGAGGGCCTATCCGGATGGTGACTACACCCGCATGAGGCACCAGCGCCTGTTCATGAGCGCGCTCATCTCCCAGGTCGAGTCGAACGTCGACCCCACGACGCTGGTGAACGTCATCAACTCCGCCGCCGACATGGTCACGACCGACATGTCCGTCTCGGACATCCTGGGCATGGTGAACTCCCTCAGGGGTATAGATTCCGACAATGACATCTACTCCGCCAACATCCCGTCGACGACGGCGACCATAGGCGGGGTCTCGTACGTGATAGCGGACACGGACGCACTGTCCCAGATGATGGACAGGGTCAACGCGGGAGAGGACCCAGGCGGACCCTCGACGGCGGACGAAGGGCTCGACGGTAGCTCGCTGTGACGTCGGGTGACAGGAGGAACGACGATGCGCGAAGGTAGCGAGTCCGTACATAGCCTCACCATGGCCAACGAGGACTATCTCGAGGCCATCCTCAGGATCAAGCTCGACCAGCACGGGGACGGGGAGGTCAGGTCGGTCGACGTGGCCGAGAAGCTCGGCGTGTCCAAGGCGAGCGTGAACAAGGCGCTCTCCGCCCTCAAGGACCGAGGGCTCGTCCGCCAGGCCCCGTATGGCAAGGTGGAGCTCACCGAGAAGGGCGAGGAGTGCGCCGCGTACGTGTGGCGCTGCCATCGCATACTCAAGGAGTTCCTCGAGACCGACCTCGGCGTCGACACCGAGACGGCAGACCACGAGGCCTGCCTCATGGAGCACGCGCTCTCGCAGGACACCATGGACAAGTGGATGACGTACCTCGAGGGCCAGGGGCTGGTGTTGGATGGTGAGTAGACCGTCCGCGGTCGCGGAGCGCTGGGGGCATCCCGCCTCGGACGACGCCGACGACCAGGCGGCCTTCGCCCTCGGGCGACTCCTCGTCGATGACGGTGCCGCCCCTCTCGCGCTCGACGGTGACATCCCCACGCTCCTCGAGCGACTTCCCCTCTCCGAGGGCGTCCCCACGCCGCTCTGGGCGTTGGACGAGCCCGAGACCCTCTCCCACATGCACCAGCTCATGCATGACGCCGGCTCTGACGTGGCGATCGCCTTGTCGGGACACGTCACGGCCGACGAGCTCGACGAGCTTGGCGTCGGCGTGTCGCCTGCGGGAGTGACGCGCGCCGCGGTGAGGTGCGCCCTGTCATGCGGGCCCCGTCTCGTCCTGGGGGAGGTCGACCCGTGCGGGGCCATCACCCACGTCCGTGCCAAGCGGGCCTATCTCGAGCCCGTCCGTGCCCTCATGGATGGCGGAGTCCACGGGTTCCTCCTCGGCCACATGCCCTCCTCGGCGGACGCGATCGCCGCGGCGTCCGCGATCCCGATGGGCGTGCGACCCGTGATCGCCTGCCTCGAGACGGACCCGTCGCTTCGGATCCCCTCGGGGGAGCCCCTGGACGAGGCGTTCTCCTCCCTCGCCGAGGCCGGAATGGATGCGGTGGGGGTCGACGGGATCACCGTCGCCGACATCCCCCTCGTCATCGACTCGGTCGTCGAGGCCGCCGCCTCCGTGGGCCTGCGCCTGATGGCGCGTGTGCCGGCGGGCGAGGCCGACGCCTCCGCCCTCGAGGGCCTCTATGACGAGGCCGCGCACGTGCTCGCGGCCTCGGGATGCGCCCTCATGTGCGCCGGCGCCGGTGCTCCCCTTGGGGCCACCTCGTCGATGGCCGCTTCGGCCCTGGAAGTGTGACGTTCGGCGAAACACAATCCAATGTGTGTTGCCCTTCCTCATGACACTAGGTAATGTATATCATGCGCGCGATTCGTTCCCAGCGCGTGAAACCGGATGTCAGGGAGGCAACATGTCCGCAAGCAGGATGCTCAGGATGCCCACGTCGGTCGTCAAGCGTGACGGCACCCTCGCGGATTTCGATCAGGACAAGATCACCGCCGCCATCGAGAAAGCGGGCGAGGCGACGGGGGAGTTCGGCCCTGACGAGGCGATCTTGCTCTCCGCACAGGCCTGCAAGGTCATCATCCATCGCTTCGAGGGCTCCACGCCCACCATCGAGGAGGTCCAGGACATCGTCGAGCAGACCCTCATCTCGGCGAACCACTTCGAGACGGCTCGCGCCTACATCGTCTACCGCGAGAAGCGCCGCGTCATGCGCCGCGACCGCGAGACCTACGTCGACGTCACGAGCTCCGTCAACGAGTACCTCTCCCGTGCGGACTGGCGCGTGAACGCCAACGCGAACCAGGGCTACTCGCTGGGCGGCCTCATCCTCAACGTGTCCGGCAAGGTCATCGCCAACTACTGGCTGTCCCACATCTACCCTCCCGAGGTGGGCGAGGCCCATCGCTCGGGTTCCATGCACATCCATGACCTCGACATGCTCTCCGGCTACTGCGCTGGCTGGAGCCTGCGCACGCTCCTCAACGAGGGCTTCAACGGCGTTCCCAACAAGGTGGAGTCCGCGCCCCCCAAGCATCTCGGCACGGCCATGGGCCAGATGGTCAACTTCCTCGGCACGCTCCAGAACGAGTGGGCGGGGGCCCAGGCCTTCTCGTCCACGGACACCTACCTGGCTCCCTTCGTGCGCGTCGACCATCTCACATACGATCAGGTCAAGCAGGAGATGCAGGGCTTCGTCTACAACATGAACGTCCCCAGCCGCTGGGGCACGCAGACCCCCTTCTCCAACCTCACCTTCGACTGGACCTGTCCCGACGACGTGGCCGAGGACGTGCCCCTGGTGGGCGGCGAGCCGGTCGACTTCACCTACGGCGACCTCCAGCCCGAGATGGACATGATCAACCGTGCCTTCATCGAGGTCATGACCGAGGGGGACGCCAAGGGCCGCGTGTTCACGTTCCCCATCCCCACCTACAACATCACCAAGGACTTCCCCTGGACCTCCGAGAACTCCACCAGACTGTTCGAGATGACCGCCAAGTACGGCCTGCCCTACTTCCAGAACTTCGTGAACTCCGACCTCGAGCCCCATATGGTCCGCTCCATGTGCTGCAGGCTCCAGCTCGATCTGCGTGAGCTCCTGAAGCGCGGAAACGGCCTGTTCGGCTCGGCCGAGCAGACCGGCTCGATAGGTGTCGTCACCATGAACATGGCCCGCCTCGGCTACAAGCACGCCGGGGACGAGCAGGGCCTCTACGACGAGCTCGATCAGCTCCTCATCCTCGCGAAGACCTCGCTCGAGCTGAAGCGCAAGGAGGTGCAGCGCCTCATCGATGCCGGCCTGTTCCCTTACACCAAGCGCTACCTCGGCACCCTCCGCAACCACTTCTCGACCATCGGCGTCAACGGCGTGAACGAGATGGTGAGGAACTTCACCGGCGATGCCTACGACATCACCGCCCCCGAGGGCCATGACCTGGCCGTCCGCGTGCTCGATCATGTGCGGGACCGCATGGTCGAGTTCCAGGAGGCCACCGGCCACATGTACAACCTCGAGGCCACCCCGGCCGAGGGCACGACGTACCGCTTCGCCCGCGAGGACCTCAAGCGCTACCCCGACATCCTCCAGGCGGGCACCCCCGAGGAGCCTTACTACACCAACTCCTCCCAGCTGCCCGTGGGCTACACCACCGATCCGTTCAAGGCCCTCTCGGAGCAGGAGGACCTCCAGAAGAAGTACACCGGCGGCACCGTGCTGCACCTCTACATGGGCGAGAGGGTCAGCTCGTCCGAGGCCTGCAAGCAGCTCGTCAAGCGCTCGCTCGAGCGCTTCCGCCTGCCCTACATCACCATCACGCCCACCTTCTCCATCTGCCCCAAGCACGGCTACATCGCGGGCGAGCACGAGTTCTGCCCCATCTGTGACGAGGAGATCGCGAGTCGCAAGAAGGCGGAGGCCGCCAAGACGGCCTGATCGGCCAAACGGGTATAACTGTTACCAGAAACGTAGCATTGAAGGGATGATCGCCATGGTCAACAAGGAAGAGCTCACGAGCACGGGCACGGTCGTCGATGACATCGAGATCTCGAACGACGAGCGTCAGCCCTGTGAGGTCTGGACGCGCGTCATGGGCTACTATCGCCCGGTCTCCTTCTACAACACGGGCAAGAAGGGTGAGTTCCACGAGCGCGTGGAGTTCGTCGAGCCCGGCTGCTGCTGCTCGAACAACTGAGGCGAGCGTCGCATGTCGAACCCTGCGGCCGGCGGGTCTGACCCGTCGGCCGCCTCGCTTCCCATAGGCGGCATCACGTCCTTCTCCACCGTGGACTGGCCCGGCAGGCTCGTCGCCGTATGCTTCCTCGCGGGTTGTCCTTGGCGCTGCCGCTACTGCCAGAACAGCATGCTCTGGGACGTCTCGTCTGCCACCAGCACCTATCAGGACCTCCTCGACCTCATGGAGACCCGCCGCGGTCTTCTCGATGGCATCGTGTTCTCGGGAGGGGAGCCGCTGGCGCAGCGCGGTCTCGCCTCCGCGATGCGCGACATGCGCGACATGGGGTTCGAGGTCGGCCTCCACACGGGAGGGGCTCTGCCGGACCGTCTGCGAGACGTGCTGCCCCTGGTCTCGTGGGTGGGCTATGACGTCAAGGCCCCTTGGGACGCCTATCCACGCATCACCGGGGTGGATGGTTCGGGCGATCGTGCCAGGGAGGGGCTCGAGGCCGTCCTCGCGTCGGGCGTCGACATGGAGGCCCGGACCACCTGGCACCCCGACCTCCTCTCGCCCGACGACCTCGTCAGCATCGCGCGCACGCTCGCTCGAATGGGGGTCCGGAGCTGGGCCGTCCAGGCCTTCCGCGAGCAGGGCACGGACGGGTCCCTGCCGCCTGCGCGCGTCTATCCCGGAGACGTGCCCGCCGAGGCCCGCGACGCCATGGCCCACTATGAGTTCAGGTGACCCCGCGGCACCTCCCATGCCCCCCGTGATGCCGTCCGCCCATTGACCGCTGCTGATTCTATGGAACGGGCGGGACACGAAAGGCCTCTGCGCTACAGTCTTAACGCATCGTGATTCGTCGTGCGCCTCCCTCGCTGGGGGCGCCCTGCTGAGAGGAACCGTGTAAGCCCATGAAGGCGATCATTCCTGCCGCCGGTCTCGGAACGCGTTTCCTGCCCGCCACGAAGTGCACGCCCAAGGAGCTCCTGCCGGTGCTCGACAAGCCGGTCATCCAGTACGTCGTGGAGGAGGCTCTCGCGCCCGCCGGCGTCGATGGCTGCGTCATCATCAACTCCCATGAGAAGCCGCAGATCGAGGCGTACTTCTCCGAGGACCCCGCATTCGACGCCCTGCTACGCTCGCGTGGCAAGGACGATCTGGCCGACAAGGTCCGTGCGGCCGAGTCCCTTCCCGTCTCGTTCGTCTACCAGCAGGAGCCTCGCGGCCTCGGCCACGCGGTCCTCTGCGCCAAGGACGAGGTCGACGACGAACCCTTCTTCGTCCTGCTCGGCGACTACTTCGTCCCCGACAAGATGATGAACAAGCATATGGCCGAGGTGTCGAAGGCTCATGGCGGCGCGTCCGTCATCGCCGTCGCCCCCGTCGAGCCCGACCAGGTGAGCCGCTATGGCATCATCGCGGGCGAGTGTGTGGGCTCGCTTGACGGCTGCGACGCCACGGGCGAGCAGGAGGGCGCCGTCTGGAAGGTGTCGGGCCTGGTCGAGAAGCCCTCGCCGGAGGACGCCCCCTCTCACCTCTTCATCGTGGGCCGCTATCTGCTGTCCCCTCGCATCATGGAGCTGCTCCAGACGCAGGCGCCGGGCGCCGGCAACGAGATCCAGCTCACGGACGCCATGGCCCGCCTCCTCGAGGAGGAGGAGATGTATGCGGTGGTGGTCGACCCCGCCGAGGGCTGTGACACCGGCACGCCGGCGGCCTGGGCCGCGACGAACGCCCGCCTCGCGCTGGCCGATCCGGCCAGCGCCGTGGCCTTCCGCGAGGCGCTGGGACAGACGAAGCTCGTCTAGGGTACCCGTTTAGATCGGCCACGCACGGCCGTCTCGGCGGCCTCGCGCGACCTGACGACCTGGAGGTCACTGGTTTCATGCGCATCATCCACTTCGCAGGGGATGGCTGGTACGCGCGATACGACGACGGTTCCATCGACGAGAGCGTCACGCGCATCGCGGACGCGGTCGGCTCCCTATGGGGGTCCGACCATCCCGGAGGCAAGGTCTACGTCGGCTATGACACGCGTTCCGCCGCCGCGCACCTCGCTCGCGAGACCGCGGGCGTGCTCGCCTCCCATGGCCTTGTCGCCATCCTCTCCGACTCATACTGTCCCGCCCCGGCCCTGAGCCTGGCGGTCTGCGCCGACCCGGACGCCGTCGGGGGCGTCATGCTCACCGCCGGCTCGCTTCCCGCCGGAAACCTCGGGGTCCTCCTCCGGACCTCGGACGGCGGTCCCATCGAGGACCTCGACCTCGAGACCATGGAGGCACTCGTGCCCTCCGTCGCCTGCAGCTCCCGCGGTCCCGTCATGGAGGCCGACCTCGTCACCCCCTATATGGATAGGGTCTCGTCCGCCGTCGACCATGGTCCCTTCTCGGATTCCTCGGTCAGCGTCGTGTGCGATCCCATGTATGGGGCGACGCGCGTCTACGCCGCAAGGCTCCTCTCTGACCTCGGCCTGCGCGTGAGCGAGGTCCACGGCGATGACGTCGCTGACTTCGATGGCATGCATCCCGAGGCGATCGAGCCTTGGGCGGACGACTGCGAGCAGGAGGTCGTCTCGAGGGGTGCGGACGTGGGCTTCCTGTTCGAGGGCTCCGGCGAGCGACTCGGCGTGGTGGACGAGACGGGAACGCTCGTCTCCCCACATAAGGTATGCGCGCTCGTCCTCGGTCACCTGGTCGAGACCAGGGGGGCGACCGGACGCGTGGTCGTGTCCCAGTCCGCCTCGGAGTACGTGAGGCGCCAAGCGGCCCGTCTCGGCTGCGAGCTCACTGTGACGTCGGCCGGTTTCAGGTGGCTCCACGAGGAGGTCAGGCACGGTGGCGTCCTCATGGGTGCGGACGAGAGGGGCGGCATCTGCCTGCCTGGCTTCGGCCCGGCCCGAGACGCGACCCTCACGGCGGCCCTGCTCGCCGAGCTCATGGCAAGCACCAACCTCTCCCTCACGGAGCTCGTGCGCGATCTGGAGGAGAAGGTCGGCCACATGGACTACGGGCGGCGCGACGTGAAGCTTGACGCCGCCTCGATACAGGCCCTGCGCAATGTCCTGCCGGGGGTCAACCCCCCTGACGTGGCAGGGCACGTCCCGTGTGAGGTCAACCATATGGACGGCATCCGCCTCGGCATGGATGACGGCTCCTGGGTGATAGTGAGGCCGTCGAGGAACGAGCCGATGGTGAGGGTCTGCGCCGAGGCCCCCTCCGTCGAGGAGCGAGACGCCCTCTTGGATGCCGGCGTCTCACTGGCCCGAGGAGAGGTCTAGGCACACGATCTTCTCCACAATCACGGCACTCTTATAAAACACGAGGTAGATTGAATGCGCGTGAGATGGACTGCTTCTCAAAAGCCGCTAGTTGTGTAGGAACTGTGAAGCGGAAGACCAATTCGCCCGAATCGCTTGCCCCACCCCCTCCAGGTGCGTATAGTCATTTCTCGCGCCGCGGGGGTCGGCGAGCAACAAAAACGGCCTCCAACCAGCGCGACGAACCTTGAAAACCGGATACTGCGATCGAAAGATCGACGAAGACAGACAAGCGAAATTCGAATGATTTAGTGCGAGAGCACTAAGCCAAGTCAATTCAAATTTCCTTTGAATCCAGATCAGCGGGAATCGAGATGGGATCTGCTCACTAGCTTGAATCGCAAGAGCTTCGGCTCTTACATTTGAACGGAGAGTTCGATCCTGGCTCAGGATGAACGCTGGCGGCGCGCCTAACACATGCAAGTCGAACGAGAAGCATACCTTCGGGTGTGTGGAAAGTGGCGAACGGCTGAGTAACACGTGGGCAACCTGCCCCTCTCATCGGGACAGCCTCGGGAAACCGTGGTTAATACCGAATACTCCGAACCTTCCACATGGTTGGCTCGGGAAAGCTCCGGCGGAGAGGGATGGGCCCGCGGCCTGTTAGCTTGTTGGTGAGGTAATGGCTCACCAAGGCAATGATGGGTAGCCGGGTTGAGAGACCGACCGGCCAGATTGGGACTGAGACACGGCCCAGACTCCTACGGGAGGCAGCAGTGGGGAATATTGCACAATGGGCGAAAGCCTGATGCAGCGACGCCGCGTGCGGGATGAAGGCTCTAGGGTTGTAAACCGCTTTCAGCAGGGATGAGGCCGCAAGGTGACAGTACCTGCAGAAGAAGCCCCGGCTAACTACGTGCCAGCAGCCGCGGTAATACGTAGGGGGCAAGCGTTATCCGGATTCATTGGGCGTAAAGCGCGCGTAGGCGGCCTGTTAGGTCGGAAGTCAAATCCGGGGGCTCAACCCCCGTCCGCTTCCGATACCGGCAGGCTTGAGTTTGGTAGGGGAAGGTGGAATTCCCAGTGTAGCGGTGGAATGCGCAGATATTGGGAAGAACACCGGTGGCGAAGGCGGCCTTCTGGGCCATAACTGACGCTGAGGCGCGAAAGCTAGGGGAGCGAACAGGATTAGATACCCTGGTAGTCCTAGCCGTAAACGATGGACACTAGGTGTGGGGAGATGTACTCTCCGTGCCGCAGCTAACGCATTAAGTGTCCCGCCTGGGGAGTACGGCCGCAAGGCTAAAACTCAAAGGAATTGACGGGGGCCCGCACAAGCAGCGGAGCATGTGGCTTAATTCGAAGCAACGCGAAGAACCTTACCAGGGCTTGACATATAGGTGAAGCGGCGGAAACGTCGTGGCCGAAAGGAGCCTATACAGGTGGTGCATGGCTGTCGTCAGCTCGTGTCGTGAGATGTTGGGTTAAGTCCCGCAACGAGCGCAACCCTCGTCATATGTTGCCAGCAGTTCGGCTGGGCACTCATATGAGACCGCCGGCGTTAAGCCGGAGGAAGGTGGGGACGACGTCAAGTCATCATGCCCCTTATGTCCTGGGCTGCACACGTGCTACAATGACCGGCACAACGGGCTGCGAACTCGCGAGAGTAAGCGAATCCCTTAAAGCCGGCCCCAGTTCGGATCGGAGGCTGCAACCCGCCTCCGTGAAGTCGGAGTTGCTAGTAATCGCGGATCAGCACGCCGCGGTGAATGCGTTCCCGGGCCTTGTACACACCGCCCGTCACACCACCCGAGTCGTTTGCACCCGAAGTCGTCGGCCCAACCCGCAAGGGAGGGAGACGCCGAAGGTGTGGAGGGTAAGGGGGGTGAAGTCGTAACAAGGTAGCCGTACCGGAAGGTGCGGCTGGATCACCTCCTTTCTAGGGAGAATAGTCTCATCTAGATAAGACATTTTGACGAGTGGACCCGTCTTATTCCGCTGATTTCTTCTTCGTCTCATCAATCGACTCGCAGCATCCGGTTTCGAGGGTTCGCCCTCGTCGTACCTTGAGAGCTGCATAGCGTGATAAACAAGATTTTCTTTTTAAGAAGATCGCATCTGATCGCATTTTGGCGGACGAGAGTCCGCCTAGTGTATGTATGACCCAAACCATTACCGGCGATTTATCGTCGGTGAAAGAAGATGGTAAGGGCACACGGTGGATGCCTTGGCACAGGAAGCCGATGAAGGACGTGACAAGCTGCGATAAGCCACGGTGAGGGGCACATACCCTTTGACCCGTGGATTTCCGAATGGGCGAACTTGATGGGACTCATCTCCCATCACTCCACGCTGAACACATAGGCGTGAGAGAGGCAACCTGGGGAACTGAAACATCTAAGTACCCAGAGGAAGAGAAATCAACCGAGATTCCCCTAGTAGTGGCGAGCGAACGGGGACATAGGTCAAACCGACGGTAGCGTATACCCAGCAGGGGTTGCACCGATCGGGGTTGTAGGGTCTGTCATTAGGGAGCTGCTGATCCCTTGCACAGTTACAAAACCATGTGATAGCGGAATGGTCTGGGAAGGCCAACGATACAGGGTTAGAGTCCCGTATGCGAAATCTCATGGACTGTGGACGTGATACCTGAGTACTGCCGGACACGTGAAACCCGGTGGGAACCTGGGGGGACCACCCTCCAAACCTAAATACTCTCCTGTGACCGATAGTGAACAAGTACCGTGAGGGAAAGGTGAAAAGCACCCCGAGAGGGGAGTGAAATAGTACCTGAAACCGTGTGCCTACAAGCAGTCGGAGCAGACTTAGGTCTGTGACGGCGTGCCTTTTGTAGAATGAGCCAGCGAGTTACGATATGTGGCGAGGTTAAGCTAATAAGCGAGCCGTAGCGAGAGCGAGTCTTAACTGGGCGCTAGTCGCATGTCGTAGACGCGAAGCCAGGTGAGCTATCCATGGTCAGGCTGAAGCGGGGGTAAGACCCCGTGGAGGGCCGAACCCACTTAGGTTGAAAACTGAGGGGATGAACTGTGGATAGGAGTGAAAGGCTAATCAAACCTGGAGATATCTCGTTCTCCCCGAAATAGCTTTAGGGCTAGCCTCGAGTGTTTACCGTCGGAGGTAGAGCACTGAATGATCGCGGGGGCCTCACCGCCTACCAAAATCAATCAAACTCCGAATGCCGACGGTCCATAGCTCGGGAGTCAGAATATGTGGGCTAAGCTGTGTATTCAAAAGGGAAACAGCCCAGACCGCCCGCTAAGGTCCCTAAATCCATGCTAAGTGGCAAAGGATGTGCGTTTGCTCAGACAACCAGGATGTTGGCTTAGAAGCAGCCATTCATTTAAAGAGTGCGTAATAGCTCACTGGTCGAGTGGACATGCGCCGACAATATACGGGGCTAAGCATGGTACCGAAGCGGCGGATCAGTACTTTGTACTGGTGGTAGGGGAGCTTTCTATGTGCGGAGAAGCGGAAGGATAACCTAAGGCTTAAGCCTTTATCCGTGGAGCGTATAGAAGTGAGAATGCTGGCATGAGTAACGAGAGAGACGTGAAAAACGTCTCCGCCGTAAACCCAAGGTTTCCTGGGCAAGGCTAATCCTCCCAGGGTCAGTCGGGAGCTAAGGCGAGGCCGGAAGGCGTAGTCGATGCATAGCAGGTAGATATTCCTGCACCTCCGAAAGAACGTTATTACCGATGGGGTGACGGAGCAGGGTAGCTCAGCGGGGTTCTGGACGTCCCCGTGATGTCACGTAGGCCGGGAAGTTGTGAAATGCGCTTCCCATAAAGGCTGAGGTGATGGACGAAACAATTGAGTGAAGTGAGTGAGCCCATACTTCCAAGAAAAACCTCTAGGGAGCTCTTAGGAGCCCGTACCGCAAACCGACACAGGTGGGTGGGTAGAACATACCAAGGCGATCGGGAGAATCATGGTTAAGGAACTCGGCAAAATTGCCCCGTAACTTCGGGAGAAGGGGTGCCGGGTTGGGTGATGGGACTTGCTCCCTGAGCCCGTACCGGTCACAGAAAATTGGCCCAAACGACTGTTTATCAAAAACACAGGACTCTGCTGAAGTCGTAAGACGACGTATAGGGTCTGACGCCTGCCCGGTGCCGGAAGGTCACGAGGAGTTGTCAGGAGCAATCCGAAGCAGCGAATCTAAGCCCCGGTAAACGGCGGCCGTAACTATAACGGTCCTAAGGTAGCGAAATTCCTTGTCGGGTAAGTTCCGACCTGCACGAAAGGCGTAACGATTTGGGCACTGTCTCAACCATGATCCCGGTGAAATTGCACTAGTCGTGAAGATGCGACTTACCCGCGGAAGGACGGAAAGACCCCGTGAACCTTTACTGCAGCTTGACATTGGCTGCCGGTTCGTCGTGTAGAGGATAGGTGGGAGACTGTGAACCAGGGACGCCAGTCTTTGGGGAGTCACCCTTGGAATACCACCCTCGACGTTCTGGCATCCTAACCCCTGGCCGTTATCCGGCAGGGGGACCGTGTCAGGTGGGTAGTTTGACTGGGGCGGTCGCCTCCTAAAATGTAACGGAGGCGCGCGTAAGGTCTGCTCAGGATGGTCGGCAACCATCCTTTTGAGTGCAAGAGCATAAGCAGGCTTGACTGCGAGACCTACAAGTCGAGCAGATGGGAAACCAGGCTCTAGTGATCCGGCGGCTCAGCGTGGAATGGCCGTCGCTCAACGGATAAAAGGTACTCCGGGGATAACAGGCTGATCTTCCCCAAGAGTCCACATCGACGGGAAGGTTTGGCACCTCGATGTCGGCTCATCGCATCCTGGGGCTGGAGCAGGTCCCAAGGGTATGGCTGTTCGCCATTTAAAGCGGTACGCGAGCTGGGTTCAGAACGTCGTGAGACAGTTCGGTCCCTATCCTCCGTGGGCGTAAGAGAATTGAGGGAGGCTGCCCCTAGTACGAGAGGACCGGGGTGGACGGACCTCCGGTGTACGGGTTGTCAACCAATGGCATTGCCCGGTAGCTGAGTCCGGTTGGGATAACCGCTGAAAGCATCTAAGCGGGAAGCCCGTCCCGAGATGAGTTCTCTTTTTGGTAAGACCCCTTGTAGACTACGAGGTTGATAGGCTGCAGATGTAAGCGCTGTAAGGCGTTCAGTCGAGCAGTACTAATCGGTCGAGCTCTTCTTTCTCTTTGTTTTAGGTCATTGATCTAATGCGACTTCTTAAGAAGCTTGTTATCACGCTGTGTGGCCCTCAGGGCACGGCAAGGCCGAGCCTTTGAAAACAGAATGCCCTTCGTTGGTCAGCGACCATAGCAGGGGAGGCACACCTGGTCCCATTCCGAACCCAGAAGTTAAGCCCCCGAGCGCCGATGGTACTGCGGAGTTAGTCCGTGGGAGAGCAGGACGTCGCTGACCAACGAAGGGCATTTTCATGTCGAGAGGGACCGTGGCCCATATGGCTGCGGTCCCTCTTCTCATATGCATCGGCTGCGGAAGCCCGCGTCAGGCAGATCCTGCTTCGGACCCTCGTGCCTTTGTTGTGTAGGCCTGGCGGGCATGGTCCCCCCATTAGCCGCTTGCCGAAACCTGAATAGAACCCAAACATACCGTTCTACGGCAGAAGTGATTGCGGCTGACACTCAAATAGCGTATTAAGCTGCTGACATATGATGTCATGTTCACTCCGCCGCTTAAATGGACCGTGCATCTCACGGAAATCAAACAGGCCGAGAGTTTATGTTCGCCGATGGCTCGAGGGGGAGGGCCGGCCCCCCTGCTAGCGTTAGTCACCCGGCTCCGTGCCGAAGGTGGGAGAAGCTAAGACGCCTCCCCTGTCGAAAGGTGATCGTCATGACTGCCAGCCCCGTGCCCCTCGGCCAGATCAAGGTCATCAGGGGAGGTGAGCGTCGGCGTGGATCCGCGGATCGTGCCGTCTTCACGCAACCACGGGTCATGGACCACGTCAGGGAGGCTTTCAGGGGCTCCTCCGTGGTGGTGCTCTCGTCCGAGGCTGGAATGGGCAAGCGGACGGCCCTCTCGCGGTTCCTGCGCATGGCACATTCCCAGGGCGCGACCACTTTCGAGGTCGAGCTATCCGAGAGGGACGAGGATGACGTCACATCCCTGCTCGAGTCGCTTCTCTCGGCCGTTGACGAGGTCGTCCGTGGCGGTGATGACGTCGCCATCGGTCTGAACGGACTCCCCGGTCTTCAGGAGGATTGCGCTGCACGGGTGGCAGGTCTCATCGATCGCATGGCCTCGGTCGGATGTGAGGTCATGCTCACCATGAAGCCTGAGGCGGAGAACGTCCTCGAGGACCTTCCCTCGGCCGTCTGCATCCATGCGGACCTGTTGTTGGTCCACGAGGGGCCGGACCTCGAGCTCGTGCGTGGCGGTTCCGCCGTAGACATGCGCGATGCGATCAAAGACTCCAATGGCGTCCCGGCTCTCGTCGCGGCCGCGTTGGCCGACGGCGATCGCGTCATGGGGAGGGCGGGCAGGAGGTCCAGATGGAGACGTGCGCTTGATGGGCTCGCCACCGACTCCCTCAGACGCGGGATCATGTCCGAGGAGAGGCGCCTCCGCGCTGCCATGGTGCTGCTCGGCACAGGGTCGTTCGAGGAGGTCAGGGACCTTGGCGTCAGGGTCTCGGATGACATCCTCGTCGGTCTCTCGCGGGATGCCCCTCTCTTCGGCGTCGACCTCGAGAACGACCGGTTCTCGTGCGTCGATCCCTTCGGCGACATCTGCCCCGGGGCGCTCGCTGACGTGGGGGACGAATGGCCCGACCTCGCCCTGGCCGCCTCTCGGAGGCTGCTCGCATGTGGGAGGTTCAGGAGGGGCGGTCTCATCGCCGAGAGGTGCTTGGCGGCGGACGGTCTGTCCGAGCTCGTCAGGGAATGGCCGGCGGAGCTCATCTGTGGAGGCCATCTCCGTCTCGTGCGCGACGCGCTCTCGGGGTTCGGGCACGTCTCGGGCAAGGGTCTGATTCGTGGTGAGGCCGCGGCTCGTGTCATGAGCGCGGCGATGACGGGAGGCGTGAGCGTCTCGAGAGACGTCTGGGAGACGGCCACGGCAGGGACGCGTGGCAGAGGCGCCATCATCGCGCTGCAGACCCGGCTCATGTGTGCGTCGAGACTCCTGAGGCAGGAGATGTCCGGACCGAGGACGATCGCGGTCGCCATGGAGGGGGCCCTGCACGAGGCGGATGGTTGCGATGACGTGATCTGTCGCGCCATGGCGCTCCATCTCAGGGCTCGTCGCCTGCTCCTTGGCGGTGATGCTTCCGATGCTTATAACCTCTTGGTGACGAACTGGGAGCCCATGGACGGCGGGACCCTGCCCGCGGTGCTGCTCCATCAGGATCACGAGTGCGCGAGGCTGCTCATGGGGGTGCCCCCCGGTGCGTTGGACCTCATCTCCGACAGAGGGTGCGAGGGCTTCACCTCCATGGAGGGCTATCACGACATCGGACTCTTCGGTCCGGCCGAGGCCGAGTGCATACGAGTCATGACCGTGGGCCGATCGGAGGGCGGACGCGAGCTGATCGACAGGGCGAGCAGGAGGGCTGCGAGGAGGAAGGACCATCTGAGCGGTGCCGTCCTCATGGTGGCGGCCTCCGGAGCCGATGTCAGAGACGGCCAGTTCGTCGGGGCTATCGTCAGGTCGAGAAAGGCCGCGGAGATCGCGAGGAGGACGGGAAGCTCCTGCGTCGAGACGTCTGCCAGGTGCGTCGAGCTCATCGCCTCGGTCGCGGCACGGAAGCGGGGAGACGATCCCGAGGCTCTCGATTGGGCGGAGGACGGGCGTCTGATGGGAGGAAGCCTCGGAGCGGTCCTCGGCGCTCTCGCCGGCCAGGCCAGCCAGACCGAACCCATGTCGGGCACCCGTCCCCTTTCCGACGTGCCCTGTGAGGCGGCTGCGCTTCCAGTCCTGGCCCTCGTCTGCGATGCGGGAGGGGAATTCGGAGAGAAGGTGCGTGGGTCCCTGCCGGAGAGGTGGTCGGCGGCGATCGAGCGCCAGAAGGTCGCCTTCGATCTGGAGACCATCCCCGAGGCCGCCATCGGTGACGGACCCGGATGCGAGATGTCCTCCGAGGTCGGCAGCCCCCTCCTCGAGGTCAGGATGATGGGGAAGTTCATGGTGAGGCTGGGCGACGAGTGCATCCCGGAATCGGCGTGGAAGCGAAGGAAGTCGGCGACCATGCTGGCCGCACTCGTCGCCACCAAGGGCCATCAGCTCCCGAGGATCCGCATACTGCAGATGCTCTGGCCGGATGCGGACGCGATCAGCGGTCGGAGGAGCATCTACTCGGCGCTCTCCTCGCTGCGGTCGGCCATCGGGCAGCGCAGCAGGGACTCCGGCTACGTGGAGTCCATCCAGGGCTCGCTTCGCCTCAATCCGGACATGGTCCGCTGCGACGTCGACGAGGTCGAGGCCCTTGCCAGGGAGGTGCTCGGCTGCGAGGACGACCTCTGGATCATGGAGCGCTGCCATGAGATGGAGCGGCTCTACGTGGGGGACATGTTCGTGCCTCCCTCTGATCCGACGGGTCTCTTCTCGGCAAGGAGGGCGGAGATAGCCAGGCTTGTGGTGGATGCGATGCTGGCCGGGGGCGAGGCCGCGCTCAGGATGGATCGACTCGGTGAGGCCGTGTGGTTCGCCCGCAAGGCACTCGACATGGAACCTTGGCGTGAGGACGTGGTCGGCTGCCTGGTGAAGGCACTCGTCGGGTCAGGAAGACGGGCCGAGGCCACATCAGCCTATGAAGCGTTCGCGAGGGCCTCCATCGAGGGGAGGGGAACTCCCCCGACCGCTTTCCTCAGGGGTGTCGTCTCCTCCTCCCTTACCCGACCGTCGAGGCGCGATTGGCCGGTCGGCTCGTTCAAGGACGTGATCGACGTGAGGGACGATGACGAGGAGGACGAGGGGATGGCGCCTGCCCCCGTCCTCGCTTGACGCAGTGCCCGATGTCCCCGGCCAAGAGGACATCGGGTATGCGCCACACGGCCGGACGGACGCGACTCCGCATGAAGAATCGCTGGTCAGAGGTTGCGCATATTGTGATGGAAGGCACCGCGGACGAAGGCCGCACGGACGATTGATAAAGTGAGAGGGAATGTCAGTCAAGCGGGAGACAAATCCTGCCATATGATCCCAGAGGGAGAACATGGCCAACCTCTTTTCCAAGCTCCTCTCGGTAGGCTCCGACAAGGAGATCAAGGAGTTCGAGAAGCTCGCAGAGCACGTCGGTGACCTGGCCGACGACTACAGGGACCTCGACGACGAGGAACTCGCCGCGCAGACGCCCGCCTTCCGCGAGCGCTACGAGAACGGCGAGTCGCTGGATGACCTCCTTCCCGAGGCCTTCGCGGTCGTCCGCGAGGCCTCCGGCCGCACGTTGGGCATGCGTCACTTCGACGTGCAGGTCATCGGCGGCATCGCCCTCCACCGCGGCATGATCGCCGAGATGAAGACGGGCGAGGGCAAGACGCTCGTCTCCACGCTCGCGGGATACCTCAACGCGCTCTCGGGCGAGGGCGTCCACATCGTCACGGTGAACGACTACCTGGCCAAGCGAGACTCCGAGTGGATGGGCCAGATCTACCGCTTCCTGGGGATGGACGTCGGCCTCCTCCAGAACGGGATGAGGCTCGACGCCAAGCGTCCTTCCTACGCCGCGGACATCACGTATGGCACGAACTCCGAGTTCGGCTTCGACTACCTGCGCGACAACATGGTCAGCAGGCCCAACATGCGCGTCCAGCGCGGGCACCACTTCGCCATCGTCGACGAGGTCGACTCCATCCTCATCGACGAGGCGCGCACGCCGCTCATCATCTCCGGCGCGGGCACCAAGTCCGCGAGCACCTACAAGGACTTCGCGCGTGCCGTCCGCGGCCTCGTCCCCGACGCCGACTTCGAGATGGACGAGGCGAAGCACACCATCGCCACCACCGACTCCGGCCTCAGGAAGGTCGAGCGCGCCCTCAACGTGGACATCTATGGCGACATGAGCGGCCAGCTCGTGAACCATCTCCAGCAGGCGCTCAAGGCCCAGTACATGTTCCATCGTGATCAGCAGTACGTGGTCGTCGATGGCGAGGTCAAGATCGTCGACGAGTTCACGGGCCGCATCATGGAGGGCAGGCGCTACTCCGAGGGCCTGCACCAGGCCATCGAGGCGAAGGAAGGCGTACTCGTCCGCGAGGAGAACCAGACGCTCGCGACCATCACCCTCCAGAACTACTTCCGCCTCTACGACAAGCTCTCCGGCATGACGGGCACGGCCATGACGGAGGATGCCGAGTTCCGCGAGATCTACAACCTCCCGGTGCAGGTCATCCCCTCGAACAAGCCCATCATCCGTCAGGACCATGAGGATCTCATCTACCGCAACGTCGAGTACAAGTTCGATGCCGTCGCGGAGGACGTGGCGTTGCGTCACGAGAGCGGTCAGCCCGTGCTGGTGGGCACCGTCTCCATCGAGAACTCCGAGCGCCTGAGCCGCATCCTGGACAAGCGTGGTATCAAGCATGAGGTGCTGAACGCGAAGTACCACGAGCGCGAGGCGCAGATCGTCGCTCAGGCCGGACGCGAGGGCGCCGTCACGATCGCCACCAACATGGCCGGCCGTGGCACGGACATCCTGCTCGGGGGCAACCCCGAGGTGCTCGCCGAGGACCTTCTCCGCGAGGAGGGCTTCGATGACGAGGAGAACGTCGCCACCGAGGAGCAGCGCGCGGCCGCCCTCAAGAAGGCGAAGGCGACCTGCGCCACCGAGCGCGAGCACGTCCTCGCCGCCGGTGGCCTCGCCATCATCGGCACCGAGCGTCACGAGAGCCGACGCATCGACAACCAGCTCCGTGGCCGTTCCGGCCGTCAGGGCGACCCCGGCGAGACGCAGTTCTACCTCAGTCTCGAGGATGACCTCATGAGGCTGTTCGGTGGCGACCGCATGGACAAGATCTCGGCCATGATGCAGAAGTACGACATGCCTCCCGACATGCCCATCCAGGCCAAGATGGTCTCGAAGGCCGTCGAGAACGCACAACGCAAGGTCGAGGAGATCAACTTCTCCATGCGTAAGAACGTCCTCGACTACGACGACGTCATGAACCGCCAGCGTCAGGCCATCTATGAGGAGAGGAACAAGATCCTCGACGGCAAGGACCTCACGGAGCACATCTCCGAGGTCACCGAGGACGCCGTCCAGCGTGAGGTCGACCAGTACTGCCCCGAGGGCTCCATGTCCGAGGAGTGGGACACCAAGGGCCTGCGCAAGTGGGCCGCCGACCTCACGGGACGCGAGGACCTGCCCGCCATCCCGGAGGACTCCGAGAGCGAGGAGGTCGTCGACCTCGTCGACGACTACGTGGACGAGTGCTTCTCGGACAAGGCCAAGCGCCTCGGACCTGAGATCATGAACGAGATCTCCTCCCAGGTCATGCTCCGCGTCATCGATACCCGCTGGATGAACTACCTCCAGGAGATGGACTACCTGAAGACCGGCATCGGCCTGCGCGGCTTCGGCCAGCGCGACCCTCTCGTCGAGTACAAGACCGAGGCGTATGCGGCCTTCAACGAGCTCGTGAACACGATGTACGAGGACTTCCTCCGCACGATCCTGCGCATCGAGCTCGCGCGCGCGCCGCAGGCCGAGGCCCCCTCGGCCCTCTCGAACGCGAAGTTCTCCGGTCCCGCCGAGGTCGACGGCGACCAGGGCGCGAACTCCACGCTCCGTTCCCAGGCAAGGCGCGCACCCGTCCAGCAGGGTGCCCGTGCGAGCCAAGGGGGCCAGCCTCCCCAGGCCGCTCCCGACAAGCCCCACACCTACCGCAAGGACGAGGATCCCGACCCCTACGTCGGGGTGGGCCGCAACGACCCCTGCCCATGCGGCAG
This sequence comes from Atopobiaceae bacterium, assembly GCA_022655215.1. GTDB lineage: Bacteria > Actinomycetota > Coriobacteriia > Coriobacteriales > Atopobiaceae > JALCUE01. The sequence continues at coordinate 8,439 of JALCUE010000002.1, read as the reverse complement.
CGGGAAGAAGTTCAAGAACTGCCACGGGAGAAATAGGTAGATGGCCGAGATCACGAAGGCGGACCTCGACCAGCTCGGTCAGCGCCTCACCGAGGTCGAGGGCTACCTACACATGGATGACCGCCGCTCGACCGCGGCCGAGCTCGAGCGCGCCAGCGCCGAGGCCGGCTTCTGGGATGATGCCGACGCGGCCCGCAAGACCATGGAGCGGCTCTCGGCCGCGAAGTCCGACATCGCCGGGATCGACGCGGCGGTGGCCAAGCTCGATGACGCGAACGCGGCGTTCGAGCTCGGCGAGGAGACGGGTGAGGAGGATCTCCTGGACGAGGCCGAGCGTCTCGCCCACGAGCTCTCCCACGACCTGACCGACCTCGAGCTCTCCAGCTGGTTCACCGATGACCTCGATCACGGCGACGCCATCGTCACCATCACGCCGGGTCAGGGCGGGCTCGAGGCCCAGGACTGGTGTGACATGCTCTTCCACATGTACCTGCGCTACTGCGAGCGTCGTCACTGGAAGGTGACGGTGAACGACTGCCCCCAGGCTGAGGTCATCGGCATCGACCGCGCGACGTTCACCGTGTCGGGCAAGGACGCCTACGGGATGCTCCGTGCCGAGCAGGGAGTCCATCGTCTCGTCCGCATCAGCCCCACCGACGCGAAGAAGCGCCGCCAGACGACGTTCGCCGGCGTCGAGGTCCTCCCCGTCCTCCCCGAGGACATCGAGGTGGAGATCGACCCCTCCGACCTGCGCATCGACGTCTACCACTCGAGCGGCCCCGGCGGCCAGGGCGTGAACACCACCGACTCCGCGGTCCGCATCACGCACATCCCCACGAACACGGTGGTCACCTGCCAGAACGAGCGCAGCCAGATCCAGAACAAGGCCTCGGCCATGCAGATCCTGCGCGCGCGCCTCTACGAGCAGGAGAAGGCCAAGCGCGAGGCCGAGCTCGACGAGCTGAGGGGCCCCAAGCACGAGATCAGCTTCGGCAACCAGATCAGGAACTACGTGCTCTATCCCTTCCAGCTGGTCAAGGACCCGCGCACGGGAGTGGAGACCGGCAACGTCGACGCGGTCCTCAAGGACGGCGACCTGGACGAGTTCATCGTCGCCTATCACCGATGGGCCGTCGGCGGCTCGCCCGCCCCATCCGCGGAGTCCTGACCCTCGCCCGGGACCACAACGCCTGGCCCCGGGGATGGTCGTCGGTCTTCGTCGTTGAGGGGGGTTATCCCATGGACAGGGGCATGCACAGGAGGGACATCCTAGGCGACGCCACGCTCATCTGCGTCGGCTCCCTCATCTACGCGCTGGGCGTCGACTGCTTCGAGGTCCCGAACGGCCTGGCCGCCGGCGGCGTCACGGGCCTGGCGACCGTCTTCTACGCGCTTGCCGGCCAACAGGGGATCTACCTTCCCGTCGGTATGCAGACGCTCGCCATGAACATGTTGCTCATGATTCCGGTCGTTCGCTCGGGCGGTTTGCGCTACGCCTCGCGGACCATCGCCGGTATCGTCGCCTCCGCGGCCTTCACCGACCTCCTCGCCCCGGTCGTCCCCGTGCTGGGGTCGGGTGACCTGCTCCTCTCCGCCCTGTGGGGCGGTCTCGTCTGCGGCTTCGGCCTGGGGCTCGTGTTCCGCTCGGGAGGAAACACCGGCGGCACGGACATCATCGCGCAGCTCCTCTCCAAGAGGACCGCCTGGCCGGTCGGCACGCTCTCCATGCTCTGCGACGTCATCGTGGTCGGCGTCTCGATCCCGGTCTTCTCGCTTGAGAACGCCCTCTACGCGACCATCGCGATGTTCGTGACGGGCAAGCTCATCGACATGGTCATCGACGGCCCCCGCACCGAACGTGCCGCGTGGATAATCTCGAAGGACCACGAGCGGATCGCGAACTCCGTCATGTACGAGATGGGACGTGGCTGCACTGAGATCCAAGCCCGTGGCGTCTGGTCCGGTAACCGTAGACCCATGCTCTTCGTGATTCTCGGCAGGGGTGAGTTGGGTATGCTGAAGTCTATCGTGGCCGACGTCGACCCCGAGGCGGTCGTGGTCATCTCCGAGGTGCACGAGGTCTTCGGCGAGGGATTCAAGGAGATCGGCGATGAGTAGGAAGGGCACTCACATGCAGGGCAAGGTCACTCTCAAGGACATAGCGGAGGAGTCGGGACTGTCCATCGCGTCCGTCTCCCTCGTTCTGAACGACCGTCCCTGCAGGCTCTCGGACGAGAGCAAGGAGCGCATCCGCGAGGTGGCCCGCAAACGTCATTACGTGCCGAACCAGATCGCGCGGAGCCTCGTCACCCAACGCTCGCGCACGCTCGGCCTCATCGTCCCCAACATCGAGAGTCGCTTCTTCTCCTCGTTCGCGAAGTCCCTCGAGGAGTGCGCCCGCAAGGCCGGCTACGCCCTCTTCATAACCAACACCAACGACCAGATCCAGGCCGACCTCAGGAACATGCAGCTCCTGGTCGAGAGGGGCATCGACGGCCTTATCCTCATCGTGTCCAGCGTGAACTACGACAAGACCGAGCTCAAGAAGGCCATCGCCGACCTGAGCGTCCCCTATGTGATGGTCGATCGAGTGTTCCCCGACCTCGACTGCGACAAGGTCCTCTTCGACTCCGAGGCAGGTGCCTATCTGGCGACCTCCCATCTCATCGAGCAGGGCCATACGCGCGTCGCCGCCGTCGTGAACACGAAGGGCTCGAACACGGGTCGCCTGCGCCGCGATGGGTACGAGCGCGCGATGAACGAACATGGCTGCAAGATCAGGCCCGAGTACGTGATCGAGGCCGACTATCACATCCCCTCGGGTTATGAGGCCGCCTCGAAGATCGTCACGACCGATGCCACGGCGATATTCGCGAGCTCGGACAACATCGCACTGGGCATCCGCAAGTATCTCTACGAGCATGACCTGCGCGTCCCCGATGACTACTCGATGGTGAGCTTCGACAACTCTGCGGCTGACGCGCTCTTCGAGCCCCAGCTCACCACCATCGAGCAGAGCGTCGACGTGCTGGCCGAGAGCGCCTTCGATCTGCTCAAGGCCCGCCTCGACGGCGGAGAGGGCACACCGACCGAGAAGGTGCTCGTCCCCGAGCTCGTCGAGAAGGGCTCGGTCCGCGATATCAGGTAGACCTTCGCCGTTGGCGGGCCAAAGGCTCACGTCGTTGTCGACAGGGTCGTGCCCATCCAATTCGTGTCGCAATCAAGCGCGCAATGGTGGTCCTCCTCATGTGTGCCATGGATGAGGTCGAGGATGATCCTGCATGCCTGACGCCCTTCCCCCGCGACCGGCTCGACGATGGTCGACACGCTTGGGGTAGTGAGGTTGGTCCAATCCGTACAGTTCATCCCAAGCAGTCCGACGGGATCGGGCATGAGATCGTGATACGACCTCATCGCCTTATAGACGGCGGGTAGTGCCCATACGTTCTGCACGAAGACGAGCGTCTTGTGAGCCGTGACGATGTGGGACTGGAACAGCCTCTCAAGGTTCGATGGCGAGAGACTGGCACGATCGACGTTGATCGTCTCGTAGGCGAGGTCATTGGCGGCCAGGGCATCCTTGAACCCCTCGAAGCGCTCGGCTCGGGTGCGTGCGCTGTCCGGCTCGGCAGCCACCGTGAGAAATCGCTCATATCCTGACTCCACGCAGGAGGATATGGCGTTATAGACGCCATCGTAGAGATCGGTCTTGACCCAACTCGTCTTGAAGTCGAAAAGGTTGCAGTCATAGAAGACCACATGTCTGTTGGCCCTGGTGATCCTCTTATTGATTTCCTTGAAATTAGAGGTGGGCTGGATGATGAGACCTTCGACGCCCAACGAGAGCATCATCTCGACGGATTCGCGCTCGAGCTTCGGGTCGAAGTTGGTGCTGCGGATTATCGTCTGGAAGCCGGACTGCTCGGCAACGGACTCAATGCCTGCCAGGATTTGTCCCGCCCACGCATTCGTGATGTCAAGGATGAGCACGCCGATGAGCCTGCTTGGCTTGCCGGAGAGATTACGGGCTTGGAGATTGGGGACATAGCCGGTGCGCTCTATGGCGTCGGCAATCTTCCTGCGCGTCGCGTCGCTCATGCGCTCGTACTTCCCGTTGAGATAATACGAGACGGTAGCTTGCGATATCCCAAGGAGGTCGGCGATGTCCTGCATGGTCACGCTCTCGTTCGATGCCATGCCGCTTTCCTTCCATTAATGGCGGGATGTCGACACCCCGTCCACCGAAGATAGAAAGTTTTCATTGACAACTATACCAGAAGAGAACAGCAAGCATAGGTGAATGGTTATTCGTATAACAAAACACAAGAGCTTAAATAGATGATATTCGGTAACCGAAATATGAGACCGCTCATCCGCGAGCGGACCGCTCTGCTCGCGGATGCTATCAGGATTGGGTTCAGTGGAACCGGGGGAGAGGGGACGCCCTCCATCGCAGCCAACTGTGAACCCGGCCATCTGTTTATCTGGAAGAAGGACACGGAGGAGGATGCGATATGAAGGTCGTCGCTGTGGCTGCATGCACGGTCGGCATAGCCCACACCTACATGACGAAAGAGGCCATCGAGAAGGAGTGCGCGAAGCGTGGATATGAGTGCAAGGTAGAGACACAAGGGGGCATGGGAATCGAGGACGAGCTCGACGAGGACGACATCTCGAGTGCCGATGCCATCATTCTCGCCATCGACGTGGGCATCGAGGGTGACGAACGTTTCGAGGATGCCGAGGATGAGGGCAAGGTAATCACGGTCGGGACCTCGGATGCCATCTCGGACCCAGCTGGTCTCATCGACCGCGCAGAGAATCTCTAGGAGGCGAAGATGTTTAAGAAAATCGGTAAGGACCTAGTCAAGGCGTTCAACACCGGCGTTTCATACTTCATACCGGTCGTGGTCATCGGCGGCGTGTTCCTGGCCTTCTCGCTTGCCTCGGGCACCGCAGGGTCGAGTGGCATGGAAGTCACCGATCCCTTCATGAAGAACCTGAACCTCATTGGTACGGCCGGCATCAAGATGATGATCCCGGTCCTGGCCGCTTACATCGCCTACTCCATTGGCGGCAAGCCCGGCCTCGCCCCCGGCTTCGTGCTTGGCTATCTGTGCAACAACCCCGTGACTGTCGGCGAGACCGAGGTCACCACTGGTTTCCTCGGCGCGATGATTCTCGGCGTGGCCGCGGGCTACTTCGTCAAGTGGATGAAGGGCTGGAAAGTCAACAAGACGATTCGCACGATCATGCCGGTTCTGATCGTCCCGATTCTCACGGCTTTCGTGCTTGGCATGGTCTACATCTATGTCCTCGCATATCCCCTCGGCCTGTTCATGGGCTGGCTCACCGACGTCCTCTCAAGCCTGCAGGGCGGCAGTGCCGTGCTCCTTGGCGTGGTCATCGGCCTCATGACGGCATTCGATATGGGCGGTCCCGTCAACAAGACGGCCTCAACCTTCACGATGGCCCTCATGACCACTGGTGTCTATGGCCCGAACGGCGCCTTCCGAGTCGCAGTCGCCATTCCGCCTCTTGCCTGCGGCATTGCGAGCCTCATCGCCCGTAACAAGTTCGATGACGCCGACAGGCAGATGGGCGTCTCAGCCATATTCATGGGCCTCATCGGCATCACCGAGGGCGCAATCCCGTTCGCCGTCAAGGACCTCAAGGGGACTCTTCCCTCGATCATGATCGGCTCGGCTGTCGGCGCGGGCTTGGCAATGTTCCAGGGAGTCGAGTGCTACGTTCCCCATGGCGGAATGATCGTCATCGCAGCCACGAACATGCCTCTCCTGTATGCCCTCGACATGGCCATAGGCACGGCGGTCGGTGTCGCCCTCCTCTGCATTCTCAAGCCCAAGCTTGAGAGCAAGGATTCCAAGAAGGATGAGAAGGCGGAGAAGAAGATCGAGGCCCAGGCGGCATAGTATCTCTCGTCGACTCGATGAGTCCCGCATCCGCTGACCTCATGCACTAGAACCCAGACAACCAAACAGCGGGCGACGCGCTTGCGGCCATGCCTCTTCACCTCGTGTGGAGCAGGCATGGCCGGGAGGGCTGGCGATAGCCATGTCTGAGTCGTCCCGAAAAGAAGAAGGTAATCATGAAGAAGGTCCCCATCAAACATGTCGTGAGCGGCCTGCTCAAGCTCCAAGAGACCGGAGACTCCGCCACGCTTCTCGGAATCGGGCCGATGTCCCCGAACCTGCTCCAGGGCAGCTTCGAGCTCGCCAAGGAATACGACTTTCCAATCATGTACATCGCCAGCCGCAACCAGGTCGACTCCGACGAGCTCGGCGGCGGCTACGTCAACGGATGGGATCAGGGCAGGTTCGCGGCTGACATCCGCGAGATGGCCGATGAGGTCGGCTTCGATGGCCTCTACTATCTGTGTCGCGACCATGGAGGGCCCTGGCAGCGCGACAACGAGCGCAATGCCCATCTCCCCGAGGATGAGGCCATGGAATTGGCCCGCAAGTCCTACCTCGCCGACATCGAGAACGGTTTCGACCTCCTCATGATCGACCCCACCAAGGACCCCTTCGTCATCGGCAAGGTCATCCCTCTGGACGTCGTCCTCAAGCGCACCGTCGACCTGATTGAGTACTGCGAGAACGAGCGCAAAGCGCGCGACCTTCCCGAAATTGGCTATGAGGTCGGTACCGAGGAGACCAACGGCGGTCTCACCTCGACCGAAAAGTACGAGGAGTTCATCGAGGAGCTGAAGGTCGAACTTGGTCGTCGCGGTCTTCCCATGCCGACCTTCATCGTCGGGCAGACGGGTACGCTGACGCGCAAGACCGAGCAGGTCGGTACCTATAACTTCAAGAATGCCTATGACCTCGCTCAGATGGCGAAGTCCTATGGCGTCGGGCTCAAGGAGCATAACGCCGATTACCTTGATGACGTGACGCTTCTTGAGCACATGCCTGCGCAGGTGACCGCTTCGAACGTGGCCCCGCAGTACGGGACCGAAGAGACACGTGCCTATCTCAAGCTCTGCGCTGTCGAGAGGATCTGCACGGACGAGGGACTCATAAGCGAACCGTCCGACCTCAAGAACGTTCTCCTCGTCAAGGCGATCAAGACCGAGCGGTGGCGCAAGTGGATGGTGGGAGAGCAGACGAAGCTCCAGGTCGAGGACATTCTCGCTGACGAGAGCCTCTCTCTCGAGATCCTCGACATCTCCGGCCACTATGCCTTCAATGACCCGGAGGTGAAGGAGCAGATCGAGAAGCTCTACACCAACCTCGAGAAGGTCCACATCGATGGACAGCGCTATGTCGTCGACTGCATCAAACGCCCGATCCAGCAGTATATCGAGTGCTATAACCTCGAAGGGTCAACGACGAGGATTCTCAAGGCAATCCAATAGCCCTCTCATTAGTTCATGCCGTTGGCGGGCCAAAGGAGCGCGTTCGCGGCATCCGTTCGTGAAGCTTTTGGGGACGTTTCTGTTAAACCGCTTTAACACTGGGATACTGCTCTGACGACACGTCATGCGGCTCGGAGCCGGTGCGTCTGGGATGATGGGTCGCGCACTTGTTTGGGCATACCGTTTAGGACATGGGATGGTCCCATGATGGGAAGGGAGTCCGGCAATGAAGTTCTTCATCGACACGGCAGACTTGGACGAGATTCGCGAGGCCGAGAGCTGGGGCGTCCTTGATGGCGTCACCACCAACCCGAGCCTCTATGCCAAGATCGGCGGCAAGCTCGCCGACTTCGAGGACCACATGGGCAAGATCTGCAAGATCGTGGGCGAGGACGTCCCCGTCTCCGCGGAGTCGACCGCCAAGACCACCGAGGACATGATCGCCGAGGGCGAGCACCTCGCCAAGATCGCGCCGAACATCGTGGTCAAGCTCCCGATCTGCGCCGAGTCGCTCGCCGCGACGCACCAGCTCTACAAGGAGGGCATCCCCGTCAACATGACGCTGGTCTTCTCCGCGCCCCAGGCCCTGCTCGCCGCGAGCGCCGGCGCCCGCTACATCTCCCCGTTCGTCGGTCGCTTCGACGACATCGGCGAGGATGGCATCGAGCAGCTCGCCACGATGGTGCAGTGCGTCAAGAACTATGACTTCGGCCGCGAGGTCGAGATCATCACCGCCTCCGTGCGCACGCCCAACCACGTGACGCAGGCCGCCCTCATCGGTGCCGACATCGCCACCGTGCCCATGGCCGCGCTCAAGAAGTGCCTCGCCCACCCGCTCACCGACCAGGGTCTCGAGAAGTTCGAGGCCGACTGGAAGAAGGTCGTCGAGGGCTAGACTGCTCATGGCCGGGGCCCTCGCCGGGGTCCCGGCCCATCCATCCTCGTAGACGGGAGACACATGGGAACCGTGATCAGACCGCCTCGGTCTCAGGCCGAGGTCCGGCTCATCGCCAACGCGATGCGCCATGACATCATCGACGAGCTGGAGGCCTCCAAGT